>NZ_JBNHEY010000026.1:0-264 GCF_059089725.1 Arthrobacter sp. M71 S08 | reverse complement strand
ATCGTGTGCCGAAGCCGCCCTTCCCGTTAGCCGGGTAGTTCCACAGCCTGCCGGATGAATCGATCGCCACCATATCCGCAAGCGCCCGCACCGACGGTGACTCAGGTGCCGGAGCCGGTTCAGGAACCGGAGCCGACTCGGACAGCGGTGCGCGTGTCGCGAAGTCTGTTCCGGCGAGGGTGTAGGTGGTCCAGCCGGTGCCGATGGTGGTGGCGGTTCCGAAGCCGTTGGTGGTGAAGGGGTAGTAGGTGAGGGTTCCGGTGG
>NZ_JBNHEY010000025.1:0-301 GCF_059089725.1 Arthrobacter sp. M71 S08 | reverse complement strand
GCCGGCGGGTGGCTGACCAGGACGCAGGCCGGTTCGGGGTGGAATACGATGACCAGCATCGTCGGTCCGGGTGACTTCAACGGTGACGGCAAGGTCGATGTTCTGGCTCGGGATTCTTCGGGCAGGCTGTGGCTGTATCCGGGTAACGGCGACGGCGGGTGGCTGACCAGGACGCAGGCCGGTTCGGGGTGGAATACGATGACCAGCATCGTCGGTCCGGGTGACTTCAACGGTGACGGCAAGGTCGATGTTCTGGCTCGGGATTCTTCGGGCAGGCTGTGGCTGTATCCGGGTAACGGCG
>NZ_JBNHEY010000024.1:0-364 GCF_059089725.1 Arthrobacter sp. M71 S08 | reverse complement strand
TTCGGCCTCTGCTGCCAATGCTGACCGCAGACGGTCATTTCTCCATCCTGACAGTGACAGCCGATGAAGCTCGTCTCTTCAGCGCGTCCCGTCATGACTTGGCTGAGGAGGGCACGGTCAGTCTTCCCGAGAGAGCGTCAGTGGAGAACGATTATGAGAATCCGGTGCAGGCCAGTCCTCCTGCGCGTCCCAACGTAGGGACAGCGAACATTCCGAATGCACAGGTCTACGGAGACAGCCCACCTGACTTCAGAAAGGCGCGTTTGCTTGAATACGTCACGAAGGTATCGAAAGCTACTGAAGACATCCTTTCTGCAAGCCCACAACCCCTGGTACTCATCGCGGACGCCGAGATAAGCGGGCA
>NZ_JBNHEY010000023.1:0-365 GCF_059089725.1 Arthrobacter sp. M71 S08 | reverse complement strand
CCGCGCTCGGCGAGGCGGTGCGGCTGCGGGATCTCTTCGACGTTGATCCCGACCATGGCCTCGCCCAGGCCGCGGGAGACCTTGGCGATCATGTCCGGATCATCGTGGAACGTGGTGGCCTTCACGATCGCCGCGGCACGCTCAGCCGGGTTACCGGACTTGAAGATACCCGACCCCACGAACACACCATCAGCACCAAGCTGCATCATCATCGCCGCATCGGCCGGGGTGGCAATACCACCGGCGGTGAACAGCACAACCGGCAGCTTGCCCGCAGCAGCAACTTCCTTCACGAGCTCATACGGGGCCTGCAGTTCCTTCGCAGCAACATACAGCTCATCCTCAGGCAGCGAGCTCAGCCGGGC
>NZ_JBNHEY010000022.1:0-377 GCF_059089725.1 Arthrobacter sp. M71 S08 | reverse complement strand
TTGAATACGTCACGAAGGTATCGAAAGCTACTGAAGACATCCTTTCTGCAAGCCCACAACCCCTGGTACTCATCGCGGACGCCGAGATAAGCGGGCATTTCCAGCAAACGAGCAGCCTCGGCCCACTCCTGGCAGGAGTCGTGGAAATCAACCCGCGCGCCCTTGATGTTTCGGAACTGCACACCCTGGTGTACCCCAAGGTTAAAGAGCGGCTGGACAGCGGACGGGTGGAGACACTTGCCAACGCAGCTGAACTTTTGGGCCGAGGCGACCCCACAGTGGCGAGCCATATCGCGGACATCATTCGCGCCGCACACCAGGGGCGGGTCGGTGCTCTGATACTCCGCGAGGGCCAGCCGATGTGGGGACGCTACGAC
>NZ_JBNHEY010000021.1:0-476 GCF_059089725.1 Arthrobacter sp. M71 S08 | reverse complement strand
ATGGCGGAAATGCTCAAGGGCGGCGTCATCATGGATGTTGTCACCGCGGAGCAGGCCCGCATCGCCGAGGATGCAGGCGCCGTTGCCGTCATGGCGCTTGAGCGGGTTCCCGCTGATATCCGCGCCCAGGGCGGGGTTTCCCGGATGTCTGATCCGGACATGATCGACAGCATTATCGAGGCTGTGTCCATTCCGGTGATGGCCAAGGCCAGGATCGGTCATTTCGTTGAGGCGCAGGTGCTGCAGTCCCTGGGCGTTGACTACATCGACGAGTCCGAGGTGCTCACGCCGGCGGATTTCACCAACCACATCGATAAGTGGAAGTTCACCGTTCCGTTCGTCTGTGGTGCCACCAACCTGGGGGAGGCGCTGCGCCGGATCAATGAGGGTGCGGCGATGATCCGGTCCAAGGGTGAGGCCGGTACCGGGGATGTGTCCAACGCGACCATGCACATGCGCAAGATCCGTTCGGAGAT
>NZ_JBNHEY010000020.1:0-544 GCF_059089725.1 Arthrobacter sp. M71 S08 | reverse complement strand
ACAACGGAACCCTGAGCTACTACCCAGGCAAGCCCACCGGCGGATTCAACCCACCCGTTCAGATCGGCTCCTCCGGCTGGCAGGACTTCAGCCTCGCAGTCGGACCATGGGTCAAAGGCCAGGGCATCACAATAGTCGGCGCACGCTCCGACGGAGACCTCTACTACTGGCCCCACACCTCAACCCACCGACTCGGCAGCGCCGTCAAGATCGGCTCCGGCTTCACCGACATGCCCATCGTCATGGCAGACCAGAACCTCGACGGACGCATGGACCTACTCTCCCGCGACGCCAACAACAACCTCCTGCGCTACACCGGAAGCGGCACCGGAACCATCCTCTCCGGCTCACGCACGATCATCGGTAAGGGCTGGGGCGCTGTCGACACCGTCAACGCCGTCGACGGATTCAACGGCACCACCAGCCGCGGAATCATCGGCCGCAACACCACCGGAACCCTCACCTACTACCCCTTCACCACCAACGGCTTCGGAACCGCCACCACCATCGGCACCGGCTGGACCACCTACACCCTCGCCGGAAC
>NZ_JBNHEY010000019.1:0-637 GCF_059089725.1 Arthrobacter sp. M71 S08 | reverse complement strand
GACGCTGGCCACCCTCACGGGAGAAACCGCCCTGACCGCCGCCTTCACGACGGGGCCCACCCTCGCGAGAGAAACCGCCCTCACGACGCTGGCCACCTTCGCGAGAGAAACCGCCCTCACGGGATGGGCGGCCGGAACCGCGCTCGGAGCGCTCCTGGTAGCGGGGACGGTCTGCGGATTCAGGGGCGCGGCGGCCAGCACCACGCTCAGAGCCGCCACTGGCATTTCCGCCGGCACCGCGACCGGTGGCGTCCCCTCGTCGGGGACCCTCACGCCGGTCTTCGCCCCTGCTCTGTTCGCCCTTGCGATTGTCGTTGCGACGGTGTTCTCCGCGGTCGCGGAAGGGTTCCCGGTCAGCCATGGCAGCAAAATTCCTCTCGTCATGAGCCGACCTGACGCTTTGCCGGACGCTCTCGCTGTTTATATATGTCGAAGTTCCGGACTCGGGCCTGCGACCTTTCCATTGTAAGGAAAGCGCGCAGCGCACGTCCGGGCCGTTAAATGCCTGAGGCTCCGACGATACTGTCGGAGCCTCAGTGCTAAGTGTTGTCCGGCGGTGTCCTACTCTCCCACACTCTCTCGGGTGCAGTACCATCGGCGCTGTGGGTCTTAGCTTCCGGGTTCGGAATGGGACCGG
>NZ_JBNHEY010000018.1:0-1072 GCF_059089725.1 Arthrobacter sp. M71 S08 | reverse complement strand
TGTACCCGGCCATCAGGTTGGTGCCAGTCGACTGATCGGTGGTTTGCCTCCGAGTGCGCTGTGACTGCGTTCAGTGTTGTAGTGCTCGAGCCATGGCGCAAGCGCGGCTGTGCGTTGGGCGTTGCTGGTGTAGGCGTGGCGGTAGGCCCACTCGGTGGCCAGGGTGCGGTTCAGCCTCTCGACCTTGCCGTTCTGCCATGGGCAGTGGGGTCTGATGAACTTTTGGGTGATGCCGTGCTCGGCGCAGAGCGCCCGCAGGGAGTGTCGGTAGGCCCAGGCGTTGTCGGTCATCAACCGCTCGATCCGGGTGATTCCGCGAGCGGCGAAGTAGGCGATCGCGCGCTCGAGGAAGCCCGCGCAGCTGGAGCCCTTCTCGTCGGGCAGTACCTCGCTGTAGGCGAGGCGGGAATGATCATCTATTAGGGAGTGGATGTAGTCGTATCCGGGTCCGCTGACACGGTCGCGTGGGATCGCGCGGCCGTGGACGCGCCAGCCCCCGCCGTCGGGGATCCGGCCGAGCTTCTTGACATCCATGTGGACCAGCTCGCCGGGCCGGGCGCGCTCGTAGCGGACCGCGGTGGACTTCGAGGAGCGGATGAGATCGCCGGTCATGGGGTCGCACTCGCGTAGGCAGGGCACCGCGTGCCGGCGCAGTATTCGGGAGACCGTCCTGGCCGGGACTCCGATTTTCGGTCCGAGCAGGTCCGGGCCCTGCCGGTGTTCGGCCCGGGCAGCCAGGACCTTCTGCTCGACCTCGGGCGCGGTCCGGGTGGGCACCGTATGCGGCCGTGAAGACCGAGTTTCCAGACCGGCCTCGCCCTCGGCCTCGTACCTGAGGATCCAGGTCCTGACGCACTTGCGGGAGATGCCCATCGCCGCGGCGATGTGGGCCTGCTTCCATCGGGCCTGGTGCCGCTCGATGATCAGCCTGCGGCCATGGACAGTCAGACGGGCGTTACGGTGGAACACGAGAACCTCCGAGTTGGAGTGGGCCTTAGACAAGCCACATCCCACTCGGAGGTTCTCCCTAGTTCAACCAGGCTCGCCGCTACCAACGTCCTGGCCGGGTACA
>NZ_JBNHEY010000017.1:0-1147 GCF_059089725.1 Arthrobacter sp. M71 S08 | reverse complement strand
CTCCGAGTTGGAGTGGGCCTTAGACAAGCCACATCCCACTCGGAGGTTCTCCCTAGTTCAACCAGGCTCGCCGCTACCAACGTCCTGGCCGGGTACATCTAGGCCGTTGCGCGGGACTATTCGAACGAGCTATCTGAGTTCACAGTGATGGACTAATCTGCAAGAAGTCTTGTATTCCTAGGGTTGCAACACACTAGGACGAGACAACCCCACTCCCCCGCCACTGCGACTCCCTCTGTGTCTTGCTACCCTGTCTCCTAGATAGGGTCATCCTTTCGTGACTGAGAAGTAGGTTGCGAGACAATTATGGGACCAAGCGACATAGAGGAGCCGCGTGGGTAAGCTCATCGGGTACGCGCGGGTATCAACTCGCGTTCAGGACACCGACCGGCAAGTCGCCGACTTACTCGCAGCCGGCGTCCGCCGCGATGACCTGTACATCGACCACGGCGTAGCGGTGCTCATGCGCGGCGGCCCCAGTTCGACAAAGCCCTCGACGCACTGCATGAAGGTGACACCTTGATCGTCACCACCCTCGATCGCCTCGGCCGCTCCACTTCCAACATGCTCGCCCTGGCCGATGAACTTCGAACTCAGAAGGTGAACCTGCGAGTCCTGAACCTCGGCGGCGGGAACGTCGACACTGGCACCCCCATGGGATCCATGGTCTTCACCGTCATGGCTGCCCTCGCGCAGATGGAGCTCGAGATCAAACGCGAACGCGTCAACGACTCCAACACCAAACGCCGCACCGCCGGCATCGACCTCGGCGGACGACGACCGATCTTCAGCGACAGCCAAATCGCCAACGCCCGCCGACTCATCGAACAAGGCCAACCCGCTTCCCACGTCGCCCGCGACCTCGGCATGTCCAGAGCCACCCTGTACCGGCGAATCGCCAACCTTGACGCACAGCAATGGATCGCCACGCTTCCCAGGGCCAGGGCAGTGCACAGCGCCGCCCCATCGATCTTCAACCAACCGCCTAGGAACACCGCCGTTGTGGGCCGCTAAGTCGACAAGAGCTGGGCAGTCCCATACGCCTGGTCGTTCAGTAGCGTAGGAGAGCTACTGCCTCGGTTACGGTAGGTAGTTCCTCTGATGACATGACGTGAATATCTCCGCCGTGTTGAAGTGTTTCGATTGC
>NZ_JBNHEY010000016.1:0-1153 GCF_059089725.1 Arthrobacter sp. M71 S08 | reverse complement strand
TGTGGGAGAGTAGGACACCGCCGGACAACACTTAAGGCAAGGGCCTCACCAGAATGGTGAGGCCCTTCCTGTTTAACCACACCCCACCAACCACACTCACCAACCACGCCCGCCATTCCGCGTCTGCCCCCCCCACGCATACCAGCCGCCCGCCAATCACTGGGCGTGGGCGTTGGTCCTCGAGGTTCCCGGTTGGGTGGAGCAGCCTGGATCTTCTGGGGCTTCTACACTGGATCGTGCCGGTGTCCGGTTGGTCCTGTGTGCTTGGTCTGTCTGGTGTTCTGCAGCTCCGCTCGCGCCGTGACGTCTTGGCTTGGTGTCGGGCCTCGGGCCTGGTGCGGGTACCTGCCGGTCTCGGTCCCCCGGGGGCGGTCTCGGTGCATATTGCGGGGCGGCCCTGGGTGTGCTGCGCCGGTCCGGCGCAGAGCCCGCCCGGTGTAGGGCTGGTCCGGTCCGCGGCTGGGTGGGCCCGCGCGGTTGGCCGGGTCGGCTGGTGGGCGCTGGGGGTTGTGATGGTTACCTTGCCGGCGGTGCCATGATGCTGCGGATGAGAGTAGGCGGGCGTGCAGCTCGTAGGAGGAGTGTCACAGTGCCCGGGGCTGAGAATCGGTGCTGAGGATCCGTGGGTGAGGATCCTGGTGCGAGTTTCGGCACAGTCGCGTCCGTGCCGGCCGGACAGTGGGTCGTTCGTTGAGTGATCCGGTCGGCGCTGAGGGATCTGTGAACGTGGCTGTTCTTCGGCAGGCGTGGTTCGCGGGATGCGTAGTCGGCCGCTTTATGGTCGACGTCACAGGCGCCCCAGGGGTGCGCCAATGCCTCAATGAGCGTGTCCGGGCCCCCTGGATCCGTGTTTTTGCGGGGCTTTCGGGGCGCTGGAGGGTCGATTTCCCCGCGGGGGGTTCGACGTGTAATATTTTCTGAGTCGCCACGGCCGGGGACAGTGAAACTGACCGGCAAGAGCGACACACTCCCTACCAAAATCTTGAAGCGTTCCGTCGTGGAATGCGTCATGGGTGGGGGATCGGCCAGCCGGCTACCCGCAGGAACTGCCCGGGAGGGTGGATTTGACGGGGTGGGGTTTGGTGGGTAAGTTAGAAAAGTTGCTCCGGAGCGATGATGCGGCCTTGAGGGTTGTGTTTGGTGCCGGGTGCTT
>NZ_JBNHEY010000015.1:0-1285 GCF_059089725.1 Arthrobacter sp. M71 S08 | reverse complement strand
TGCTTCTGTTGTTTGAGAACTCAATAGTGTGCCATGTTTGTTGATACCGATTGTTTTTTGATTGGTTGATTTGCTGGTCGTTGCACTTCGGTGTGGTGGCTGGTTTTTTGGCTGGTTTCGAATTTTGTGCAGCATGGATCCTTCTTTTTCCGGGGGGTTTGTGTTGTGTCTGTATTTTTTTACGGAGAGTTTGATCCTGGCTCAGGATGAACGCTGGCGGCGTGCTTAACACATGCAAGTCGAACGATGATCCCCAGCTTGCTGGGGGGATTAGTGGCGAACGGGTGAGTAACACGTGAGTAACCTGCCCTTGACTCTGGGATAAGCCTGGGAAACTGGGTCTAATACTGGATACGACTCTTCACCGCATGGTGGGGGGTGGAAAGCTTTTGTGGTTTTGGATGGACTCGCGGCCTATCAGCTTGTTGGTGGGGTAATGGCCTACCAAGGCGACGACGGGTAGCCGGCCTGAGAGGGTGGACGGCCACACTGGGACTGAGACACGGCCCAGACTCCTACGGGAGGCAGCAGTGGGGAATATTGCACAATGGGCGCAAGCCTGATGCAGCGACGCCGCGTGAGGGATGAAGGCCTTCGGGTTGTAAACCTCTTTCAGTAGGGAAGAAGCGAAAGTGACGGTACCTGCAGAAGAAGCGCCGGCTAACTACGTGCCAGCAGCCGCGGTAATACGTAGGGCGCAAGCGTTATCCGGAATTATTGGGCGTAAAGAGCTCGTAGGCGGTTTGTCGCGTCTGCCGTGAAAGTCCGGGGCTTAACTCCGGATCTGCGGTGGGTACGGGCAGACTTGAGTGATGTAGGGGAGACTGGAATTCCTGGTGTAGCGGTGAAATGCGCAGATATCAGGAGGAACACCGATGGCGAAGGCAGGTCTCTGGGCATTAACTGACGCTGAGGAGCGAAAGCATGGGGAGCGAACAGGATTAGATACCCTGGTAGTCCATGCCGTAAACGTTGGGCACTAGGTGTGGGGGACATTCCACGTTTTCCGCGCCGTAGCTAACGCATTAAGTGCCCCGCCTGGGGAGTACGGCCGCAAGGCTAAAACTCAAAGGAATTGACGGGGGCCCGCACAAGCGGCGGAGCATGCGGATTAATTCGATGCAACGCGAAGAACCTTACCAAGGCTTGACATGAACCGGAACGGCGCAGAGATGTGTCGGCCACTTGTGGCCGGTTTACAGGTGGTGCATGGTTGTCGTCAGCTCGTGTCGTGAGATGTTGGGTTAAGTCCCGCAACGAGCGCAACCCTCGTTCCATGTTGCCA
>NZ_JBNHEY010000014.1:0-1945 GCF_059089725.1 Arthrobacter sp. M71 S08 | reverse complement strand
TTCCAGTGCCCTTCGGGGCCCGTGTTGTGGGGGCGCGTGGGACCTGATCTTGGGAGGTAAGCGTATTAACAGGTGTGACGCAGGAAGGTAGTCGGGCCGGGCGATGGTTGTCCCGGTCTAAGGATGTAGGAGGGACCATAGGCAAATCCGTGGTCCTGGTTTTGATACCGTCTCTGAGACCCGATGGGCCCCACCTTGGGTGGGGATCCGATGATCCTATGCTGCCGAGAAAAGCATCGGCGTGAGGTTCCAACTGCCCGTACCCCAAACCGACACAGGTGATCAGGTAGAGAATACTAAGGCGATCGAGAGAATTATGGTTAAGGAACTCGGCAAAATGCCCCCGTAACTTCGGGAGAAGGGGGGCCCCAACCGTGAACCACACTTGCTGTGGGGAGGCGGATCGGGGCCGCAGAGACCAGGGGGAAGCGACTGTTTACTAAAAACACAGGTCCGTGCGAAGTCGCAAGACGATGTATACGGACTGACTCCTGCCCGGTGCTGGAAGGTTAAGAGGACCGGTTAGCTCACTTGTGGGCGAAGCTGGGAATTCAAGCCCCAGTAAACGGCGGTGGTAACTATAACCATCCTAAGGTAGCGAAATTCCTTGTCGGGTAAGTTCCGACCTGCACGAATGGAGTAACGACTTCCCCGCTGTCTCAACCATAAACTCGGCGAAATTGCACTACGAGTAAAGATGCTCGTTACGCGCAGCAGGACGGAAAGACCCCGAGACCTTCACTATAGTTTGGTATTGGTGTTCGGTGTGGCTTGTGTAGGATAGGTGGGAGACTGTGAAGCTTGGACGCCAGTTCAGGTGGAGTCATCGTTGAAATACCACTCTGGTCACTCTGGATATCTAACTTCGGCCCGTAATCCGGGTCAGGGACAGTGCCTGATGGGTAGTTTAACTGGGGCGGTTGCCTCCCAAAAAGTAACGGAGGCGCCCAAAGGTTCCCTCAGCCTGGTTGGCAATCAGGTGGCGAGTGTAAGTGCACAAGGGAGCTTGACTGTGAGAGAGACATCTCAAGCAGGGACGAAAGTCGGGACTAGTGATCCGGCGGCACATTGTGGAATGGCCGTCGCTCAACGGATAAAAGGTACCTCGGGGATAACAGGCTGATCTTGCCCAAGAGTCCATATCGACGGCATGGTTTGGCACCTCGATGTCGGCTCGTCGCATCCTGGGGCTGGAGTAGGTCCCAAGGGTTGGGCTGTTCGCCCATTAAAGCGGTACGCGAGCTGGGTTTAGAACGTCGTGAGACAGTTCGGTCCCTATCCGCTGCGCGCGTAGGAAATTTGAGAAGGGCTGTCCTTAGTACGAGAGGACCGGGACGGACGAACCTCTGGTGTGTCAGTTGTACTGCCAAGTGCACCGCTGATTAGCTACGTTCGGATGGGATAACCGCTGAAAGCATCTAAGCGGGAAGCCTGCTTCAAGATGAGATTTCCATACACCATTTGGTGTGAGAGGCCCCCAGCCAGACCACTGGGTTGATAGGCCGGATGTGGAAGCGAGGACTAACGACTCGTGAAGCTGACCGGTACTAATACGCCGATAACTTGACACCACAAAACACACACATGCTACGCGTCCACTATGCGGTTCCCAACCAACAACCCCGCACCCCCACCACCACCCCCAGGGGTGGCCGGCCATAGGGTGCAGGCCAGGGAACAGCACCACAGCACCACCAGAAGTACGTACAACTGCATAAGCACCACCAAGTTGTAACCACTACAGTTTTCCCGCCCCCACCGGCCGGCCCGCACCCAGTGCGGACACCGCCAGCTGAAAAGGGGGATGAGGGTACAAGGGTTACGGCGGTCATAGCGTGGGGGAAACGCCCGGTCCCATTCCGAACCCGGAAGCTAAGACCCACAGCGCCGATGGTACTGCACCCGAGAGAGTGTGGGAGAGTAGGACACCGCCGGACAACACTTA
>NZ_JBNHEY010000013.1:0-2519 GCF_059089725.1 Arthrobacter sp. M71 S08 | reverse complement strand
CGGGTTATGCCGGGGACTCATGGGAGACTGCCGGGGTCAACTCGGAGGAAGGTGGGGACGACGTCAAATCATCATGCCCCTTATGTCTTGGGCTTCACGCATGCTACAATGGCCGGTACAAAGGGTTGCGATGCTGTGAGGTGGAGCTAATCCCAAAAAGCCGGTCTCAGTTCGGATTGAGGTCTGCAACTCGACCTCATGAAGTCGGAGTCGCTAGTAATCGCAGATCAGCAACGCTGCGGTGAATACGTTCCCGGGCCTTGTACACACCGCCCGTCAAGTCACGAAAGTTGGTAACACCCGAAGCCGGTGGCCTAACCCCTTGTGGGAGGGAGCCGTCGAAGGTGGGACCGGCGATTGGGACTAAGTCGTAACAAGGTAGCCGTACCGGAAGGTGCGGCTGGATCACCTCCTTTCTAAGGAGCGCCTACAATTTCCTGGTTGTCCTGTATGGGGTGGCTGGGGGTTGTCAGGAGTATGCCCATTGCGCAGGCGTTTGTTCTGCGGTGGGTGCTCATGGGTGGAATATCAATGAATAGGTGCCGGGTTGGTGCCGGCTGGTTTGAGTACGGGTTGCATGCGTTGCTGCCGGGTTTGTTCCTGGTGGTGGGTGTGTGGTTTGGGAAAGGGCTGGTTGGTGGTGGTTCGGTAGCGTTTGGCACACTGTTGGGTCCTGAGGCAACAGGGGCTTGGCCTTTTCGGGGTGGTTCGCACGGTTTGTGTGGGTTGTCGCGGGGGGTCTGGTTTTTGGGGTTTCTGGTGTTCCTGGGCATGACTGTCTGTTCCCTTGGTGGGGTGCAGGTGGTGTGTTACTGGGGTTGTTGTTTGAGAACTGCATAGTGGACGCGAGCATCTTAAAATTTTGTGTTCGCATATAGCCGTCATTGGTTTCGTGTCTTCCTTTTTGGGGGGTGCGGGGTTGGTGGTGTGTTGTGTGTGTGATCGTCAAGTTTTTAAGGGCACACGGTGGATGCCTTGGCATCAGGAGCCGAAGAAGGACGTGGGAATCTGCGATAAGCCTGGGGGAGTTGATAACCGAACTTTGATCCCAGGATGTCCGAATGGGGAAACCCCGCCCAGCGCGCGAGTGACTGGGTGACCCGTACCTGAACACATAGGGTGCGTGGGGGGAACGTGGGGAAGTGAAACATCTCAGTACCCACAGGAAGAGAAAACAATAGTGATTCCGTTAGTAGTGGCGAGCGAACGCGGATGAGGCTAAACCAGTGGTGTGTGATAGCCGGCGGGCGTTGCATCACTGGGGTTGCGGGACTTTCCGTATCAGCTCTGCCGGGCTGGTGAAGTGAGTGCAGGCGTATAGGTGAACGGGTTTGAAGGCCCGACCGGAGTGGGTGAGAGTCCCGTAGCTGTAATGCGTGCTGCCGCTTGGAGAGTATCCCAAGTAGTACGGGGCCCGAGAAATCCCGTGCGAATCTGCCAGGACCACCTGGTAAGCCTAAATACTCCCTGATGACCGATAGCGGACCAGTACCGTGAGGGAAAGGTGAAAAGTACCCCGGGAGGGGAGTGAAATAGTACCTGAAACCGTGTGCCTACAATCCGTCAGAGCGGGCTTTGTTCCTGTGATGGCGTGCCTTTTGAAGAATGAGCCTGCGAGTTAGTGTTACGTCGCGAGGTTAACCCGTGTGGGGAAGCCGTAGCGAAAGCGAGTCTGAATAGGGCGAGTGAGTGGCGTGATCTAGACCCGAAGCGAAGTGATCTACCCATGGCCAGGTTGAAGCGACGGTAAGACGTCGTGGAGGACCGAACCCACTTCAGTTGAAAATGGAGGGGATGAGCTGTGGGTAGGGGTGAAAGGCCAATCAAACTTCGTGATAGCTGGTTCTCCCCGAAATGCATTTAGGTGCAGCGTTGCGTGTTTCTTGCCGGAGGTAGAGCTACTGGATGGCCGATGGGCCCTACAAGGTTACTGACGTCAGCCAAACTCCGAATGCCGGTAAGTGAGAGCGCAGCAGTGAGACTGTGGGGGATAAGCTTCATAGTCGAGAGGGAAACAGCCCAGACCACCAACTAAGGCCCCTAAGCGTGTGCTAAGTGGGAAAGGATGTGGAGTTGCTCAGACAACCAGGAGGTTGGCTTAGAAGCAGCCATCCTTGAAAGAGTGCGTAATAGCTCACTGGTCAAGTGATTCCGCGCCGACAATGTAGCGGGGCTCAAGTACACCGCCGAAGTTGTGGATTTCAGATTATTGCCAAGCCGCCCCTTGTGGGTTGGTTCAGGTGTCTGGAGTGGTAGGGGAGCGTCGTGTGGGCAGTGAAGTCGCGGTGTAAACCAGCGGTGGAGCCTACACGAGTGAGAATGCAGGCATGAGTAGCGAAAGACGGGTGAGAAACCCGTCCGCCGAATGATCAAGGGTTCCAGGGTCAAGCTAATCTGCCCTGGGTAAGTCGGGACCTAAGGCGAGGCCGACAGGCGTAGTCGATGGACAACGGGTTGATATTCCCGTACCGGTGAAGAACCGCCCATACTGAACAAGGGATACTAACCACCCAAACCCA
>NZ_JBNHEY010000012.1:0-3308 GCF_059089725.1 Arthrobacter sp. M71 S08 | reverse complement strand
TGTCCTTGCTCGTGATCGGGACGGGCGGTTGTGGCTGTACACGGGCAACGGCTCCGGCGGTTTCCTGAAGAAAGCTCAGGTCGGATCCGGTTGGAACGGCATGACCACCATTCTCTGAACGGACCCCGCACTACCTCTGATGAGAGGGCCTCCCACGTCGTACACGGCATGGGGGGCCCTCCTCAGTGTGCGCGCGGGAGGCGAGCCGGCGTCTGAGTTCCGTCACCCGGCTCAAGGTATTCCTAGCCTCGCCTCGCCACAGTGGTTCCAGGGCATGGTGCTTTCCGCCCTACCTGGCAGCGGTCTCGTTAGCTGGGGGACTCGGAACCATCAGGGAGACAACATGAAAATGGACGGTACACATACCGCTGCGGGTGCAACCCCCCGTACGCGCAGGATATGGAGGGGGACCGGTATCACTGCCACGGCGGTTGTGCTCTTGTCCACGATCGGGCCAGTGCCGCTGGCCGGAGCGCTGCCCCAGCCAGCCGCGGTACTTCCAGCGGCCGTAGCAACAGGTCCGCAGGGAACCGTCGGGCCGGTTAACCCGGAAACTGGCTATCCATACTGGTACGGGGACAACAATGGCCTCCGGCTGGAACTGTGCATTGACGTAGCTACGGTCTGCCCGGTAGTTGGGGAAGCCTACAATCCTGCACTGCCGCTGGAGATGCCTGGGAACTTCCCGGAGGAGTCCTTCTGGTGGTCGGGCGAAGCGTCGTTACCGTTGCCGAACGGTGAAGAGGCACGCCTCATCATGGCCACGGAAGCAGCGTTCGGAGGTGCCGGCGACGTTGCGCAGGGCCAGCAAAACGCATTTGCTCGCATGCGCATCCGCATGGAGGGCATGACACCGAACGCGACCTACACGGCGACGACGCCGTATGGCGTCTTCGAAGTCACGGCAGACGATCGCGGACGGGTCCGCTTCACTGAGGATCTCGGATGCCTGCAGCAGCCGTGCGACTGGACCGAGCCGCTGAGCGGAAAGGTCGGTCCATTCCTTCGGTGGGACTCCACCTTGCCCGCTGCCCCGGCCGGGTCCATTGGTGACCCCAACATCGAGCACACCGTAACGGGGAGCCCGTTCGATACGAACTTCTTCCGCATTGAAGGACCGGGTATCGCGACCCCGGTGGAAACGAATCTGTTCGCGGTACAGGGCAAAATTGCCACCGTACGTGCCGGCGTGGATAAGCCGGGTGGCACCTACAATCAGGCACTGACAGTCAACATCCAGGCGTCGTTCCCGGACGAGGCGAAGATTGTCTACACGACCGATGGCACAGACCCCGTGGTCGCCGAGGACGGATCCGTCACCGTCGGGCAGGTCTGGGAACCGACGGCAGGCGATCACGACGTGGCCCCGGTTGAGCTTGCCACCCCGGGCACGACCGTACTGAAATACATGGCGGTCAGCTTGACGGACCCGGCCCAGCGGACAGGGATTCAGAGCGAGACCTACGAGCTGGACGCTACCAGCCCCTGGATCGACGCATCGCCAGACGCAGCCTTGCCATCCCACGCCGGTCCCCAGCTGGTGAGCCTGATCGGGACTACGCAGTCGGGTGCCGCTGCCCGAATCTACTACACACTCGATGGGTCCGAACCCGCGTATGACGACGGCCCCACCGGATCGACGATGCAGTACGACGACGATCCCATCCTGATCGGCAGCACCACTCTGATCCGCGCAGTCTCCGTCGACGAAACGGGGAAGGCAGGCGAGATCCGCGACTTCCGGTACGTCATTCATAACCTGAAGGCACTCGGCCCTGTAGTCCAGGGTGGCCACGGATACCCCACGTGGGTCGAGGACAACGGATGGTCAGCACGGGAGGGCGTGGAAGCACAGGAACCAGTTCAGCTCGACCTGTGCCTGGACGATCCGCTGTGCCCGATCATTGAAGAGCTGCCTTTCCCGCTTGATCCGATGGAGTTCCCGAGGAACTTCCCCGGTGAATCATTCTGGTGGGCCGCAGAGGCGTTCCTGCCGGTTGACGGAGAAGAGGTGCGGCTGACGCTCGCCCTTGAAGCTGCATTCACCGGCGAGGGAGCCGCTGCAGGCGACGAAGTCGCTTTCGGTCGCATCCGGGTACGCGGCGATGAGGTGTTCGAGTTCGGTTCCACCTACGAAATCACGCATCCTTACGGAAAGTTCCTGGTCGAAGCGGATGACACAGGTAGCCTCCGTTACACGGAGGACCTCGGCAGCATGAACGGCAACGGAGACTTCACACCGTTGCTCGAAGCTAAGGTCGGGCCTTTCCTGCGGTGGACTGAGGGAGCTCCCGAGGGCTATCTCGGTGACGGCAGTACACCTCACGCCGTCATGGGCAGCCCCTACGACACAAACTTCTTCGAGATCCGGAAGGTTCGCAACAGCCTGGGCGAACCGGTGAACATTTCCCTGGGAAGGACGACCGACTTTGTGGTCCAGGGCCGTACGGTCGGCGCCACGCCGCCGGAAGCCCCGGTTGTCGCGGTAAGCCCTCCCGGAGGAACATTCAACACGGCCCAGACCATCACACTGACCGCTACTCCGGAAACGGCGCAGATCCTTTTCACTACCGACGGCACAGATCCGGAAGTCGATAACGGCACGGCGTACACCGATCCGATCGAGATCGGCACCGAGGGAACCACCGTTCTCAAGTTCATCGCCGTGAACCAGGGCGTGTCTTCGGACATCGCCACCGAAACCTACACGATCGACCTGACAGCGCCGGAACTGACAACGACGACGCCGGGCGGCACCTTCACCGCGGCGACGACGGCAATCCTTGCCGCAAGCGAGGACGCGGTCATCCGGTTCACGACTGACGGGACCGAACCCACGGTCGCCAGTGCCCTGTACACCGGGCCGATTGCCATCTCCCAAACAACCACGCTTCGTGCGATTGCGGTTGACGCAGCCGGGAACTTCAGTGCGCTCGGGCAGTGGGAGTTCGTGATCAAGGCCCCGGCCGGCATCGGAGGCCACGACTTCTCCGGCGACGGGAAAGCGGACGTCCTCGCCCGCGACAGGGATGGCCGGCTCTGGCTATATCCAGGCAACGGCTCTGGTGGTTGGCAGCCTCGAGCACAGGTCGGTTCGGGGTGGAATACGATGACGAGTCTTCTGGCTCCGGGTGACTTCAACGGTGACGGCAAGGTCGATGTTCTGGCTCGGGATTCTTCGGGCAGGCTGTGGCTGTATCCGGGTAACGGTGCCGGCGGGTGGCTGACCAGGACGCAGGCCGGTTCGGGGTGGAATACGATGACCAGCATCGTCGGTCCGGGTGACTTCAACGGTGACGGCAAGGTCG
>NZ_JBNHEY010000011.1:0-27888 GCF_059089725.1 Arthrobacter sp. M71 S08 | reverse complement strand
TTGAATACGTCACGAAGGTATCGAAAGCTACTGAAGACATCCTTTCTGCAAGCCCACAACCCCTGGTACTCATCGCGGACGCCGAGATAAGCGGGCACTTCCAGCAAACGAGCAGCCTCGGCCCACTCCTGGCAGGAGTCGTGGAAATCAACCCGCGCGCCCTTGACGTTTCGGAACTGCACACCCTGGCGTACCCCAAGGTTAAAGAGCGGCTCGACAGCGGACGGGTGAAGACACTTGCCAACGCAGCTGAACTTTTGGGCCGAGGCGACCCCACAGCGGCGAGCCATATCGCGGACATCATTCGCGCCGCACACCAGGGGCGGGTCGGTGCTCTGATACTCCGCGAGGGCCAGCCGATGTGGGGACGCTACGACACGGAGGATGACAGCCTCCACATTGGCCACGAATTTGAAACTTCGGCGGAGGATCTCTTGGGCGTCGCCGCAATCGAAACACTTCAACACGGCGGAGATATTCACGTCATGTCATCAGAGGAACTACCTACCGTAACCGAGGCAGTAGCTCTCCTACGCTACTGAAACTACAAAGGCGTATTGCGCTGGGGCGAGTCACCTTTATGCAGCGCGTCGAGGGCCTTTGCGAACTGGGGCCGTCGATCATGGGCTCCACTGACCAGGCGGTCGACATATGAATCTTCGCGGCGAACGCCGGCAGCGAGTAGACCGGAATGTGGAACCCTCAAGTTCTGTAGTCTCCCCAGGGCTCATACGCTCATTCGGTCCGCGCAAGTCGATTCCCGACCGGTTGAGGCCGCAATAGGGATCCTGCTGCAGTCCACCCACTCCTCGGGGGAGGTAGCGAATGGGACTCCAATGGCGGACAGGGAACCTTCCTCGGGCGTCAGGGCATGGGTCATACAGCCGAACTGGTGGCCCGAACGGCGTGATATTCAGGGCTTGATCGAGGCTAAAACTGTCTTTTGCCGGGTTGAGCGTTGCTGTCACATGGCTACTGTAAGCGACGGAAATTTTAGTATCAGCTCCGGATGCTTCCGAGCGGGTTGCGATCTACAGCTGATCTGCTGGGAAATCAGCGACTAAGCGCCTCTAAGCCTGCATGATGTACGAGCCTTGGTACTCAAGAGGGATTGCTGAGGCTTAGTTGAAAACTGGGGTTGCTAGTCTTCTTTGCAACTGAGGCGACACTGTTGGCGTGCACTCCTTTGCCGTGAAGTGAGGATCCTAAGCTTCGACGGACATGAACCGACCGAAGCGGCCGTCTAGCGAGTTGCTGCCTGCACCGCCCTACCCAGCACAAGTCAATTCGAATTCATCAGGCGACTGCATGGCCAGCGTGCTGGCCATGCATTGACGATCATAGCCAGCGTTGGTTGGCAACCGGTCGCCTATGCGTCGGCAGGAGCTCGTTTTGGCTGTTGAGCGCCACGGATGATCAACTCGCCCGCTAATCCGAGTCCGATGAGAAGCAATATCATTCCGTTACGGTCGGAACTCGCGGCTATGTAGGTGTTTTGTGAGGCTTCAACAAGGGCGAGGTCGTTGGCGTACCAGCCGTTCACGACCGACTGCTGCGGTGCGCCGTCAGTTTCACCATTGTTCAGCTCGTTGGAGAGCGCAGCCGCGTCAACGTCGCTCTTCCAATCTGATGGCGTTCCTGCATCGTCAGGACCGGGAGTTCCACTGACCCATGTGAAGACCAGCATGAGCGCCAGCAGTGAGCCGAGGAGGAGGCGTGCAAGCTTGGCGGGATCAACGGCACTGCCCATCAACTTGAGTCGCCCCGTGCGCGCTCCGTCTGGAGCTTGCGGCTCGACTTGCGTCGGAGGCGGCAGGTGTGGATCGTGAGAACCAACGGCCGGTTCGGAGTTGTGGATAGACATGTTTCCCCATATTTCATTGATCGAGACTACAAATTGATTTGGCTAGGCTGGCCGCTTCGAGTGGTAGAAGCCAAGGTTTCGGTACCTACAACTGACGCTGGTACTCGAGGCGCTCTCCCCACTTTTATTGGAGGCCGAGCATGCCTAATGACAGTACAGGGCACAACGCGAGTTGCCCGCTATTCAGAGGATGTCGCCAACTAGATCCGCTAATTTCTGACGAGGGGTCACGGGGTGCTCCGCGCAATACATGGGTTGGCGGGAAGACGGTGCCCGCCAACTAGGACCGGATCTGACAGTCCTTCTGCCGGATCGACTACAAGTAGGATACCTAGAGAGGGGACAACTCTCGGGCTGCCTTAGGGAACAAGGTAGCGGGAAATTATTCCGCTTTGCGGGAGCCGTGCTAACAAGAGCGTCCGACTCCTTGATGGCGCGGCTGCCCTTGTCCCGGCGCCCGGGTAGGACCTAACAATATCGTCACCGCGGGGAAGTCCCCTTGTCTTCCACGTCATTTACGAACGCTGCTTGAATCGTGTATTGCTGAAAGAGCGGAATGGCATCTTCCAAGGGCAGACGTCCGAGGTCCAGTGCCGTTTTCAGCCCCTCAAGTTGGGCATTGCTTGCCTCTGCTGCGCTAACCCTTGCGGCCACTGAGTGCGAGTTGGCCAAACCGGCCGATATGGCAGCGACGACGGACATCAGCATCGCTGCCAGACAGAGCACCTGCCAAACTACGGAGCTTTGCTCCAACGTCAGCGCTTCTTGAACCCCTGCAGTGAACGTGGTGCCGCCGAAGGCAGGGCCTGCTGTGAGACCCGCAGCTAGCGCGCTACCAATGACGCTTGTCGTGGCCAGCCTGTTCCGACGAGGTCGCTCATGACGCAGGAACAGCCTGATAGCTGACTGTCGCTGCTCGATGTTTGCGATTAGTCTCTGACGAGCCTCTTGTTCCTTCATGGCTTTCTCCCTGAGGCGGTTATGGTGCGATACCCGTCCTTGAAGGATGTCGCTGAACACTTGTGAGCGGCACCGACACCGTCAACGCTTATGGCGTCGCCTGTCGAGCCCATCGGAAACTGCGCCTGAAACCGTATCCGTTCGAGCACTTCTGGCGTTACCGACGCTTAATACCAGGGCCTTCCCACAAGTATGTGGGCGGCCCAGGGATTTCGGACAGTGGGCCTCCTCAACCTGGGTGCTACTGAATGGGAGCTTGCGGGATGACTCGGTGACACAGGTTCTAACACCAAGGATGCCCTCTGGCATTCGGTGAGGGAGCTGTGGGTGTAGGGTGACGGCGTGATCGTCCCCAATATCTCGCAGAACGCCGCGGCAGTCGCCGATCACTACGACGAGCTCGATCCGATTTATCGTCGAGTGTGGGGTGAGCACGTCCATCACGGGCTATGGACGACGGGTCGCGAGACGCCCGCTGAGGCCGTCGAGGCGCTCATCGACACGGTCGGCGATCGGCTGCGCCTTATGCCCGGCGAGGTGTGCGTCGACATCGGCTGCGGGTACGGCTCGACCGCGAGGCAGCTCGCGGTTACACGCAGCGTCCGCGTTACCGGGTTCACTCTTTCTGCCGAGCAGGCCCACTACGCCGCGGTGCATCCCGCACCCGACGTGGACATCCATCTCCGCGACTGGTTCATCAACGGGCTGACGGATGCCTCAACCAATGCCGCATGGGCGATCGAGTCGAGCGAGCACATGGTCGACAAGCCAAAGTTCTTCGCCGAGGCTCATCGCGTGCTGGCGCCCGGGGGCCGCTTCGTCGTCTGCGCGTGGCTCGCCGAAACTGATGCCGACGGTTGGAAGGTTCGCCACCTGCTCGAACCGATTTGCCGCGAGGGACGGCTGCCCTCGATGGGCACGCGCGAGGAGTATGAGGCGATGGCAATGGCGGCGGGTTTTGCGATCGTTGGCTATGAGGATGTCAGCCGCCGCGTCGCGCGCACATGGACGATCTGCGCCCGCCGACTTGTGGAGGCGTTGCTCGTCGATCGCGAGACCCGTCGACTGGCCCTTGGCGGACGAAATCGCATCTCCGTTCTGACCTTCCCCCGCCTAATCCTGGCGTACCGCACCGGTGCGATGCGCTATGGGATATTCACGCTGTCGAAGGCGAGGGAGAACGGGGCACCAGACGAACCCGGCACATCCTGAGCCAGGTCCTTCGGCAACTACGCGCGCATCAATCCCAAGGCATGGATGCCTGAAGCCATTTACCTAGAACAATGGCCAGGGCACCGCCGTCATGCCCCTGCCCGGAGCGGGAAACCGCCCTCCCGCGCGCAAGCGGGCGCAACGCGCGGCGAGCGCGCCGACCTCTTCGGCTGTGAGCAAGTCCGCCAGGTCTCGGCCGAGTTCACCGCGCAAGCCCTCGCTGACGCGATCGACGCCGTCGAGTTCCTCGGCGCTCAGAGGGTCGCCCAGCCACCCCCAGAGCACGGTGCGCAACTTGTGGTCACTGTGGAAGGTGAGCCCGTGGTCGACGCCATGTCGGTGTCCGTCCTCCATGGCAAGGATGTGATCGCCTTTGCGGTCGGCGTTGTTGACCACCACGTCGAACACAGCCATACGTCTCAGTGCCGGCGTGTCCTCGTGAACGAGGGCGACCATCCGACCCTTCTCGTCCTGACCCTCGAGGACCTGTTTCCAGCCGGTCTCCGGTACGTCGTCCGTTGCGACGAGATCCACCGCATTCTGGTCGGGGTCTGTCTCCTGCCAGAGCTGCACCATGCCCTCGCCGAACGGACCATCGCGCAGCCAGGTGCGTGGCACAATGTTCCAGCCAAGGACCTCAGAGACCAGGTAGGCGGCCACCTCCCGGTGGGCAAGGAAGCCATCGGGGAAGTCCCACAGCGGACGTTCGCCTGCTATCGGCTTGTACACGACCGTCGTGGCGCCGATGCTGCCCAAGAAGGTGGCGTTAGACGCGGTGGTGATGCGGCCGGTGAGCGTCAGCTCGGCGGTCAACAGGTCGGGCGCAGGCATCAGGCCTCGGGAATTGTGCAGGCGTGCCCGTCTGGATCGATGGGCTGACCGCAGTGCATGCAGATCGGACGCCCGGCACCCACTACCTCCCGGGTCCGCTTGGCGAAGGCGCGGGCGGTGCCGACAGGCATGCGCACCCGCAGCACTTCCGACGCGTCAGCGTCGTCATCGAGGAAACCGTCGGCGTCGGCGTCGGCATCGGCATCGACATCGGTGAGCGGGTAGGCCTCGACGACTATCTGCGCCGTCGTCGGGTCCCACCCCAGGCTCATGATGCCGGTTCGGAACTGCTCCTCAACTGGCTCAAGCTGGTCATTGTCGACGAGTTCGATGGGAGTACTCGTGGGAACACTGAAGGGGTTGCCCTCGAGGGTGATGAGCTGATCGAGGACCTCGTCGATCTTCTCGGCGAGCTGGGCCGACTGCTGTTTCTCCAGCGCAATACTCACGATCTGCTTCCCTGCGCGTACCTGAAGGTAGAACGTGCGCTGCCCTGGAACGCCGATGGTACCGACGACGACGCGGTCAGGCCAGGCGAACTCATGAACAGTTGTAGGCATAGGGATATTTTAGGCTCATCGGGCTGGTGGCGCCGTGTGACCTGCGCCACCGCCCACCGGGGCATCGTCGTGGTTGACAGAGTTCGCCAACCACGA
This sequence comes from Arthrobacter sp. M71 S08, assembly GCF_059089725.1. Taxonomy (NCBI): domain Bacteria; kingdom Bacillati; phylum Actinomycetota; class Actinomycetes; order Micrococcales; family Micrococcaceae; genus Arthrobacter; species Arthrobacter sp. M71 S08. Next base: position 22,365 of record NZ_JBNHEY010000011.1, on the reverse strand, counting down.
CAGGTCTCCGGCCTCGGTGTTGGTCGCGTGGACGCTTGGCCGACTGGTGCCATAGCGCACGATCGATACGGAGCCCGGGCCCACATTGATGCGCTGGAACAGGTCGATGTGCATGCCGAGTGCGTCGGCGAGGATCGACTTGATGATGTCACCATGACTCACCGCCACCCACACTGCCCCTGGCCCGTGCACAGATTCGAAGGAGGCATCTCGGGCTCGAATCGCTGCCACCGACCGGGCTTGCATCGCGGCCATGGATTCGCCGCCCGGAAAAGTGACGGCAGACGGTTGCGACTGAACGACCGACCACAGATTTTCGGTCTCAAGATCACTGAGCGTACGGCCCTGCCACTGGCCGTAATCGCACTCAGTCAGACGGGAATCGAGCTTGATCTCAATCGGCACCTGCGGTGTGACAGCTTGGCGACCGAGGATGAATTGGGCGGTCTCCTGACAACGCTCGAGGGGGCTCGATACCACTCCTACGACGGGCACGGCCGCAAGCCGGTCAGCGGTCATGGCCGCTTGGTCGCGGCCGATCTGGTCCAGGCTGACGCCATCCGCACGGCCGGCCAGCAACCCGGACGCATTCGCTGTCGTGCGGCCGTGCCGCACAAGAAGAACTGTTGCCATCCACCCAGCGTAACCATCGACCCGACGGCGGGGTGCACCTCCGTCGAGGTCCATAACCGTGTTGCTCGCCCTCATTTTTTCTTGGGCGTCGATCAGTACGTTGACGCTACCTGGGGATGTTTTCGGGATGATTCAGACATCGTCGTAGCTTTCGTACATGCAGGAGCGAATCGATGAGTGCATAAGACCGCGCTCAGGAGGATGATGTGTGATACGCGCTTTGAGCGCAGCACATGCAGACCGAGGGGGCCGTTATGTCACCCAATTCGCAAGCGGCGCGCTGTTGCCTCGCTACAGCTGTCGTACTGTTCGCCAGCTCATGCACACCGCCGGATAATGAACCGGATGAAGGCCCGGGCAGCAGCGTTGCCGGTACGGCAACAGTCGGTCCGGCAGCGTCGAACGAGGCAGAACCAGACCCAGCTGACAACGCTCCGGCTACGGGGGATCTACTGCCGGATCTGGCCATGTTGCCGCTCGATTCGTTCCATGTGGCCTACGAAGGCGATCGCAAGGTCCTCCGCTTCGACGCGTCTGTAGTGAACAAAGGAGACGGCCCCTTGGACGTCACGGGCGTGAGGCCGAGCGTGCTGGCGCGCGAGCTGCAGGTCACCCAGAACATCCTCCAGGCCGACGGCAGCGTACGGGAAGTCGAAACGGAAGCCATCATGCGGTACGAAGTCGAAGACGGGCATGACCACTTTCACATACAGGAGTTCCAGCGCTATCAACTCCGCCCGGCGAAGAGCACCGAGTGGCGCGGGTCGCGCAAGGAAGGGTGGTGTCTGCGCGACGACGGCAACCTCGGCGGCGAGCAGCGAAGGTACGACGACGAAGATTTCGACTGCGGAACGGAAGAGGAAGCTGAAGCCTTGGAGGTACGCCAAGGGCTCTCCGAGGGGTGGGTCGACGTCTACGACTGGTATTTGGAGGGCCAGTATGTCGAGTTGGACGGGTTCACCCTGCCTGGTGATTTCTGCGTCGCTGCAGATGCGGACCCTGAACAGTTGCTGACTGAAGCATCAAGGGAAAACAACGGTACGTCCACTCTCGTCCACATCACCGAGACCGACGTATCGGTCATCCGGCAAGGCTGCTAACCGGCAGCTGCGCCGATGGTGCCGCCGAGGACGGACCCTGCCTTGGGTGTCACGCCTGCCCGGTAAGCTCGGCACGTGCGAACCACTACCGATCACGCCCAGCTCAGAGCCCACATGGCCTGTCCGCAAGGACCCGAGCCGGCTTTTTGGCGAAGACGCGTGGATCACATCGACGAGCCCGCCAGACTACCTCGACCGCCACATCGTGTTCGGTATCCGGAAGGGACTCATCAAAGCGGGGGACAAAGTGCTGGCGGTCGACGACATCGTGGACACAGGGGGTCAGTTGTTCGCCCTCCAGTCACTGGTACACAAGCTGGGAGCGACATGGCTAGGAGCTTCCGTCCTGGTCGACGGGCTGCACGAACACCAGACGCGCCGCTAGCCCAACTTGCGGGCGGTTTTCGATGAACGCGAGCTTTGAGCGCGCCGCAATGAAGGCCAGGTGAGCATCTGGCCGTGTCAAGAGAGCTTAGAGTCCAAGGAAACAGCAAGTACGGTCATGCATCCTTGACTCGGGAGCAGCCGCCTGGAGCTCGGCGAGTCCCACGGGCGGGGCCGCTTCGCCCTCAAGACCGGCCCCGTCCGCTTACTCGTGCGCAACTCGGCCAAGATGCGGTCGTGCCGCTCAGTATCCTGCGCCGAGTCCTTCAGTACGGTCGTAACGCCGGCCGGCCGGGTTGGGCGGCAAGATCATGAATACGAGCAACGCCAGGGCACCCACGACCGGCACCAGCATGATCAGGATCAGCCAGCCCCTCATGTTCACGTCATGGAGCCGCCGGATGATCAGAGCGATCGACGGAACTATTGTGGCCGCCAGCCACAGGGTGGCCAAGACCATGCCGAAAGGTGATCCTCCCGCAGGCATCCCCGTGGTCGGGTCGATCGTGCCCCCGCCACCTAGGATGTTGATGATGAAGGTGACGCCGACTGAAACGAGCGTCCACCACCATTATTCGCTCCGGCTGGCCCGACCCGAGAAGGTGGCGTAATTCTTTCAGAAGCGTTGGACGGCAACCTTGAACGGCGCACCGTAGTACGGCGCCCAGAGCGGCGGCTCGGCGGTGTAGGCAGGCGTACCCGGCGCCGGATTCTGAGGATGAGTCATGGTTTCCACAAGGTTAGTACTGATGTCGCGTTGACGGGCTCATCATAAGGTCCGCAGGGGCCGTTCGGTGTTCGTGTCCGAACGCGTCGACGTCCCGCATCGTTCCGAACGCCCCTCTGGTGAGTGGTTACCGCAAGGTAACTTCAAGAGCCGCTCAATTAAGTCTCACGAATGGACAAAAATTCTTGACGCCTAAACCATTCGAAAGGATCCTGAAAGTGTTGCAGCGGAGCGGGACTAATCCGGGGGGGCGTAAGTGGGAACAATCAAGTGCAAGAGCTGTCTTGGCACATGGACAGTATCGACGACTAGGACTGAGAAGGTCATCGCGGACAACCACACCTACCTGAACCCTGGGCACCGGGTTGTCACCGAGTGGGAGAAGTCTGAGCAAGACACCAGAGCGTCCTGACGCGCAGACAGGGATAGCATAGCCCGAGTGCCAGACAGCCCGGAGATTATGCGCCGTTTATGGCGTCAACGGGCGTTCAGTTTGGCTTGATGTTTGGTTGAGGTTGAACAAGTTGGTGGGGTCGTACTTGCGCTTGAGTGCCTTCAGCCGGTCATACTTGGCCGTTCCGTAAGCAATCCGGCTTTCCGGCCATTGAACGCGGTAACGCTATCGTCGACGCGCCCTACCGCTCCGCCCATTTGCCATAGGCGACGCTTGCGACCGGAGAGGTGATACGGCGACCGTGCTCGACGACGATGTCGATGACATCGTCTGTAAGAGCTGCGACACCGAATCCCCGAAAAGATGTTTGAATTTCAATTTCATCGACAGCACGACCGTCGACTTCCGCGCCCTGTGCCATGGACTCTAGGACCTCTCTTCTCTGAGCAGATTCCCACGTTTACAGAGCCTGCGCTCCAGCCTCCTGCCAGAAGGCGTGCACGCGGGCGTTCCACTGGTCTGGTACCTCTTGGAACGGCTGGTGAGCTTCCTGCGCCATGACTTCGAATAGCGCGCCGGGTATTCGGTCCGCAACGGTGCGGCAAAGTTCCGGGCGGCTAATCGAGTCGCGCCCGCCGGCAAGGACGAGCGTCGGAGCGGTGATCTCTTGGAGGCTGTTGCTCATATCGTGTCTGATGATCGCGTCTATGAAGCGCTGCGTGTCCTCGGTACTTTGCTTGTAGGGGAAGTCGAGCACTCCCTCGATAAACCGGCTCACGGTACCATCGTTGTGCGCCCGCGCCGTGTAGACGTCCAGAAAAAGTCCCTCGAGGAATGCCCGCTCGCTCGGGGCTACTTCGACGAAGGAACGCATGAAAGAAGACCACGACCGAAGGTAGTCGTCGGGTGCCGCCCAGGTGCTTTGCAGCACCAAGCTGCGGACGAGTCCGGGGTGGCGGAGCGCCAGTTCCTGGCCGATGATGCCGCCGCCGGAGAATCCGGCGACATGTGCGGAGGGGATACCCAGGGCACGGAGGACCCCAGCCGCGTCGTCCGCCATCACCTCCACCGAGAGCTGTCCTTCGGGCATGGCGGTCCGTCCGGCCCCGCGATTGTCGAACGCGTTTAGCCTGTAGCGGTCCGCCAGCCCGTCCAATTGAAACTGCCAGGACTCGACTGTGTCCCCTAGGCCTCCGATCAGGAGGACGTCTGGACCATCCCCGGCCTGCTCCGTCCAGATGTCGAGATCATCAACCCGTATGTGCTTCCCCATTTCTCGGCCCTTCTTCCTGCCGACCAGGCGATACCAGAGGGGCGGCCCGCGCGGCTGCGCGCCTCGAATTGAGCCCGATGATACTCCGCCGGACTAAAGAGCGGGAGGTGTGATCTTCTTCCCAAATACGCCGGGCGTAGTGATTCCGTTTCACCGAACGTACCGCCCGGTAGAGCCTTGCATCAGCCCGCCGCCGCCACGTCCACGGTGATGACGCTGCCCTTCATCATCCGAAGGAACCTCACGGCCCGTTTTCCTGAGACGACCAGTCATGGGGTGGTGTCTTACTCTCCTAATGGACCGGGCCGTTCCGATCAGACCTTGGTGATTGTCAGCTGCATGGCGGCGCACTGGTCCGCCCACTTGATGAGCGCGGCCTTCTCCGCCTTGTCGACGGTCATGCCCCAGCGTGCCTTTACGACGGTCCACTGGGCGATGTACGCGCACTGGTTCGCCGGTGGCATCCACTGCTCGGGCCCGGAGGCCTGCTTGGAGGAGTTGAGACTGCTGGTCTGTGCGTTCAGCGAACCGGCGTAGCCGAGGTCGTTGTAGAAGGCGACCCGACGGGCTTGGGTCCAGTTCCTGGCACCGGAGCCCCAGGCTTCGTGGACAGGAACCATGTGGTCGATCTGTACGGAGCTGGCTGAGGTATGCGTCTTGTTGTCGAAGGTGGTTACCCACTTGCCGCTTGCCACAGTGCAGGGCTTGGTGCTCGTGTACTTCGGGGTGACCCTGCTCTCTGTGATGAGAACCTCGGCGCGGGTGTTCTGGCAGTCCTTGTTCTGGTCGATCCACTGACCGAAATAACGGTTCCGGTCATATCCGACGTTATTCTCCACCGCTACGGGCAGTGCGCGAACCGCGGCCCGGAGATTAGTGGTGTAGGTGGTGGCGGCGTCGACTGGTGCGGCGAGCCCGGTGACGAGAAGGCCTGTCGTGAGCGCGGCGACGAGCGCGGATCTGAATCTCATGGTGTTCCCTGCAGTACGGCGCGCCCCTAGTGGGCGCTGAAATGAGTGTGACATCCGGCGCCTAGGTTTCGGGCGTAACTGCGGGGAAGCTTGGGAAGAATTTCGCCGGGGCAGTGATTAGGTCAACGGTCTGATTCAGACCTCACCTTCTTGTCGTTGAGGAGCCGGAGTTGCTCTTTCACCTCGGCCAGCTCCTGCTGTATTGCGTTGTCGCCCGACTCCTCTTCAGCGGCCATCTCAGCGGAGACGCTTTATGAGGCAGGAAGCCAACGACGCCGTCACCACGCCTACGACCGCGATGCCACCGAGCATAAGCGCTGCAGCGATGAACCTGCCTGCGGCGGTGACCGGGTACTGGTCTCCATAGCCCACGGTGGTGATCGTCGTCATCGCCCACCAAAGGGCGTTACCGATCGTAGTGATGTTCGCGTCGGGTGCGCCGCGTTCGACATCCAGGACAGCCAGCGCCGCAGCATAGGAGAGGATTGCGGCCGATGCGCCTACGTAGGTCAGCCCATGACTTCGGCATCAACACGACCTCGGTTCCTATCGCTGCACGCGAAGACGCAGGGCACGTGCCATCCGTGTCGCCGCGGTGATCGCGAGAGGGCCTGCGCGCGATCGTATCCTCGCCGACCAGACAGCCGAATCCATGTACGTCAGCGGCGTTATGCAGTCGGCAGCGCTCGACGTCGTCACTCAACCAGTTTGGCAAACACACCTGCGCGGGTTACGGCATCAGCTCCAGTCACGCCGCGATCTGCTCGCAACCAGCCTTAGACAACACGCTCCGCGACTTCACGTCGCGCACCTGCCCAAAGGGGGGCTCAACCTCTGGGCACAACTACCCGACGGAACGGACCTTGAGCGGTTCACCCGCGCATGCGAATCTGCTGGTGTGCTCATCTCACCGGGTACTGAATGGTTCCCAGCGGAACCGACAGGACCGTACATTCGCCTCAACTATTCCGGACCGAATCCCGCTTCCTTCGCGGACGGCGCACGCATCCTCAACCGGACACTCGAAAGCTCCACCAACTAACACTCCCGTAGCGGTGGCTCTCTCTTTGAATCGGGCCCCTTCGTCAGCTCGACACTGGCTGTAGTGCTCAGAGCCCGATACTTTGGAAGGAAATCCCCTGAGTTTGAGGAGCGCACGATGAGCCGAGCAGATCAGCAGTCGTCCACCATCGCGACATCGCCGCTTTTCGGCGTCCTGTCCACCGCTGTGATGGGGGCACTTCCCCTCATAGATCCGTTAAAACTCAACCCCACGCAGCGCCGCGATGCCCACGTCGCAACAGCGGTCCTGACTGGGGCCTACGTGGCAATCACGGTCGGCGGTGCACGTAGGAAGAAGGTCCTTTTCAGAACCGTAGCCGGGCTTGCAGCGGCCGGCATCACTATGCGCTTCGCAGACGCTGGTGACGCGATTGACGCGCGTCTGGAGCAGAAGCTGCGCCTGGCCGGTGTGAAGCACCCGCGCGGTTGGATGGCAGCGGGCGCGGCCGCGCTTACTTTTGCGGGGTTCCTGGGTGACCGCATCGCAGCCAGGCAGGAACTGTTCGAAGCCGTCCCGCTCGATGAGCTGGAGCGGGTGCGTCCTGTGGATCCTGCCGTTCGCCGGCTGGTCGAAGGCATCCTGGGAGCAGCGGAAATAGCAGGAGCATCTGAACTGCTCGCACAACTGCAGACCGCTCAGGAGGTTTACTGGCACGATGGGTTCGCCCCGACGGTGCAGTTCCAGGTTCCGGACGAACTGCCACGCGCAGTCCCGCACGATCACGTGTTCCCGATCCGTGCCCACTTCACGGGTGCAAAGGGGGTTCCGCTCGAGATCCGGTTGCAGGTATTTGACGGCAAGATCGACCACCTCGCCATAGACGCCGCGGACCCGGAAAGCTTTGAAGACATCGAAAGTCTCCTCGAAAGGTGGCCTGATCCATCGGCGGTCACCTATCTCCTCGAGGGTCCAGACGGAAAGGCAGCGACCATCGGCCGCGAGGGCTGAACTCCTATGAAACGGGTGGCCGATGCCTTTGCTGGAGCTACCCCGGGAACGGCATGAACGGAACGTCGGGCTTCCCGTCGCCGTCGCTGTCGCCGTATGCCCTCATCGCCAGCTCATCGGCTTTTTTCTCGCTCCCATGGACAAGGACGTACCCCTCACGGAAGTCCTTGTGACGGGCAGGCTCAGCGTCGGTTTGCTTGTTCTCTGTATCCTTGCCTTTTCGTCGGAAGATGGACATCTCCGGCTCCTTTCCGGTCCCGTATCCCAACGGCTCCGGGCGGACGGCCCATCGCCGACATAATTCCAAAATACGCCGGGCGGATGAGGAAAGCGATAACGAAAAGGCACAGTCTGCACGGGCACCCGGCGAGCGCTCGCCGGGAACAACCAGGCAGCCGGTCCTGTTGTCGATAGGGTGACTGTTTCAACGGCGCCAGCCATCACCCTTGATAATCATTTCGCCCGCCACCTGCCCGAGATGGGGATGTCCTGGCAGGCTGCAGATGTGGCCAAACCGGAGTTGCTTGTGCTCAATGAGCAGCTCGCAACCGAACTTGGTCTGGACGCTGATTTCCTTCGCGGTCCGGATGGTGTTCGCCTGTTGACCGGCAATCTCGTGCCTTCGGGAGCAACCCCGGTCGCACAGGCTTACGCGGGTCACCAGTTCGGCGGGTACAGTCCACGCCTCGGCGACGGCCGCGCATTGCTGCTCGGTGAGGTGACCCACCCCAAGGGCGGCCTCCGCGACATGCACCTAAAAGGCTCCGGCCGCACTCCTTTCGCACGTGGCGGTGACGGCTTGGCTGCTCTTGGCCCCATGCTGCGCGAGTACATCGTCAGCGAAGCGATGCACGCGCTCCACATCCCGACCACCCGCTCGCTTGCCGTCATCGCGACAGGCCGTCCCGTGCAGCGCGAAGAACTGCTGCCGGGAGCCCTCCTGACCCGTGTGGCAGCCAGCCACCTTCGCGTCGGCACTTTCCAGTACGCGCGGGCAACCGACGATATGGCACTGCTGGAACGCCTCGCGGACTACGCCATCACCCGCCACTACCCGCAGGCTACCGAGTCGCCGAATCGCTATCTTGCCCTGCTCGAGGCGGTCATCTCTGCCCAGGCGTCACTCGTTGCCCAGTGGATGCTGGTGGGCTTCGTCCATGGGGTCATGAACACCGACAACATGACCATCTCCGGTGAGACCATCGACTACGGCCCGTGTGCCTTTACGGACGCCTTCGACTCTGCCGCCGTCTACAGCTCCATCGACATGATGGGCCGTTACGCCTATGCCAACCAGCCCGCCGCGGCCCACTGGAACCTGACCCGCTTCGCCGAAACGCTCCTTCCGCTGCTTCACGAGAACCAGGACGACGCCGTGAAACTCGCCGAAGAGGCGCTGAGCCGGTTTCCGTCCCAATACAGCGGCGCCTGGTCCGACGGCATGCGCGTGAAGCTCGGTCTCAGCGACGACGTCGATGCCTCCGACGTGGCCGGCAAGCTCCTGACCCTGCTGGGAGAGGGGCAGGTTGACTACACGTCCTTCCTGCGCAGTCTCAGCGCTGCCGCCCGCGGCGACGCTGAGCCCGCCCGCGCGTTCTTCACCGATACCGCCCGCATCGATGCCTGGCTGGGGCAGTGGCGTGCCCTGAACCCCTCAGCCGACATGATGGATCGGGTCAACCCGGTCTACATCCCGCGGAACCACCTCGTGGAGGAAGCACTTGCAGCCGCGGCCGACGGCGATCTGGAACCCTTTGGGCGACTCCTAGCCGCTGTGACGGCGCCGTTTGAGGAGCGCGAAGGGCTGGATCGCTACGCCTCCGGGGCACCCGATGACTTTGGCTCCTACCGGACGTTCTGCGGCACCTGAGAATTCGTCATTGTGTCGCCGGCCTGTCAGCGGGACAATGTGCCTACCAGCTCGGAGCACATGTTCCGACCGGCCAAGCAGCGGAGACCTAGCAGCGGAGACGCCTACCCAGCCTCCGCACTACCCGATGAGACCCATCGAGTCCGGGGTTCCCGTCGGCGCATGCGCGGACTGACGCCCGCGCCACCGAGATCACGCACCGGGACGCTTCCAGGTCCCGTTATTCGAAGGATTACGGTCATGGCCGAATTCATGGACGTTCATCACAATATGAAAGGCGTCACCGCAGAACAGCTCAAGGCTGCACACGAGGCAGACCTTGCCATTCAGTCCGAAGAGGATGTCGTCTTCAAGCAGGCTTGGGCCGACCCGGAAAGCGGAGTGGTGTACTGCCTGTCCGAGGCACCCTCAGCAGACGCCGTGCGCCGCATCCACGAGCGTGCAGGTCACGCGCCGGATGAAGTGCATCCAGTGCCGGTTGTCGTCTGACTCTTCGACTTTGTCGACACAGCGGCTAGGGGTTATCCAGATCTTCAGTCGCAAACGTGTCGCACGCTTTGATATCTCCCATTTCGAGGCCCTGCAGGAACCATGCCTGACGCTGCTCGCTGGAGCCGTGCGTCCAGGCCTCTGGGTTGACCTGCCCGCTGGTCGACTCCTGTATCCGGTCGTCGCCAACGGCGGACGCCGCTGACAACGCGTCCTGCAGGTCGGTCCGCGTGAACTCCCGCAGGAACGGAACGCCCGATTCAGGGTCGGGGACTGTTGTGGCGTGCGCGGCCCACATGCCCGCGTAGCAATCAGCCTGCAGCTCCACCCGGACGGCACCCGATTCGGGACCTCGCGGATCCTGCTGGGAGGCGCCGAGAGCCCCCGTCAGGTTCTGGATGTGGTGCCCGAACTCGTGGGCAATGACGTACTCCTGCGCGAGCGGTCCGGCCGAGGCACCGAAGCGTGTCACGAGGTCATCGAAGAACGCCGTGTCATAGTACGTCTGCTCGTCAGCTGGGCAGTAGAACGGCCCGACGGCGCTGCTCGCCGCCCCGCACCCGGTGTTGGTCTGACCGGAGAAGAGGACCACTCCCGGCGGAGTGTACTGAATGCCGTACGGCTCCAGGTAGGGCTCCCAGAAGCTGTCGAGGCTTTCCGCGGTTCCCAGGATGCGGCAGTCCAATCGCCTGTTGGCGTCCTCACCGGTCTGGCAGGCGTTGATGGCCGGATCTGAGTCCGCACCGATGCCCGAATCGATTCCGGGGCCACCCTCGAGCCCCAGCTGGTCCACCACGCCTGGGCCAAAGAAGAGCGACAACAGCAGGATGAGGCCCCCGCCCAATCCGCCGCCCACAGCGACGCCGCGGCCGCCGCGACCACCACGGCCTCGTCGGTCACTTACCCGGGATGGATCGAACTGCGCATTGTCATTGAAGCTCATGCGAGAAACTCTAAACTAGGAAGCCTGCTTTGTATTTAACGAAAGCTCCCGGCGAAGCGCAGTGCTCAGTCGTGCACCGGCTCACCCGTGATGCGGTGATCGGCGTGGTTGATGCCTTCCCGTACCAGCCGCGCAAGATGGCCGTCTGCGATGCTGTAGATGACATTGCGTCCGCTTTTACGTGTGGTAACCAGGCCTGAGAAGCGAAGCTTGGCCAGATGCTGGCTCACGGAGGTGCGGGTCGCTCCGGTGCGTTCAACCAGTGAGCTGACGTCGCCGGGATCCTCGGAAAGCAGCCACAGGATGTGAAGCCGGGTGGGGTCGGCGAGCATCCGAAAAAGGGCGGCACCGACGTCGAGCCGTGCTTCATCCGGATTATCCGGGTGATTCAGGCTTGGGTGCGAGTCGATCGGATCCTCGCTCAACGATGTACTCCCAGTCGACGATCGACGTCCACGCCGGATGTCGACGGCGGCTCGGCACGCCAGAGACGCAATGCTACAACTGCGCCAAGTGTAGCCAGCGCCGCGAGGATGAAACCCGCGGCAGGCTGGCCGGCGGCGGCTCCAACCCATCCCGCCACCGGGTAGGTGGCAATGAAGCAGGCGTGGGACAGGGAGAACTGGGCGGTGAACAGGTAGGACCGGGTCGAGTCGGTTGCTGCGCGGCGCAGCAGCCGCGCAGAGGGGGTATTGATCATGGAAGTGCCGGCCCCGAGGAACGCCCACAGCAGGAGCATCACCAACCACGGAGGCTGCATGACGGCGACAACGGCGGCTGAACAAACCCCTGCCGAGACCAGAATGCTGCCGGCCATCATGAAGGTGCGGTCCCCGAAGCGCTCCAGTAGTGCCGGCGTCGTCAGCGCCACGACCATCGATCCGGCGCCGTAGCAGGCGAGTGCGACTGCCACTCCGGCGCTTGTTCCGCCGTACATGTCTTTGACGTAGACAACGGTATTCACCAGGACGAGCGCGGTACCGCACGCCACAACCAGATTCAGTGCCAGGAGTCCGCGAAGCATAGGTATCTGCTGGAAAATCCGAGCACCCAGTGTTGTCCGGTGGAGTAGGGAGCCAGTTCCACCGACCCGTGGGGGAGTGGGCAGATGAGTCGTCAGAACCAGGAGGGCAGAGACCAGAAACCCAACCACCGTGCCGACGAACAGATTGTGGTAACTCATGACCACCAGCAGCGCAGCTGCAAGGACGGGGCTCACCAGCGACTCAAGGTCGTAGGCAAGCCGGGAGAGTGACAGCGCCTTAGTATAGGCGCGCTCCTGCGGCAGAACCACCGGAATGACGGATTGGAACGCGGGGGTAAAGGTGGCCGAGGCGGACTGCAGTACGAAGACCAGAATGTAGATCTGCCACACCTGGTCAACGAACGGCAGCATCAGGGCAACCGCTGCACGAATGACATCAGCCGTTACCAGGACGGTCTTCCTGGGTAGCCGCTCCACGAGCGCGGCCATGAGGGGCGCAACGAACACGTACGCCAGCATCTTGATCGTGAGTGCAGTACCCAGCACCGCGCCGGCCCGTCCGGCGGCAAGATCGAACGCGAGGAGCCCCAGCGCTACTGTGAGCAGACCTGTTCCCAGAAGCGCAATGACCTGTGCGGAGAAGAGTTTGCGATAGGCAGGAACCCGAAGAACGGTCAGCACAGGGTCAATATAGACCTTAGGTGCGCACTTGCGCACCTATTCAGGGGTAGCGATACATTGACAATCATCAATCTAGAATCGGATACTTATATCGATAAAGATCAATATACCCCCCTCGCGGAATCCGCTGAACGGAAGGACATCGATGTCGGATCGGCAAAACCTGCCCGTAGCCATTATCGGCGCCGGCCCCATTGGCCTGGCAGCCGCTGCACACGTGCTCGAACGCGGACTTACGCCGCTGATCCTGGAGAAGGGCGACGGCGTGGGCGCCGCCGTCCGACAGTGGGGCCACATTCGATTGTTCTCACCCTGGCAGTACAACGTCGACGACGCCGCCCGTCGCCTGCTGGAACCTACCGGCTGGCAGGCTCCACGCAGCACTGCGCTTCCCTTCGGTGCTGAGCTGGTGGAGTCCTACCTTGAGCCGCTCGCGGCAGTCCCCGCCATAACTGCAGCGCTCCGCCTCAACACCGAAGTCCTCGCAGTCGCGCGGCACGGCATGGACAAGACGAGGAGCAGCGCGCGCGAGAATCAGCCTTTCCTGGTCCGGGTCTCGGGCCCGGACGGACTCGAGGATCATCTGGTTAGTGCCGTCATCGATGCTTCCGGCACCTGGAGCCAACCGAACCCGCTCGGCCAGGCGGGCCTGGCCGCACACGGCGAGCAGGCTGCGCGGCCCTTCATCACCGGACCCCTTCCGGACGTCACGGGAACCGACCGCACCAAATTCGCCGGCAAACGGGTGATGGTTGTCGGAGCAGGGCACTCGGCCGCGAACACGCTGCTGAGCCTTGGCCAGGTTGCCAAAGCCGAACCAGGAACCCGTCTCACCTGGGCCGTTCGCGGCGCCGGATCAGTGCAGCGGCTCTATGGCGGCGGTGACCTCGACGGGCTCCCCGCCCGGGGTGCCCTGGGCAGCCGTCTGTGCTCGCTGGTCGAGGACGGCATCGTGGAGCTGCTCACCTCCTTCACCATCACCTCCCTGACAGCCGAGGACGGCGCCCTCACCGTCCACGCCTCAACCCCCGATGGTGCACCTGCCGTTGAGGTGGACGTACTCGTCCCGGCAACCGGATTCCGTCCTGATCTGAATATGCTGCGCGAACTCCGGCTGGAACTTGACCCTGCCGTGGAAGCCCCTCGGGCGCTTGGACCCCTGATCGACCCCGAATTCCATTCCTGCGGCACCGTACCGGCGCACGGGGCCGATGTCCTTGCACACCCGGACAAGGACTTTTACCTCGTCGGCATGAAGAGCTACGGCCGCGCCCCCACCTTTCTGCTGGCCACCGGATATGAACAGGTCCGGTCGGTGGTTGCCGCTATCGCGGGCGATCATTCCGACGCCTCCACCGTTCGCCTCGAACTACCCGACACAGGAGTGTGCAGCACCGACCTCGGCGGAGGTTGTGACGCATCGGCCGGTGAACCTGCCGGATCGTCATGCTCAAGTGAGGAGGCGGTGGCAGAGGCCGGCTGCTGCTCCGAACCGGAGCTGGTCAGTCTCGGCATCCCCACAGGGCTGGCCCACGGACGGTCCGGTGACGCGGATTACTGATCCTCTGGGCGGTGCTCACGTCGCAGCGGTGATTCGGTATTCTCGCACCAGGGCCGCCTTGTGCGCGCCCTTCCGGATCATTCCCTGAGGAGCGTGTTCATCAGCACCATGGCAGATTCCTACTATCGTCCGCTGGGCGACGGGCAGTTCGAGGCAACAATCCATGCACAGGGCGCCTGGAACGAGCACGAGCAGCACATGGCCCCGGCCTCCGGGCTTCTTGCCCACTGCCTTGAGCAGTTCCAACCGCGGGCAGAGCTGCAGATGGCGCGTATCTCGTACGAGATACTCGGGCTCATCCCGCTGGAAACAGTCGAGGTGGTGACCCGCATGGTGAGGCCGGGGCGAACCATCGAATTGCTTGAGGCTGAGATGAACCACGGCGGCCGGACGGCGATCCGCGCCCGGGCCTGGCGGTTGGCCACAAGCGATACGTCGTCGGTCGCTGCGCTCGAAGACGCACCTATGCCGGGGCCCGACGAGGGCACGGAACATGACGCCGTAGCTGAATGGCCCGGCGGCTATATCCAATCCATCGACGTGCGGAAGCTTGAGGGTCACCGACCCGGCCGGGGCAGGGTGTGGCTCCGGACACCGCATCCACTGGTGGAGGGCGAACCGTCGTCGGACTCCGCGCGGCTCCTTGGACTCATTGACACCGCCAACGGCATCGCTACCCGGGTTCCTCCCGGACCGGGCAGCTGGGCGTTCCCGAACGTGGATTTGCAGGTGCACCTGCACCGTCAGCCTGAAGGCCAGTGGCTGGGCCTGGACACCAGCGTGAGCTTCGGCCGGGATGGAGTCGGCCTGACCTCGTCCGTCCTCCACGACCTCGACGGACCGTTCGGGCGAAGCGAACAGATTCTGACCCTGAGGAAGCTGTCCTGAAGCTTCGCGGGGAATGCGGTGGGCGCCGTCGTCGTTGGCCAACTGTGTAACCGGGCTCACAGCGCAGTCCGCGCTGAGCCGTCGGAGAGGAAATGAGGACATCATGGCCAAGGCAGTTTGGAACAATCAGGTGATCGCGGAGTCCAGCTCCACTGAGATGGTCGAGGGCAACCACTACTTCCCCAGGGAAAGCGTGAAGCAGGAGTTCCTCAAGCCGAGCGACAAGCACACCACCTGCCCTTGGAAAGGGGAGGCGAGCTACTTCAGCCTCGAGGTTGACGGCCAGAACAACCCCGACGCGGCCTGGACCTACCCCCAGCCCAAGGAAGCCGCAGCGAACATCAAGGACCATGTCGCGTTCTGGCGCGGAGTCTCGGTCACCGACTGACCAACCCGACACGGCACACGATCAAAACCCAAGGAGTGTTGATGGAGTACAGGAACCTCGGCAGCAGCGGTACATCAGTCTCGGCGTATGCGCTCGGCACCATGACGTTCGGCGCCGAAGCCGATGAAACAACGTCGCACGCGATTCTCGATGATTACGCAGACGCCGGCGGCAACCTTATTGACACCGCCGACGTCTACAGCGCAGGAGCGTCCGAGGAGATCATCGGGCGGTGGCTGGCGAAAAGTTCCTCCGCGTCTGAGATGATTCTGGCGACCAAGGGCCGGTTCCCGATGGGGAAGGGTCCCAACGACGTCGGACTCTCCCGCAGGCACCTGCGGCTGGCGCTCGATGCCTCGCTCAAGCGGCTCAACGTAGACCACATCGACCTGTACCAGATGCATGCCTGGGATCCCCTCACTCCACTTGAGGAGACGCTGGGATTCCTGCACGACGCCGTCAGCGCCGGCAAGATCAGCTACTACGGCTTTTCCAACTACACGGGATGGCAGCTCACCAAGGCGGTCGGAATCGCCAGAGCGCGCGGCTGGGACCTCCCGGTCACCCTGCAGCCTCAGTACAGCCTGCTGGTGCGAGGGATTGAGTCTGAGATTGTTCCGGCCGCGCTCGACGCCGGTATGGGGCTGCTGCCCTGGTCGCCGCTGGGCGGTGGCTGGCTTACGGGCAAGTACAAGAGGGACACCGCACCGGAGGGTGCTACGCGGCTTGGTGAAAATCCAGAGCGCGGCATGGAGGCGTGGCAGAAGCGGAACGCGCAGGAGCGCACGTGGGCGGTCATCGACGTCGTACTGGAAATTGCAGAGGCGCGTGGGGTCAGCGCATCTCAGGTGGCGCTGGCATGGGTCGCGCAACAGCCCGCGGTAACCTCGGTCATCCTCGGGGCTCGCACCACAGAACAACTGGCGGACAACCTCGGTGCCGCGAGGCTCACCCTGAGCAGCGAGGAAATCGCCCGCCTCTCCGAGGTCAGCGCTCCGGAGCTTGCCGATTATCCGTACGGGACCCCCGGGGTGGAGCAAAGAAGCCGGAACATCGACGGCGGACGCTAGCCCTTGGAGCTCCATGCGGTCCACCTGGATGGCCGCAGCGTGGGATATGTGGATGCCGGTGAACACGCGCGCGGCACGATGATCTCGGATCCGATGGCACGTCACCGCTTCCTCGCCGGCCGCTCCTGGCTACGCGAACTGCTGAGCAAGGCGTCGGGTATCGACAGTCAGCACCTGGGTGCCCGGTTCACGTGCCCGGCATGCGACGCGGTCGATCATGGGCAACCGGGCTGGACGATTGACGGGGAACCGCTGCCGATAGCTGCCAGTCTCAGCCGCAGCGGCGGGTGGGCAGCGGCGGTCGTCGACCCGTCACGCCCGCTGCGGACCGTCGGCATCGACCTCGAACAGATCGGCCGGTTCGGCGGTTCGGAACTTGATGAAAGCGTCTTCACGCCCGCCGAACAATCGAAGATTCGGGGCGTGCGGGAGCCTGACAAGGCTCACCTGCGCGCCGCCCTGTGGTCGCGTAAGGAAGCAGTGCTCAAAGCCGCCGGGACCGGACTGATGGTGGACCCGGCCGACGTCGATGTCCTCGAGCCCGTCGCCCGGGTGGACACGCACGATTATTCGGTGAGGGACGTGCCGCCCGCCGAACTGAAGCTGCCTGAGGGCTTCACTGTTGCGCTCGCGTTCAGCCGGTGACCGACTGATTGCATGCACCGTCGAATTCGAAGAATGCAACGGCAGCGATATAAATGGGATGGAAGCCGCAGGAAATCATGGACAGGAGCTGGGCCGGATGAGTATTCAGTCCTGGTCGTACGCTCCGCTTGCTTTGATCCGCGATCCGTCCGTGGGCGCTGCCGCGGATCTTGAACGAGGTCTCACACTGTTGCGTTCAGCAGCGTCCGGACAGCTGCCACCGACGCTTCGCATGTACCAGCCGTTCCCGACGCTCGCCTTCGGCCAGCGGGATGCCCGGCTTCCCGGTTTCAGTGCGGCCGCCGACGCCGCGCGGTCGGAGGGCTTCGAACCCCTGATCCGCAAGGCCGGCGGACGGGCGGCGGCCTACCACCAGGGCTGCCTGATCGTGGATCACATCGAGCCGCACGACGACGCGATCGCCGGATCACGTGCCCGCTTCGGCCTGCTTGGCGAGATTCTCGCCGACGCTCTACGGCGGGTCGGCGTTGATGCCTCCATGGGCGAAATCCCGGGCGAATACTGTCCCGGAGAATTCAGCGTCCACGGGAATGGGCAGGTGCAGGTGAAGCTGGTCGGTACGGCCCAGCGCGTAATTTCGGGAGCGTGGCTGTTTTCATCGGTCGTCGTGGTCGAGAATTCACCGCCCATCCGTGCCGTACTCGAGAAGACCTACGCTGCACTGGATCTTGAATGGAACCCGGCAACGGCAGGAGCGGCGGACGACCTCGTACCCGGAGTTACGGTGGACGAGGTGGCGGACGCCGTCATAGCCGTCTACGACGATGCGGTGCAATGAGCTGACTCTGCTTCCGGTCAGCGCTCCGGTCAGCGCCCGGGTGGCGCCGTCGAGCGAGAACGTGCCGCATCGAAAAGGCAGGACACGTCCCCACCGGAATGGGGCCGGTCCTGCCTAATCGAGGGGATCAGACGCCTACGCGCGCCTTCACTTCAGACGCCGACGGGTTGGTCGCCGTGCTCCCGTCCGGGAAGATCACGGTAGGTACGGTCTGGTTTCCGCCGTTCAGTGACGCCACCAGTTCCGCGGTCCCGTCCACTTCTTCGATGTTGATCTCCTGGTAGCCGATGCCCTGCGCGTCGAGCTGGGACTTCAGCCTGCGGCAGTAGCCACACCAGGTCGTGCTGAACATGGTGATGCTGCCGGCAGGGGGTGTGTAATCCACGGTGCTCCTTCGGTGAACAGCGGACTCGTCGAGTTCGCTGGATATTCGGGGTTTCTGTCCGGAAGTGTAACGCCCGGGGACCCGCCTCCATTCCCAGCGCGCACCGTAATCAACGGTAAGGGCGGGCATACCCTCGCGTAGTCTCACCGTATGCCAAGCCCACAGACGCCCGACCCTGCAAAGCCCGGATCGGCCCACGCCGAACAGCTGAAGGCTGTCCGTATAGCCATCAATGAGGTCGATGAGCAGATGGTCGGCCTGATCTCGCGACGTGAGCGGTTGGTGCGCCGGGCTGGTTCCCTGAAGGACGACGATGAGTCTGTACGCGCGCCCGCCCGGGTGGAACAGGTCATCGCGAACGTGCGTGTATTCGCCGAGAAGCAGGACGTGGATCCCACCGTGGTTGAGCGGACCTACCGCGCGATGATCGATGCGTTCATCGAATATGAACTGAAGGTTCGCCGAACCCACTAGCCCCCTTCGGCGCGCGCCGCGGCGCGTCGGCTGGTTGGTTGGCCGCTCACGCAACGGATACCATCGAGAAGACCGCGGCGGGAGTGTTGGGCGCTCATCCGTCCTTGCCCGCCGGTACGGTTGATCGATCAGCTATCCAACCAGTTCACCCTTATCAAGAGGAGACCTCAGTGTCAGCGCCCCCATCAATCACCCTCATCGTCGACGGCGAAGAGCAGCGGGCGACCACAGGGACTACTGGAGCCGACCTCTTCAAGGAGCAGCGCGACGTCGTCGTAGTCCGTGTGAATGACGAGCTGTGGGACCTGAGCCGCGAGCTGGAAGACGGCGCACGGGTGGAGCCGGTCACCATCGATTCGGCAGACGGTCTGAACGTTCTTCGCCACTCCGCCGCGCACGTGATGGCGCAGGCCGTCCAGCAGCTGCGACCGGACGCGAAGCTTGGCATCGGCCCCTACATCACCGACGGCTTCTACTTCGACTTCGACGTCAACGAGCCCTTCACTCCCGACGACCTGAAGCAGCTCGAAAAGATGATGTTGAAGATCGTCAACACGAACCAGTTCTTCCAGCGCCGCGTCGCGAGTGAGGACGAAGCCCGCGCAGCCATGAAGGACGAGCCCTACAAGCTCGAACTGATCGGCCTGAAGGGCAGCAACGGAGACATCACCGACGACGACGGTGCTTCCGTTGAGGTCGGTGCCGGTGAGCTGACCATCTACGACAACGTGGACCGCAAGTCCGGTGAGGTCGTGTGGCAGGATCTCTGCCGCGGCCCGCACCTGCCCAACACCAAGCTGATCTCCAATGCGTATGCGCTGACGCGTTCAGCCGCCGCGTACTGGCGCGGCAGCGAGAAGAACAAGCAGCTTCAGCGGATCTACGGCACTGCCTGGCCTACCAAGGATGATCTCAAGGCGTACCAGGAGCGCCTGGCCGAGGCTGAACGCCGCGACCACCGGAAGCTCGGCAGCGAACTGGACCTGTTCTCCTTCCCGGACGAGCTGGGATCAGGCCTGCCCGTCTTCCACCCCCGCGGCGGCATCATCCGCAAGGCGATGGAGGACTACTCGCGCCAGCGGCACGTTGAGGCGGGTTACGAGTTTGTGTACACCCCGCACATCACCAAGGGCCACCTCTACGAGGTCTCCGGCCACCTGGACTGGTACCGCGACGGCATGTTCCCGCCCATGCACGTGGACGCCGAGCTCGACGCTGACGGCAAGGTCCGCAAGCCCGGCCAGGACTACTACCTGAAGCCGATGAACTGCCCGATGCACAACCTGATCTTCCGCTCGCGCGGGCGGTCCTACCGCGAACTTCCCCTGCGGCTCTTCGAGTTCGGCTCCGTGTACCGGTATGAGAAGTCCGGCGTAATCCACGGACTGACCCGTGTACGCGGCATGACACAGGACGACGCCCACATCTACTGCACCCGCGACCAGATGAAGGATGAGCTGACCACCACGCTCAACTTCGTCCTGGGGTTGCTGAAGGACTACGGTCTGGACGACTTCTACCTGGAACTCTCTACCAAGGACCCGGAGAAGTATGTCGGCGACGACGAAGCCTGGGAGGAAGCAACGCGGACACTGGCCGAAGTTGCCGAGGAATCCGGCCTGGAACTGGTTCCCGATCCGGGCGGCGCGGCGTTCTATGGACCGAAGATCTCGGTCCAGGCGCGCGACGCGATCGGCCGCACCTGGCAGATGTCCACCATCCAGCTGGACTTCAACCTGCCTGAGCGCTTCGAGCTTGAGTACCAGGCGGCAGACGGAACCCGTCAGCGCCCGGTGATGATTCACCGCGCACTCTTCGGTTCCATCGAGCGGTTCCTCGGCGTTCTGACCGAACATTACGCCGGTGCGTTCCCGGCCTGGCTGGCACCGGTCCAGGTGCGCGCCATCCCCGTGGCTGACGCTTTCAACGACTACCTGTTCGACGTCGTTGACAGGCTCAAGGCCGAAGGCGTCCGCGCGGAGGTCGACATCAGTTCCGACCGGTTCCCCAAGAAGATTCGCACGGCGAGCAAGGAGAAGGTTCCCTTTGTCCTCATTGCCGGTGGAGACGATGCCGACGCCGGTGCGGTTTCCTTCCGCTTCCGGGACGGAAGCCAGGAGAACCAGGTGCCCGTCGACGAAGCCGTGAAGCGGATTGTGGAAGCCGTCCGCAACAGGGAACAGTAGCCGCACATGCAGGACCACACAGAGGCTGTTGGGCAGGAACACGACGACGGGGAAGTGACGGACAGCTTTGAGCTGGCCGGAGTCCCCGATGCCTTTCAGCGCCTGTGGACCCCTCATCGGCTCGCTTACATCAAGGGCGGCCAGAGCCAGTTCAGCAAGCAGGAGGACTGCCCTTTCTGCGCCGCACCTTCCCGGACCGACGAGGAATCCCTCATCGTTCACCGCGGCCGGAACGCTTACGTGGTCCTGAACCTGTTCCCGTACAACCCGGGCCACCTGTTGGTGTGCCCGTACCGCCACGTGCCCGACTACACCGACATCACCTCTGAGGAGACGGTCGAAATCGCACAGCTGACGCAGTCCGCCATGCATGCGCTGCGCAGCGTCGCACGGCCAACGGGATTCAATCTCGGGATGAATCAGGGTGTTACCGGGGGAGCGGGAATCGCAGCACACCTACACCAGCACGTTGTCCCTCGGTGGAGCGGGGACGGCAACTTCTTTCCGATCATCGCCCAGACCAAGGCGATCACGCAGACGCTCGACGAGGTACGGGCTCAACTAGCAGCTGCGTGGGATGAAGCTGCCGCCTCGACAGACGCCGGGGCAAGCCATGCTGAATAAGTACGCACGTTCATTCTTCACCTCGCTCTTCACACCGCTGGCCACGCTGCTCCTGAAGTGGAGGGTGTCACCGGATACCGTGACCATCATCGGGACGCTCGGTGTGGCCGGAGGGGCACTCATCTTCTATCCCCAGGGACAGCTGTTCTGGGGCACTGTCTTCATCACTCTTTTCGTGTTCTCGGACGTCATCGACGGGATCATGGCGCGGATCCAGGGCCGCAGCGGCTCCTGGGGGAGCTTTCTCGACTCGACACTCGACCGCATCGCGGACGGTGCCCTCTTTGCCGGCGTCGCTATCTGGTTCTTCATGGGCGGGGGCAACAACGCGATCGCCGTTGCAGCCCTGGCATGCCTTGTGCTCGGCATGATCGTTTCCTATGTGCGGGCCAAGGCGGAATCGCTTGGATTCACCGCGAACGTGGGAATTGCGGAGCGCGCTGAGCGCCTGGTCTCCGTTCTGGTGGTGACCGGGCTGACCGGACTCGGCCTGCCGGAAGTGGTTCTCCTGGTTGTCCTGATCCTGCTGGCTCTGGCGAGCATCATCACCATCGTTCAGCGCTTCATGACCGTGCGGCTGCAGGCCACAGCTTCCTGAACGAGGACTCCTATCCGGGTGCACAATCACGCTGCGGCTACTTATAGTTGCTGACCGGCGATTCCGGGCTCCCGGCGGGCGTATCATGGATTGTCATCTTTTCTCTACCCGAGGGGCCAAACTGTGTCCACTGTTGAAGAAGCTTCCACCACCGCGCCAGTGACCGGCAGCAGCCGTGTCAAGCGCGGAATGGCGGAAATGCTCAAGGGCGGCGTCATCATGGATGTTGTCACCGCGGAGCAGGCCCGCATCGCCGAGGATGCAGGCGCCGTTGCCGTCATGGCGC
>NZ_JBNHEY010000010.1:0-142772 GCF_059089725.1 Arthrobacter sp. M71 S08 | reverse complement strand
AGTTGGAGTGGGCCTTAGACAAGCCACATCCCACTCGGAGGTTCTCCCTAGTTCAACCAGGCTCGCCGCTACCAACGTCCTGGCCGGGTACAGCTAGTCCTGCTCTTCCGGTCCCAGCCAGGCGCTCGCGACCGTCCGGCGCGCTGACTCCAGGCTGGAGGGATGGAAGGAACCCGCTGCCACGTCCCGCGCGAGGCGGCTGATTTCGCTGTCATTAAAGTAGCCCCTGCCGCCGGACAACGACACCGCGGCGTCCACCAGCTCGCGGGCAACCCCGGTGGCGTGGATCTTGAGGGAAACCAGCTTCGAAAACCACCGGTCCCCATGGTCGACGCCGGCATCAAGATCTGCGGTAAGCATCCGGACATGAGCGTCGAGTGCCTCCCACCTCATTCCTGCGTCCGCTACCGTAGCCCGTACCCCGTGGCGGGATGCGACGGGAAGACCGTCCAATCCCGGGGCCCGCTGAAGCGGAGCCTGTACCGAAAGCGCTAGAGCGCGGTCCGCGACGCCCGCATAGACGGCGCTGATCAACGTCTCGAACGCAGCGAAGATTGCAAAGACGAGTGGGTCCGCGTTCGGTCCCACAGGCAAGTGCCGGAAGATTCGCTTCTCTGGGATCACGACTCCGTTCAGCCGTGTTGTGTGCGACTGCGTCGCCCGCATCCCGACGGTGTTCCAATCCTCGACAATCTCCACACCGGCTGAGCCCCTGGTAATGAAACCGTGGACGAGCTCCTCGCTCTCCCCGTCAGCACTCTTGCCAACCACGCCGAGTCGGGTCCACACCGGCGAGAGGCTGGTGAAGATTTTGGTGCCGGTGAAGGCGTAACCGCCATCCGCCCGTTGCTCGGCAACAGTTCTTGCATCGAACAACACCGCATCATTGCCGGGCTCGGACAGGCCGAACGCGAAAACCTCGCCTGCGGCGGCCTCGCTGAGAACAAATCTCAGCGATGGGTCGCCACCCTCCTCAAGGAGCCGTGCCACCCCTGTCCAGACCAGGTGCATGTTGACCGCGAGGGCTGTTGCCGGCGCCGCCGATGCCAGCCTTCGCTGGCACGCAACCACCTCCGTCATGCCCACGGCTGCCCCGCCGTCGTGCTCAGCGCAGAAAAGGCGCAGATAGCCGCGCGAGACGAGCTCGTCGAAATCATCCCGGCAGAACACGTTGCGGGCATCATAATCGGGAGCCCGTGCGCGGAAACGATCAAGGAGGTCTGCGGGAAGGATTTCTTCGGCGACGGATACCATCAGCTGTTCGTGAGCAACCTGTTGAGCACCCGCGCACCAAACCGGAGGGAGTCGGTGGGAACTCTCTCGTCCACCCCATGGAACATGCCCGTGAAGTCAAGATCATCAGGCAGCCGCAACGGAGCGAAACCGTAACCGGTGATTCCGAGCCGGCTCAGCGACTTATTATCGGTGCCGCCTGAGAGCGTATAGGGCAAGACTTTGGCGCCCGGGTCTTCAGCAAGCAGCGAATCCACCATACGGTCGACCAGGTTACCGGCGAACGGCACCTCGAGGGAAACATCCTTGTGCGCATAAGTGACGTCCACGGATTCTCCTGCAAGGGCCTTGATGGTCGCCAGTACCTCTTCCTCCTGCCCGGGGAGCGTGCGTACGTCAATGAGCGCTTCGGCGCTGCCGGGGATGACGTTGTGCTTGTAGCCGCCCTTCAGGACAGTCGGGTTGGAGGTGTTCTGCAGCGTGGCCCCCACGAAACGGGCAACCGTGCCCAGCTCCTTGAGGATCGTCTCCGGATTGTCGGCGTCGAACTCGACGCCGGTGAGTTCCGTGACGCCTTCCAGGAACTGGCGCGTGGTGGGCGTCAACTCAACGGGCCACTGGTGCTCGCCGATGCGCGCCACTGCCCGGGCGAGCTGTGTGACCGCATTGTCGGTGTTGATCTGGGATCCATGGCCGGCCCGGCCGTGGGCCACCAGACGAAGCCACGAGATACCCTTTTCCGCCGTCTGCAGCAGATACGTGCGCTGACCACCGATGGTTGCAGAGAAACCTCCGACCTCCGAGATGGCTTCCGTTGCGCCGTCGAACAGTTCGGGCTTGTTATTCACCAGCCATGAGGCCCCGTAGTTTCCGCCGGCTTCCTCGTCGGCGAAGAACGCAAAAATGAGGTCACGCTTCGGTCGGGTGCCCTCGCGCTGCATGGACCGAAGGACCGAGAGGATCATGGCGTCCATATCCTTCATGTCCACAGCGCCGCGGCCCCAGATCAGTCCGTCGCGCTCCTCCGCACTGAACGGATCGACGCTCCAATCCTCCTTCTGCGCGGGAACGACGTCCAGGTGCCCATGGACCACCAGAGCAGGAAGGCTCGGGTCGCTGCCTGTCATCCGGGCCAGAACCGACGCCCGCCCCGGAGCTGACTCGAACAGTTGGGCCTCCACGCCAACTTCCTCGATGAGCCCGGCCGTATATTCGGCCGCCTTGCGCTCCCCCGGTCCTTCGTTGTCTCCGAAGTTCGAGGTGTCGATTCGAATGAGGTCCCGGCAGATCCGGACGACTTCATCTTCGGGGGCGACGCCCATGGCAGACCTCCATTGGTAGTAGGTAGGTAGGACCAGCCTACCGATGCCGGGAGCGGGTAATGCCCGATTCCTATGATTTGCAACACGTTCGGCGCCTCTTCGACTGTTGTTGCCTCAGGCTACGGCTAGTGTGTTGGGCGTCGGCGCCAATCAGGCGCGAAATTTACCTTCCCTGGGGAGAACATGAAGACCATCAAGATTGCGGCCACAGCCGCCGTCGCCCTCGCTGTGCTCGCCGGCTGTGGTGAGTCCACCGACTCCGCCGCCACCCCGTCGAATGCGGCGCCAGCGCCTGCAAGTTCGACCGCACCCGCGCAGAATATTGCCGAGCCGGCAGTCAACGACCTCATGAGCTCGCCGACCGCAGACGGTGCGAAAGCATTCCTGCACCACGTCTTTGAGCTCAAGTCTTATGCCCAGCAGACCGGTGATATAGAACCGCTGCTTGCCACCTTAGACGGGGCAGACGCTGCAGTTGCTGATGCGGAAGCACTCAAGACCATTTACGACGACGGCGGTTGGGTCCTGGGCGGGCAGCCCAAGGTAAAGCAGATCCTCATTACGACTCCTGCGGACGAGGTCGCCGAAGGTGCGGAGGTTGAGGCTCTGATTCCCGTCAATCCTGATGCCTACACGGCATTCGATGAGGCCGGCGAAGTAGAGGAGACCCGTCCGTTTGATTCGGCCGGCTCCATCTACTCGGCCACCGTCGTCTACTCCGACGGCACCTGGAAGGCGACCTACCTTGAGGAAACGCCGGACGCCGAGCTGCCTTCCGCCGAGTAGGACCTCCAGGCGACTGCACCCGCTCACCGCTTCCGCGGAGAGCGGGTGTTCTTGTGTGGGGACAGTTCCCTCAGCGTGCCACTTTCGAGTCGAATCGGTCCCGCGGGATCACCGACGAGGGGTTGGAGGTATGAGGAGCCGGACAGGCCAGTTGCTGGAGGCAGAAGCAAACAGACCTGCCCGGCGAGAACTTCGCCAGGTCCTGACGGCTGCTCCCGGAGCAAGCATGCGTGGTCGGGCTTGCTAATTCCTTGGGGCGGTCACACCTAGGAGCGAAACAGCCCGCTGTACGCATTCAGCGCGAGTTGGCCGCCGAGGTGGGCGTAAAGGACATTGCTGCTCGCCGGGATGTCCCGGCTCTTCACCAGATCGATCAGTCCAGCCAGCGATTTGCCCTCGTATACCGGGTCAGTGATCATGGCTTCCATTGAAGCGCCAAGCCTGATGGCTTCAAGAGTGGATTCGACGGGAATCCCGTAGAGATCCCCGGCCCAACCCTCCATGACGTTGATCTCGTCGTCACGGAGTTCACGGCCCAACCCGATCAGCTCTGCAGTATTCCGCGCGATGCGTTCAACCTGCTCCCTTGTTTTCTGGAGGGTCGCAGAGGCGTCGATCCCAATTATCCGGCGCAGCCGGTCCTGGCCGGCGAAGCCTGCGATCATGCCTGCGTGAGTGGATCCGGTAACCGTGCAAACGATGATGGTGTCAAAGAAAACACCGAGTTCGCGTTCCTGCTGTTCCACCTCAAACGCCCAGTTTGCGAAGCCCAGTCCTCCGAGTTTATGGTCTGAGCCGCCCGCTGGAATGGCGTAAGGCGTTCCCCCGGCCGCTTTAACCTCCTCGATGGCGTTCTGCCAACTACTGCGTATTCCGATGTCGAATCCCGCGCTGTCCAGCCGTACATCGGCGCCCATAATCCTGGAGAGCAGGATGTTTCCCACGCGATCAGACAGCGGATCCGGCCATTCGACCCAGTTCTCCTGGACGAGCCGCGCCTTCATCCCCAGTTTCGCCGCCACAGCAGCGACCTGCCGCGTGTGGTTGGACTGGTATCCGCCGATGGACACCAACGTATCCGCTCCCTCCGCGATCGCATCCGGGATGAAGTACTCCAGCTTGCGAGTCTTGTTGCCGCCGAATGCGAGACCGCTGTTCACGTCTTCTCGTTTGGCCCAGATCTGGGCCCCGCCGAGGTGAGCGGTGAGTCGTGGTAGGTGATGAATCGGACTCGGCCCGAAGGTCAGGGGGTACCGCTCAAAGTCAGTGATGGCCATGGGAGATTCCTTCGTGAAGTTCGGCGTTATGTGCAGCGCGCTGGGCTACTCCCCAGCGCACCGTGGTGGATGTTGAGAACAAGTATTTCACAGGTGATATGCAATATATTGCGCGCATCGGGGACGAATGAAGAGCTTCTGCGGAAGGAATGCGCCAGGGCTCTTCGTTGTTCGGAAGATAAAATATTCTGCATGCCCACCCCAGCCGGCTCCGGCGTCCACAAAAGAACCCTCCTACGCGACAACGTTTTTGAAACCCTTCGAGATGCGATCGTGAACGGCACGTACGCCCCCGGGGAACGGCTCAGAGATGCGGAGCTGGAACAGTGGCTCGGTGTCAGCAGAACCCCGATCCGCGAAGCTTTGCTCCGGCTGGAGAGGGCGGGTCTGGTCATCGCTCTGCCAGGCCGGGCGACCATTGTGGCCCCCTACGATTCTGAATCGACGACGAGCGCCCAGCAGGTTGTCGCGGCCATGCACGAACTGGCGGCGCGACTCGCAGTTCCCTCAATTACCGGCCCGGAAATTTCGTTGATGCGCGCAGCTAACGAACGGTTCGAACGCGCGTTGATCGACCTCGATGTGGAGGCTGCCCTCAGTTCTGATGACGAGTTTCACTCCGTCTTCGTCGCGGGGAGCCGAAACCCGGTCATCCGGGAAGTCCTGGAACAGACGACACCCGTCATTCGTCGCATAGAGCGCATGCGATTTGGCACTTTTGCGGCACGTGGTTCCATTGCCCAACACGCTCAGATCATCGAGTTGGCGATCAAAGGCGACGCCGAGGAGGCAGCCCGCGCTTCGAGAGAGAACTGGCTATCTCTCCGTTTCACTGCCGAACACTGAGTCAGACGCTCTTAGGATGCTTCGGCACCTTCGTGTGGCGTCTCCCAGACGGTCACAGTCCTGTGGCCGGGATTGAGGTAGATGTGGTTTTGCGCAATGACCGTTTCGGTCCTGGTTGTTGAAACTGTCCAAGTGTTTGGACAGGTCTTGCACTTGATTGTTCCCATATTCGCCCCAAACTAATCCCGCTCCGATGCAGGACTTCAGCATCCTCCGCTATCGGACAGACCGTCAAGGGTTTTTCTCCATTCGCGAGAGATACTTGAGGAGTTCTTGAATATACCTTTCAGTAACCGCCCCCTTGCCGGCGGCGGGCAGGGTGACGGGACGCTGGGTGGCAGCCGATGCATGTCTGCATGCGCGCTGTCCGAACGGACTGAGCCTGGTTTCGGGCACAAAAAAACCCCGGATAGCCGGGGTTTTTATTGTGCGCGGAGGGGGACTTGAACCCCCACCCTCAATAAGAGGACTAGCACCTCAAGCTAGCGCGTCTGCCATTCCGCCACCCGCGCAGGTGGTGATTTCGAGCTTCAAAACTCTCGAAAGCAGCGAGAAAAACTCTAACACGATCATGGCCGAAGAGTTTAATCGAGGGCGTTCACCGCAGCTTTTCCGCTATCGCCCGGATGCCGACGAACGTCTCTTCGAACGACGTCGACAGCGGCGACAGTCCCAGGCGGAGCCCGTGGGGGTTACGGAAGTCCGGAATAACGCCACTCCCCCAGAGCTCGGGGAGTATCGTTTTGAATGACGGATGATCGATCGTTATGTGGCTGCCGCGTTGCTCCGGATCACGAGGCGAGGAAATCTTCACTTCATCGGCGCCCATCAGTTCCTCTACCGTGTCGACCGCGAAGGACGTGAGCTTCACTGACTTAGCCCGAATTGCCTCCATGCCGGCGTCTTCAAGGACGTCCAGCATGTCCTGCAGCGCAAGCATTCCGAGGATCGGCGGTGTGCCGGAAACCATCCGCCGGATCCCTTCGGCGGGCTGGTAACCAGACCCCATCCCGAATGGGTCTGAACTTCCCAGCCAGCCCTGGATGGGCTGTGTGAGGTCGGCCAGATGCCGTCGGGCAACGTAGGCCCACGCGGGCGCACCCGGGCCGCCGTTGAGGTACTTGTAGCTGCAGCCCACCGCAAAATCTGCCCCGCAGGCGTCCAATTCCACCGGAACTGATCCCACCGAGTGGCTGAGGTCCCAGACAATGAGGGCTCCGGCATCGTGAGCCAGCCGGGTGATTGCCTCCATGTCGGCAATGTGGGCGGAACGGTAAGCAACATGACTGAGGACGACGACGGCGGTGTTCGGACCGAGTGCCCCACGCACCTCCTGTGGGGTGGGCCCGCCGTCGTAAGCTGCGTCCACCCAGCGAACGCTGAGCCCGCGGTCGGACGCTATGCCCTCCACGATGAAACGGTCGGTGGGGAAGTTATCGCGTTCAATGACGATCTCGGTGCGGTCGGGCCGTGCCGAAAGGGCGGCACGGATGACTTTGTACAGCAGCACGCTCGTGGAATCAGCCACCACACACTGGCCCGCCCCAGCGCCAAGCGTGATACGGCCGATCCTGTCTCCCACCTTCTGCGGGAGCTCCAACCACTGCTCATCCCAGCCGCGGATGAGTCGGCCGCCCCACTCCTTACGAAGAAACCCGGTGAGGCGTTCGGTCGTCACCTTGAGAGGGCGCCCGAGCGAGTTGCCGTCGAGGTATGCCGCTATCGCGGCGTCGTCGTGGCCTTCAAAACGGGATCGGTACGAGGCGAGCGGATCTTCAGCGTCGAGGTCGCGGGCTAATGCGAGCCTGGAGTCGTCATTCATGAGATCAGTGTAGGTGGGGTGGGTCGCAGCCGGTCCCTTCGGCTACACGACGGAGCCGGCCTCCCCCGGATCGGGAAAAGCCGGCTCTCCGGGTGGTGCGGGCGTTGTGCGCTAGCGGTTCGACGCGTTGGTGTACGCGGTCTGGATGGAGTTCCCGAAGTATGGGCCGTACATGACGTTTTTCTGGATGTTGTAGCCGAAGCTGTTCACGGAGTTCTGGGTGCCGCCCGATCCGGACCCGACGAACCAGGGCCCGCCGGAGGAACCGCCGGTCATGTCACAGGGAATGCCCTGGGACTCGGTGCCGCCGATAGTGTCCAGCGAGGCGGTGCCGTAGCAGTTCTTCAGGGTTTCTCCGTTGAAGGGAGCGGCGGCCGGGTAGCCGTAGGCGGTATAGGTGAGTCCGCGGGCGAGGTTGAAGCCGATGTTGGAGGCTCCCACGGTGGCAGCCAGCGTGCGGCCGTTCAAAGGCGCCACAACGGCGAAGGCGCCGTCATAGCTGATGTCGTTGCGGGAGATCCATTCGGTGGTGGAGTGCAGGGAGGTTGCAGACCACATGCCATACGGGGACGAACCGTTGTTGTATCCGGGGACGAACACGAACTTGCTCGCCCATCCTGCGTTGAGGTCATAGGTGCAGTGGCCGGCGGTGGCAACAGTGCTCTGGTTGGCGCTCTGCACCGAGTTGGCCGAGCAGACGTAGTTCTGACCGCCGAGGGTAAAGAAAACCTTCCCGATGTGCGACACAGGCGCAGGACTGCCTGCGCGCTTAGCCGGTGCAGCTTTCGGTTGGGGTGCTGCCAGTGCCTCGGCGCCGGTCTTGGGCATGATCGACCGGCCTTGTTCCCCCCATCCATGGGAATTGATGGTGTTGCCCGGTTTTGCGTTCTTCATCCGTTCCGGTGTCCAGTACGCCTCGAGCGCCTGCTGTGAGTCACTCTGCGCGTGCGAGATGGTTGCAGCCGACGCCGTCATTGGCGCATGCGGCGCAGCCTGCGCGGTCCCGCCGGTCAGTAGTGCCGAAGCCATCAGCGTCGATGCTGCGAGAACGGCTGCCTTCAAACCTCGTTCGTTCACGAAATTCCTCATTTCGATCAGTGGTGAGCAGTCAGCGGTAGCTGACATCTGGAGTCTGCTCTGTTCGACGCAACCTTCACAGGCGAAAAGACCATCTGGGTGGAAACTGATGGTAAATCAGCCGCTGCCTCTGGACTTCGAGGAGTGGTCATGCAACTATTCTGCGCCCGCGTCGCCATCCAGGCTCTCCAGGCGTCCGGAGAAATGCGTACGACGACGGCGCGGATCCCACGCGGTCACGTGCGCACCGTGCCACTTGGCGCTGGAAGTCCTGGCCACGTCTGCAGAGATGAACACTCGTGACGGCAAGGTGACAGGTGCACGGAACTCCACGCTCCACCGGAACGGTAATGCCTCTCCGGGACCTGCTTCCGCTGCCATCCGGGAGGCGAGGTACATTCCGTGGGCAATCGGCCGTTTCATTCCCAGTGCCCTCGCTGACAGGGTGCTCAGGTGGATCGGGTTATAGTCCCCGGACACCGCCGCGTATCGCCGTCCGGCCTCCTTGGCCAACGACCATTTGCCCGTTGGATAGTCTGGCGGTTCTTCCGTTCCCTGCCCTCGCTCGGCAGCGGCGGCCACGGAGTCCGAGC
This sequence comes from Arthrobacter sp. M71 S08, assembly GCF_059089725.1. Taxonomy (NCBI): domain Bacteria; kingdom Bacillati; phylum Actinomycetota; class Actinomycetes; order Micrococcales; family Micrococcaceae; genus Arthrobacter; species Arthrobacter sp. M71 S08. The sequence goes on along the minus strand of NZ_JBNHEY010000010.1, from coordinate 133,816 downwards.
CAACGACGGCCGAATGAATACCTTTTGCGAGGTAGGTCGACCGGCCCTTCCACACGTGCTGGGAAGCGCTCTCAACGTCGACCACCACGTCCACCTGAGTACCGCTGCGATGCGGCAGCAGGTTCTCCACCCACGCGGTGACACTCAGGCGTTCATCGAGCGCGATCGGACGGAGGTGATGGATCTCGTTGCGGAGGTGGATCATGCCGAGCAACGGAAGCTGGAAATCCGGGCGCGCAAGGACGCTGACGGCCACCGGAAACGTGAGGGTGTGGATGTATCCCGAAGGCAGAAACTGACCCTGCGGCCGGCCCATCAACCTTTGGAATTCAAGAACCTTCTCCGGTGATGCCCTGAGGTTATCAAGCCGATGCCTGGCGCCCGGCAGGCCGAGAACGTCATCTCCTCTGTGCAGACGGGCACGCGCGGAACGGGCCAGCGCCGCCGCATAGAGAGCGGTGAGGCGCGGCGGGGTCTGAAGTACACGGTCCATCACGCACCCACAAAGTTCTGTCCGCAGACCCGCAGCACCTGGCCATTGATTCCGGCGGCACCTGGAGAGGCGAGGAAGGAAACTGCTTCAGCCACGTCCAACGGAAGGCCGCCCTGCTGCAGGCTGCTGAGGCGACGCGCGACTTCGCGGGTGCCAACGGGAATTCTAGCCGTCATGTCAGTCTCGATGAACCCGGGGGCCACAGCGTTGATGCTGCGTGCCGTGCCTTCCATCGCGTCTGCCGTAGCGCGGACCATGCCGATGACCCCCGCCTTGGATGCGGCATAGTTTGTCTGACCGCGGTTGCCTGCAATCCCACTTGTAGATGCGAGACACACAATGCTGCCGTCCGTGCTGAAATTGGTCGACCCCAGCAGTTGCTCGTTGATCCTCAGTTGTGACTCAAGGTTGACAGCCAGGACCGAGTTCCAGCGCGCCGGATCCATGTTCGCCAGCAGGCGGTCCCTCGTAATGCCTGCGTTGTGGACCATGATGTCCAGAGCTCCGTAACGGATGGCAGCGTGGTCGAGGATCCGCTCCGCGGCATCAGGTGCCGTGACATCGATCTGCAGGGCCGTGCCGCCGACGCCGTTGGCCACGTGTGTGAGCTGCTCCCCCGCCGCCGGTACATCCACGGCGATGATCTGCGCGCCGTCGCGCCTGAGTACCTTGACGATCTCCGCCCCGATCCCACGGGCGGCTCCAGTGACCACCGCGGTGCGACCGGCTAGCGGCGCCTCAGTGAGCTGACCCTCTCCCCTGTCGTCCGAGCTCACAAGGAGGAACTGCCCGTCCACATAGGCGCTCTTGCCGGAAAGCAGGAATCTAAGGGCTGCACTCACACCGGGCGCGGTCGCCTCGACTGCGGCGCCGAGGAGGATACCGTTAGCCGTCGCACCTCCCCGCAGTTCCCTGCCCAGGCTGCGCAGTGCGCCATCGACTGCGTGCCGGGCGGCGGCAGTTTCCGGCTGGCCAGTGGTTTCCGCGGGTCGGGAGATGGTTATCACTCGCCCACCGGGAAGGAGCTGACGAAGTACCGCGCCGAGCTCAAGGAAGATACTCGACAGCTCGGCGGGGTGCGCGAGGTCATCGAGCACCACGACAGCGGCGCCCAGTTTCTCTTTCGGCCGCATATGCCGGCGTACATCAAGGTTCCACCCAAGCAGGGTCGATGCGATGGCCTGCGTGGCAGAAGAACCGCCCAGTACCAGAACGGGTCCCGGAACAAGCGGTGCCCCAGGAACGTATCGGCGCAACGGGACGGGACGCGGTAGGCCGGCCGCCTTCGCGACCCTGCTGAAAGGCTGGGCATTGACGAGTTTGAGGTAAGTGTCCGCCACGATCAGCGTGCTTCCAGAATCGCCACGACGCCCTGACCACCCGCGGCGCAGATGGAGACAACCCCTCGCCCGGAACCCTTCTCAGCGAGCGATTTGGCGAGCGACGCCACGATGCGCGCGCCGGTTGCCGCAAACGGATGCCCGGCGGCCAGTGATGAGCCATTGATATTGAGCTTGCTGCGATCGACCTTTCCAAGGGCGCCCGGCAACCCGAGTTGTGTGCGGCAGAAGTCGTCGTCCTCCCAGGCGGCGAGGTTAGTAAGAACGGTGCTGGCGAAGGCCTCGTGGATCTCGAAGAAATCGAAGTCCTCGAAGGTCATGTTGTTTCGCTGCAGCAGTCGCGGCATGGCGTAGGCCCCTGCCATGAGGAGTCCTTCCTTGCCATTCACAAAGTCCACAGCCGCTGCTTCAGCGTCCACGACATTGGCCAGCATGGGAAGGTTGTGCTCCCGGGCGTACTCCTCGGAGCCCAGAAGCACCACCGCGGCGCCGTCCGTCAACGGGGTTGAATTACCGGCGGTCATTGTCGCTTCGGCCGTTAGGTTTCGCCCGAACACGGGCTTGAGCGACCCCAACTTCTCAAGCGAAGTATCCGCCCGCAGATTGCCGTCGCGGGACACCCCTCGAAAAGGCGTGACAAGGTCATCGAAGAATCCACGGTCATAGGCAGCCGCCATATTGGTGTGGCTGGCCAGCGCCAGTTCGTCCTGTGCATGGCGGCTGATGTTCCAACGCGCAGTGGTGATTGCCTGATGCTCCCCCATGGAAAGTCCGGTCCGCGGTTCCGACGTTGTGGGTGCGTTCGGCTTGAGGTCTGCCGGTCGGAGCCTGCTGACTGCGGCGAGCTTTTGACGTGTGCTCTTTGCACGTGAAAGGTCGAGCAACACCCGCCGCAACCCTTCACTGACCACCACGGGAGCGTCCGAAGCCGAATCGACCCCACCGGCGATCGCCGATTCGATCTGGCCAAGCTTGATCTTGTTCGACAGTCCGACGACGGTCTCAAGACCCGTCGCGCAGGCCTGCTGCACATCGTAGGCAGGCGTATCGGCGGCGAGCGCGGAGCCCAGCACCGCTTCCCGGGTGAGGTTGAAGTCCCGGGAATGCTTCAGCACGGCGCCCGCCGCAACCTCTCCGATCCGTTCGCCCTGTAAACCGAATCGCGCTACAAGGCCGTCCAGCGCGGCCGTCAGCATGTCCTGGTTGGAGGCGTAGGCGTACGACCCCCCGGCACGGGCAAACGGGATCCGGTTTCCTCCGATGACAACGGCGGCCCTTGGCTGCCCCGTGCTGCCACCGTTGCGCTCCGGCGTGGGGTTCTGTTGAGGGGGAAGAGTGTTCACTGTTGCTCCTTGGCTGGCGCGTGTGCGTGATCGGAGGGCGTAACCCTGAAGCCCGCTAACTGCGGGGGCATGTTGCTTCTCAGTTATCGATACCCAGCGTACCTGATACGCTGGGTATCGTGAATCAGCTCATAGCACCCGTGGGGCGTTCCGCTATTGACGGGCGCTCCAGCAGGTGGTCAAAACATCGCGAAGCCAGGCGGATTGCGCTGATAAAGACCGCCCGCAAGGCAGTACACCGAATCGGTCCAGGCGCGTCCATGGAGGACATCGCGTCCGCAGCGGATACGTCCAAGTCGGTCTTCTACCGGTACTTCGGAGACAAGGCCGGACTGCAACGCGCCATGGGTGAAGTTGTCGTTGGACGGATGCAGGAACAGCTGATCGAGGCCGCAAGAAGTGCCGGCACCCCCAGGGAAGGCCTGCGGGCGATGGTTTCGGCGTATCTCCAAATGGCCGAGTCCTCGCCGAACGTCTACGTTTTCGTCACCCAGCCGGCCCCGGAGGCCGGGTCCGCGTTGGAGGGCTCGCCTACGCTCAGCTCCTTCTTCGACGCGATCTCCGCGATGCTTGCCAGCCCCATGGAGAGCTACCTTGCTAAGGAGCCGGCAGTGACCGTGCCGCAGCCGCTCGCTCTCTGGCCCCGTGCAGCCATCGGCATGGTCCGCGCCGCCGGGGAGCAATGGCTTTCGATGCCTCCCGGGCCCGACCGACCCAGCGAACCCGACCTCTCGGACTCCATCACCACCTGGCTTTTCGATGGGATCGCAGCAGCCGTGCCGCAGGTCTCCCCCGCCGATACTTCCCTCCGCAACCCACGTTCGAAGGACGACTCATGACCCAAACCACAACGCGTCCCGAATTCTCGGTACCCGCAACGCTTCCGATCCATGACGACGATGCCGCCGTTGTGAACGTCGCAGCCCTAGGCGAACAATTGCTCGGGCGATGGGCGGACACCCGCCGAACTGCGCGTGCGCTGGTGGCGGACCCAGCCCTCCACAAAGTGGAAGGTGCATCCTGTACGGAGCATCGTGAGCGGTGCCTGAAGCAGCTCCATCTTCTGGTTCAGAGCAAAGCAGTCCACCGCGCCTTCCCCTCATTGCTAGGTGGGTCCGATGACCACGGCGGCAATATTGCCGGATTCGAGGAACTGGTCGTAGCGGACCCGTCACTCCAGATCAAGGCAGGTGTGCAGTGGGGCCTGTTCGGAGCCGCTGTCTTGCACCTTGGCACAGAGGAGCACCACAAACAGTGGATACCCGGGATCATGAACATGGATATCCCCGGCTGCTTCGCGATGACCGAGACCGGGCACGGATCAGACGTTTCCAGTATCGCCACCACCGCTACGTTTCAGCCGGAGAGCAACGAGTTCATCCTTCACACGCCTTTCCGCGCCGCGTGGAAGGACTACATCGGCAACGCCGCGAACGACGGTAAGGCAGCGGTGGTGTTTGCCCAGCTCATCACACGCGGTGTGAACCACGGTGTCCATGCCTTGTACGTGCCCCTGCGTGATGACGACGGGAACTTCCTGGAAGGAATCGGCGGCGAGGACGACGGGCTCAAGGGTGGACTCAACGGTATCGATAATGGGCGGTTGCATTTCACGAAGGTTCGAGTCCCCCGCACGAACCTGCTCAATCGGTACGGAAACGTCAGCGAAGACGGGACGTACACCTCGCCGATTGAATCACCGGGTCGGCGTTTTTTCACGATGCTCGGAACACTCGTACAGGGTCGGGTTTCCCTCGACGGCGCTGCCGTCGCGGCCAGCAAACTGGCGCTGAAGACGGCCATCCAGTATTCCGTCGAGCGCCGCCAGTTCACCACTGCCTCGGAGCTGTCCGAGGAAGTTCTCCTCGATTATCAGCTCCATCAGCGCCGCCTCCTCCCCCTCCTGGCGACCACTTACGCCGCGTCTTTCGCGCACGAGGAGCTGCTCGAGAAACTGGACGGGGTGTTCTCCGGTGAGCATGACACGGATGAGGACCGCCAGGACCTCGAGACCCTCGCAGCCGCGCTGAAGCCGCTGTCCACCTGGCACGCGCTCGACACGCTGCAGGAATGCCGGGAAGCCAGCGGAGGCGCCGGCTTCCTCACCGAGAACCGGTACACCTCCCTGCGCGCCGATCTCGACGTGTATACAACGTTCGAGGGCGATAACAATGTCCTGCTCCAGCTGGTTGCCAAGCGATTGCTTGCCGACTATGCCAAAGAGTTCCAGGGCGTCGATTTCGGTGTATTGGCGCGGTTCGTAGCAACCCAGGCTGCGGACCGCACCCTGCATCGAACAGGCCTGCGCCGGGTGCTGCAGACGGTCGTCGACACCGGTTCAGAGCGGAAGTCGGCAATCGCGCTGCGTGATGAGGAGACCCAGCACGAGCTTCTCTGCGGACGCGTTGACGCCATGGTCGGTGAACTTGCGGGGGCCTTGCGGGGCGCGCGCCGGCTCCCGCCGGCTCAGGCCGCAGCAGTATTCAACCAGCACCAACACGAGCTGATCCAGGCGGCCCGTGCCCACGCTGAAATGCTGCAGTGGGAGGCTTTCACGACGGCGCTTGCCAGAACCGAGGACGCCGGCACACGGCAAGTGTTGACCTGGCTCCGCGACCTGTTCGGACTCTGCCTCATTGAGGACAATCTGGGCTGGTATCTAATGAACGGCCGGCTCTCGGCCCAGCGCGCCCGGACGCTTGGCCCGTACATCAACCGGCTACTCCTGAAGCTGCGGCCCCACGCCGTCAATCTGGTGGACGCGTTCGGATACGGTCCGGAACACCTCCGCGCCGCCATTGCGACCGGCGCCGAACAGGAGCGGCAGGAAGAGTCCCGCAACTACGCCCGGATACGGCGCGCCGGCCCCGATGCGCCACTGGACGAGAAGATCCTCATCGCGCGGCAGGCCGAAGCGGGTTAAAGGACCGAACGGTAGACATTCAGTGTGGACTCCGCGATGGAGTCCCACGAGAAGTGTTCTTCCGCCCGGGTGCGTCCGCGCTTGCCCATAGCGCGGGCGCGCTCCGGGTCTGCAACCAGCACGTTGAGCGCGTCGGCGAAATCATTCACGAAGCCTTCAGGGTCCAGCGGGGTGCCCGTGCCGTCCTGGACCTGTTCGAGGGGCACAAGAGTGCCGGTGACGCCGTCCTCGACCACTTCCGGGATTCCACCCGTTGCACTTGCCACAACGGCAGCGCCACACGCCATGGCCTCCAGGTTAACGATGCCGAGCGGCTCATAGATTGACGGGCAGGCGAAGACAGTGGCGTGGCTGAGAACCTGGATGAGCTCATCCCGCGGAAGCATACGTTCGATCAGGATCACCGAACCGCGCTTCGCCTGCAGATCATCGATCAGGCGCGAAGTCTCTGCTGCGAGTTCCGGCGTATCTGCGGCGCCCAGACACAGCACCAGCTGGACATCCGCGGAAAGCTTCGCAGCGGCACGCAACAGGTACGGCACGCCCTTCTGGCGGGTGTTCCTGCCCACGAAAACCACGCTCGGCCGGTCAGGATCGATGCCCAGCGCACGGATGGCCTCATCGTTGCGATCAGGCGTCCACGCTTCGGTGTCAATGCCGTTATGGACCACCTGGACGCGTGCCGGGTCAACGTCCGGGTAGCAGCGCAGGATGTCTTGGCGCATACCGTCCGAGACTGCGATAACTGCGCCAGCTGCCTCGTATGCTGTCTTCTCAACCCAGGACGAAAGGGCATAGCCGCCGCCGAGCTGCTCGGCCTTCCACGGACGCAACGGCTCCAGACTGTGAGCGCTCAGGACGTGGGGTATTCCGTGCAGGAGCGAGGCAAGGTGACCGGCCATATTGGCGTACCAGGTGTGAGAGTGCACAAGGTCCGAGCCGGTGATGCCCTGCAGGATGGACAGGTCGGTTCCCAAGGTCTGGACCGCGGCGTTCGATTCGATGAGTCCGTCGGGCACGCCGTAGGTGCTCACCCGCGCGCCATGGTAATCGGCGGGACGCGGCGCGCCGAAGCAGTGCACGTCAAGCTCGACTCGCCCGGCAAGCACGCGGGCCAGTTCCGCGACGTGAACACCTGCGCCGCCGTAGATTTCGGGCGGGAACTCTTTCGTCACAATGTCTATTCGCACGTTTCCAACGTAGTGCAGGCCGGGCTAGTCCTCTAGTGTGAGTCGCAAGAGGTCATACTCAAGGACGAGCGGAAGGGGTTTAACCGTGGCAGTCAAAAAAGTGCTCGCGGTGGTACTGGCAGGCGGCGAAGGAAAGCGGCTCATGCCGCTTACGGCGGACCGGGCTAAGCCCGCGGTCCCGTTCGCAGGAAGCTACCGCCTGATCGATTTCGCCCTGTCCAATGTGGTCAACTCCGGTTACCTGCAGATTGTGGTGCTCACGCAGTACAAGTCGCACAGCCTGGACCGGCACATTTCCGAGACCTGGCGGATGTCCACCCAGCTGCAGCAGTACATCGCCTCTGTGCCCGCCCAGCAGCGGCGGGGCAAGAGCTGGTTCCTGGGCAGTGCCAACGCCATCTACCAGTCCCTGAACCTGATCCACGATGCCCGCCCGGACATCGTAGTCGTCATCGGCGCCGACCACGTCTACCGCATGGATTTCGAGCAGATGGTCCAGGCTCACATCAAGAGCGGAGCCTCGGTGAGCGTCGCGGCGGTGCGCCAGCCGCTGCACCTCGCCGACCAGTTCGGCGTCATCGAGGTTGATGCCAAGGACCCGGGCCGAATCTCGGCCTTCGTTGAAAAGCCCTCCTCCACGCCGGGCCTTCCCGATGATCCGGACAGTTTCCTGGCCTCCATGGGCAACTATGTCTTCAACACCGATGCGCTCATCGACGCGCTGGAGATCGACGCCGCCCGGTTGAATACCAAGCACGACATGGGCGGTGACATTATTCCGCACTTCGTGGACCGTGGCGATGCTGCCGTGTACGACTTCACCACCAATGACATTCCCGGCTCGACAGAGCGGGACAGCCAGTACTGGCGCGACGTCGGCACGCTTGACTCCTACTACGATGCCACCATGGACCTCATCACTCCGCTGCCGCTGTTCAATCTCTACAACCTTGAGTGGCCCATCTATACCCGCCAGAGCATCTCCCCGCCCGCCAAGTTCGTGCGGAGCGCCACGGGCGTCTCGGGCGTTGCACACGATTCGATCGTGTCCAACGGCGTGGTCATCTCGGGCGGCTCCGTGCAGGGGTCAGTCCTGGCCACGGATGTGTTCGTCGATGAAGAGGCGGACGTGACCGGTTCAGTGCTGCTGGACCACGTGACGATCGGTGCAGGAGCAGTGGTCCACAAGGCGATCATCGACAAAAATGTCCATGTTCCGCCGGGCGCGAAGATCGGTATCGACCGGGAGCTCGACCTCAGCCGCGGCTTTACGGTAACCGATTCAGGTCTGACGATCCTCAGCAAGGGCCAGATGGTGGAGGGGTAACCGGAGGCCCGGCACCCCTCCGCTGCCGGGCCTCCGGCACTCTTGCCGGTCAGGCGACGCGGGTGATCTCAACCGTCACGTTGAGTGTCGACCCGCCGCCGCCGGAGAGGATTCCCTTCAGCGGCGAGACATCGCGGTAGTCACGGCCGCGGGCAACTGACACGTGGAAGTCGCTCACGGGGCCGCTGTTGGTCGGGTCCCAGCCGCGCCATTCGCCATCCCACCACTCGACCCAGGCGTGTGACTGGCCGGCTACCGCTTCCCCGACGGCCGCCGTCCTGCGCGGGTGGAGATACCCCGAGATGTAACGGGCCGGAATCCCGAGACTCCGCAGCGCTCCGATCGCAACGTGCGCAAGGTCCTGGCAGACGCCCTGGCGTTCGGCCCACGCTTCACGCGCGTTGGACTGCACGCCGGTCACTCCCTGCACGTACTGCATCTCGCCCTTGAGCCAGTCGAAGACTGAATGCGCGGCGGCGTGGGGATCCTGTCCCGCGACGACATCCTTCACCAGGGCGCGAATCTCAGCGTCCGGCTCCGTCAGGTGGGTGTCGGGAAGCCAATCGGCGAAATCATTCACGACGGCGTCAGAGTGCAACTGCTCCCAGGTCATCACTTCTTCAGGAGAAGGAATGCGCTCGGTACGGCTCACCTCAACCAGTGTCCTGGCGGACACCTCCAGCCGATCATGTGGAACGTGCACGTCGAACGAGGTGACACGCGTCCCCCAGTAGTCGCGGTAAGTGGCCATGGAGGCGCCGGACGGATTGAGGGCAATGGTGGACTCGAGGACCACCTGCTGCGAATCAGTCAGCGGCGTCATGCGCGCTTCGTTGTAGGACAGCGACACACGGCGCAGGTAGTCGTAACCGGTCCGGTGTTCAATCAGCAAGCGGGTCATGAGACCTCCCCAACCCAGGACAGCTCCGCTTCCTGCGAGAAATATGTTCGTGACACGGCATCGGAGGCACGTGCACACGCTTTCTGGACTCTTTCCATGTGCTCGGGCAACTCCAGCATCAGGTCATCTGTCTGATGGAATTCGAGGAAGGTGCGTGCCTGGCCCACGATACGGCTGGCGTCATTGATGAAGCCGACGCGCTGGTAGGCGGGATTCAGGTTCGTCAGGCATTTCTCCGCGTCGCTCAGGGCATAAACGATCGACCGCGGAAACAGCCGGTCCAGGAGCAGGAACTGCGCTGCGTGCTGCTCGCCGAAGGAGGCGCGCCGGGTGCGGAGGAAGGACTCGTATGCGCCGGCACAGCGCAGCATGTTCACCCAGGACAAACCGGATTCATGAACGTCCCGGGTCGAGAGCATCCGGGCGGTCATGTCTGCCCGCTCGAGGCTCCTTCCCAGGACGAGGAACTGCCAGCTCTCGTCATGGCTCATGGTGGTGTCCGACAGACCTCGAACCATGGCCGTGCGCTCAATGACCCAGTGACAGAAGCGGTAGGTGCCCACGACGTCCTTCCGGTGCTGGGTCAGCCCGTACCAGGTGGTATTCAGGCCCTCCCATACGCTGCCCGATACCGTCTCCCTGGCTCGCCGCGCATTTTCGCGTGCAGCGCCGAGGGCACCGGCAATCGAGGTGGCGCTGCTCCGGTCGAAGGCCAGAGCTTCGAGTAGCTCGGGCAGGCCGAAGTCGTCGGACTCGGGGCGGCTTCCCATGACTCCGAGCAACTGGCGTGAGACATCCCGCTGGACGGGACGCGGCATCTGGTTCAACCGCTCAAGGTGGACGTCGAGGATCCGGGCGGTGCCGTCAGCGCGCTCGACGTACCGACCAATCCAGAACAGGGACTCCGCGATTCGGCTAAGCATCGGCCCGCACCTCTCCCTCGCCATTGTGCTGATGTTGCTGTGCTTGCTGTTGCTGTTGCTGTTGCTCCGGCTGTCGGTCCCGCCAGCCGGTCTCAACGGGCCAGACACTGACCCGCTCCTGCAGGGGCGCCGCCTCCGAAGCAACCGGGGCGCTGTCCGACTGGCCGTCGACCACCCAGGTGTCCTTCGACCCGCCGCCCTGGCTCGAGTTCACGATGAGGGAGCCCTCCTTCATCGCCACCCGCGTCAGCCCGCCGGGCAGGACCCACACGTTCTCGCCGTCGTTCACTGCGAAGGGACGCAGGTCGACGTGGCGAGGACTGAACTGCCCACCGGACATGGTGGGCACCGTGGAAAGCTGCAGCACAGGCTGCGCGATCCAGCCTCGCGGGTCTGCAAGGATACGGCCGCGGAGGGCTTCGAGCTCATCTGCCGACGCATCGGGACCGATCACGAGGCCTTTGCCGCCGGATCCGTCCACCGGTTTCACGACCAGTTCGTCGAGCCGGTCAAGCACCTCCTCGCGGGCCTCCGGCTCCTCCAGACGGAACGTGTCAACGTTGGCGATGATCGGCTCCTCGCTGAGGTAATAGCGGATCAGGTCCGGCACATAGGTGTAGACCAGCTTGTCATCGGCGACGCCGTTGCCCACCGCGTTCGCGATGGTCACCATGCCGGCGCGCGCCGCATTGACTAGCCCAGGACAGCCAAGGACGGAATCGGCCCGGAACTGCAGGGGGTCGAGGAATTCGTCGTCGATGCGCTTGTAGATGACGTCGACACGCTGTTCACCGGCGGTCGTGCGCATGTATACCCGGTTGCCTCGGCAAATGAGGTCGCGCCCCTCGACCAGTTCGACTCCCATGAGGCCGGCCAGCAGGGTGTGCTCGAAATATGCCGAGTTGAAGACGCCCGGCGTAAGCACGACGACGGTGGGATCCTCCACCCCCGGCGGTGCCGTTTTCCGCAGCGCAGCGAGCAGCCGGCGCGGGTACTCCTCGACAGGCCGGATGTGCTGCTGGCCGAACGCTTCGGGCAGGCCCTTGGCCATAGCGCGCCGGTTCTCCAGCACGTAGCTCACCCCACTGGGGACCCGAACATTGTCCTCGAGGACGCGAAAGGTGCCTTCGTCGTCCCGCACCACGTCGATGCCTGAAATGTGCACGCGCACCCCGCCCGCGGGGTCGAAACCGGCCGCCTCCCGGTGGAAATGCGCCGACGAGGTGATCAGCCGACGGGGAATGACGCCGTCGCTCACCACGGTCATCTTGTCGTAGATGTCGTTGAGGAACGCTTCGAGCGCGCGGACACGCTGGGCGACGCCGCGCTCAAGCTCCTCCCAGTCCGAACCGGCGATGACCCGCGGCACGATATCAAGCGGAAAAGGCCGCTCTTCCCCCGCGAAATCGAACGTCACGCCTCGATCAAGGAAGGTCCGCGCCATCGAATCCGCCCGCGCGGTCACGTCAGCAAGGTTGAGCTCCCCGAGGGCGGCCGCCACGGGCCGATACTCCGTGCGCGGCTGGTCTGCGCCGTCGAACATTTCGTCATATGCGACAGAACGGCGGGCGGCGGTTGCGTAGTCTGCAAAGAGCTCGGACATGGCTCCACATTGCCATGCATCGGGCGCGAATACCTACCGGCACGGCACACAGCCGTGTCATGAACAGGCAGCCTCACGCCGTCGGCCCATGCTGCGCGGGTCGTGGTTGAATGAACCGGTGCACAACGAGAATCTGCGTCGCGATGAGGCGGCAGGCCGGTCAGCAATCATCAGCATCCACAGCTACGACGTCACGCTGGACCTGCGCACCGCCGAGGACACCGACAGCACCGGATTCGTTTCGCGAACAGTCCTGACCTTCGCATGCTCATCACCCGGTGCTGACACGTTCCTCGACTTCATCCACTCCGGTGTGGACGCGGTCACCCTCAATGGCATCTCCCTGGATCCGGCGGTAGCAGTCGACTCTGCCCGCATCGTCCTGCCCGACCTGGCGGCCCACAACACGGTGGTCGTCGAGGGAACGGCGCTCTACAGCCGCAGCGGTGAGGGGATGCACCGCTTCCAGGACCCGGTCGATGGTGCAACCTACCTTTACACCCAGTACGAACCGGCCGACGCGCGCCGCGTCTTCGCATGCTTCGAACAGCCCGACCTCAAGGCGCCCTTCACTTTCCATGTTCGCGCTCCAGCGTCATGGACTGTGGCATCGAACGGAGCCGAAAGCACCCGCGACCAGCACGACGACGGCTCGGCCACCTGGCATTTCCAGCCGACCGAGCGCATCTCCACCTACATCACAACCGTGCTGGCCGGCCCGTACGTCTCCGTGACGGACGAATGGACCGGAATCGTCGGCGACGGCCAGGTGCTGACCATTCCGTTGTCCCTCTTCTGCCGTCGGTCGCTGAGCGACCACCTCGACGCGGCGCGCATCTTCGACACCACCCGGCGCGGACTGACCTACTTCCACGACCTGTTCCGCTATCCCTACCCATTCGGCAAGTACGATCAGGCGTTTGTCCCGGAGTACAACCTCGGCGCCATGGAGAACCCCGGCCTGGTGACGTTCACCGAGTCCTACGTGTTCACGTCGAGGGCCACCCACGCCCAGTACGAGGCGCGAGACAACACGATCATGCACGAGATGGCCCATATGTGGTTCGGCGACCTCGTGACCATGACCTGGTGGGACGACCTGTGGCTGAAGGAATCCTTCGCAGATTTCATGGGCGCGCTCGCCGTAGCCGAGGCACTCGGTTCGGCCACGTCCTGGGTCACCTTCGCCACGCGCAGGAAGGGATGGGCGTATCTCCAGGACCAGCTGCCGTCCACCCATCCCATCGTCGCGGACATCGTCGACCTGGAAGCGGCAAAGCTCAACTTCGACGGCATCACCTATGCCAAGGGCGCGTCGGTACTGAAGCAGCTTGTCGCCTACGCCGGGTTCGACGCATTTGCCTCTGCGGCACAGTCCTATTTCCGGGATCACGCCTTCTCGAATACCACGCTCAAAGACCTTCTGACAGCACTCAGTGCCGCCTCCGGCCGGGATATGTCCGACTGGGCGCGGCGGTGGCTGCAAACCTCGGGGGTGCCGCAGCTCGCGGCTGAGGTGGAAACCGACGACGAAGGCGCGTACACCTCGGTGGCGATCCTCCAGGAGGCGCGCGACCCTGTCACTTTGGAAGCCGCCCCGCGCCCGCACAGAGTCCGCATCGGGCTCTACTCCCTCGACCCGAACGGCCGCCTGCTCCGTACCGACTCCCACAGCGTCCTGCTGGACGGGGACCGCACCACTATCGCCACACTCGCGGGGCTCCTGCAACCCGACCTGCTGCTCATCAACGACGACGACCTCACCTACGCGAAGCTCGTGTTCGATGAGCGTTCCCTGGCGACGCTCCTGTCATCGGCCGATCGGCTTGAGGAACCGCTTGCTCGGGCAGTATGCCTGGGCGCGCTCTGGTCATCGGCCCGGGACGCACTGCTGAGCGCTGCGGACTACGTGGAGGCGGTCGAGCGGACCGCCCCCGGCGAAGAGGGCATCGCCACTCTTCAGCAGCTGCTTCAAAACGCGCGGCAGGCAATCGAACGGTTTGCTCCCGCGACAGTGCGACCGGCTCTGCGCGAAAGGTTCGCAGCCTTCCTGCTGCTCGGTTTGAGGACCGCCGAACCAGGTTCCGACCATCAGCTGGTGTGGGCGAGAGCGCTCGCTGCCATCACCCGGAAAACCGCAACCCACGCGCCCCTGCTGCGCGCACTGTTGGAAGGGACGGAGTCAGTTGACGGCCTGGTGATTGACGACGAACTGGGATGGCAGTTCTGGCAGGCTCTCTCCGCCCAGAACCTGGCAACGGTTGATGAGCTTCAAGCTGCGCTGCAGCGCGACCACACCGCGTCGGGACGCACCGGCTTCACAACTGCCTGCACCGCGTTCCCTGACGCTGCGGTCAAGGCCAAGGCCTGGAAAGAGGCGGTGTTCGGGAATCGCCTGTCCAATGAACTCCTCAGCGCCACCATCGCCGGCTTCAAGGAGGGGCCGGCACCGCTGCACGAACCGTACGTGGATGCCTACTTCCGGGAGATTGACCGCGTCTGGCGCGAGCTGCCGATTGAGATGTCGACCCGGATTGTGCGCGGACTGTATCCGGGCGACCAGGACCTCAAGGAAGGCGTTGTGCCGGAGGCCCACCCGGTCCTGGTCCTGACCGACTCCTGGCTCAACGACCATACTGATGCTCCGCAGTCGCTGCGGCGGATCGTGCTTGAGGAGCGCGACCATCTGGTGCGGGCACTGCGCGCCCAGGCAGCTGCCCAGTCCACCATCCAGTCCCCCGCTATCACCGAAACCGCAGGAACAGCCGTTCAACCGGCCACCGCCGGCTGACGCTCAGGGAACCCTAAAGAGCCACTCGTCGGTCCCGAATTTCTCTTTCACCAGCGACTCCGCCGCTGTGAGCTCTGCGGGATGCAGTGTCCCGTCCACTGCCCCGTAACGTTCGCGGAAGGTATCGCTGAGCACACGGATGATTTCTTCCCGGGCAAGACCGGTTTGCCGACGGAGTGGGTCCACCCGCTTCTTGGCGCTCTTGATTCCCTTGTCCGAAAGTTTTTCGCGCCCGATCCGCAGTACCTCAAGCATCTTCTCCGCGTCTATGTCATACGACATCGTCACGTGGTGGAGCATCCCGCCGTTGCTCAGCCGTTTCTGTGCCGCCCCGCCGATCTTGCCGAGGTCCGTCGCGATGTCATTCAGAGGCTGGTACCACGCGGAGATGCCGATCCTTTTCAGCCCTTCCATTACCCAATCGTCGAGGAACGGGTAGGAGTCAGCGAAGCTCATTCCGTCCACCAGCGACTGCGGAAGGTAGAGCGAGTAGGTGATGGCGTTCCCGTGCTCCATGAACATGGCTCCCCCGCCGCTGATGCGGCGCACCACGCTCACGCCGTGGCGACTCACGGCGTCGGCGTCGACCTCATTGCGCACCGACTGGAAACTGCCGATCACCACCGACGGGCTTTCCCACTCCCAGAAGCGCAGGGTCGGATTCCTCCGGCCTGCACCCACCTCGCGGGTCAGCACTTCATCCATGGCAACATGCATTGCCGTCGGGAGCGGGGTGGGACCAATGATTTCCCACTGATGGTCCGTCCACACCGAGGCCTTTCCGACGGCACGCCGTACGGCGGTGGCTACTGCTTCAGGAGAGAAGCCGAACAGTTGCGCATCCGGGCGCAACCTCTGCCTGATCGCTGCTGCAAGGTCACCATGCTGCGTCCCCGCGGACAGGCCCTCAAGGGCGGCGTTGATGTCATCGAGGGCCTCGTCCGGCTCCAGGAAGAAATCTCCGTTCACCGATACGCCGCTGAGCCTGTCTTCGACGACGTCGGCGTCGACCACGACCAGCTTGCCGCCCGGGACTTTGTATTCCCCGTGGTGCTCCCGCATTGCCGCCTGCTCCATGATCCTCCTGCTGCCCGCTCCCGCTTACGTCCGATTAAACTACTGGGCCCGAACCGGATATTCCGGTTCGGGCCCAGTAGTAAACCACAGGACGAACTACTTCTTGCCGAAGCCCTTGAAGCGCTGGTTGAAGCGCTCGACGCGGCCGGCGGAGTCCATAATGCGCTGCTTGCCGGTGTAGAACGGGTGCGACTCCGAAGAAATTTCCACCTCTACCAGCGGGTAGGTGTTGCCGTCCTCCCATTCGACCGTCTTGTCGGAGGTGACGGTTGAGCGGGTCAGGAAAGACTTCTCAGAAGCGAGGTCGCGGAAAACGACCGATGCGTACTTGGGGTGGATTTCAGACTTCATAGTGGTACCTTCTGTAGTTGCCTGGATTTTGCCAGACACCGGTGGTTTGAAAGTTGGCGGCCATTGGGCCAGCAACCAACTCTACCGCACGGGTGCCGGAACCGCGAAAGCGCGGCGGGTAGATCAGCCGTCGCTGCGTCGGCATTCCCAGAAAGCGACAGCGCCTGCCGCGGCCACGTTGAGCGAATCCACTGCCGGGTTCATGGGGATGCGGACGCAAAGGTCCGATTCTTCGAGGGTCTGCCGTGACAGGCCCTCGCCCTCCGTCCCAAGGATGAGTGCCAGCCGGTCGGGGTTCCGCCGGGATAGCTCCTGCAGTTCGATGGACCGCGGGTCAAGGGCAAGCGCCGCCACCAGGAAACCGAACCTGCGCAGGGTCTCGATATTCCCGGGCCAGGAATCCAGCCTCACCCAGGGGACCTGGAAGACAGTTCCCATGCTCACCCGGATCGCCCTGCGGTAGAGAGGGTCAGCGCAGCGCGGCGTCACGAGGACCGCGTCCACCCCGAGCGCCGCAGCTGAACGGAAAACCGCTCCGAGGTTGGTGTGGTCCACCATGTCCTCGAGAACCGCTACACGACGCGCATTCAGTAGTACATCATCCAGTTGAAGCGGCGCGGGGCGGTTCATGGCTGCCAATGCTCCGCGGTGGAGATGGAAGCCCGTGATGTCTTCCAGAACCGGCTCAGAACCGACATAGGCGGGTACATCAGGGAACCGGGCGAGGAGATCTTCGAGGTCGGGCAGCCACTTGTCCGTCAGGAAGAAGGACCGCGGCGTGTGCCCGGCGTCAATGGCACGCCGGAGGACCTTCGTGCTCTCGGCGATGTAGAGACCCTCCGCCGGCTCCCGGCGCCGCCGAAGCTGGGTGTCCGTGAGACCGGTGTAGTCACTGACC
Organism: Arthrobacter sp. M71 S08; assembly: GCF_059089725.1. Taxonomy (NCBI): domain Bacteria; kingdom Bacillati; phylum Actinomycetota; class Actinomycetes; order Micrococcales; family Micrococcaceae; genus Arthrobacter; species Arthrobacter sp. M71 S08. Next base: position 116,656 of record NZ_JBNHEY010000010.1, on the reverse strand, counting down.
CGTGGGTCTGACGCGTCCTTGAGTCGCTCCAGCGGCACGCTAGCTCACCAGCCGCGCGATCATCGTGTAAAGGGCCACCAGCCCGAGCACCACGATGACGCTCCGGAGCACGACCGGGGAGAGCCGCCTTCCGACTTTCGAACCGATGACGCCGCCGATCAGGGATCCAATGGCGATGAGCAGGACCACCCACCACTCGATCCGGTCGAAGGCGAAGATCATGTAGGAGACGGCGGCGATCAGGTTCACGCCCAGCACAAGGACGTTCTTCATGGCGTTGGCTGCCTGCATGGTGCCGTGCAGGAAGACACCCAGGATGCCCACCAAAAGGATGCCCTGCGCCGCCACGAAGTACCCGCCGTAGACTCCGGCCAGGAATACGAGCACGGTCAGGGCCAGCGGGTGGGAGCGGGTGGGCGGCTTCAGCTCGGCGCGGCGCCGCACCCAGCGCTGGAGCTTCGGCTGGAAAACCACGAAGCCGAGCGCCACAACGATCAGGAACGGCGCGACAATCTCGAAGACAGTGTCCGGAAGATTGAGGAGAAGGGCTGCACCGGTGATCCCGCCGATCAGCGAGGCGGGCAGCAGTGCCGCGAGTGTGCGTCCGTTCCCTTTCAGCTCCTCGCGGTAGCCCCACGCACCGGACACGTTTCCGGCCACGAGTCCCATGGCGTTGCTGATGGTGGCGGTCACCGGCGCGTAGCCAAGGGCAACCAGGATTGGGAAGGTCACGAGCGTGCCCGAACCCACGATGGTATTGATGGTTCCGGCCCACAGGCCTCCAAGCAGGATCAGCCCATCGTGCAGTAGGTCCACGTGGGTGTTCCCCGCGCTAGGGCCGCGCGACGGCGCTGTATCGGCCGTCCCGCCGGGTGACCTCAAGTGGCAGGTCGAACGCGTGGCTCAAGTGCTCCGCCACCAGTACCTCGCCGATGGGTCCCGCTGCCACTATTGCACCTTCGCGCATCAACATGGCATGGGTGAAACCGGGGGGTACTTCCTCAAGATGGTGTGTCACCAGGACGATCGCCGGCGACTCCTCATCAGCAGCCAGTTCACTGAGGCGGGCGACCAGGTCTTCACGCCCGGCAAGATCCAGACCGGCGGCGGGTTCATCGAGGAGCAGGAGTTCCGGATCAACCATCAGCGCACGTGCGATCTGAACGCGCTTGCGTTCGCCCTCGCTCAGGGAGGCGAATGGCCGGTTCATGAACGTGGATACGCCCCAGGCGTCGAGCAACCGGAAGGCGCGGCGCTCGTCCACCTTCTCGTACTGTTCACGCCAACGGCCGGTTACCCCATAGGAGGCCGTCACCACGACGTTAAGAACGGTTTCGTGTTCCGGAATCTGCGAGGCCAGCGCGGCGGAGGCCAGGCCAATGCGCGGCCGCAGCTCAAACACGTCGACGGCTCCGAGCACCTCATCGAGGATGCCCGCTACCCCACGGGTGGGATGGATTCGCGCGCCGGCAATCTGCAGCAGCGTCGTCTTGCCCGCGCCGTTTGGTCCCATGACCACCCAGCGCTCGCCTTCCCGGACCTGCCAGTCAACATCATCCAGGAGCGCTTTCCCTCCGCGGACCAGGCTCACCCCGGAGAGTTCCAGAACATCACTCATGACAGTAGACACTAGGCCAAGTGCGGCCACGAACGTTAAATGGACCGCGAACAGACGCCGGCCCCTCCTGAACCGGTGAGTCGCCGGTTTCACGGCCGCCGAGCCGGGCACCATAATGACAGGTGAAAGTCAGATCTACGAAAGGCCGTTGGCGCACGTGACCGAGATGTTCAGGGTGGTCAGCTTCGGCACCCGTCTGGAGGAGTCCCACCGCTCGAAGATGCGCCGCGCGCTGCAGGCTACGGGTGCCGTCGTCGTCGGAGAAAGCAATGACGACGCCGGCAGATACCAGGTCGCGAGCCTCACTGTCAGTTCCGACGACGGCATCAACACGCTGCGGACGGCGGTTGCCACGCTGGTGTCGGATGAGATCGGCATCGCCATCGTTCCCCCGGCGCTGCTCGGCGAGGGAACCAAGCTGCTCATCATGGATGTCGACTCCACGCTCATCAAGCAGGAGGTCATCGAACTCCTCGCAGCCCACGCCGGCCGGGAGGCCGAAGTTGCTGCAGTCACCGAGTCCGCGATGCGCGGTGAACTCGATTTTGCGCAGAGCCTGCACGCCAGGGTCGCGGTGCTTGCCGGACTGGCGGAAAACGTCATCGATGACGTCGGGACCCGGATTGAGCTGAGCGAGGGCGCGGAGCACCTTGTCGAGGCGTTCCTGAGTGCGGGTCATCTCGTGGCGGTCGTTTCCGGCGGATTCAGCCAGATTCTTGAACCGCTGGCTGCCCGGCTGAAGCTGACGCATGCAAAGGCCAATGAGCTCGGTGTGGATGCCGGAACGCTCACGGGTTCGGTCATCGGCCCGGTCGTTGACCGGGCGGAGAAGGAGCGCTGCCTGCAGACATGGGCCGAAGCGGCCGGCATACCCCTCGAGCGCACGATCGCGGTGGGCGACGGGGCCAACGACCTCGACATGCTGGCCGCGGCGGGGCTTGGCGTAGCGTTCAACGCCAAGCCCGCCGTCCGGGCCGCTGCGGATGTTGCGGTGGACTTCCCGTACCTGGATGTGGTCCGCCACTTCGTGCGGCTGTAGACACCTCAGGCGGGAAGTGGAGGGCTAGCGCGCGAAGTGCTCCGCGCCCCCCACGTACTCGGTGTGACCGGTGGGGACGTCCGCGGTTGCCATGGCGACGATTTCCGCCGCGAATTCCTCCACGGTGTACAGACGCCCTGCTTCCTGTCTACGAGCCTCGATGGCGCCGGGAGCGGCGCGGTCGAGCAGCGTGGCTGTAACGGTCCCCTCGATCATGTCGCCGGAGACCACGACGAAACTGATGCCGCGTTCGGTCAGCGCAGGAATCATGTCGCGGAGGGCATCCTCACCGGCGCGCTTGCTGCGCGCAACAGGTTCGTAGGCGTCCATGGTGGCAACCGAGTTGATGAAGTGCGCCTGATGGCTCGTGACGAAAACAACGCGGGAACCCGGGGGCATCACCTCAAGCGCAGCGGTGAGCATGCCTACCTGTGCGTCCCGGTTGAGCTTGAGCGCGTAGTCCTCACCGAGGCCGGTTTCCATTCCGCCGGAAGCGTTGAGCACCAGCAGGTTGAGCCCGCCGAAATTCTGCACGGCTGCATCAACCAGTGCCTGTGCGCCATCCGGCGCTGTGAGGTCCGCCCCAACGGCAACAGCCCGGCCGCCGGCGGACTCGATCCCGGCTACCACCTTGTTGGCGCGGGGCGCCTTCTGCCGGTAATTGACGACGACGGCGGCACCCTGCTCAGCGAGCAGCCTCGCCACCTCGGCGCCGATTCCGCGGGAGGATCCCGTGACGATTGCCGTTGTACTGTCCAGTGCGCCCATGTGTGGGAGCCTCCTTGATTCGTTTCTGCCTGTAGCTTCTGTGGACGGTGAGCTGCCTAGCCCGTCAGTGGAAAATCAGTGGCCCATTCCGAGTCCGCCGTCCACGGGAATGACGGCACCGGAGATGTAAGCCGCTTCATCGCTGGCAATCCATCGGACAACGTTCGCAACCTCGTCTGCCTCTGCGAAACGGCCTGCCGGAATGGAGGAACGGTAGTTCTCCTGGGTTTCGGGCGGAAGGGCGGCCGTCATGTCCGTGTTGATGAAGCCGGGAGCAACCACGTTGCAGGTGATCCCGCGCGACCCGAGCTCGCGGGTCAGAGAGCGTGCGATGCCTACAAGCCCGGCCTTGGAAGCGGAGTAGTTGATCTGCCCCGGTGCGCCATAAAGCCCGGAAACAGACGAGATGAGCACAATCCGGCCGGTGCGGTGGCGGATCATACCCCTGCAGGCCCGCTTGATCACGCGGAATGCGCCGGTGAGGTTGGTGTCGATGACGTCCGTGAAGTCCGTCTCGCTCATGCGCAGCAGCAAGGTGTCCCGCGTGATACCCGCGTTGGCTACGAGCACCTCAACCGTCCCGTGTGCGTCCTCGACCTCGCGGAAGGCGTCGTCGATCTCCTCGGTGTCCGTGACATCGGCCTTTACGCCGAGCATGCCCTCGGGAACTTCCCCGCTGCGGTACGTGATTGCCACACGGTCACCATTAGCAAGGAAAGACTGGGCGATCGCCAGTCCGATGCCGCGGTTACCTCCCGTCACCAGGACGCTGCGTCCGGTCTTCTCTTCGGGCGTTACAGCGGTGTCTTGTTCCTGCACGGAGGGTCCTTTCGGATGGGCGGTGCCTGCGTCCGTTCGATCCTAACGGCGAAGACGGGAACTTTAACAACGGCTAACGGAGTGAGACAATATAAGAGTCCCTTTGGAGTGTCATGATCAAGCTGAGCCATCAGTCCAAGCGCCGCCCGGAAATCCATAACATCAGTGATGCCCGAGAGGCGCACAGTGATGAGATGCGCCAGCGCATGATTAAGTATTCGGTCTCCATGGGGATCCGAATGATCTGCCTGATCCTCGTCTTCGTGGTGGAGGGCTGGCTGCAGTGGGTGATGATCGCGGGTGCGGTGTTCCTGCCCTATTTCGCGGTGATCATCGCCAACGGCGGAAGCGACACCAGCAACCTGGCCCACAGTGACTCATTGCTGGACCGTGCACCGGCGCCGGAGCTGGAGGCACCGCAACCCGCCGCCGAGAATGAGGGGTTTGTCACGCTGGAGGGCGAGATCATCCCGGAAGAACCAGATGCTGACCAGCAAGCACAGGAGAAGGAAGCGACCACGTGAGCATTTTCGATCAGTTGCCGGGCGCAGCCCCTTCAGCTGCCGCAGCTTCCACTGCGCACGGAGATCCCATCTGCTCGCGGAAGGCCTGCGGACAAAGCGCGTCCTGGCAGCTCCTCTGGAATAACCCCCGCATTCACACGCCGGAACGCAGAAAAGTCTGGCTGGCCTGCGCTGAACACCGCGAGTGGCTTCAGGAATACCTCACGACCCGGGGCCTCTGGAAGCAGACGGTGCCCCTGGAAGGCAGTACGGCGCCGTCGTGAACATACTGAAATACCTGGCGACACCCCGCTGGTTCGGCTGGTTGGCGCTCGTTCTGGTGCTCGCTGCAGCCTGCACCGCGCTGGGCCTATGGCAGCTTGACCGGCGGAATCATGCAGCCGCCACCGTGGGTACGGTGGCGGCCAACTACGACCAGGCGCCTGTCGCATACTCCCCCGAACTCTTTGCCTCGTTTGAGGAGACGCGCGAATGGACTCCCGTCACGCTGGTCGGAGAGTACGACCATGCCAATGAGCGCATCGTCCGCAACCGGCCGCTGAACGGACGGCCGGGGTACGAGGTGCTGGTTCCGCTCAAGCTGCAGGACGGGACCGCCGTCGTCATAAACCGCGGCTGGCTGCCGATTGGTAACAACCAGGCCGGCCGACCCGATACTGTGCCGCAGGCACCGGTCGGCGGGGTGACCGTCATCGCGCGTATCCGGCCGGCTGAGCCGGCTCTGAACCGATCAGCGCCGGCGGGACAACTCGCGTCTATCAACCTGGCCGGTTACCAGGAGCAGCTGGAGTACCCGATTGCCACGGCAGCGTACGGACTGCTGGCGAGCGAAACGCCGGCTCCGGCCACAATGCCGATCGCGCCCGCGAAACCCGCCATTGACCTGGGCCCGCACCTTTCCTACTCGATGCAGTGGTTTGCCTTCGGCGTGCTGCTGTTCGTCGGGCTCGGCTATGCGGCCCGGCAGCAGTACCGCATTGACCACGAGGACGAAGATGCGCAGCCTGCTCCTGCACGTGCACGACGGCGGCCCTCATCCGAGGAGGAAGAGGACGCCATCCTCGATGCCCGGGGTCTTTAGGCGAGCGTCACCAGTTCGAGGTAGTCGTCGTTCCAGAGGTCCTCGACGCCGTCGGGCAGCAGCACAACCCGTTCCGGGTTGAGCGCATCCACGGCGCCCTCATCGTGGCTGACGAGCACGACGGCGCCGGAGTAGTTTCGCAGCGCTCCCAGGATTTCCGCACGGCTCGCGGGGTCCAGGTTATTGGTGGGCTCGTCCAGCAGCAGCACGTTTGCGGAGGACGCCACGATGGTGGCGAGGGCCAAACGTGTTTTCTCACCGCCGGAAAGGACTCCCGCCGGCTTGTCGACGTCATCTCCCGAGAAGAGGAAGGATCCGAGGATCCCTCGTACCTCCGCGTCACGCATGTCCGGGGCCGAGGAACGCATGTTCTGAAGCACGGTGCGCTCGGTGTCGAGGGTTTCATGTTCCTGGGCGTAGTAGCCGACTTTCAGCCCGTGACCCGGAACAATCTTCCCGGTATCGGGCTGGTCGACGCCCGCAAGCATGCGCAACAGTGTGGTTTTACCCGCACCGTTCAGGCCGAGGATCACAACTTTGGATCCGCGGTCAATGGCCAGGTCGACGTCGGTGAAAATCTCGAGCGATCCGTAGGACTTGCTCAGGCCTTCGGCGGTCATCGGCGTGCGGCCGCACGGCGCCGGCTCCGGGAAGCGCAATGCTGCGACCCTGTCCTGGGCGCGTACGTCGTCGAGCCCCGAGAGCATCCGCTCGGCCCGCTTCGCCATGTTCTGGGCCGCGACTGCCTTGGTGGCCTTGGCGCGCATCTTGTTGGCCTGATCTATCAGCACCTGCGCCTTCTTCTCGGTGTTGGCCCGCTCCCGCTTCCGCGCCCGCTCATCAGTCTCACGCTGCTGGACGTAGCGCTTCCAGCCCATGTTGTAGAGGTCGATGGTGGACCGGTTGGCGTCAAGGTGGAAGACCTTGTTGACGGTCGCCTCAAGCAGGTCGACGTCGTGGCTGATCACGATCAGCCCGCCCTGGTGGTTCTTCAGGAAGTCCCGGAGCCAGGTGATGGAGTCCGCGTCGAGGTGGTTGGTCGGTTCGTCCAGGAGCATGGTTTCCGCGCCGGAGTAGAGGATGCGCGCGAGTTCAACCCGTCGGCGCTGACCGCCCGAAAGGGTCTTGAGCGGCTGGTTGAGGATCCGTTCCGGTAGGGCGAGGTTCGAGGAGATGGCGGCCGCCTCCGCTTCGGCAGCATAGCCGCCGTGAGCGAGGAACTCCGCCTCGAGGCGGTCATAACGGCCCATGGCCTTGTCCCGAACCGCGGGATCATCGCTGGCCATCTGATCCTGCGTATCGCGAAGCTTTCCCACAACGACATCCAAATTCCGGGCTGAGAGGATCCGGTCGCGGGCCAACTGGTCCATATTCGGCGTGCGCGGGTCCTGGGGCAGGTAGCCGATTTCCCCCGTCCGGGTCACCGCCCCCGCCGCGGGCAGGCCCTCGCCCGCCAGCACCCTGGTCAGGGTTGTCTTGCCGGCGCCGTTACGGCCGACGAGTCCGATCTTGTCCCCGCGGTCCACCCGGAAGGAGACCTGGTCCATGAGCAGCCTTGCGCCCGCGCGCAATTCAAGATTCGACACGGTAATCACGGTGGCTGGGCCTTTCCTGTTCCGGCATCGTGGGCCGGGCCTAGATATTTGTAGGAATCCTACAAAAGTGTTTGCTTCTCTCCGCACTAATCTCGGTAAGTAACAGCTCACCGTTGTGTAGATCTCACAGAAAGCTTCACGATGCAACAGACGAATCCGGCCCCGCATTCCACATCCGCCGATACTTCGGGGCGGACTTGTCGTTCCTGGAATGCAACCGATCTCTCGCTGATCGCGGTCTTCGCAGCCGTTGTGGCCGCCAGTGCCATCCTACCCGCTATCCCGGTGGGTCAGGTGGGCGTGCCCATTACGCTCCAGACCCTGGCGATCATGGTGACCGGTATCGTGCTGGGACCCTGGCGGGCGGGTGCAGCGCTCAGCCTGTATGTCGCTGTCGCGCTTGCGGGCCTGCCGATCTTCAGCCAGTTCCGCGGCGGGATCGGGGTGCTCTTCGGCCCCTCAGCCGGTTACATCATCGCCTTCCCGATCGCGGCATTTGTGGTCGGATTCCTGGCACGGATCGTGTTTCGCCGGGTGACCCGCTACCGTTTCCTTGCTCTGTTTGCTGCGTGCACTGTCACGAGCCTCACCATCACCCACCCCTTCGGGATCGTCGGCATGATGATCAACGCGAAACTGGACCTCGCCGCCGCCATCGCCGCCGACATCGTCTTTCTTCCCGGTGACATCCTGAAGAATCTTGCCGCAGCCGCAATCGGCCTCAGCGTCGTCAAGGCGTTTCCCCGCCTCCAGTCCCGTCCGGCAAGCCGGGTCTGATCGTCATGATTCAGTTCGACGGCGCAGCGGTACAGGCCGAGCATCCTGCAACGCGACAGATTCTGGCGCCGCTGCACCTGTCGCTGGTTGAGGACCGCATCAGCATCATCGGGGCAAACGGTTCGGGCAAGTCGACCCTGCTGAAACTGATCAATTCCCTGGTGTTGCCGACGTCGGGCAGCGTGCAGGTGGATGGACAGGACACCGCGCGCAAGGGCTCGGCCGTTCGACGCAGCGTCGGGTTCATGTTCACGGACCCGTTGTCGCAGCTGGTCATGCCGACCGGGCGTGAAGACGTGGAGCTGTCCCTGCGCCGCCGGTACCGTCATCGCGAGGAGCGCCGGGCTGCGGCTGAGAAGGTTCTTGACCGGTTCGGTCTCCTCCACCTGGCGGATCAGAGCGTGTATGACCTCTCGGGTGGTGAGCGCCAGCTCCTTGCCCTCGCCGTGGTGCTGGCGTGTGACCCGAAGGTACTGGTTGCTGATGAACCGACCACCCTCCTTGACCTTCGGAATGAAGAGCGCGTTCGCCGACTGTTCCGCTGCCTTGACCAGCAGGTCATCTTCACCACCCACTCCCTCAACTTCGCGCTGGAAGCAGAGCGCACCCTGGTTGTGGACTCAGGACAGGTGGTTTTCGACGGCCCGCCTGTCGACGCCGTCGCCGCTTACCGTGAGCTCAGCCTGCATGGAGTGACCGCTGAAGGACCGCGGTGAGAGGACACGCCAGCCTGCTGGGCGCCTATGTGGAGCGTAAGTCGCTGCTGCACGCCGCACCCCTGTGGGCGAAGTTCGTGCCGGTAGCCATTCTGTCGATGGCGGTTTTGGCTCTCAACTCGGCGTGGGCGACTCTCGGCGGCCTTGCCGTGGTCGCCCTGGCATATCTGGCCGGTGCCCGTCTTACCTTCCGGGAACTGGTGCAGCCCCTCACCCGGATGTGGCCCCTCATCCTGATCCTCGGAGCATTCCAGTGGTTCAATGCGGGCCTCCTGACGGCGTTTCTTGTGGTGGGCAACATCGTCGTCTGCGTCCTGGCTGCCCTGCTGGTGACGTTGACGACCGAGAGCCAGCGCCTCCTCGACGGTCTGGTCTCACTGGCCCGTCCGCTGCGACCGCTGGGTGCGGACCCCGAGCGCTTCGGGCTCACCGTTGCCCTGATGCTGCGCAGCATCCCCTATCTGGTAGGGGCGGCGGAAGACTCCCGCGACGCCGCCCGGGCGCGCGGGCTCGAGCGCAATCCGCGGGCGCTCATCCTTCCCGTCTTCATCGGTGCCGTGGCGTATGCCCAGCAGACGGGCGAGGCTCTGGCTGCGCGCGGGCTGGCAGACACCGGGGACGACGACGAGGTCACCGACCGCCCGTAGGCCGGGCGCGAGCGTCTATTGCAGCTCTACTGCGCGGAAGGCGGCCGCCGTTCCCACGCCGCCGGCGGCGCTGACCGCCGCCATCGACCAGCCGGCGGCGTCGTCATATTTCTGACGACTTGTCGCTGAGGCTTGCCGGAGCAGGTTGGCGACGAGCATCGCCCCCGAGGCTCCGTACGGATGACCGTAGGCGAGGGCGCCGCCGTGCAGGTTGAGCTTCCCGGGGGCAACACCGATCAGCTGCGCAGAGGCGAGCACCTGTGCGGCAAACGCCTCGTTGTACTCCCAGGTGGAGACAGCGTCCGGCGTCAGATGCAGCCGGTCAAGGAGCTTCCGCGCTGCGTAGGCACCTGCTGTCCCAAACTGTGAAGGTGGGCCACCTGCGGCTGCCGAGCCATGGAATTCGAGCACCGTGCCGAAACCTGCCGCCCGCGCGCGCTCCACGCTCGTGACGACGGCGACCACCGCGCCATCCGCGTCGGCGCATGAATTACCGGCGGTGACGCTCCCGGCCGGCGCGAAGGCGGGCGGAAAGCGGGTCAGGAGCCTCGCTGACATCCCGCGGCGCGGTGTCTCGTCCGTGTCACACCCTGCTACCGGAACGATTTCCGCTGCCATCTCCCCAAGCGCGGCCTCCGTGCGGGCGTAGCTGAGCAAGGCGTACTCGTCCTGCTGCCTGCGGTCGATGCCGAAATGGGAGGCGACGTTCTCGGCCGCCTGGCCGGCGTCGGGATCGCCGTGGGCGTCCGGCGCAAACCGGGCGCGGGAGTAGAAGTCCGGTGCGCCCGGCAGCGACGTCAACCGATGCGCGCGCAGCGGTGCGGTGCTGCAGCTCTCCGCTCCCCCGGCAATAAACCATGAACCTGCTCCCGATTCGGCCAACCGGCAGGCGAGCACGATGGCATCGAGTCCCGACGCACACTGCCGGTCGATGGTGAGCCCCGGGACCTCAACCGGGAGGCCTGCCGTAAGCGCGGCCAACCTCGCGACATTACCTCCGCCACCGGTGGCGTTGCCGATAATGACGTCATCGATGTCGGCTGCCGCCAAGCCGGCGTCCCGCTGTACGGCGGGCAGGACGGCAGCGAGCAGGTCATGGGCCTCTGTGGTCGAGAATACGCCACGAAGGCGACCGAACGGCGTGCGGCGGCACAAGACGACTGCGGCCCGGCTACCGGCAGGCCGGTCATCAGAATATTGGCTCAAGGACACCCTCCCTTGAGAGGACCACGGCTTCCAGCCACGCCCGGTCCGGTTTGCCCGCCGATGTCAACGGCAGGTGTCCGATACGGTATACCGAGACCGGCACCTGCGCCGCTGGCAGCAGCTCCCGCAAACGCGCACGGAGCCGATGCGCATCGATAGCGGCGCCGGGCCGGGCTTCGATAACAGCGGCAAGGGAAGAGCCCCGGCGCGGGTCCGGAACCCCCAGTACGACGGCGGTCGGAAAGCCCGCCTGCGCCAGCGCGGCTTCGACCTCGGCGGGATACACGTTGTTTCCCGCGACCACCACCATGTCGCCGTGCCGGCCGGTCAGGTGTAGCGCGCCGTCGTCGTCAATCCAGCCCCTGTCCTGGACCGTGACCCAGTCACCGCGTCGCTGGAAGGCGCGCCCGTCGTCGCCGAAGAGATAGCCCTCGATGGCTGTGTCCGTCCGCACCAGGACGGTCCCTGCCTTGCCGTGCCGACCCTCGTCTCGATTCGTATCGATCCGGATCTGCACCCCCGGAAACGGATGCCCGACGTCGTCACCGGGACCTTCGTCAACCCGCCGCACGGTGACCAGACTCAACTCCGATGCCCCGTAATACTCGAAGACGCGCGCAGCCGGCGCCATACGCCAGATGATCCTGGTCTCCGCTGCCGACAGCTTGGAACCGCCGGAAACGACGGTGCGCAGGTCCGGCAGTTCAGTCTCCATCCGTTCCAGGGCAAGCCGTAAGGCAGAGGGAACACCGACGAGGTGTTCGATGCGCCCGGAGCGGAGAACTTCCGCCATGCGGGGTCCCTTCGCCGCTGCGTTTCCCGGTGGCAGAGCGTGAAAGGTCGCACCGGCGTAGAGGCATTCGGCGAGGGCGTAGAGGCTCAGGCTTGCTGCCAAGGGACCCGGCGCGAAGACGCGCAGGCCGGGGGCGATACCGAACCGTTCGACGCTGCGCTGCAGTGAGCGTGACCAGGAACCGGAGGTGCGCACGAACCCCTTCGGCACGCCCGATGTGCCCGATGTGAAGCCGCAGTAGAAGCGCGCATCGGCGGGCGGGTCGGCGAGTGGCGGGGCGCCCGACGGATCGATTGAAGGTCGTGAGGTGAGTAGGGCATCCGGACGGAGTGCGCCGAGCACGCGGAGCCGTAGAGCCTCCGGCCAGGCGGGGTCGAGGACAGCGGCGCACCCGCCCCGTCCGACCACGGCGGTGAACGTGACCGTGAAGTCCAGCGGATCCTCGAACTGGATGGCGGTCATGCCACCTGCGGGCACCTGCAAGGAGCGCGCGCAGTCGGCCAGTTCGCCGTAGGTCAGCCGCCGGTCACCGGCCACGACGGCGGCGCGCTCAGGCTCGGTACGGGCCCAGTGCAGCAGACGGTTGATGAAGGGCATGAGTAGGGAGGCTCCCTCTTCTGGCGGTACGGCAACGTTAGTACATTGGTGCCCATGTTCAGGACTTTGAAATCGCTTCATTGCGGCATCCTGCGGAACGGTGCGTGACCGCGATGCCGGTGAACGTACAGATCGTCGAGGGCGACATCACCACCCAGAAGGTGGACGCCGTCGTCAATGCCGCCAATTCCTCGCTGCTCGGCGGCGGAGGAGTCGACGGTGCCATCCACGCCGCGGCGGGGCCGGAACTCACCGAGGCATGCCGCGCAGTTCGGCGTGATTTGTTGCCGAGCGGTCTGCCGGTGGGTCAGGCTGTCGCCACCCCCGGGTTCCGGCTGCCGGCCCGCTGGGTCATTCACACCGTCGGGCCGAACCGGCACGCGGGCCAGACGGACCCATCGCTGCTCGAATCGTGTTTCCGCCGTAGCCTTGAGGTTGCAGACGAGCTGGAAGCGCGAAGCGTTGCTTTTCCTGCGATCAGCGCCGGCATCTATGGCTGGGATCCGGAAGCAGTGGCCCGGATCGCGTTCAAGGCCGTGGCAGCTTACGGCGGCGGTGTCCGGGAAGTCAGGTTTGTCCTGTTTTCGGACAGGCTCGCTGAACTTTTCCGCCGGGTATACCTTGAAAGCGGTGCCTGAGCCTTAACGCACTGGAGGGACGGCAACGCAATGCGCCGCCGTCCCTCCGGTAAGGAACCGCTGGAAAAGGTCGGCTAGATGTTGAACCCTAGGGCCCGCATCTGATCCCGACCGTCCTCGGTGATGCGCTCCGGTCCCCACGGCGGCATCCACACCCAGTTCAGCCTCCAGTCGTCGACTGTGCCGTCAAGCGCCTCCCCGACCTGCTCCTCGATCACGTCGGTGAGCGGGCAGGCGGCTGTGGTGAGGGTCATATCGATCAGCAGCGCGCCGTCCTCGGCGTACTTGAGGCCGTACAGGAGGCCCAGATCGACGATATTCACGCCGAGCTCCGGGTCGATGACGTCCTTCAATGCCTCTTCGACGTCCTCAAGGGATGTCTGTGCTGCATTCACATCGCTCATGTGGAGGAGCCTTTCTCTCTGAGAGTGGGTCAGGCGCCGGCAGTAGCAGCGCCGGGCACGAGGAAGCGGTCGTAGCCCTCTTCCTCAAGGCGGTCAGCGAGCTCGGGGCCACCCTCTTCGGCGATCCGTCCGTCAACAAAGACGTGCACGAAGTCCGGCTTGATGTACCGCAGGATGCGGGTGTAGTGGGTGATGAGCAGCGTGCCCATGTTGCCCTTGCTGTGCTCACGGTTCACGCCCTCGGAGACGACCTTCAGTGCATCGACGTCAAGGCCGGAATCGGTCTCGTCGAGAATGGCGAACTTCGGCTTGAACAGCTCGAGCTGGAGGATCTCCACGCGCTTCTTTTCGCCGCCGGAGAAGCCCTCGTTGACATTGCGCTGTGCGAAGTCTGCATCGATGCGCAGCTGCGTCATCGCTTCCTTGACGTCCTTGGTCCAGTGGCGAAGGCTGGGGGCTTGACCGTCGAGTGCCGTCTTGGCCGTCCGCAGGAAGTTCGTCATGGTGACGCCTGGGACCTCGACGGGATACTGCATGGCGAGGAAGAGACCTGCGCGGGCACGCTCGTCAACGCTCATCTGCAGGACGTCCTCGCCGTCGAGCGTGATTGAACCGCTGTCCACGGTGTACCGCGGGTGACCGGCGATCGTCGACGCGAGGGTGGACTTACCGGAACCGTTCGGGCCCATGATGGCGTGGATCTCGCCGGTGCTGATGGTCAGGCTGACGCCTTTGAGGATGGGCTTGGTGCCCTGTTCCGTCTCGATGCTGACGTGCAGATCCTTGATTTCAAGGGTAGACATCTGTGGATTCTCCTTTGCATCCTGCATGCGCAGGGTTGCTCAAAAATATTCGAAAGTTTTGGCTGCGTTTTGGTTCAGGCGCGATTGGGAACCGGCGCGGAGTTGGTCACAGTGGTGATGTCCACGTAGACCTCGTCTCCGAGGATCTCCAGCGCGAACACCGGCACCGGTTCATAGGCGGGGAGCTGAAGCGGCATGCCGCTGCGCAGATCGAACTGGGAACCGTGTCCCCAGCATTCGATCCTGCAGCCCTCAACGTCGCCCTCTGACAGGGAGATATCGGCGTGCGAGCAGGTGTCACCAATGGCGTGGATACCGCCGTCGGAGTCCTTCACAATCGCTACCGGATAATCGTCGATCAGGATCCGCAGTGCCTGCTTGACCTGAATATCATTCACGTTGCAGACCAGCTCGCCCTTCGGCGCCCCGTTTGTCGGTGATTCGCTCATCAGATGTTCCCTGCAGCCAACTCGCGTTCCACAGCTTCAGTGAGACGCTCTTCGAGTACTGGAACCTTGATCTGTTGGATCACCTCGTTGAGGAATCCACGCACCACGAGCCGGCGGGCGGTCTTCTCGTCGATGCCGCGGGCCATCAGGTAGAACAGGTGCTCGTCGTCGAACCTGCCGGTTGCGCTGGCGTGGCCGGCACCCTCGATCAGACCGGTCTCGATCTCAAGGTTCGGCACCGAGTCCGAGCGCGCTCCGTCGGTGAGCACAAGGTTGCGGTTGACCTCGTAGGTGTCCGTTCCCTCGGCTTCCTTTCGAATGAGGACGTCGCCTACCCAGACGGTATGCGCGTCCTTGCCCTGGAGTGCACCCTTGTAGGTGACGCGGGACTTGCAGTTCGGAACGGCATGGTCGACCAGCAGTCGCTGCTCGAGGTGCTGCCCGGCGTCGGCGAAGTACAGTCCGTACATCTCGACCTCGGAGCCGGGGGCGGTGAAGAACGACGACGGAGTCAGGCGCACCAGATCGCCGCCAAGACTGACCACCACGTGCTTGAAGCGCGCGTCGCGGCCCACCTTTGCCTGCTGGGAGGAGACGTGAACGGCGTCGTCGTCCCATTCCTGAACGCTCACCACGGTGAGTTCAGCGCCGTCGCCGACGAGGATTTCGACGTTCTGGGCGAGAACAGCGCTGCCCTGGTGGTCGAGGACCACCACTGCGCGCGAGAACTTGCGCGCGTCGATGATGATGTGCTGCGCCGACGCGGCGTTGTCACTGCCCCGAACACTGACGGTGACCTCGCAGTCAGCGACTGTCTCCTCGGGAATGGTGATCACGGTTGCGGCGGTGACAGTTTCCCAGGCGGAAGCGGAGACCCTGTCCTCAGGGACAGCGGCACACCCGAAGCGCGCGTCATCACGCCCGACGGTCTCAACCTGAACGTTGGAGGCACCCGTCACGGTGACGGCGGGGCCCTGGCCGGTCAGCGGATCGCTGTCCAATCCGCGAAGACGCTTCAGCGGGGTGAACCGCCAGTCCTCCTCGCGGCCGGTCAGCGGCGCAAAGTCTGCCAGACGGTAGGACTTGAGACGCTCGCCGCGCGAAGCCTCGGGCACTACAGGCTCGTCGCCGTGGCTGTGCCGGCGTGCGCCGTGCTGTTCGGTGCCTGTGTTCAGCGGAGAAAGGTTTTCGCCCTCCTCGGTGAAGCCGTCAATGGCCACCTTCGCCTCGGTCGACGGGGCTCCGATCCTGGCCTTCTCGTCGGTCGCGATTTCTGAAAGTTCAGGGCTCAACTGTGAGGTTTCGGCCATTAGCCTACGGCTCCTTCCATCTGGAGTTCGATCAAGCGGTTCAGTTCGAGGGCGTACTCCATCGGGAGTTCCCGGGCGATGGGCTCGATGAAGCCACGAACGATCATCGCCATGGCCTCGTCTTCGGGCATACCGCGGGACATGAGGTAGAACAGTTGCTCTTCGCTCACGCGGGACACAGTGGCCTCATGACCCATCGTGACGTCATCCTCACGGATGTCCACGTACGGGTAGGTGTCCGACCGGGAGATCGTGTCGACCAGCAGGGCGTCACAGCGAACGGTGTTCGCCGAGTGCTTCGCGCCCTCGCGGACCTGCACGAGGCCACGGTAGGCGGCGCGTCCGCCACCGCGGGCAACCGACTTGGAAATGATCGAGGACTTGGTGTTCGGGGCGATGTGAACCATCTTCGAACCGGTGTCCTGGTGCTGGCCCTCGCCTGCGAACGCAATCGAAAGGGTCTCACCCTTCGCGTGCTCGCCGACCAGGTAGACGGCCGGGTACTTCATGGTGACCTTCGAACCGATATTTCCGTCCACCCACTCCATGGTTGCGCCCTCGTGCGCAATGGCGCGCTTGGTGACCAGGTTGTAGACGTTGTTGGACCAGTTCTGGATGGTCGTGTAGCGAACGCGTGCGTTCTTCTTCACGATAATTTCGACAACAGCGGAGTGCAGCGAATCGGACGTGTAGATCGGCGCGGTGCAGCCTTCGATGTAGTGAACGTAGGAGCCCTCGTCCGCGATGATCAGGGTTCGCTCGAACTGGCCCATGTTCTCGGTGTTGATCCGGAAGTAGGCCTGCAGCGGGATCTCTACGTGAACACCTGGCGGGACGTAGACAAAGGAACCACCGGACCATACGGCGGTATTCAGGGAGCCGAACTTGTTGTCGCCCACAGGAATGACGGAGCCGAAGTACTCTTCAAAGAACTCAGGGTGCTCTCGCAGTGCAGTGTCGGTATCCATGAAGATGACGCCCTGGCGCTCGAGTTCCTCATTGATCTGGTGGTAGACAACCTCGGACTCGTACTGCGCCGCGACGCCCGAAACCAGGCGGTTACGCTCAGCCTCGGGGATACCGAGCTTCTCGTAGGTGTTCTTGATGTCCTCGGGCAGCTCTTCCCAGCTGCCTGCCTGCTTCTCGGTGGAGCGGACGAAGTACTTGATGTTGTCGAAGTCGATGCCCGACAGATCCGCACCCCACGCCGGCATGGGCTTTCGGTCGAAGTACTTCAGGCCCTTGAGCCGCATGTCGAGCATCCACTCGGGCTCGCTCTTCTTGGCTGAGATGTCGCGAACGACTTCCTCATCGAGACCGCGCTTCGCGTTGGCACCGACGTCGTTCTTGTCGGCCCAGCCGTACTCGTAGTTGCCGATGCCGTGGAGCTCCGGGTTCCTCTCGAGGATGTCGCTGATCACTCCTGCCGGCACGGCGTCGGGAACCAATGCCTTCTCTGTCTGATCCGTCATCACGGCCTTCCTTGCTGATGGTTGGAGACGTTTGTCGTGTATGGGTGCGACGCCGGGGCGGCGCTGTGGGGTGATTGGCTGCCTGGTCCGCCGGCGCGTGCAGTTCGGCCAATCGGTATGTGGGTTGTGCAGACATGGCCGCCGCTTGCGAGGGTCGAGAGCCGGCGGACGTCCACGCCGAGGAGCCGGGCGAACACCTCGGTTTCCTGGTCGCAGAAGTCCGGGAACCGCGTGGCGAGTTCCTGGATGGGACAGTGGCCCTGACACAGCTGGATGCTCAGCATGGCGGCATTGGGCGCATTGCGGCCTATTTCCCGGGTGGAGCCCACGAAGCCGTCGAGGCTCAGTGCCTCGGCAAGGGCTACAGCCTTGTCCTCAATGCTGTCGCCTGCCGACTCGATGATGGGGCGGTACCGCTCCTCCATGTCGGCGAACCGGCCCGCCGCGAACTGGCGGACGGCGTCGGGCCCCGCCATCTCGCGCAGCTGTCCCAGGGCAGCTTGCGCGATGTGCAGATAGTCATTGCCCAGGCGTGTCTGACCGCGCTGGCTGAGAACATAGCGTCGGGCCGGCCTGCCGGCGCCCGGGGATCGACTGCCAATCACCTTGACCTCGATCAGGCCGTCACGGGACAGTGCGTCCAGGTGACGCCGGACTGCTGCCGGGGTGTAGCCCAACCGGTCGCCCAGTTCAGCCGCGCTCACCGGTCCGTGCTCAAGAACCGCGGAGAGCACCTTGTCCCTCGTCCGCTCGTCGACAGCACGCCGCGACTCGACGTCTTCGGTTCCCTCGAATGCGTTGTGCGCCTTGGCCCGGCCGGGAACAACTGAGTGTGACATCGCGGGCCTCCTTACTGCACTGGGGAACAGGCCGAGGATTCCGGCCGAGTAGATTTGTCCAATTAAGACAACATAACCGTGACTTAATCTATTCCAGATCACCACCGGCTTCCAGTAAGGCGAGGCTACCCAGCATAGGGAGCGAAGCCGGTTACTACGTGGCGTAGAATTATGCGGTGCCTTCCTCCTCCCCCGCCGTAGAAGTGAGCGGGCTCGTCAAGGACTTTGGCCCGGTCTCATCACTCGACGGCAAGATGGTCCACGTGCTCGACGGCGTAAGCCTACGCGCGCACAAGGGTCGCGTCACGGCGCTGCTGGGCGCAAACGGTGCAGGCAAGACCACAACACTCGAGTGCGCACAGGGTCTTCAGAAACCCAGCGGCGGCAGCGTTCGGCTGCTCGGAGAGGATCCCTGGCGCGCCGGTGCCGCCTTGCGCAGCCGCGTCGGCATCATGCTGCAGGAAGGCGGTCTGCCTCCCGCTGTTCGGCCGCTGTCCCTTCTGCGCCACGTTGCGGGTATGTATGCGTCGCCCCGCGGGGTCGATGAGCTCGCGGCCAGGCTGGGGATTGATTCGTTCGCGCGAACCCCGGTGCGGCGGCTTTCAGGGGGCCAGAAGCAGCGCCTGGCACTTGCGTGCGCGCTCGTGGGAAACCCTGAAGTGCTCTTCCTGGATGAGCCAAGCGCCGGACTCGACCCGCAGTCCCGCAACATTGTGTTCGAACTGATCAATGAGCTCCGCGCCGAGGGGCTCGCGATCGTCCTGACCACCCATCTCCTTGACGAAGCCCAGAAGCTGGCCGACTATGTGTACATCATCGACCAGGGGCGCACGGTAAGGCACGGAACAGTTTCAGAGCTGACGGCCCATGCCGCAGACGCCACGCGCGAACTCAGATTCGAAACGCGGGAAGGCCTTGCCCTGCCGTCGGCACGTCTGCCCCACCTTGAACTCACTGAATCCACACCAGGCCAGTACCGGGTCAGCGGTGCCCTCACTCCCGAGGATCTTGCCGTGCTCGGAGCCTGGTGGGCCGAGGAGGGCATCCTCCCGGCCTCGATCTACCTGACTTCCCGCTCGCTCGAGGACGTGTTCCTCGATATCTCGGGACGGAGCATCCGATGAGCGCATCTTCGCTTCCCGTGCGCGTGCTGCAGCACGGCAAGTATGAGACCGTCGCCATGCTCCGCAACGGGGAACAGCTGGTCCTGGCCATCGTGCTGCCGCTGCTTGCCCTCATGGCTATCGCCTTCACGCCTTTCTTCGACGCCCTCGGCATGCCCCGTCTGGAGGCCGGAACCCCCGGCGTGATTGCGCTCTGTGTGCTCTCCACGGCGTTCACCGGCCAGGGAATCGCGACAGGTTTCGACCGCCGATACGGTGTACTCCGGTTCCTTTCCACCACACCGCTCGGGCGCAGCGGACTGATCCTCGGCAAGATTCTCGCAGTCGGCGCAGTGCTTGCCATTCAGGTCGTTGTCATCTGCACGACGGCGGTCCTGCTTGGCTGGCAGCCCCCGTTCAGCGGGATTCTTCCCGCTCTCGCCATGCTTGTTCCGGGAATCGCTGCATTCACCGCGCTAGGATTGCTTATCGCCGGCTCCCTGCGGCCGGAAGCCACTCTCGCCGTAACGAACCTGGCCTGGGTACTGCTTGCCGCAGTCGGCGGCACCGTCATCCCGCGCAGTGGTCTTCCGGAAGCGATCCAGCCTCTCGTCGCGGTGCTGCCGTCAGCGGCCCTCGGGGATGGATTACGCGAGGCACTGACATCCGGCACGTTCGACCTGTGGTCCTTCGCACTGCTGTGCGGCTGGGCCGCCGTCGTGGGACTGGCCGCCGTCCGCTGGTTCAAATGGAGTTAAGAACATGACTCAGCTCTCCCCCACCCGCATGACCGAGCGCCTCCCCCAAACCGTCACGCCGACGGTCCGCGTACTGGCGCTGGCGTCCCTTATCTCCCAGATCCTCATCGTCGTCACGGGCGGCGCTGTGCGACTGACTGCCTCAGGACTCGGCTGCCCCGAGTGGCCCCGCTGCACCGCCGACTCAATGGTCAGCACGCCGGAGATGGGCATGCATGGAGTCATCGAATTCGGCAACCGCCTGCTCACGTTTGTCCTCACCGCGATAGCGGTTGCCATGCTGGTCTCACTCTGGAATATGCGCAAGACGCGCCGCGATCTGTTCGTGCCCGCCGTCGTGCTTCTCGCAGGAATACCCGCGCAGGCAGTCGTCGGCGGGATCACGGTCCTGACTCAGCTCAACCCCTGGATTGTCGGCTGGCACTTCATTATCTCCATGATTCTGATCACCGTGGCGACAGTCCTGGTCAACCGTAGCCGGCTCACGGCCGCCGAAGCCGCCGCCGATAATGAACCGCGCGCCATACCCCTGCTTCGGCAGCTTCTGGTTGCCGCCGCCGTGCTCGTGGCAGCGGCGGTGCTGCTCGGCGTCGTCGTCACCGGGTCCGGACCGCACGCCGGTGATTCGGGCGCAGCGCGGAACGACCTCAACCCGGATCTGATGACGCGCATCCACGCTGCACCGGTCTATCTGCTCGTGTTGACCGTGCTTGTCCTTGTTGTCGCCGCATATCGGCTGAGGGTAGCTAACCGGCTGCGGGTCGCGCTGGTCACCCTCGCCGTCATCGTCTTTGCCCAGGGAGCCATTGGCTACCTGCAGCACTTCCTCCACCTCCCGGTGGCCCTGGTTGCGCTGCACATGCTGGGCGCTTCCCTGCTCACCGCAGCAATGGCACACGCCGTATACGTCGGGTTCACCCGGCGGAGAGTGGATCAGCCCGCTGACCTCTAGCAGTCAGCGCAGGACGCCGTCCTCGACGTCGTCGAACGCCTCGGCCAGTCGTGCCAGGTCCCGCTGCTCGCTACCGGCGATCGGAAGCAGCGGACGCCGCGGATCGCCGGCGTCCACCCCGCAGGCCCTGCCCAGGGCATGCAGGCCGCTTAGCTTCCGCAGCCGCTGCACCGCCTGGACTACCGGTACCAGCCGGGATCGTTCAGCAGCAACCCGCGCCGCATCGCCGTCCAGGATCGCGGCCCGGAAAGCCAGGTAGCTGGCAGGGAGGAGCGCCGCCAGGCCCGTGTGCCAGGCATCCGCGCTAACTTCGCCGGTAGCAATGAGTGGATCCCCGCTGGCGCCGTGGCTGATGGGCCGGTCCAGCACACCACGCAACCTGGTGGCGCGCCCGGCGAATTCGGCCGGCGTCGCGGCAGTGTCCTTGAAGGCGACGAGGGTGGGCACATGCGCAAGTCGGCCTACGAGCTCTACCTCGATGGAGAATTGCGTTGTCGACGGATTGTTGTAAAGGCAGATGGGCAGCGTGGTCGCTGAGGCCACCTCTTCGACCAGACCGACGAGTTCGTCGTCGGTGAGCGGCAGGTAGGACACCGGTGAGAGAACCACACCGTCGGCTCCGAGCTGCTCTGCGGCTCGCGCACCCGCTACCACCTCGCGGGTTGCCACGGCGCTGATTCCGGCGGCAACGGGCACCCGCCCGGCAGCCGCCTCAACGGCGGTGGCCAGAACCTGCTTCCGTTCCTCTGCCTCGAGGTAGGCGAAACTGCCGGACGATCCGAGCACCGCCACGCCGTCTACCCCGGAGCGGGCCAGTCGGTCGACGAGGAGTGTGAGTTCAGCTGAGTTCAACCCGCCGTCTGCATCAAAAGGTGTCAGGGGGTACGCAACCACTCCGGTGAAGACCATTCCACCATCCTAGGTGGAGAGTGCTGCTTCCTACGCGGCAAAAACGGCCGCACCGACAAACGGGTCGATGGCAAGGGCAAGGAACAGAATGGTCAGGTAGCTAATGGAGCCGTGGAAGACCTTCATTGCGCCCTTGCCGGTCACCGTGCCGGCTCGGGCAGCGGTGTGCAGCTTGTGCGATTCGAGGATGAACCAGCCGCCGCTGAGAACTGCTGCAGCGGTGTAGACCCAGCCTGCCCCGCCCGCCGGCACAAGGAGGAGCGAGCAGATCACCGTTGCCCAGGCGTAAAGAACCACCTGGACGGAAACAATGCCGGGGCCCGCAATGGCTCCAAGCATGGGAACGTTCGCGGCGTTGTAGTCATCGCTGTACTTCATGGACAGCGGCCAGTAATGCGGCGGTGTCCATAGGAAGATGACCAGGAAGAGAATGACGGCCGGCCATCCAATAGTCTCCGTGACCGCAGCCCAGGCGATCAGGACAGGCATGCAGCCTGCCGCACCGCCCCAGACGATGTTCTGCGCGGTGCGCCGCTTCAGGATAAGGGTGTAGATAACCACGTAGAAGAAAATCGCCGCCACGCCCAGCCACGCAGCGAGGGGGTTGGCTCCCACCCACAGGATGGCGACGGCAGCAATGCCGAGGACCGAGGCAAAAACGAGCGCTTCCCGCGGTGTCACCTCGCCGGTAACGAGCGGCCGGTTGACCGTGCGGTTCATGACCTTGTCGATGTCCCGGTCGAGATAGCAGTTGAAGGCACCGGCGCTTCCCGCGGCGAACGCGCCGCCCACCATGGTGGCAATAACCAGGACCAGCGACGGGAAACCGCCCTGGGCGAAGATCATGGTGGGAAGAGTCGTCACCAGCAGCAGTTCGATGACCCGGGGTTTGGTCAGTGCCAGATACGCCCGAAGCTTGCGGGATACGCCGCTGCCTGCCTGATGCACGCTGGGCGCAACTGCCGCCTGGTCGAAATTCACGGGAGGATGCTCTGCTTCTCTGTGAGGTTAAAGTCCGTCGCTATCATACCCGGTCGTTCTGTCTTTTTTACAGCTCGTAGAAAAGGAGGAGGCGACGTAACAGGTGTCGAGCCGTCGTCGTTCGTGTCGTTGTGTGACCCTTCACAAAAGGTTGGTCCACGCGCATTGGGAGCCGAAAGCGCTAAGGTGGCATGTATCACCTGGATCACTCCCGCACGCCGGGACGCACAACGAATATCCGGGGGGATCGTCCCCCGGCGAGTTGTTAGCACCACCCCAATGTGCGGGGATCCGGTTTAATCGAAACGCAGCATTATTCAAGTTTTCAACGGTGAACGGCCGGCTGGCCGCGGGGACTTTCGCGTCCGGGGCGCAGTCTCACTCGGCGCCGCGGCGCCGGCCGTGACGTAACTAGAGAGGGGCCCGGTGAACGAGCCACAGCTGAAAAAGCAGGAACTGGACTGGAATGAACTGGATGATCGCGCGGTAGATTCAATACGCGTACTCGCGGCAGATGCCGTGGAGAAGGTGGGCAACGGCCACCCTGGAACAGCGATGAGCCTGGCCCCGGCGGCCTACCTCCTCTTCCAGAAGTTCATGCGTCATGACCCGACCGACCCGGAGTGGACCGGCCGTGACCGCTTTGTGCTCTCCCCCGGCCACACATCGCTCACCCTTTACATCCAGCTCTTCCTTTCGGGCTATGGTCTTGAGCTTGATGACCTGAAGGCTTTGCGCACCTGGGGCTCCAAGACTCCCGGCCACCCCGAGTACCGTCACACTGCCGGCGTCGAAATCACCACCGGCCCGCTTGGCCAGGGCCTCGCTTCCTCCGTTGGTTTCGCCTACGCCCAGCGCCGCATGCGCGGGCTGCTGGACCCCGAAGCGCCGCAGGGTGAGAGCCCGTTCGACCACACCATCTGGGTAATTGCATCCGACGGGGACCTCCAGGAAGGCGTGACCTCTGAGGCTTCCTCCCTCGCGGGACACCAGGAACTGGGCAACCTCGTGGTGATCTACGACGAGAACCACATCTCCATCGAGGATGACACCGACATCGCCTTCACCGAGGACGTCCTCGGTCGCTACGCCGCATACGGCTGGCACACCCAGCGGGTCGACTGGACCAAGACCGGCGAATACGTCGAAGACGTCGCAGAGCTGTACAACGCACTCAAGGCCGCGAAGGCAGAGACCTCGCGTCCCTCGATCATCTCGCTGCGCACCATCATCGGCTGGCCTGCACCGAACAAGCAGAACACCGGCAAAATCCACGGTTCGGCCCTCGGCAAGGACGAGGTTGCGGCGCTCAAGTCCGCTCTCGGATTCGATCCGGAGCAGGACTTCCAGGTCGACGACGAGGTGCTGGCCCACGCACGAAAGGTTGTCGAGCGCGGGCAGGAAGAGCGCAGGAGCTGGGAAGACACCTTCAGCGCCTGGAAGGACTCCTACCCCGACAGCGCTGCGCTGCTCGAGCGAATCTCCGCACGGGAGCTCCCCAAGGGCTGGGAATCAAGCCTTCCGGAATTCGAGGCCGGCAAGGACATGTCCACACGCGCCGCTTCGGGCAAGGTCCTCAGCGCCATCGGCCCGGTTCTGCCGGAACTGTGGGGCGGGTCCGCTGACCTCGCCGAGTCGAACAACACCACGATCGAGGGATCTCCGTCCTTCGTACCCGAGAGCAAGCAGACGGACGCCTGGTCCGGTAACCCCTACGGCCGGGTTCTCCACTTCGGAATCCGCGAGCATGCTGCCGCTGCCATCGTGAACGGCATTGTGATGCACAGCAGCACACGCGCCTTCTCCGGCACCTTCCTGATCTTCAGTGACTACCAGCGGCCCGCCATCCGGCTGGGTGCGCTCATGGGAGTCCCGGCGATCTATGTGTGGACACACGACTCCATCGGTCTTGGTGAAGACGGTCCTACGCATCAGCCCATCGAGCAGCTCGCTTCCCTGCGAGCTATTCCGGGCCTCGATGTGGTCCGTCCGGGTGACGCCAATGAGGTCGCAGTTGCGTGGCGCACCATCCTGGAGAACACGTCGAACCCTGCCGGCATCGTTCTTACCCGCCAGAACATTCCCACCTGGGAACGCGGAGACGGCCAAGCAAGCGGAGATACTTTCGCGTCGGCAGAAGGTGTTGCCAAGGGAGCGTACGTGCTAGCCGAAGCACCTAACGGCGATCCGGACGTTATCCTGATCGCGACCGGCTCCGAGGTCCAACTCGCCGTTGAAGCGCGCACTGCACTGCAGAAGGAAGGCATCGCAGCCCGCGTTGTGTCCCTTCCCTGCCTTGAGTGGTTCAACAAGCAGGACGAGTCCTACCGCGAATCGATTCTGCCCTCAGGCATCCGGGCACGCGTTTCCGTCGAGGCCGGCATCGCCCAGGGCTGGCGGGAGCTGGTCGGCGACGCAGGCAGGTCCGTTTCGCTGGAGCACTTCGGAGCGTCAGCCGACTACAAGACCCTCTTCCGCGAATTCGGAATCACCACCGAAGCCGTAGTTGAAGCCGCCCGTAATTCGATTGCTGCCGCAGATACACGCAACGCTCCGGAGGGGACCTCGGCAGCAGCCGGCGCATCTGCCTCCACAACGGGCGACCGCCTCTAGCAGCCCCTCACCGAACAGCACAATCCACCTGGTTCAAGGAGAAAAACCATGACTCCCACCCCTACTGCCGCTCTTTCCCAGGCCGGCGTGTCCATCTGGCTGGATGACCTCTCACGTGAGCGGATCACCACCGGTACCCTGAAGGCGCTCGTTACCGAGCGCGACGTCGTCGGCGTCACCACCAACCCCAGCATCTTTGCTGCTGCCCTGCAGAACGGCGAGTCGTACTCGGCTCAGGTCAATCAGCTTGCTGCTAACGGAGCGGACGTCGACACCGCGGTCTTCGAGATCACCACCACCGATGTCGCGCAGGCCTGCGACATCTTCGCACCGGTCGCTGAGGAGACTGGTGGCGTTGACGGCCGCGTGTCCATCGAGGTGGACCCCCGGCTCGCCCGCGACACCCAGGGCACCATCGCCGAAGCCCGTCACCTGTTCGACGCAGTGGGCCGCTCCAACGTCCACATCAAGATCCCGGCGACCGTCGAGGGCCTGGAAGCCATCACGGCGACCCTCGCGGCGGGCATCAGCGTCAACGTAACCCTGATCTTCTCGCTGGAACGCTACCGTGAAGTCATCAACGCCTTCATGGTGGGCCTTGAGCAGGCCAAGGAGAACGGACACGACCTCTCGACCATCCATTCCGTCGCCTCGTTTTTCGTCTCCCGCGTGGACGCCGAGATCGACAAGCGCCTTGATGCCCTCGGTACTGACGAAGCCGCGTCACTGCGCGGCAAGGCCGGCCTCGCGAACGCTCGCCTCGCCTACCAGGTCTACGAGGAAGCATTCAGCTCGGAGCGCTGGAAGGTGCTCGCAGCAGCTGGTGCGCACCCGCAGCGTCCGCTCTGGGCATCGACCGGTGTGAAGGACCCTGCTTACCCGGACACGCTGTATGTCACGGGTCTGGTCGCGGAGGGCGTCGTCAACACGATGCCGGAAAAGACGCTCGAAGCCACCGCGGACCACGGCGAAATCACCGGCAATACGATCACCGGCACCTACGCCGAGTCCAACGAGGTCCTGGACCGCCTTGAGACCATCGGCATCTCCTACAAAGAGATCGTTGATCTGCTTGAGGAAGAAGGCCTGGACAAGTTCGTTGCGAGCTGGGGCGAACTTCTCGAGACGGTCACCTCGGCGCTCGACTCAGCGAAAGGCTGATCACCTATGGCTACCCTCTTTGTCAACGCGTCAGGGGCCGCCGCTGAAGCGATTGAGCGGGCCATGCCCGAACTGGTGGACGAGCACGTGGCTTCCCGGATCATGGCAAAGGATTCCACCCTGTGGGGCCCTGAGTCGGAGTCCGAGGCAGCCATCCGACTGGGCTGGGTTGATCTCGTTGATGCGTCGCGCTCACTGCTGCCCGAAATCGACCAGCTGCGGAGCGACCTCTCGAACGAGGGAGTAAACCACATAGTGCTGTGCGGCATGGGTGGTTCTTCCCTCGCTCCTGAGGTCATCACCCGATCTGCCGGAGTCGAGCTGAGCGTGCTCGACTCCACCGATCCCGCGCAGGTACGCGCGGCGCTGGCCGACCGCCTCGAGAGCACCGCAATCGTGGTCTCGTCCAAGTCGGGTTCCACGGTTGAAACCGACTCCCAGCGCCGGGTTTTCGAGCAGGCCTTCACCGAGGCTGGAATCGACGCAAAAAGCCGGATCATCATTGTCACCGATCCAGGCTCGCCGCTGGATGAGTCCGCGCGGGCAGCCGGCTATCGTGCCGTATTCAACGCGGACCCGAACGTGGGCGGCCGGTACTCAGCCCTGACAGCTTTCGGTCTCGTGCCCTCGGGTCTGGCGGGCGCAGATATCGCCACCCTGCTTGATGACGCGGAGTCTATCTCGGAGTTCTTGTTCGACGATGATGCAGGCAACGTCGGTCTGCGTCTCGGCGCGGTCCTCGGCGGCACCCTTCCGTTGCGCGACAAAATTGTGTTCGTCGACGAAGGGTCAGGGATCGTCGGTCTGGGCGACTGGGTTGAACAACTCATCGCCGAATCCACGGGCAAGCTGGGCACCGGTGTGCTCCCTGTCGTGGTGGAACTGGATGCCCCTGAGCTTTCCTCCGGCGCTCCTGATGTGTTGGCAGTGCACCTCGTCTCGCCGGAGTCGAACACCGAACCCTCCGGTGACGCTATCGCGGTCGGCGGCAGCCTCGGCAGCCAACTGCTGGCGTGGGAATTCGCCACCGCCGTCGCAGGCCGGCTTCTGGGCATAAATCCGTTTGACCAGCCCGACGTCGAAGCAGCAAAAACGGCTGCGCGAGGGCTGCTTGATGCACAGCCGGAAGCTGCGGCTCCGAACTTTGTTGACGGTGCCGTCGAGGTGCGTGGCAGCAGGAGCCTCCTGGGGTCGGCGACTACCCTCGATGAAGCACTGGAAGCCCTCTTCGGAGCACTTGAGCCTAACGGTTACCTCGCAGTGCAGGCTTACCTTGACCGCATTGCGGAAGCTCCCCTCGCAGAGATCCGTCCGGCTTTGAGCAGAATCACCGGCCGTCCAGTCACCTTCGGGTGGGGGCCCCGCTTCCTGCACTCGACCGGACAGTTCCACAAGGGCGGAACTCCGGTCGGCACCTACCTGCAGATCACCGGAGCTACGTCCGAGGATCTGACTATCCCCGAGCGCCCCTTCAGCTTCGGTGAGCTGATCGCGGCACAAGCCGCTGGGGACGCGCAGGTTCTTGAGGACGCCGGCCGACCGGTCCTCCGACTGCACCTGGCGGACCGGGCGACGGGGATCAAACAACTTCACGAGGTCATCGAACGGCTGTCCGGTCGATCAGCTGAAAACGGAAACGGATAGATGCCTGACAACGCAAAACTCAGGAATCCACTGCGCGACCCGCGGGACCGACGGCTTAGCCGGATCGCCGGTCCCGCGTCCCTGGTCCTGTTCGGGGTAACGGGTGATCTTGCCCGCAAGAAGCTGATGCCTGCGGTCTACGATCTGGCTAACCGGGGGCTCCTGCCCCCCAGCTTCGCGCTCGTCGGATTCGGCCGCCGTGACTGGAGCGATGAGGACTTCGCGCAGGAGGTCCTCTCCTCGGTGAAGCAGTACGCGCGGACACCGTTTGACGAGTCCGTCTGGGAGCAACTCTCAGCGGGCGTCCGGTTCGTCCAGGGAAACTTCGACGACGACGATGCTTTCGTCGAGCTGAAGAAGACCGTTGAGGACCTCGACTCGACGCGCGGTACCCGCGGCAACCACGCGTTCTACCTCTCCATCCCGCCCAAGGCGTTCGAGCTTGTCTGTCAGAAGCTCTCCGAGCACGGCCTGGCTCAGCCCGAGGAAGGGAAATGGCGCCGTGTGGTGATCGAGAAGCCGTTCGGGCACAACCTGGAATCGGCCCGCGAGCTGAACGCCATCGTTGAAGAGGTGTTCCCGCCCGATGCTGTATTCCGGATCGACCACTACCTTGGCAAGGAAACCGTCCAGAACATCCTTGCCCTCCGCTTCGCCAATCAGCTCTTCGAGCCACTGTGGAACGCCAACTACGTTGACCACGTCCAGATCACGATGGCGGAAGACATCGGTATCGGCGGTCGGGCCGGCTATTACGACGGCGTAGGGGCAGCCCGTGATGTGATCCAGAATCA
The DNA here is from genome assembly GCF_059089725.1 of Arthrobacter sp. M71 S08. NCBI lineage: Bacteria > Bacillati > Actinomycetota > Actinomycetes > Micrococcales > Micrococcaceae > Arthrobacter > Arthrobacter sp. M71 S08. The sequence continues at coordinate 87,646 of NZ_JBNHEY010000010.1, read as the reverse complement.
CCTGCTGCAGTTGCTGGCACTGACAGCTATGGAGGAACCGATCTCCTTCAACGCGGAAGACCTCCGAGCCGAGAAAGAGAAAGTCCTCGCAGCGGTCAAGTTGCCCGAGGACCTTTCCACGCACTCCGCAAGGGGACAGTACGAGGGAGGCTGGCAGGGCGGAGAGCTGGTCAACGCTTTCCTCGATGAGGACGGCATTCCGGCCGACTCGATGACGGAGACCTATGCCGCAATCAGGCTGGACATCAATACCCGGCGCTGGAGCGGTGTGCCGTTCTACCTGCGCGCGGGCAAGCGGCTGGGCCGCAGGGTGACGGAGATCGCCGTCGTGTTCAAGCGCGCGCCGAATCTGCTGTTCCGGGATCACGGCGAAGGCGATTTCGGACAGAACGCGGTGGTTATCCGCGTACAGCCGGACGAGGGTGCCACCATCCGCTTCGGGTCGAAGGTACCCGGTACGCAGATGGAAGTACGCGATGTGACCATGGACTTCGGTTACGGCCATTCCTTCACCGAGTCCAGTCCGGAAGCCTATGAACGTCTGATTCTCGACGTGCTGCTCGGCGAGCCGCCGCTGTTCCCGCGTCATCAGGAGGTGGAACTGTCGTGGAAGATCCTCGACCCGTTCGAGGAGTACTGGTCGACTCTGTCCTCCGCGCCCGAAAAGTATGTCCCCGGCAGCTGGGGCCCTGCCTCCGCTGATGAATTGCTCGCACGCGACGGAAGGACCTGGAGGCGGCCATGATCGTCGATCTTCCCGATACAACGACCTCCAAGGTCTCAAAAGAAATCATGACCATGCGGGACAAGGGTGGCGTTGTCGCCCTCGGCCGGGTGCTGACGCTCGTGGTCATCACGCGGTCAGGTCATGAGGAGGAGGCTATCCTCGCAGCGAACGAAGCAAGCCGGGAGCACCCCTGCCGCATCATCGTGCTGGTGGAGGGTACGGACTCCCAGGAAACCAGGCTCGACGCCCAGATCCGGGTAGGCGGTGACGCGGGTGCTTCCGAGGTGATTGTGCTGAGGGGTTACGGCGAGCTCGCGGGCGAAAGCGAGTCCCTCGTCTCAGCCCTCCTGCTTCCGGACGCGCCAATCGTTGCCTGGTGGCCCCACGGCATGCCGGAAGCGGCTGCGCGCACCTCGATCGGCAGCATCGCCCACCGCCGCATCACCGACTCGGCAAAGGAGCCGGATCCGACTGCAGCACTGTTCAACATCCGCCGGACCTACCAGGCCGGGGATACCGATCTCGCGTGGACACGGCTGACGACCTGGCGCATTCAGCTCGCCGCAGTTCTGGAACAACTCGATGGATCTCCCATCACCGGAGTAACGGTGGAAGGCGCCTCCGACTCCCCTAGTACGGTGCTCCTGGCCGCCTGGCTCACGCTCGCTCTCGACACCCCGGTCTCAATCGAGGCCGGCGAACCCGGGACTGGGCTGCACAATGTGCGCTTCACACGTCCCGCCGGCGACGTCGAGCTGAACCGCCCGCGGCGATCCGTTGCGGAACTGCACCAGCCGGATCAACCGGTGCAAAGAATTTCCCTCCCCCGACGCAGCCTGCGAGACTGTCTGGCGGAAGAGCTGCGGCGCCTCGACCCCGATGACGTGTTCGGGGAAGTTATCACCGAGGGTCTCGCACGGACCAATCTGAGGAGCGTACGGACCAGTGAACACTGAACCAAAAGTCAGTATCCACCCTGACGCGGAGCTGCTCGCAGCGTCGGTAGCAGCCCGACTCGTCACGCGGCTTGTCGATGTTCAGAACGAACGCGGCACGGCGACTGTGGTCCTCACGGGTGGAACGCTGGGCGTCGGTGCGCTCCGCGCGCTCGCGGAGTCCCCGGCACTTTCGGCGGTCGACTGGTCTGCTGTGGATTTCTGGTGGGGTGACGAACGGTTCCTGCCTTCCGGGCATGAAGACCGCAATGCCGTCCAGGCCCGGGCCGCGCTTCTTGACCAGCTTGGAGTTTCCGAGGAGTGCGTGCACGAGTTCGGAACGTCGGACGCTTTCAGCAGCCAGGATGAAGCCGCAGCTGACTACGCGACACGTCTTCAGGAGGCTGCGGAGAAGGAAGCCGCACTCGGCGTGGAACTCCGCGATCCGCGTCTGCCCCGGTTCGACATCCTCCTGCTCGGTGTGGGGCCGGACGCGCACATTGCCTCCCTGTTCCCGGAGATGGCCGGCATCCGCACCAAGGGACAGACCGTGGTGGGAGTCAGCGACGCCCCGAAGCCTCCGCCCGAGCGCGTGAGCCTCACTCTCGAAACAATCAACTCCGCTGAGGAAGTCTGGCTGGCAGTTGCCGGCCAGGACAAGGCAGGCGCCGTTGGCCTGGCGCTTGCCGGCGCGGGTCCCGTTCAGGTGCCCGCAGCAGGAGCCCGGGGGCGACGCAAGACACTGTGGCTGATTGACCAGGAAGCGGCAAGCCAGCTTCCCGGGCGTCTGATCGACGCCAGCGAGGCCGACGCCTAGAGGGAATGGCGCTGGCGCAGCTGCGCCAGCGCGTTCTCCAGTACTTTCGTTGCTTCCGCCTCGGTGCGACGCTCTTTCACGTACTGAAGGTGGCTCTTGAACGGCTCATCCCCGTCGATATTGAGATCCACCCCCGGAGAACGTCCGGCCGGTCGGCCGCAGCGGCCGCACTCCCAAACCTCAGGGATCTCGGCCTCACTCAGTTTTGCGAATGTTGGCCTGGTTTCGTGGCCGTCCAGACACCAGTAGCTGACTACGGTGCGGTCGACCACACCCTGTGTCCGTTCCGCGTCTAGATGACGTCCGGATGCACCGTCGCTATAGCCTGATCCGATCCGTGTTCCCTTAAAAGCGTGTCCCGCGTTCACCATGGATTTCTCCCATCAGTACCGCACACGACCTGCGTTCGAGGTTCAGTGTACGCCGTGAAGTGGTGGACGCGGGATAGCTTTGATTGATCTAAAGTGCTGCGGGCTGGATCTGCCGAGACACCGGCGCTTCTCGGCTACGAGTCTCCGGCGAAGCGCTGAATCAGGCCAAGGGCAACGATGACAACGCCCCAGGCGAGCCCGAGGGCCACCGTGAAACGGTTGAGATTGCGCTCAGCGACTCCGGACGATCCCATGCTGGTTGTCATGCCGCCGCCGAACATGTCGGACATTCCACCGCCCCTGCCTTTGTGAAGCAGAATGAGCAGTGTCAGCAGCAAGCTGGTGACACCCAGCAGTACCAACAGGATGATACGGAGAATTTCCACGGTGACCTTTCAACGTGACCTTAGTCGGTCACCAGATGGTGCTCGAACCTGACAATGTTAGCAAACTCATCGACGTCGAGGCTCGCTCCGCCGACGAGCACACCGTCGACGTCACGCTCCTTGAGTATCGCCGCAGCATTGGATGCCTTGACGGAACCGCCGTAGAGAAGCCTGACGCGCGCAGCGACCGACTCGTCGAAGAGCACAGCCAGCTCCGCGCGGATGGCCGCGCACATTTCCTGTGCGTCTTCCGGACCTGCGACTTCTCCGGTCCCGATGGCCCACACCGGTTCGTACGCGATGACCAGGCTGGCTGCCTGCTCAGCGCCCAGGCCCGCGACATCTGCCCGGAGCTGACCGAGCGTATGCTGCACATGAGTTCCAGCCTGGCGAACCTCCAGGCCCTCGCCTACGCACAGGACCGGAACGAGGTTATAGCGGTATGCAGCCTGGACCTTCTGGTTCAGAAGCTCATCGGACTCGCTATGAATAGTTCGCCGCTCTGAGTGGCCCACGAGCACGTAAGTGCATCCGAGCTTCTCGAGGAACTGCCCCGAGATGTCACCCGTGTACGCACCCGATTCGGCCGGCGAGAGATCCTGACCGCCGTAGACGACGTCGAGGTCATCCCCATTCACTAGCGTCTGCACACCGCGCAAGTCGGTGAAGGGCGGGAACACTGCCACCTCTACGCGCGAATAGTCATGCTTGGCGTCGTCGAGCGTCCACGCAAGCTTCTGCAGGAGGGTGATGCCCTGGACGTGGTCCAGGTTCATCTTCCAGTTGCCAGCGATCAGTGGACGACGGTCATAGGTGCCGTTCGTCGAGGAAGTCATGGGTTCTCCAGTTCTAGAAGTACTGCTTGTTGATGTCAGCGCTGCAGCGCGGTCAAGCCGGGGAGTTCCTTGCCTTCAAGGTACTCCAGGCTTGCGCCGCCACCGGTCGAGATGTGGCTGAAGCTCGATTCGTCGAAGCCGAGCCCACGGACCGCTGCGGCTGAATCACCACCGCCGACCACTGTGAGCGCGCCAGCCGCGGTTGCGTCCGCCAGTGCCTGTGCCACAGCCTTGGTACCGGCCGCGAATGCATCGAACTCGAAAACGCCCATAGGCCCGTTCCAGAAAACGGTGCGTGCCTGCGAGATGTGGCTGGCGAAGGCACTGCCCGACTCGGGGCCGATATCCAATCCCAGCCCGGAAGCACCATATTGCCCCGATTCCATGGCATCTGCCGCAAGGGTCTCGCTGCCGGCGTCCGCCGCAAACTTTTCCGCCACCACGATGTCGGTGGGCAGCACAAATTCCGTGCCGGCCTCTTTCGCGCGGGCCAGGTAGCCGCGGACGGTGTCCAACTGGTCCTCCTCAAGAAGGCTTGAACCCACCGAGTGGCCCTGGGCGGCCAGGAACGTGAACACCATGCCACCGCCGACGAGCAGGCGGTCAGCTGTGCCGATGAGGTTCTCGATCACCGCCAGCTTGTCAGATACCTTCGAACCGCCGAGCACAACCACAAAGGGCCGCTCCGGATTAGTGGTGAGCCGCTGCAGCACATCTACTTCGGCCTTGACGAGGTCACCCTGATAGGCAGGCAGACGCGATGCGACGTCGTAAACGCTCGCGTGCTTGCGGTGGACCGCACCGAACGCATCATCCACGTAGGCGCCGTTCTCGCCTGTGAGCTGCACGAGCTCTTCAGCGAAAGCTGCACGTTCGGAATCGTCCTTGCTTGTCTCACGCGCGTCGAACCGAACGTTCTGCAGGACAAGAACGCTCCCCTCAGAGAGGGCTGCCGCACGTTCACGGGCGCTTTCACCGGTGACGTCGTCGGCGAAGGTCACGTCGAAGTCCGCCAGCTCCGCAAGGCGGTCCACGGCGGGCTTGAGCGAATACTTCTCCTCGGGTGCGCCCTTCGGGCGGCCGAGGTGGGCCAATACGATCACCGCAGCGCCGGCCTCGGTGAGCTTGCGCAGAACCGGCAGCGAGGCCCGGATGCGTCCGTCGTCGGTCACACGCAGGTTCGGGAGGTCGCCGTCGAGCGGCACGTTAAGGTCCGATCGGACCAGAACGCGCCGCCCGCGGACGCCAACACTCAGCAGGTCATCCAGGGATGAGTAACTCACGTCTTCCTTAGGACAGCTTTGATGCGACGATTTCGGTGAGGTCAACGAGGCGGTTCGAGTAGCCCCACTCGTTGTCGTACCAGGAAACGACCTTCACCTGGTTGCCGATCACCTTGGTCAGGCCGGAGTCGAAGATCGAGGACGCGGGGTCCGTGACGATATCGGAGGACACGATCGGCGCCTCGGTGTAGGTGAGGTATCCCTTGAGCGGTCCGTCCGCGGCAGCGGCCTTGTAGGCGGCGTTGACTTCCTCGACCGAAACTTCACGGCTGACGGTGACGGTGAGGTCCGTGGCGGAGCCGGTGGGGACGGGGACGCGGATGGCGTAGCCGTCGAGCTTCCCCTTCAGTTCCGGCAAAACCAGGCCGATTGCCTTTGCCGCACCGGTGGACGTCGGAACCATGTTGATGGCTGCTGCACGGGCGCGGCGGAGGTCCTTGTGCGGTCCGTCCTGGAGGTTCTGGTCCGCGGTGTAGGCGTGGATGGTAGTCATCAGTCCGCGCTCAATGCCGAATTCGTCATTGAGAACCTTGGCCAGCGGACCCAGGCAGTTGGTGGTGCAGGACGCGTTCGAGATGATGTGGTGGTTCTCAGGATCGTACTGGTCATCGTTGACGCCGAGCACGACCGTGATGTCCTCGTCCGATGCGGGAGCAGAGATCAGGACCTTTTTGGCACCGGCGTCGATGTGCTTGCGTGCATCCGAAGCCTTGGTGAAGAAACCGGTGGACTCGATGACGATGTCGACTCCAAGGTCTGCCCACGGCAGGTTCGAGGGATCGCGCTCGGCGAGCACCTTGATGGTCTTGCCGTCTACGACGAGGCCGCCGTCGGCAACCTCCACGCTGACGCCAAGCCGGCCGGTGACGGAGTCATACTTCAGAAGGTGGGCCAGCGTCTCGGGGCTGGTGAGGTCATTGACGGCAACGATTTCGAGATCGGCGCCCTGTTCCAGGGCCGCGCGGAAGTAATTGCGCCCAATGCGCCCGAACCCATTGATTCCTATACGGGTAGTCACTGTTTCTATCTCCTTGATAGGGGTTACTGCCGGCGGCTCTTGCCCTCAAAAAGGCGGACCGTACCGGCGTCTGAAATCAATGCACCGCACTGTGCGCGTTTTGTAAAGCAATCGTGCCTGTGGCCACCCCGGAGTGTGACGCAGGCAACAGAGATCATCTTACGCACCGGCCACCTTTCCTGCCGGTCAGGCAGGAAAGGTTACGCCGGAGCGCAAAGGGCTACGAGAGAGTGATCAGTCCGCTCGCATTGGCACGGGCAGCCTCGAAACGGCGAGCCACATCAGCCCAGTTGACAATGTTCCAGAATGCCTTGACGTAATCGGCCTTGACGTTCACGTAATCGAGGTAGAAGGCGTGCTCCCACATATCCAGCATGAGCAGCGGGGTTGTTCCGACAGGAATGTTGCCCTGCTGATCGTAAAGCTGCTCGATGACGAGGTTGCCGCCGATAGGCTCCCAGGCAAGCAGTGCCCAGCCCGAGCCCTGCAGGCTCAGCGCTGCCGCGTTGAAGTGACCGCGGAATGCATCGAACGACCCGAACGCATCATCGATCGCAGCCGCGAGCTCACCTTCGGGCTTGTCGCCGCCGTCCGGCGAGAGGTTGTTCCAGAAGACGGAGTGGTTGACGTGTCCACCGGTGTGGAAAGCAAGGTCCTTGGACAGCTTGGGGATGTTGGTGAAGTCCCCGTTCTGGCGCGCCTCTGCGAGTTGCGCGAGGGCGTCATTGGCTCCCTTGACGTACGTTGCGTGGTGCTTGCTGTGGTGAAGCTCCATGATCCGCGCGGAGATATGCGGTTCAAGTGCCGCGTAGTCGTAGTTGAGTTCGGGCAGTACGTATTCGCTCACGAAATCCTCCAGGTCCTGTGTTGCTGTACCGGGCAGCAGCCCGGCTGTTGCGGTTCTCCAGGCGGGGCTCCGACTGCCTGACGGCACACGGAAACCCCTTGAACATCCATCCTATGCACGTATTCAGTCATCCAGCATGTCGGCAGTCACATTGGCATCGGTTCCCGGAATTCCCAGTTCCACCGCACGCTTGTCCGCCATCGCAAGCAGACGGCGAATACGGCCCGCAATTGCGTCCTTGGTCATGGGCGGATCCGCAATCCGGCCGAGCTCGTCAAGGCTCGCCTGTTTGTGGGCCACGCGAAGCTCGCCGGCATACTTCAGGTGGTCAGGCACTTCTTCTCCGAGGATCTCCAGTGCACGCTCCACGCGCGCCCCCGCGGCGACCGCGGCCTGCGCGGACCGTCGCAGGTTCGCGTCGTCGAAGTTTGCCAGCCGGTTGGCTGTGGCCCGGACTTCCTTGCGCATGCGCCTCTCCTCCCACACCATCAGGGCATCATGGGCACCCATGCGTGTGAGCAGGACCGCGATAGTGTCACCGTCGCGGATGACCACGCGGTCCACACCGCGGACTTCGCGGGCTTTAGCCGTGATACCGAGCCGGCGCGCCGCACCGACAAGGGCCAAGGCCGATTCCGGGCCCGGACAGGTGACCTCCAGGGCGGATGAGCGGCCCGGTTCGGTCAGTGAACCATGGGCGAGAAAAGCACCACGCCATACCGCTTCAGCATCCGCGGCCGAACCATTGACGACGACGGACGGCAGCCCGCGCACCGGTCTTCCACGGTTGTCCAGCAGTCCGGTTTGCCGCGCGAGCGACTCGCCGTCACGCACCACCCGGACCACATAACGGTTTCCCCGCCTCAGACCGTTGCCCGATACAACGATGATCTCACTGTTGTGCCCGTAGACGTCCGCGATGGCGGTACGCAGCCTGCGTGCAGTAGACGCCAGGTCTACCTCAGCCTCGATAACGATCCGCCCGGAAATAATGTGCAGGCCGCCGGCGAAGCGCAGGAGTGCGGAAACCTCAGCCTTGCGTACCGACGACTTTTTCACGTCGAGGTGTGAGAGTTCCTCTTTCACATCCGCGGTCAGCGCCACAGACACCCTCCTAGAATTCGCCGAACATGTCTTGGTAGGCCGTTGCCAGGCGCAACGCGTCATGAACCGGTCCGCCGCTTGAAGACCCTACTTTACCCAAGAACGCGCGGCCTCCCATCTCCCCGACCGCCGCTTCGAATTCCTCACGGTCCGCGACCACCGAAGGATCGGCGACGACGGCGTCGACACGGAACTCGGGGGCATAGCGTCTGATCACGGAGAGATGATCCACCGCGCTCATTCCCTGGGTTTCCTTGGTGTCGTTACTCAGGTTCATGGTCAGGCAGCGCCGTGCGGTGGTGTTGCACAGCGCGTCCCTCAACTCCGGCAGAAGAAGATGCGGGAGAACCGATGTGTACCAGGACCCCGGTCCAAGGATGACCCAGTCGGCCAGTTCAATGGCATTGAGCGCGTCAACGCAGGCCGGAGCGTCTTCGGGAAGGAGCCGCACCTTGCTCACGTTTCCGGCGCTTCCTGCCATCGCAAGCTGCGCCTGACCCGATACCTTGCGCAGCCGCAGGCCGCCGTCCACCTCGGTCAATACATCGCCCTCGATGGTCAACGGTACACTCGCCATGGGCAGCACACGTCCCCGTGCGCCGAGGAGCGCACCGGCCCATTGCAGGCCTGCCACGGGGTCCCCCAGCAACTCCCACAGTGTGACGATGAGGAGGTTGCCTAGCGCGTGGTTGTCGAGGGAGCCCTCCACGCCGTCCCGGGACGCGAAGCGGTGCTGCATCACGTCACGCCAGGTCCGCCCCCAGTCGGTGTCATCGCAGAGTGCTGCCAGCGCCATCCGGAGGTCGCCCGGTGGAAGCACGCCGAGTTCGTGGCGGAGTCGCCCGGAGGAGCCGCCGTCGTCGGCCACTGTAACCACGGCAGTGAGTTCGGAGGTCAGCAGGCGCAGGGCGGACAGCGACGCCGACAGTCCATGGCCGCCGCCCAGCGCGACCACTGACGGAGCATTATCCTGTGACCCGGAACCGGAACGGACGGCCGAGCTGGCTGGAATCATCGGCAGTGATCCGGTGAGGATAGCCATCATTCACGCCCGAGGTCTCGGTGGTGAGCGGTCACCTGCAGGCGGGGCAGCTGCGCAAGTCTCTTTGCGATCTCCTCGGTCACTGCGACGGATCGGTGTTTGCCACCGGTGCAGCCGAGAGCAATCGTGGCGTAGTGCTTGTTTTCGCGGCGATAACCCTCAAGCACGGGCTCAAGCGCACTGACATACCGGTCAATGAACTGGGAAGCGCCGTTCGCGTTGAGCACATAGTCCCGGACCGGCTCATCCATGCCGGTCTGGGGCCGGAGTACCGGCACCCAGTGGGGGTTGGGGATGAAGCGGACGTCCGCGACGAAGTTTGCATCGACGGGCAACCCATATTTGAAACCGAAACTCATGACGTTCAACCGCAGGACGATCGGTCCGGACTCGGAGAACAGCTCGGTGATTGTGGTGGCCAGCGCGTGCACGTTCAGCTGCGTGGTGTCCACCACGACGTCGGATGCTTGCTTCAGCTCCTTCAGCACTTCCCGCTCGTCCGAGATGCCGTCCAGGATGCGGCCGTCCCCCTGAAGCGGATGGGGGCGCCTGCCCTGCTCGAACCGCCGCACGAGGGTGTCGTCTGCTGCGTCCAGGAACAGGATGCGATAGGTGATTCCCGCCGCCCTAAGCGCTGCGAGGGAGCCCTGCACGTTCTGGAACAGCTCCTTGCTCCGCACGTCGATGACCACGGCGAGCTTGGGGATGGATTCGGGGGTCCTCGACACGATTTCGGTGAGGGTGCTTAGCATTTGCGGCGGAAGGTTCTCCACCACGTACCATCCGTGGTCTTCCAGGGCGTTTGCTGCCGTACTCCGGCCGGCACCTGACATGCCCGTCACTACAAGCAGTTCGGATTCGGCAGGTTTGACCGGCGTAAGACCGTCAGTCTGATTCATGTGTTCGTTTTCCGTCCCACCGTTGCACGCAATGTAAGCCGGGCCTCGCGGCCGACATCCACGTCTACCCTAGCTAAGAATCGAGTATTTCGCCGGTCATCATATTGACGGCAGGGGCAGGCGCCCTGTCGGTCCCTTCACCGCTGCCTTCAGCGAGTTGGCGCCGTATTGTTGCTGCCAGCGCGGGGCCTACCCCCTGCACTTCCTGCAACTCTTCGATGCTTGCCGCCTTCAGTTTCCGCACGGATCCGAAGTGCTTCAACAGTGAGCGGCGTTTCGCCGGGCCGAGCCCCGGCACCTCGTCCAGAACGGACACCGTCATGGACTTCCCGCGCTTCTGCCGATGGTACGCCAGCGCAAAGCGGTGGGCTTCGTCTCGAATACGCTGGAGAAGGAACAGCCCTTCTGACGCGCGGGGCAGGATGACCGGGAAGTCCCCCTCAGGCAGCCAGACCTCCTCGAGCCGCTTCGCCAGTCCGATGACGAAAACGTCGTCGATACCCAGATCCTCCAGGGCGCGCGCCGCCGCGCGGACCTGGGGCTGCCCGCCGTCCACAACCACAAGATTCGGCGGATAGGCAAACTTCTGGCGCACCGGTGCTTTCGGTTCGTCCGTGACCGGACCGGTAGTGCCGCCGTCGTGGCCGGGCAGGGAATCGAGCGGATTCCGCTCGGCCAGATAGTTGCGGAAGCGGCGCGAGATGACGTCGTACATGGACGATGTGTCGTCCCGGGCCGCGTCTCCGGTGATGGAGAACCTGCGATAGTCAGCCTTGCGCGGCAGCCCGTCCTCGACCACGACCATGGACGCCACCACGTTGGTGCCCTGGACGTGAGAGATGTCGAAACACTCGATCCGCATGAGCGGCATGGGCAGGTCCAGCGCCTCCTGCAGCTCCTGCAGTGCTGCGGACCGCGTGGTGATGTCGCCGGCACGGCGGCTCTTGTGGAGCCTCAATGAATCTGTTGCGTTTTGGGCGACCGTACCAAGCAGGGTTGCCTTGTCTCCGCGCTGGGGTACCCGGATGTCCACCCGGGCGCCCCGCAATCCGTGGAGCCACTCGCGCATCTGCTCTTCGTTGCTCGGCAGTTCGGGCACGAGGACCTCGCGCGGGATGCGGTTGTTACTGCTGCTGCCCTCGCCATAGACCTGCTGCAGGAGGTGCTCGACGAGGTCAGCGGTAGTCATGTCCTCCACCTTCTCGACCACCCAGCCCCGCTGTCCGCGAATTCTTCCCCCGCGTACATGGAAAACCTGCGCTGCCGCTTCGAGTTCGTCCTCGGCGAGGGCGAACACATCCGCGTCGGTGTCTTCACTGAGCACGACCGTGTTGCGCTCGAAGACCCGCTTCAGCGCCGCAATGTCGTCGCGGACGCGCGCGGCCGACTCATAATCCAGCTCAGCGACGGCAGCGGCCATCTTCTGCTCCAACTCGCGAATGAAGCGGTTGGCCTGACCGGACATGAAGTCGCAGAACTGCGCCGCAAGCTCGCGGTGCTCCTCCGGAGAGATCCGTCCGACACAGGGTGCTGAACATTTGTCGATGTATCCCAGCAGGCACGGCCGGCCGGAGCGCTCCGCGCGCTTGAACACGCCGGTGCTGCAGGTACGGACGGGGAACACGCGCAGGAGGGTGTCGACCGTCTCCCGGATCGCCTTCGCGGGATAAAACGGTCCGAAGTAACGGGTGTCCTTCCGTCGGTCACCGCGCATGACCTGGACTCTCGGGTACTTCTCCCCCAGCGTGACCGCAAGATACGGGTAGGACTTGTCATCGCGGAACATCACGTTGAACCGCGGATTGAATTCCTTGATCCAGGTGTATTCCAGCTGGAGCGCCTCGAGCTCACTGCCGACGACCGTCCACTCGACGCTTGCCGCCGTGTGCACCATGGCGCGCGTACGCGGCATCAGCCCCCGGGGATTCGCGAAATAAGAATTGAGCCTGGAGCGAAGGTTCTTCGCCTTGCCGACGTACACAACCCGCCGATGCTGGTCACGAAACCGATAAACCCCCGGGTCCTGTGGGATCTCGCCGGTTTTCGGGCGGTACGTTGCTGGATCTGCCACCCAGATATTCTACCGGCGCGCTGCAGGCGTTCGGTTGCGCCGACCGCTGGTTCCGGCGTCACCGGTCATTCTGTTGGACCCTTGTTGTAGCCGGCGGCCCTGCGCTGGCCTGTGAGCGCCGCGATGGCGTCCATGATCGTGTCAGTCGCCTGTCTGCGCGCCGGCAGTGAATGATCCGGCCCGGTCCGTTCGAAGTACAGCGGCTCACCAACCCTCATGGTGAAGTGCTGCGGCCGGATCAGGCGGCTGCCCGCCGGTTGAAGACGATCAGTGCCGAGCAGGCCCACCGGCACAACCGGCGCCCCGGTAGTCAGGGCGAGCCATCCCACGCCTGTCCTTCCCCGGTACAGCAGGCCGTCGCGGGAGCGTGTCCCTTCCGGGTAGATTCCGACACCGTCACCGGCTTCGAGCAATTCAAGCAGGGTCTTGAGCGCCTGGACGCTCGCCGCCTGCTGACCCCGCTGCACCGGAATGGACCCGACCCCCTCAAAGAAGGAGCGCATCAGCGTACCTTTAACTCCCCGGCCGGTGAAGTACTCGGCCTTCGCGAAGAAGGCAACGGGGCGGGGCATGAGCGCCTGCACGAGGACGCTGTCCAGGAAGGAGAGATGGTTGGGGGCGACGATGAACCCGCCGCCGGCCGGAACGTGTTCCAGCCCGACGACGGTGGGCCGGCACAGGCCGGCGATCAGTCCGCGGGTGCTGCTGCGGGTGAGGTCATAGACGCCCATGGCTCACCGCCCGGTCGGGCCCGGTATAGGCGAGCACGCGCTCGAGCAGCGCTGGCGAGGAGGATACGACGGCGGCGGGATGGGCCGCCGCGAACTCCTGTGCGCTGCCGAATCCCCACTCAACGGCGATACAATCCAGGCCGTTGGCTGCGGCGCCTTCGATGTCGTGGGAACGGTCCCCGATCATCAGTGCCCGGTCGAAGCAGCCTTCGTGTTCGGCCAGTGCGGCGCCGATGATGGTCTTCTTCCCGTCCAGCAGGGCGGCCGCCTGCTCATCATCAGGTGAGCCGTGGATGGACTCGAAAAGCTGTGTCATCCCCTGGACTTCGAGTAGCTCACGAGCCAGGCGCTCGGGCTTCTGGGTGGCCACCGCGACAAGGTGGCCACGGTCCCTGAGTGCGAGGACGGCTTCGATGATTCCCGGATACGGCCTGCTCTCCGCCATGCCGTGCGCCCGGTAACCGGCACGGTAGACGGCAATCACCTCGTCGATGCGGTCCTGCGGGACCTTGGCGATATCTGCGAGTGAACGCACCAGCGCAGGCCCGACCATGCGTCGCATTTCTCCAGCAGCCGGCACCGGCAGCCCCAGCGTCCGCAGCGCCTCGGAGATTCCGCCCGTGATCGCACCCTCGGGGTCCACCAGCGTTCCGTCCAGGTCGAAAAGGAGGAGGAGCCGCGTATTCTTCACCGGGCAAGTTTCCCATAGCGCGTGCCGCGCCGGAAATTGCATTCCGGCGCTGGAATATGGGGTTACGCCTTCAGGACCTCGGCCAGGAACTGACCCGTGTGGCTTCCCTCGGTGGCCGCAACCTGCTCCGGAGTACCGGTAGCGATGATTTCACCACCGCCGGAACCACCGTCGGGGCCGAGGTCGATCACCCAGTCCGCACTCTTGATCACGTCAAGATTGTGTTCGATGGTGATGACCGTATTCCCCTTTTCCACCAGGCCCTGAAGTACCAGCAGCAGCTTGCGGATGTCTTCGAAGTGGAGCCCCGTTGTGGGCTCATCGAGGACGTAGATACTGCGTCCGTTTGAGCGTTTCTGCAGTTCGCTGGCGAGCTTCACACGCTGCGCCTCGCCGCCGGAGAGAGTAGTGGCAGGCTGCCCCAGACGAACGTAGCCGAGGCCGACGTCGACCAGCGTATTCAGGTGCCGCGCGATCGGGGTAAACGCCGCGAAGAACTCCGCCGCCTCCTCGATCGGCATGTCCAGCACGTCTGCGATCGTCTTGCCCTTGTAGTGCACCTCAAGGGTTTCCCTGTTGTACCGCGCCCCGTGACACACCTCGCACGGCACGTAGACATCGGGCAGGAAGTTCATTTCGATCTTCAGCGTGCCGTCACCTGAGCAGGCCTCACAGCGGCCGCCCTTGACGTTGAAGGAGAACCTCCCGGGCAGGTAGCCCCGGACCTTCGCCTCCGTGGTTTCCGCAAACAACTTGCGGATGTTGTCGAAAACTCCGGTGTAGGTGGCGGGATTTGATCGCGGTGTCCTGCCGATCGGGCCCTGGTCAACGTGGATTACTTTGTCGAGGTGCTGCAGTCCGTCGATCCGGCGGTGGCGTCCGGCAACCTGTTTGGCACCGTTGAGCTTGTTGGCGAGGACCTTGTACAGGATCTCATTGACCAGCGTCGACTTGCCCGACCCGCTCACGCCCGTCACCGCAGTCAGCACACCCAGCGGGAAGGTTGCGTCTACGCCCTTGAGGTTATGTTCGCGGGCACCCACAACCTTGAGCTGCCTGGAGCGGTCGATCTTCCGGCGTTTGGCCGGCGGCTCGATCTTCCGCCGACCCGACAGGTAATCGCCGGTGATGGACTGCTCGTTCCGGAGAAGATCCTCCAGCGAACCCGAGTGGACAACCTGGCCCCCGTGCTCACCGGCACCTGGTCCGATGTCGACGATCCAGTCAGCCTCGCTGATGGTGTCCTCGTCATGTTCGACGACAATCAGGGTGTTACCCAGGTTCCGCAGCCGGGTCAGGGTCTCGATGAGACGCCGGTTGTCGCGCTGGTGGAGACCGATGGAGGGCTCGTCCAGGACGTACAGAACTCCGACCAGGCCGGAGCCGATCTGGGTGGCCAGGCGTATGCGCTGGGCTTCCCCGCCGGAGAGCGTTCCCGCAGCCCGTTCGAGGTTGAGGTACTCAAGGCCAACATCGAGAAGGAAGCGGAGCCGCGCCTGGATCTCCTTCAGCACCTGGGACGCGATCTGGGCCTCACGGCCAGTGAGGACGAGATTGTTCAGGAAGTCGGCGCAGTCCCGCATAGGCAGCGCAGCCACCTCGGCGATCGACCGCCCGTTGATCAGGACGGAGAGTGATGCCGGGTTCAGCCGCGCGCCCCCGCATTCCGGGCACGGGACCTGCCGCATGTACTCCTCGTAGCGATCCCGCGCGTAGTCGGACTCCGTCTCGAGGTGCTTGCGGTGGATGTACTGGACGGCGCCCTCAAACCCGGTACTGTACTTCCGCTCACGGCCGAAGCGGTTGCGGTACTGCACTACGACCTTGTGATCCTTGCCGTACAGGGCGGCATCACGGGCGTGAGCGGGCAACTTCTTCCAGGCAGTGTCCATGGAAAAGTTCAGTTCCTTGGAAAGTCCCTCCAGGAGGCGGGTCCAGTACTCAAGTGTGGCTGTGCCAAGCGCCCAGGGCGCTATGGCTCCCTCGCGGAGAGAGAGGTCGGGGTTGGGAACAACGAGTTCCTCATCGACCTCGAGCTTGGTGCCAATGCCCGTGCACCTGGGACATGCACCAAAGGGGTTGTTGAAGGAGAAGGACCGCGGCTCGATCTCGTCGATTGCGAGCGGGTGTTCATTGGGGCACGCCAGGTTCTCCGAGAAGGCACGCAACCGGTGGGGGTCATCGGAATCCAGGTCGACGAAGTCTGCGAGCACTCTGCCCTCCGCCAGCTTGAGCGCCGTTTCGACGGAATCGGTGAGCCGTTGCCGGACGCCTGGCTTGATGACCAGGCGGTCCACGACCACCTCAATGGTGTGCTTGAACTGCTTGCCCAGCTTGGGCGGATCAGTCAGTTGGACGAGGTCGCCGTCCACCCGGGCACGCGAGTAGCCCTTCGCGGCAAGGTCCTGGAAGAGGTCCACGAATTCGCCCTTGCGGCCCCGCACCACGGGCGCGAGCACCTGGAAGCGGGTCCCCTCCTCGAGCTCCATGAGCTGATCGACGACCTGCTGGGGAGTCTGTTTGGTGACCGCCTCCCCGCACTCCGGGCAATGCGGCCTTCCCACGCGGGCCCACAACAACCGCATGTAGTCGTAGATCTCAGTGATGGTTCCGACGGTGGAGCGCGGGTTCTTGCTGGTGGATTTCTGGTCGATCGAAACCGCCGGCGACAAGCCCTCGATGAAGTCCACGTCCGGCTTGTCCACCTGTCCGAGGAACTGGCGGGCGTAGGCGGAGAGTGACTCGACGTAGCGGCGCTGCCCCTCGGCGAAGATGGTGTCGAAGGCGAGGGAGGATTTACCGGAGCCGGACAGGCCGGTGAAGACGATCATTGCGTCCCGCGGCAGGTCGAGATCGACGTTGCGCAGGTTGTGTTCCCGTGCGCCCTTGACGACAAGCCGTGAGAGGTCCTGCGGCATTTTGTCAGGGTCGGACAGAGCGGAATCCACGGAGGTAGCTATAGACACCATCCCACTTTAGTGGAAACGGTGTTCGAAGACTTGTTCGAATGACAGTATTGGCGGCGTGTCGCGCTCAATGTTCACCGACGGCGCAGAGCTGCGCGCAGATATGAGACTGCTTCATCCTCAGTGAGGCCGTTGGCCTTGATCAGGCGGGCGTACTCGGCAGCGCCTTCCGCAGCCTTGCGCCGTGCCTCGTCCCCGGCGGCCGCGACGACGGTCCCCGCCCGCGAGCGCGTGACGACAATATGCGCCTGTTCCAGTTCCCGGTAGGCCCGGGCGACCGTATTGACGGCCACGCCCAGGTGGCCGGCGAGAGTGCGCACCGGCGGCAGACGAGTGCCCACCGGAAGGGACCCGTCATTGGCGGCGTCCAGGATCTGCACTCGCAACTGTTCGTACGGGGGCACTGAGCTGTTCGAATCGATCCGCAGCCACGCCGATACATCAGAATTCACGGTGCGCGCTCCTGGACGACAGTGGAAGGGTGCTCACATTCTGCCATGTGGTGTGGTGCATCACCATCGGTATTGGACCTATCGGTATTAGAGTTGCCACCATGCATGACCTTTCCGAGGTGACCATCCGCAGTATCTCTGTCAGCGAGATGGATAACAATGTCTACCTCATCACGGCGAAGGCGACCGGAGCGCAGGTTCTCATCGACGCTGCCGACGACGCTCCCGCCATTCAGCGCTTGATCGCCGACGGCGCAAAGGATGCAGACGTTCCTGCCAAGCTTGCCCTGATCGTCACGACCCACTCACATTGGGACCATGTGCGTGCGCTCGCTGAGGTGGTGCGCACGACGGGTGCCCGCACCGCTGCGGGCGCCGAGGATGTCAATGACATTGCGGTGCCCACCGATGTTCCGCTCAGCGATGGGGACATAGGCACCTTCGACGGCTTTACGCTGGAAGGCATCTCCCTGCGCGGCCATACCCCCGGGTCGGTCGCGCTCGCCTACCGGGATCCAAACGGCCCGGTGCACCTCTTCACGGGCGATTCCCTCTTCCCTGGTGGCGTCGGCAACACGGGCGGGGATCCGGAGCGTTTCGAGTCGCTGTACAGCGACGTGGTGGAGCGGATCTTCAACAGGTTCGACGACAATACGATCGTCCACCCCGGTCACGGGAAACCGACCACACTCGGCGCGGAGCGGCCGTCGCTCCCGGAATGGCGCTCACGCGGCTGGTGAGTCCGCAGGTGCAGGCTTGACGCCCACCGCAAAGATCCGTCTGAACGGGAAGATTGTGGCGCCGTCGGGCTCGCGGGGATACGCGTCGGCGAGCATGTTGGCGTAGGTGCGCTCAAACTCCGCCGCCTCGGCATCAGGAAGCGCCTCGAGCACCGGGCGCAGGCCGCTCCCCCGAACCCACTGGAGCACGGGATCCGCTCCGGCGAGCAGATGCTGGTAGGTGGTCTCCCACGCGTCGGCGTCCAGGCCGGCATCGCGCAGCAGGCGAAGGTATTCGTGTGGTGCGCTGACGGCGTCGTCGTGCCTCAGGACGGAGCCGAGCTGCGCTTTCCAGCGCTCCGACTCTGCGAGCGTGCGCATCAGTACATGCGAAGGCGCCGAGAAGTTGCCGGGGACCTGGAACGCCAGCCAGGCCCCTTGCCCGAGTTCTGCGGCCCATTGGGCAAGCATTGCCTGGTGGCCGGGGATCCACTGCAGCACTGCATTGGAAACAACGACGTCGGTGCCCGGCTCCGGCGCCCAGACGCGGACATCCGCCTCTGCGAAGGACAGGTTCGGGGGTGAGTCATCCAGCCGCTCGGCGCGGTCGATCATCTCCCGGGAGGAATCGATACCAAGTACCTGGGCGTCCGGCCACCTGCGCGCAAGCACGGCGGTGAGTTCACCGGACCCACAGCCAAGGTCGACGACCCGCCGCGGGGCGGAATGGCCGATGCGTCCCACCAGGTCGAAGAAGGGCAGGGATCGGTAATCGGAAAAGGCGGCGTACTGTGCGGGGTCCCAGCGCATGAGCCCAAGCCTACGGCCGAGGGGCCCAGAGCCGGGTACCCGTTGCAGGCACCCGCGGCGGGCACCTGCAAGGAGCGGGCGCCGTAAGCGCTATCGTCAGGTCGACCGGATAGGCTGGGAGGACATGAGCATCCAGGACCACCTCCCCCAGACCGGGCGCCCGGGCACACTCGACGCCGACGCCGTGTACTCAGCTTTTCATTCGTGGTCCGAGAGCACGGGCATCAGTCTGTACCCCGCACAGGACGAGGCTGTTCTTGAGCTCGTCTCCGGGAACAACGTGATCCTCGCGACCCCCACCGGTTCCGGGAAGTCGCTGGTAGCGGTTGCCGCCCACTTCCACGCCATCGCTGAAGGACGCCGGAGCTACTACACCGCCCCTATCAAGGCGCTGGTCTCCGAGAAGTTCTTCGCCCTGTGCGCGATCTTCGGTGCCGAGAACGTCGGTATGGTCACGGGTGACTCGGGCGTGAACCAGGACGCTCCCATCATCTGCTGTACCGCGGAAATCCTGGCGAATATAGCACTGCGTGAGGGCGACCGCGCGGATGTCGGCACGGTCATCATGGACGAGTTCCACTTCTACTCGGACCCGCAGCGCGGCTGGGCCTGGCAGGTACCGCTGCTGGAGCTTCCACAGGCCCAGTTCCTCCTGATGTCCGCGACTCTCGGCGACGTCGAGCGTTTCGAGAAGGAACTCACTGAGCGGACCGCGCGTTCGACGGTGCTGGTCAGCTCCGGGGACCGGCCGATTCCGCTCAACTTCTACTACTCCGAAAATCCCCTCCAGGAAGCACTCGAGGAGCTGCTCTCGACACATCAGGCCCCCGTTTATGTGGTGCACTTCAGCCAGGCGGAAGCGATTGAGCGCGCACAGAACCTGATGAGTATCAACGTCTGCACGCGTGAGGAGAAGGACCGGATTGCGGCGCTCATCGCGAACTTCCGGTTCTCGTCCGGCTTCGGCAAGACACTGAACCGGCTGGTACGCCACGGGATCGGTGTGCATCACGCCGGAATGCTGCCGAAGTATCGGCGGCTGGTGGAGCAGCTGGCCCAGGCGGGACTGCTCAAGGTGATCTGCGGTACCGACACGCTCGGCGTGGGAATCAATGTTCCCATCCGCACCGTCCTGCTGACCGCCCTCAGCAAGTACGACGGCGTCCGCACCCGCCTGCTCAATGTGCGGGAGTTCCACCAGATCGCCGGCCGTGCGGGGCGGGCAGGCTACGACACGTCCGGAACCGTGGTGGTGCAGGCACCGGACCACGTGGTGGAAAATAGCAAGGCCATGGCAAAAGCGGTCGCGAAATTCGGCGACGATCAGAAGAAGCTACGCCAGGTGGTTCGCAAAAAGCCGCCGCAGGGGTTCGTCTCCTGGGGCAAACCCACCTATGACCGCCTTGTAGAGGGTACGCCGGAGCCGCTCGGATCCAGTTTCGCCGTGAGTCACTCGATGCTGCTGAACCTTCTCGAACGCCCGGGAGATCCGCTCCGTGCCGTCCAGAACCTGCTGCGCGGCAACCATGAAACGCCCGCGCGGCAGTACGCGCACCTTCGGAGGGCAATCAGCATCTACCGGGAGCTGGTCACCGCAGGCATCGTGGAGCACCTTCCCGAGCCGGACGAGGAAGGCAGAACGGTGCGCCTCAGGGTCCACCTGCAGGCCAACTTCGCGTTGAACCAGCCGCTGTCCCCCTTCGCTCTCGCCAGTCTGGAGCTCCTTGACCCGGAGAGCCCGTCCTACGCGCTCGATGTCGTTTCGGTCATCGAGGCGACGCTGGAGAAGCCCCGCCAGGTACTCAGCGCGCAGGAGAAGAAGGCACGCGGTGAGGCAATAGCCGCAATGAAGGCCGACGGCGTCGATTACGACCAGCGGATGGCGCTGCTCGAGGATGTCTCCTACCCGCAGCCGCTCGCGGAGCTGCTGCAGCACGCCTTCGAATCCTACCGGTCCGGCGCGCCCTGGCTTGGTGACTTCGAGCTGACCCCGAAGTCAGTCGTCCGCGACATATATGAGCGGGCAATGAACTTTGGCGAGTACATCGCGTTCTACTCCCTTGCGCGGTCGGAGGGCATCCTCCTGCGGTACCTGGCCGACTGCTTCAAGGCCCTCCGCCAGACCGTACCCCGGGATGCGCTGCGCGAAGATCTGACCGACATCATCGAGTGGCTCGGCGAGTTGATCCGGCAGGTGGATTCGAGCCTGCTCGACGAATGGGAGCAGCTGGCGGCCGGCGCGGGCAGTTCGGCGCCGGGAACCGTCGACCTCCCGCCGGAGCCTGATTCGGTCACCTCCAATGAGCGGGCGTTTCGCGTCATGGTCCGCAATGAGATGTTCCAGCGGGTGCAGCTTTTCGCGGCGGAGGACGACGAAGCGCTTGGCCGGCTGGACGAGTCGTCAGGTTGGGATGCGGACCGCTGGGCCGAAGCCATGGACGGCTACTTTGACGCCCACGACGACATCGACGACGGTCCCGACGCCCGCGGTCCGGCGCTGCTCATCATCCGGCTGGTTCCCGGCCGCTGGGAAGTGCGCCAGATCTTCAAGGATCCGTCCGGCGACCAGGACTGGGGTATCAACGCGGTGATTGATCTGGCAGCCTCGGACGAGGCTGGGTTCCCGGTTGTCGCGATCACGTCGGTCGGGGCCCCTGACCCCGGCCCGTAGCGCCTCCAGGCCTTCCACCCATCGTTGACGCTCGGCGTGGCCCACCGGCCAGTACGCTTGGGAAGCATGACTGCGATCCGCGAAGCACGTCGTGAAGACGTGCCCACCATCCTGCAACTGATCCACGACCTCGCGATCTATGAGAAGGAGCCTGACGCCGTCCGCAACACGGTCGAAGGGCTCGAGGATGCCCTGTTCGGCGCCAACCCACGCATCTTCGCCCACGTGGCCGAGGACGACGGCGGCATTCAGGGTTTCGCTCTGTGGTTCCTCAACTACTCCACCTGGGAAGGTGTGCACGGCATCTACCTGGAGGACCTGTACGTGCGTCCGGAAGCACGCGGGTCCGGTTACGGGAAAGCGCTGTTGCAGACCCTCGCGGGCATCGCCGCCGAACGAGGCTACGCGAGGGTCGAGTGGTCCGTACTGAACTGGAACGAGCCTTCGATCGAGTTCTACCGGAGCCTCGGAGCGCTGCCCCAGGATGAGTGGACGACCTTCCGGCTGACGGGAGCGCCGCTGGCTGAGTTCGCGGGAACCGGCAAGTGAGCTCCGTGAGGCACCGGGCGGGAGCCTCCCGCGTGATGCGCGGCGTCCGGACCACTCCGCACCGGTTCGCTGTGCCCCTTGATCACGGGAATCCGGGAAGCGAGCACATTTCGCTCTTCGCGCGCGAATACAGTTCGACGGATCATGACGATGCCGCTGCCGCGCAGCTTCCGTGGCTGTTGTTCCTGCAGGGCGGACCCGGTGTACGCGGCAACCGCTCCACGCAGCTCTCCGGCTGGATGAAGGCCGCTGCACGCGACTTCCGAATCCTGATGCTTGACCAGCGCGGTACGGGACTCTCCACTCCCGCCGACCTCGTGACCCTTCCGAGCCGTGGTACCCCGTTGGAGCAGGCACAGTACCTGCGACACTTCCGCGCCGATTCCATTGTTGGGGATGCGGAACTGATGCGGTTGGCCTTGGACTCACCACCCTGGACGGTGCTCGGGCAAAGCTTCGGCGGATTCTGCACACTCTCCTACCTGTCCTTCGCGCCGGAAGGGGTCGAGCGTGCCCTCATCACCGGCGGGTTGGCTCCCCTCACCGGTCCGCCCGAACGCGTATACCGCTCCACTTTCGAACGGGTAGCCAAACGCAATGCCGAGTACTTCGCGCGCTATCCCGAGGACAGGGCAATCACCACCCGCATAATGCGCCACCTCGGGCGGGTCGAGGAATGCCTGCCCAGCGGTGAGCGCCTCAGCCCACAGCGCTTCCAGATGGTCGGCTCGTACCTGGGTGGCAACACGCGGGTCGACGCCCTCCACTACCTGCTTGAGGACGCGTTCGCCGGAACCGGCGGGGGCGATCGGCTCTCCCCCGCCTTCCTCGACCAGCTGCAATCCGTGGTGAGCAGGCGCTCGAACCCGCTTTACGCCCTCCTCCACGAGTCCATCTACTGTCAAGGCGGACCGTCCAATTGGGCTGCCTGGCGGGTGCTGCAGGAGTACCCCGACTTCGCGCCCGATGCACCTGATCCCCTGCTGACCGGTGAGATGATCTACCCCTGGTATTTCGACGAGGACCCGGCACTGGTTCCGCTCAAGGAAACTGCTCGGCTGATCGCCGCAGTTGACGACTGGGGACCCCTGTACGACCTCCCGCAGCTGGCCGCCAACACAGTGCCGGCAGCGGCCGCTGTGTACAGCGACGACATCTACGTCGACCGGGACCTGTCCCTGGAGACTGCGGCCTCTGTGCGGGGCCTGCGGGTCTGGGAAACCTCGGAATTCCACCATGACGGAATCAACGACGACGGGGACGCCATCTTCTCCCGGCTGCTCGCCATGACCCACCCGGGCTAGGGCCTCCCGCCAACAGAAGGCGCCGGCCCTGCATGTGCAGGACCGGCGCCTTCTGCGCTGTCAATCAGGGGTTGCTCAGGACTCCGGACCACCAATGCGGGCGCGCTCGGCGTCCGCTGCAAGTTCGGCGTCGATCTTCGCCCGCTTGCCGGCCGGGCTGACCAGGCTTGCGATGACCGCGATGACAATGGTGGCGACAATGAAGCCGAGGGAGGCGAAGGTCGGGATCACAGGCGCCCACTCGATGTGCTGGCCACCATTGATGAAGGGCAATTCGTTCTCGTGCATGGCGTGCAGGATCAGCTTCACGCCGATGAAGGCGAGGATGATCGAGAGCGCGTGCTTGAGGAAGATAAGGCGGGTCATGAGGCCACCCAGGAGGAAGTACAGCTGGCGCAGGCCCATCAGTGCGAAAAGGTTGGCCGTGAATACGATGAAGGGGCTCTGCGTCAGTCCGAAGATAGCCGGGATGGAATCCACGGCGAACAACAGGTCGGTCAGGCCGATCGTGATGAACACGATGATCATCGGAGTAAAGACCTTCTTGCCGTCCACCACCGTGCGGATCTTGTTACCGTCGTAGTGCTCGGACATCGGCAGCACGCCGCGCAGCTTACCGATGAGCTTGTTCTCCTTCTCCTCTTCTTCCTCACCGGAGTCCTTCGCCTGGTGATAAGCGGTCCAGAGGAGAAAGGCGCCGAAGATGTAGAAGATCCAGGAGAAGTTGCTGATCAACGCGGCGCCGAGCATGATGAAAATGCCGCGCAGGATAAGGGCAATGATGATGCCCACCATCAGCACTTCCTGCTGATACTTCCTGGGGACGGAGAACCTGGCCATGATGATGATGAAGACGAACAGGTTGTCAATGCTCAAACTGTATTCAGTCACCCAGCCGGCAACGAACTGGCCGCCGAACTCGGGCCCGGTGACAGCGAACATGATCGCCGCGAAGACCAGCGCGAGTGCCACGTAGAACGACACCCATAGCCCGGCTTCCTTCATGGACGGCTCATGCGGGCGCTTCACCACGAGCAGGAGGTCGAACAGGAGTATCAGACCCAGAACGACAAAAGTGCCTATCTGAAAGGCAGGGGGCAGTTCAAGCACAAGGAACCCTTTCCAAGGTACAACGGGATTCGCAAGTCTCTCCGTCGCAATACTGTGTGCGACCGCTACGCCCGGCTGGCCGTCGTCGGCCTGCGTGTTGACGTTCGTAGCGCAAAAGGATACTCCCCTACGTTCGACCCATCGTACCTGCGTTTCAGTACGGATGAAGAAACGTGTCGTGGGTCAGAAACGCCGCGGGGCAAGCGCAGCAACCCGGGCAACGATCTCCGGCTCGGTCCAGTAGTCGCTGTGGCTACGGACTATGCCGTCGGCGCGTGGGTCCGGCAGCTCCCGGTTCGAGGCGTGGACAATGGGGAAGCCGATCGGGTCGGTGTCCCGCCAGAAGTTGGTCCAGCTCCGGGTGCCGGCCGCGACCTCAGCCAGGAGCTGCGGCGTGAAGGTGGCTGGAAAGAACCGGGTGTATACCGAGCCCAGCGGCGACCCCGTCGTGACCAGGTGCGGACGCACCGTGGCAGTGCGCGCCCGCGCAATGAGCCACGCGCAGAGCACCGACCCCTGGCTGTGGGCGACGAGTACCACCTCACCTCCGGCGTGGCGGTCAACCAGCTCGGAGATGCCGTCGACCACTGCGTCCCGGTATGACGACCCGGCCAATGGATGGTCCCTTACCGGCCAGAAGCCGGCGACGTCGGCAATCTTCCCGAGCACCTCCCGCATGGGACGGAGCTGTCCGAGAAGCACCACCAGCACCACTACCGCACCCGCGATCTGCAGCCCCAGTATCGCCAAGGCCAGCCACGGACCACCGAGCCGGCCTTCTCCGAGGAGGACCGCCGTCGTCATAGCGGCCAAGGCCAGCGCGATCGCGAGCGGGAGGATCCGGGGCAGCAACCGCGGCGCCGCGGCAGAGAAGCTATGCCACCAGCGCCCGCGGGCGGCCCTGCCGCCGGCGAGGGGCGGCAGACCCGGCCCTGGAACGGAAACCAGCACGACGGCGGCGGCCACCAATGCTGCCACCACGGCGATGAGCGCGAGAAAAGGAAAGAGGTCGAGGCGGCTGTCGCCCGGGTCAGCGGGATTGTCGTACGGAAGGAGAATGCCCGAGTGCGGCTGCGGCCCGCGGACCCATCCAAAAAGGCCGGTGACATAGCCCAGCAGGTTATCCATGACCATGCGGACAAGAGCAGTCACCGCGTGCATGAGGGGTACGGCGACAGCGAGCAGGATGCCTGCGGCCGCGAGCGGCGCATTCGGGCGGTTTGCGCCCCCAGAACCGATATTGCTGCGGATGGCCAGAAGAAGCGAGGCGGCGAAAGCGATGCCTGTGCTCAATGCGATCCACAGTGCCATGGCATCCAGCCGGGACACACCATCGGGCATGGGTGTGGATGGCCACCCGCTGTGGATGAGCTGGGCCGGTGGGGCGAGGCTCAAGAGAATTCCCGCACCGATCACGACTGCTGCGTGCGCCAACGGCAGGACATGGGAGCGAAGCTGGCCTGACTGGGCTTTCACCACGGTCAGGTAGCGGTGCGCCAGCCAGGTGGTGAGCAGGGCTGCAGCGATCAGCGGCACGGCCCGCAGGACGGACGGCATGAGGTTGAGATAGCGCAGGATTGTTTCGCCCAGCACGATCAGCCAGGCAAGCTGCGACAGGGTCAGAACCACAGCGACTGCAGCCACGGTTGCGCGCAGGAAGGCGGCGGAGGCGGTACCTGCTCCGACGGGCTCCATGCGCCCGGCCACGTTCGCGAGCGTGAACGGGAACGCGAGGTACCACAGAAAGCCTGTTGTCTGCCGGCGGGACCGCGACCAGTTGAGGATGCGCAAACGGTGATCCGGCAGCGGTGGCGGTGTTGCTACCTGAACCCAGGAGTTCAACCGCTTCTCCACAGGCAGCCCGAGGCTGGTGTAGTACTCGTGGTCCCCGATGCCGTGGATTCGGATCTCGGTGAACGACCCGCTGCCGACTCCTGCCTGTTCCGTCATGGGTCAGGCGTGCCCGGCGGACTGCATCTGCCGCAGCTCCTTCTTCAGGTCGCTCACCTCGTCCCGCAGGCGTGCCGCGAGTTCGAACTGTAGCTCTTCCGCGGCGGCATGCATCTGTTCAGTCAGCTGGCCGATCAGATCGGTGAGGTCTTCCGCGGGCACCGCGGCGAGACCGTCATGCCGGACGGCTGCGACCTTGCCCTTGCCCTTACCCTTGCCCTTCGAGGCCTTCGCTGTCTTCTCGAGCAGGGCGCGTGTGTCGGCGTCCTCCCTCGCGAGGGTGTCGGTGATGTCCGCGATGCGTTTCCGGAGCGGCTGCGGGTCCACACCGTGCTTCTTGTTGAACGCAATCTGGATGTCACGACGGCGGTTGGTTTCCTCGATCGCCTTCGCCATCGAGTCGGTAATCCGGTCCGCGTACATGTGGACCTGGCCTGAAACATTTCGGGCCGCGCGTCCGATGGTCTGGATCAGCGACGTCGAGCTGCGCAGGAAGCCTTCCTTGTCCGCATCGAGGATGCTCACCAGGGATACCTCCGGAAGGTCGAGCCCTTCCCTCAGCAGGTTGATACCGACGAGCACATCGAACGTACCCATCCGGAGCTCGCGCAGGAGCTCCACCCGGCGCAGCGTGTCCACATCGGAGTGCAGGTACTCGACCTTCACCCCGTGCTCAAGAAGATACCCGGTGAGGTCTTCTGCCATCCGCTTGGTCAGGGTGGTGACCAGGACACGCTCGTCCCGCTCCACCCGGACCTGGATCTCGCCCAGGAGGTCATCGATCTGCCCCTTGCTGGGCTTGATGATCACTTCCGGATCGACCAGGCCGGTGGGCCGGATGATCTGCTGGACGTAACCGTCCGACTTGCTGAGCTCGTACTTGCCGGGGGTTGCGGAAAGGTAGACGGTCTGGCCGATGCGCTCCAGGAACTCGTCCCACTTCAACGGCCGGTTGTCCATGGCGGAAGGCAGACGGAAGCCGTGGTCCACGAGCGTGCGCTTGCGCGACATGTCGCCCTCATACATGGCGCCGATCTGCGGGATGGTGACATGCGACTCATCCACGACGAGCAGGAAGTCATCCGGGAAGTAGTCGAGAAGGCAGTGCGGGGCGCTTCCCGTAGGGCGACCGTCGATGTGCCGCGAATAGTTCTCGATGCCGTTGCAGAACCCCATCTGCTGCATCATTTCGAGGTCATAGGTGGTCCGCATGCGCAGCCGCTGCGCCTCGACCAGCTTGTTCTGTGACTCAAGCTCCTGAAGGCGCTCGCGCAGCTCGTCCTCAATCCGGGTGATCGCGCGGCTCATGCGCTCCGGCCCAGCCACATAGTGCGACGCCGGGAATACGTACATCTCCGTTTCTTCCCGCACCACCTCTCCGGTGAGCGGGTGGAGGGTGTAGATCCGTTCGACCTCGTCACCGAAGAACTCGATGCGCAGCGCGAGCTCCTCATACATGGGAATGATCTCGACGGTGTCTCCGCGCACCCGGAAAGTTCCGCGGTGGAAGTCCATGTCGTTGCGGACATACTGCATTGCGACGAACTTGCGCAGCAGGTCATCCCGGTTCATTTCCTGGCCCTGCCGGAGGGTGACCATCGCTGAAACGTATTCCTCAGGAGTGCCGAGGCCGTAGATGCAGGACACGGTGGCAACGACTATGACATCGCGCCGGGTCAGCAGTGCGTTGGTGGCCGAGTGCCGGAGACGTTCCACTTCCTCGTTGACCGAGGAGTCCTTCTCGATGAAGGTATCGGTCTGCGGCACGTACGCTTCGGGCTGGTAGTAGTCGTAGTAGGAGACGAAGTACTCGACCGCGTTATTGGGTAGCAGCTCACGGAATTCGTTGGCGAGCTGCGCCGCGAGGGTCTTGTTCTGCACCATGACCAGGGTTGGCCGCTGAACCTGTTCGATGAGCCACGCCGTGGTAGCGCTCTTGCCGGTACCGGTGGCGCCAAGCAGCACGACATCCTTCTCACCGGCGTTGATCCGCCCGGCAAGTTCCTTGATGGCAGTAGGCTGATCGCCGGCCGGCTGGTACTCGCTGATCACCTCGAAGGGTGCGACAACGCGGTTGATCTCCTGCGCAAGACTCATAGTCTTACGTTACCGCCCGCCTCGGACAACCACAGTCCGCAAAGGGTGCTCTTTGCTGGAGGCTGAACATCGCCTACGGTGCCGCCGGAGGCTCCGGTGACCAGTCGACGTCGCTCCTCCACGCGCCCAGCCGGGGCGCCGCGAAGGTGGTGAACCAGTCCTCCTTGCAGGCGGCGTAACCGGCCGTGCCGGCGTCGTCCCGGTGGATCCGGGCACACCGGTCCTTTTCGGCCGCATAGGCCGCCAGCATGTCCGGTTCAACGCGCAGCCAGTCGCGGAATGCCAGGGCGTACTCCCAGCCGGGCGAGCCCTTAACACGCACGTGCAGGTTCACCGGCCGCCCTGGATCGGCGTTGCAATGCAACCGCTTCTGCCACTTTTCCTGCTGGGGCACTTCGGCGGTGGGGGTGTCGTGCCAGGTACCCGGCAGGCGGGGAAAACCGGCCTCGGCCAGGGGGTTTTCGAGACCGTCGGCATCCTCGAGCGATGCGACCGTCATCTGGAGATCCAGGATGTCCTTGGCCTGCAGCCCGGGAACAGATGTGGAGCCAATGTGGTCGACGCCGAGTACGCGGGGGTCGACCCGGGTCAGCCGACGGGCCAGGAGGGCCGCCTGCCGCGGCCAGTCCACATCCTGTACCAGCACCGGACCGCCGCGGCGTTCAGCCCTCTGCCGTTTCTCCATGTTCCGGGCGAAAGGGAGAATCCGCCCCGTCCACAGTTCGCGCAGCGCACACACCAGGTCCTCCGGAGATCCGGAGTTATCAAGTACGACGTCGGCCGCCGCATTCCGCGTGGTTGAGTCGGCCTGCGCCGCGATACGCTTCCGCGCCTCCTGATTTGTCATCCCCCGGTTCTCCACCATGCGGCGCACGCGGATCTCCGCAGGGGCATCGACGACAATCACAAGGTGGAAGCTGTCCTCCTGCCCGGTCTCCACGAGGAGCGGAATGTCATGCACGACGACTGCACCGGCTGATGCTGCGCGGGCGGCCGCCTCGGCTCTCGCTGCCTCCCGCCGGACCCGGGGGTGGATGATCCCGTTCAGGGTTGCACGCCCGGCAGGGTCAGCGAAGATCCTTGCCCCCAGTGCCGGCCGGTCCAGGGAGCCGTCCTGGCGAAGGACCCCTTCCCCGAACGCCGCAACTACCTCCCGCAGACCTTCTGTGCCCGGCTCCACCACGGCCCGCGCAAGCTGATCGGCGTCGATGAGTACTGCTCCGAGTTCCTGCAGCGCAGACGCGGCCAGTGACTTCCCCGCGGCGATCCCGCCCGTCAAACCAACTCTCAGCATGAATGCAAGGCTACCCCCGGGTAACCCCCGGGCGGGTTCCGCTCCCGCGAACTGCGGAAACGGTCCCCCGGACGTTCCTACGGGCGACGATCGGAGACTTCGTCCTCCTCATAGACATCCGGAATGCCGTCATGGTCCGCATCAACGGACTCCAGCGCTTCGACCTGGCGGTAATGGCGGTTGCGGGAGACAAGGATGGCCGAGGCCAACAGCGCGGCACCAACCGAAGCCGTCAGAACGGCGACCTTTGCGTAGTCCGTCTCGATACTGCCGGCCGCGAAACTGAGTTCGGCAATAAGCAGGGAGACGGTGAACCCGATTCCTGCCAGAAGCGAAACGCCCACCAGATCAATCCACCGGAATGACGGATCCAGCTGCCGCCGCGTGATCTTCGTCGTAAGCCAGGTGGCGCCCACAATTCCAATGGGCTTGCCCACTATGAGCCCAGCGATGATACCCAGAGTGACCGGTGCGGCAAGGGCTGTGGTGAGTCCCTCCCAACCGCCTACAGCAACACCTGCGGAGAAGAACGCGAAGACAGGAACAGCGAAGCCTGCCGAGAGGGGGCGGAAGCGGTGTTCGAATTCCTCGGCCAGCCCTGCTCCGGCCTCGGGGCCTCCTCTGGAGCTGCTGCGCATCACCGGGACAGCAAAACCAAGCAGAACACCGGCAACGGTGGCGTGGACACCGGCCTCGTGAACCAGCACCCAGACCACTATCCCGAGAGGCAGCAGGATTACCCAGGCTGCCCAGGCATGCCGGCTGAAGAACCCGGTCAGTCGGTGGGCAAGGACGGCGTAGATTACCAACGGAACCAGGGCGAGCAACAACGGGCTGAACGCCACGTCATCGGTATAGAAAACCGCGATGATCGTGATAGCCAGCAGATCATCAACCACCGCAAGAGTCAGCAGAAACAGCCTCAACGTGGGAGGCAGGTGGGATCCGATGATGGCCAGCACCGCCACGGCGAAGGCAATATCGGTGGCTGTGGGGATAGCCCATCCATTCACACTCTCCGGTATGGCCAGGTTGAATCCGGTGTAGATCAGTGCCGGAACAACAACCCCTCCCACAGCCGCGGCTATCGGAACGAGGGCTTTGCTGAACTGTCTCAGATCACCGGCTACAAACTCACGCTTCAGCTCCAGGCCCACGAGGAAGAAGAAGATGGCCAGCAGCCCGTCCGCTGCCCACGCGCCCAGGCTGAGCCGCAGGTGCCAGGGCTCATAGCCGATCTCGTAATCACGCAGAGCGAAGTAGGTGTCCGCGGCAGGAGAGTTCGCCCACACGATTGCGATCAGCGCTGCGACCACCAGCAGTATGCCGCCAACGGTTTCCTTGCGCAGAATCTCCCCGACGCGCAGGACTTCGCGGTAACTGCCGCGCCGCAGCGTATCGCGACTGTGGTCCTCGGGGCGGACGGTGGGGTCATGGCTCGACATGGGCGACTCCTTGGAATTCGGGCTCAACAATGTGCACGCCGACCAGACTTCCCGGCTCTCCAGGTCGTCAGTCTACGGAGAAAACACGGTGAGGGCGAGTTGTGACCTGCCCGGTCGGGGCCGCAAATGGGATAAGGTGGCGCTGCCACATGCTGCAATGGGCGGGTGTAGCGTTGACCGATGTTGTCGCGGCAAATGCCTAGACTGGAGTGGTGACTGAACGGCCGGCACATCCCGAAGCCCACGTGAGCGGGTTCAGCTTCGAGTCCCTGCGGCGCTGGCCGGACGTCGAGGCAGAGAACCTTTTTGCCGCCGACGCAACCGATCGGCTCCTCCTGGATATCGCCGGCGACGACCTGCGCGGGTCCGCCTCCGGCGAGGTCGCCGTGGTCGGTGACACACATGGCGCTCTCACGCTCGGAGCACTGCACGCCGGCGCCGAGCGGGTACGCGTCCACCAGGATTCACTCACCGGCGAGCGGGCGCTGGAGGTGAACGCGCGCAAATTCGGGTTCGACGGACAATACACCTCGGCCGCTCTCAGCAAGGATCTTTTCGACGGCGTCCGGTTGGTGCTGCTGCAGCTTCCCCGTTCCCTCGAGGCGCTGGAGGAGATTGCGTGGTGTATCGCCGCAGGTGCCGACGCCGGCGTCACTGTCCTGGCGGGGGGAAGGGTCAAGCACATGACTACGGCCATGACGGCCGTCCTGGGCCGCTACTTCCACACCGTCACCGCGGGTCTTGCCCGCCAGAAGTCCCGTGTGCTCACAGCAACCGGCTCCGTACCGGTGGGTCCGTCGCCGTTTCCCACGGCAGCAGAGTACGACGTCGGACTCCCCCGTCCCCTCCAGCTGCGCGCCTACGGCGCGACCTTCGGCGGCGCGAAACTCGATCCCGGGACCCGGTTCCTCCTGCCTCACCTGGGCGACGTCCGCCCGGCAGCTCATGCGGTGGACCTCGGGTGCGGGAACGGGTCGATTGCCGCGTATCTTGCGTTGGTCCACCCGGAACTTTCGGTCACCGCCACTGACACCTCGGCTGCGGCCGTGGCCGCCGCCGGCGCAACAGTGGAGGCGAACCGCGTCGGCGGACGGGTCGCCGTCGTGCGTGATGACGCACTCTCGGGGCGGCCGGATGCCGGAGACGAGCTCATCGTCCTGAATCCGCCGTTCCACTCCGGTCATACCGTCCATGCGGGGATCGCGCTGAAGCTGTTCGCCGAGGCCGGGCGGGTCCTGGAACCGGGGGGTGAGTTATGGACGGTATGGAACAGCCACCTGCAGTACCGCGGAGCCCTCGATCGCCTCGTGGGGCCCACCCGGCAGGTGGCTCGCAACCGCAAGTTCACCGTCACTGTGTCCACTCGCCGAGGCTGATCCCCCAGCGGCCCGGGCGGGGCGGCGCAAACCGCCGTTAACGCAGGAAGCCCCCGCCGGTGGGCGGAGGCTTCCTGCGTTGATGATGCGACCTAGTTGCCGGTCAGCTTCTCACGGAGTGCCGCGAGAGCCTCATCCGACGCGAGGGTACCGGACCCTACCGGATGGGACTCAGGTGCCGGCTCCGAGGAGTAGCTGGTGGTGCCGGAGTCGACAGGCTCGTTGGCTGCAGCGGCGTCGTCGGACGCGTGCTGTACAACCTGCTTCTTGTGAGCCTCCCAGCGGGACTGGGCCTCAGCGTACTGGGCTTCCCATGCGGCGCGCTGGGTCTCGTAGCCTTCCAGCCACTCGTTGGACTCGGGATCGAAGCCCTCGGGGTACTTGTAGTTGCCTTCTTCGTCGTACTCAGCGGCCATGCCGTAGAGAGCCGGATCGAATTCGGTGCTGTCGGCGTCGACACCCTCGTTGGCCTGCTTGAGGGACAGCGAGATACGGCGGCGCTCGAGGTCGATGTCGATGACCTTGACGAACAGCTCGTCATTGACGGAGACAACCTGCTCAGCCAGTTCAACGTGGCGCACAGCGAGCTCGGAGATGTGAACGAGGCCCTCGATGCCGTCTTCGACGCGTACGAACGCACCGAACGGAACCAGCTTGGTGACCTTACCGGGCACGACCTGGCCCAGCGCGTGAGTGCGGGCGAAGGTCTGCCACGGATCTTCCTGGGTCGCCTTCAGCGACAGCGAGACGCGCTCGCGGTCCAGATCGACTTCGAGTACCTCTACGGTGACTTCCTGGCCAACCTCGACAACCTCGGACGGGTGGTCGATGTGCTTCCAGGAAAGCTCCGAAACGTGAACCAGACCATCTACGCCGCCGAGATCGACGAATGCACCGAAGTTGACGATGGAGGAGACAACGCCCGGACGGACCTGGCCCTTTTCCAGCTTGTTGAGGAAGGTGGAGCGTACCTCGGACTGGGTCTGCTCGAGCCATGCACGGCGGGACAGCACAACGTTGTTGCGGTTCTTGTCCAGCTCGATGATCTTGGCTTCGATCTGCTGACCGATGTACGGAGCGAGGTCGCGGACACGACGCATCTCGACGAGCGAAGCGGGAAGGAAGCCGCGCAGGCCGATGTCGAGGATAAGACCACCCTTGACAACCTCGATGACCGTACCGGTGACAACACCGTCTTCTTCCTTGACCTTCTCGATGTCGCCCCAGGCGCGCTCGTACTGTGCGCGCTTCTTGGAGAGGATCAGGCGGCCTTCTTTGTCTTCCTTCGTGAGGACAAGCGCTTCAACCTCGTCACCAACGGAGACCACGTCCCCCGGATCGACATCGTGCTTGATGGAAAGCTCGCGGGAAGGGATGACACCTTCGGTCTTGTAACCGATGTCGAGCAGAACTTCATCCCGGTCAACCTTGACAACCGTTCCTTCAACGAGGTCTCCGTCGTTGAAGTACTTGATGGTGGCGTCAATGGCTGCGAGGAAGTCCTCAGCGGTGCCGATGTCGTTGATAGCGACCTGCGGGGCACCTGGCTTCTCGGTGGTGGTGATGGTCATGTAGTTGGGGCTCCGTTGTGGATTATGAGTTGATCCGGACTTGTTTGCGGCACTGCACGGAGAGACACACTTGATGTACCTACCGTGAGGAACCTGCCCGGATGCGGACAAATGGAAATATGGAAATAACACCGTGCAGAACACGTAACAGGACCCACTGTGCGCGGGACATGCCCACCTAGTCTAGCGTTGTGCCGCAACGCGGGTCAAAGCGTCACGGACTGTCCGCGCGGCGGATAAGGCAACGGATCCGCCGCAGCGGATCAGAAGTGCGTGATGCAGTACGGTGCCCGGGCTACCGCAAAGAGCTTCGCGGCGTGTTCGGCTCCGCCCGGCAAACGCTCGGTCAGGTTGCCGGCTGCCGCCAGGATCTCCGCGTCCACGCCTCCGAGATACAGCGAACCCAGTGCGGAGACGTCGAGCGTAATGTCGGTCTCCTCGCCGCCATCGAGCTTCCGCACGTTGCCCACGCCGTTCGCCACAGTGAGCTGGAATGCCCCCTCGGCGTGGCCAAGCGCATCCGTGACGGACAGGGACAGCACGCCGTCGTGCTCGTAGTGTCGCTGGCCCAGAGCCACCACCGGATCAAGGATGCGCAGCCACAGTGCGTCCTCGTCGGACTTCAGTTCCCGGCAGCGTCGGTCTGCCAGCGCCCACGGGAGCGGGTCCTGAACCGGCGCCATGCCGAAGGTGACCCGTTCAATCAGGTCCAGCGACCCCAGGTAGCGCCACAGTTCAAGGTAGGCGGCGTCCGAAACGGCGACAAGGTCCTTCAGCCGCATCGTGTACGGCGTCTTCTCCCATCCCGCGAAGGAGTAGGAGGCGAAAGCATCCGGGCGGCCGTCGTCGTCGTAATGGACAGCGGTGCGCAGCGCCTTGTCCGGTTGCGGACGGTCGTCCCCCCACAGGCCGGCTGACCGGCGGGCGTAGGCGAACTGGCGGCCGATCGACCCCCTCGTGCGGGCGTGAAAACCGGCGAAGACCTCCTGTGTGATCCCGACGGCGGCATCCGCCTCCACGACCTCCATCCGCCCGTACGGTGCCGACGTGACGGCGAACCGTTCCCGGACATCCACCTCGATCGACGTGGTGTGGGTTGCCGTACCAAAACCGAAGCGGCCGTAGATGGTTGCCTCCGACGCCGTCAGGGCGGCAACCGCATGGCCGCGTTCAACCGCGCCCTGCAGGTCGGCGGTAATCATACGGCGAAGCAGCCCCCGACGCCGGTGCGTAGGCCGGACCGTGACGGCTGTGACCAGGTGGGCATCCACGAACCTGCCGCCACCCACGTTCAGCGAATTCACCATGGTGCCGTACGTCGCGACGGGAATCCGCGGATTCCAGGCATGGGGCCCGGGATTGTCGTCGTACGCTCCCCACAGGATGCGCCGATCCGATGCGTACGCTTCGGCTAGCTTCGGCAGGTCCTCGATTTCGAGCCGGCCTTCGTGGAAGCCGAAGCTCACCCCCTCGAACCACGCAGCGAGCGGACCTTCCGCCGAGGTGTCGGTGTCCTGACCTACGGAAAAGGTTTCGATGCGGATCGGAGGTGCTGACGTGTCAGTGGATGTTTGCGTGCTCACGAGACCCCAGCCTAATCCTCCCTGCATTGACAGGCCATGCCCGTGTACGCGGACCTAGTGCGCCGCTTCGTGCCAGCTGGCGCCGGTTCCCACCGAGACATCGAGCGGAACCGAGAGATCAGCGGCCCCGGCCATTTCGGCTCGTACGAGCTGCTCCACCTCGTCCTTCTCACCGGGAGCGATTTCGAGGACCAGTTCGTCATGCACCTGCAGCAGCATCCTCGAGGTGAGCCGGCGGGACCGCAACTCGTCGTCAACGCCGAGCATCGCCTTCTTGATGATGTCGGCAGCCGATCCCTGGATGGGCGCATTGAGGGCTGCACGCTCCGCCATCTCCCGAAGCTGGCGGTTGTCGCTCGAGAGATCCGGGAGATACCGCCGCCTCCCCTCGATGGTCGATGTGAAGCCGTCCTTCCGAGCCTGTTCAACGATTCCGCGCAGATAATCCCGCACTGCGCCGAACCGGTCGAAGTAATCGCCCATGAGGGTCCGGGCTTCATCCACGGAGATCGCGAGCTGCTTGGACAGCCCGAACGAGCTCAGGCCGTAGACCAGCCCGTAGGACATGGCCTTGACCTTGGAGCGCATGGCGTTGGTGACCTCCTCGGGCGCCACGTTGAAGATGTGGGAGCCGACGAAACGGTGAAGATCCTCACCCTCTTTGAACGCCTCGATCAGGCCCTCGTCGCCGGAGAGGTGCGCCATGATGCGCATTTCGATCTGTGAGTAATCGGCGGTCATCAGGCAGTCAAAGCCCTCTCCCACCACGAATGCCTCCCGGATCCTGCGCCCCTCATCGGAACGGATCGGGATGTTCTGCAGGTTCGGATTCATCGACGACAGGCGCCCTGTCGCCGCGATCGTCTGTACGTACGTGGTGTGGATGCGGCCGTCGTCGGCAACTGACTTGCGCAGGCCTTCCACGGTCTGGCGGAGCTTGGAGGCGTCCCGGTGGGCCAGCAACTGCTCCAGGAACGGGTGCCCCGTCTTGACGATCAGGTCCGTGAGGGCGTCCGCGTCGGTGGAGTAGCCTGTCTTGATCTTTTTGGTCTTCGGAAGGGCGAGCTCATCGAACAGCACAGCCTGCAGCTGTTTGGGTGAACCTAGGTTGATCTCCTTGCCGATGATCCTGAACGCCTCGGCGCTGGTGTTTGCCATCGTGGCGGAGAAGTCGTCGTAGAGACGATCGAGACCATCGATGGCGACGCTGATACCCGTCAGTTCCATGCGCGCGAGCACCTCGGAGAGGGGAAGCTCCAGCCCCGCGAGCAGCTGGTTGGCGCCGCGCTCGACCAGCTGGCCGGCGAAGTGGCGGCTGAGCTCGAGCGCGGCAAAGGCGGCGGCAACTGCAGGAGTTGCGACGTCTTCCTCCTCGAGTGCCAACGCCTGCTGGCCGCCGGCGGCAGCCGCCGACGTCGGTAGCGTGAGCTTCAGGTGTACCTGGCTGAGGTCAGCAAGTTCATAGCTGCGCCGGTCGGGCTGGATGAGGTAGCCGGAGATTGCCGTGTCATCCACCTCTCCGGCAAGGGTGAAGCCTCGTGCGTGGAGCAGCTTGTAGGCCGCCTTGAAGTCATGCACCACTTTGGGTGCGTCCAGATCCTGCAGCCACTGCCCGACGACTCGCTCAGCGTCCGCGTCCAGCTCCTCGAACGGCACGTAGACCGCCGCCGACGCCGTAACGAGGGCGACGCCGATGGCCTCCTCTCCCCCGCTCGTGGACCGCGTGACCACATGCACGGCGGCGGTGGACTGATTGGTTCCGTTGATCCAGCCGGTCAGCTCATCCGCGGCCGTGAGTGTCCGGTGCTCGGGCGGCGCCATTTCGTCCCGGGCGGTGTCCGGCTCTTCCTCACCGAACAGATCAAACAGGCGCTTCCTGAGCACGTTGAACTGGAGCGCGTCGAACAGATCCTCCACCGCGTCGCGGTCGGGACGCTGCGCGGCCATGGCCTGCAGGTCGACCGGCAGTTCCAGGTCCGTCAGGAGGCGGTTGAGGCGCCGGTTGCGCTTGACGTT
Source organism: Arthrobacter sp. M71 S08 (assembly GCF_059089725.1). Taxonomy (NCBI): domain Bacteria; kingdom Bacillati; phylum Actinomycetota; class Actinomycetes; order Micrococcales; family Micrococcaceae; genus Arthrobacter; species Arthrobacter sp. M71 S08. Next base: position 49,975 of record NZ_JBNHEY010000010.1, on the reverse strand, counting down.
CTCAATGTTCTCCCGCAGGGCAATCCCGACCTTGCCGCCGATGGATTCCAGGTTCTCCAGAATGCCCTCGAGCCCGCCATACTTCAGGATCCACTTGGCCGCGGTCTTCGGGCCGACGCCGGGCACGCCCGCGAGGTTGTCTGCGGTCTCGCCCACAAGCGCTGCGAGGTCGGAGTAGAGGTGCGGCGGAACGAAGTACTTCTCCTCCACCGCCTTGGCATCCATCTGGGGGATGTTGGTGACGCCCTGCTTCGGATACAGCACCGTCACGCGGTCGTTGACGAGCTGGAAGACATCGCGGTCCCCGCTGACTACCTGGACGTCCCAGCCCCGGTTGGCGGCATCGACCGCGAGGGTAGCGAGCACGTCGTCGGCCTCATAGCCTTCCATCGACAGGGTGGGAATGCGCATGGCTTCCAGCACCTTGATGATCAGGTCGATCTGGCCGTGGAACTCCTCAGGGGTGCGGGACCGCCCGCCCTTGTACTCGGAGTATTCCTCGTCCCTGAAAGTCGGTGTATCGAGGTCGAAGGCTACGGCTACGTGGGTGGGCTCCTGGTCCCGCAGCAGGTTGATCAGCATGGCGGTGAACCCGTAAACCGCGTTGGTGTGCTGGCCGGTATCTGTGGAGAAGTTCTCGGCCGGCAGCGCGTAGAAGGCCCGAAACGCCATCGAGTGGCCATCGACCACCAGAAGACGCGAACGCTCCAGAGTGTGCGCCGGCGCAGGAGCTGCGCCTGAGTTGACGTCGGTTTGAACGCTGCTTTGCACGTCGGTCTGCACGTCCGGATCTACGGTTTGGTTTGTTTGGCTCACAGGTGCCAGCCTAGTTCCCATGGATGACAAATTCACTCCGGAACCAGGTTCCGACGGCGCCCACCCCTATCTCGCCGAGCTGACGGGGGCGGGTGTTCCGGAGCACATGCACGAATGGCTTCGCAGCCACGGCATTGGGCGGCTCGCCGCGAAGATGGGAATTGTCTTTCAGGAGATGAGCGCGGAGAAAATGGTTGCCACCATGCCGGTCGAGGGAAATCAGCAGGTGGCAGGCATCCTGCATGGCGGGGCCCACCTTGTGCTCGCGGAAACCCTCGGCTCATTTGCTGCCGGCATCCACGCCGGCCCGAACCGGCAGGCAGTCGGTATAGAGATCAGCGCTACGCACCACCGGTCCGCTTCTACTGGGCTGGTGACGGGAACCGCCGTCGCAATCCATCTGGGCCGCACGCTGGCCACCCACGAGATAGTCATGACGGATGAAGAGGGCAAGCGGCTTTCCACTGCCCGCATCACGAACCTCATCCGGGATGCGCGTTAGCGGGTAGCTGAAAATCATGCTCCAGCGAGCAGCGGCGCACAACCGAGCCGTGCCGAATCAAAAACCATAGACGGTGCCCGAAGTGGGACTCGAACCCACACACCTTTCGATACTGCATTTTGAGTGCAGCGCGTCTGCCAATTCCGCCATTCGGGCCGGGCAGCGCACCCAACGTGAGTTCCATGACTCAATGGACCCCCGGGTGCGCGAATCTACTCTACATGCCGATAGGCTGTTCCATGAACCGGTGCAGGGCAACTCCTGAGCAGAGCTCCCCGCCGGGATAGCGCAGAACCAGTAAACGCATACCAAGGAGCCTCAGTGTCCCAGAACCGCGACTCAGCTAACACGAGCCCGGCACGGCGCGTCATCGTCGCTGAGGATGAAACCCTCATTCGCCTCGACATTGTGGAGATCCTGCGTGGCGAGGGATACGACGTTGTCGCTGAAGCAGACAACGGCGAAAAAGCGGTTGAGCTGGCAAAGGAACACAAGCCGGACCTCGTACTCATGGACGTGAAGATGCCCGTCATGGACGGGATCACCGCGGCCGAGCAGATCGTGAAAGCGCGTATCGCGCCAGTCGTGCTGCTGACCGCTTTCAGCCAGAAGGAACTGGTGGAGCGGGCTCGCGACGCCGGCGCCATGGCGTACGTGGTCAAGCCCTTCACCCCCGCCGATCTGGTGCCCGCGATCGAGATCGCTCTCTCCCGCCACGAGGAGATCAAGGCACTGGAGAACGAGGTAACGGACCTCCAGGAGCAGTTCGCCACCCGTAAGCTCGTTGAGCGGGCGAAGAGCCTGCTCACCACCAAGATGGGGCTCACGGAGCCCGAGGCATTCCGCTGGATCCAGAAGACGTCCATGGACCGCCGACTCAGTATGCGTGAAGTCGCAGAGACCATCATCAACCAGGTCAACTAACGCCCGTCAGCTGGTTCGCCCGGCTGACCATATGCAAAGGGACCCCGCCTCGGCGGGGTCCCTTTGCATATGACGTTTTTGCGTCTACTTGAGCTTGTTCTTGACCGGCCAGGGGCCAACCTTTTCCTTGCTCGGCGTGTAGCCTTCGGGGAGTTGGCCCGCGTCGGCGATGTCGCCCACCTTGTGAACCTTGATCGAGTTCGTGGAGCCGGCCTGGCCTGGAGGGGATCCGGCAGCGATGACAACGAGATCGTTCAGGTCCACAAGCTTCTGCTCGAACAGGACGCGGTCAACCTGCGCGGTCATCTGGTCGGTGTGCTCGGCATACTCAACGAGCATCGGCTGAACACCCCAGATCAGCGACATCTGATTGAGCGTCGACTGCACCGGTGTGAAAGCGAAGACCGGCTTCGGCGGGCGCAGGCGGGACAGACGGCGTGCGGAGTCGCCCGACTGGGTGAAGGTACAGATGTACTTCGCGTCCAGCTGGTCGGCGATCTCCACGGCTGCACGGGTGATGGCTCCACCGCGGGTCTTGGGCTTGCTGCCCAGCGGCGGAACCCGGTCGAGGCCGTGCTGTTCCGTGGATTCGATGATGTTGGCCATGGTGCGGACCGTATCGATCGGGTACTTGCCCACGCTGGTCTCGCCGGACAGCATGACCGCGTCGGCGCCGTCGAGCACGGCATTGGCGCAGTCGGACGCCTCGGCGCGGGTGGGACGGGGATTGTCGATCATGGATTCGAGGACCTGGGTGGCCACGATGACCGGCTTGGCCCAGCGGCGGGCGAGCTCGATCGCGCGCTTCTGCACGATGGGAACGTCCTGGAGAGGCAGTTCGACACCGAGATCGCCTCGCGCCACCATGATCGCGTCGAAGGCATCGATGATTTCCTCGATCGCGTCCACGGCCTGCGGCTTCTCGATCTTGGCGATGACCGGAACACGCCTGCCCTCCTCGTCCATGATCTCGTGCACGCGGTCGACGTCGCCGGCATTCCGGACGAAGGACAGCGCCACCATGTCGACACCGCGTTGGATCGCCCAGCGAAGATCTTCCTCATCCTTGTCGCTGAGCGCGGGGACGTTGACGGCCACGCCGGGCAGGTTGATGCCCTTGTTGTTGGAGACTGCGCCGCCAACGGTGACCTCAGCGGTGACCTTTACGTCATCGACAGCGACCGCGCGCATCGCGACCTTGCCGTCGTCGATCAGGAGGGTGTCGCCGACGTTGACGTCCTGCGGCAGTCCCTTGTGGGTGGTCGAGCAAATTTCCGCAGTGCCCTCGACGTCCTCGGTGGTGATGGTGAAGGTGTCGCCGGGAAACAGTACGTGCGGTCCGTCGACGAAGCGGCCCAGACGGATCTTCGGGCCCTGCAGGTCGGCGAAGATGCCTACCGGACGGCCGAGTTCTTCCGCCGCCTTCCGGACGAACTCATAGGTCTGGTTGTGCACGGAGTGGTCTCCGTGGCTCATGTTCATTCGGGCTACGTCCACCCCGGCCTCGAGAACTGCGAGGGTGTTCTCATAGCTCGCGATTGCCGGGCCGAAAGTGGCCACTATCTTTGCGCGTCTCATAAAACCTTGCCTGTCGTGTCGTGTTCGTGGATTGCTGTTCGCTCCGGCGCCCGCAGGAATTACAGGACGGTGAGAGCGCGGTCTGTGGGTGCCACCGGCGCGGGCAGCTTGGTCTGACCCATCAGCCACTGATCAACCGCGGCAGCACACGCCCGCCCCTCCGCGATTGCCCACACAATGAGCGATTGTCCGCGTCCTGCGTCGCCTGCTACGAAGATGCCGGGTGTGTTGGTCATGTAATATCCGTCACGCTCAACGTTACCGCGACCGTCAAAAGCAGCGTCTAGCTGTTCGGCGATCCCTGCGGGTTCCGGACCCGTGAAACCAAGCGCCAGGAACACCAGATCCGCCGGGATATCCCGCTCGGTGCCGGCTTTGGGCAGCCGCTTTCCGTTGACAAACTCGGTTTCAGCGACCCGGACCGCCTTCAGCTTGCCGTCCTCGCCAACGAATTCAACGGTCGAAGCCAGGTAGGTGCGTTCGCCGCCTTCCTCGTGTGCGCTGGCGACCTCGAAGAGCGTGGGAAAAGTCGGCCATGGCTGGTTGGGCCTACGCTCGGTCGGCGGCTGCTGGCCGATTGCGAGGGTGGTGACGGATGCGGCCTTGTGACGGTGCGCGGTGCCGATGCAGTCGGCACCCGTATCACCGCCGCCCAGGATGACAACGTGCTTGCCCTCGGCGTGGATCTGGTCTTCTACCTCCTCCCCCGCGACAACACGGTTGGCGTCCACGAGGTACTCCATGGCGAAGTGCACGCCATCGAACTCGCGGCCGGGGATCGGCAGATCGCGCGGGACCGTGGCGCCGGTGGCGATCACTACGGCATCGTACCGGCGGCGCAGCTGGTCCCAACTGATGTCATGGCCCACCTCGACACCTGCGCGGAAACGGGTTCCCTCAGCCTTCATCTGGTCAAGGCGGCGATCAAGCTGGATCTTCTCCATCTTGAAGTCCGGGATTCCATAGCGCAGAAGGCCGCCGATGCGGTCGTCACGCTCGTACACGGCCACGGTATGACCGGCCCGGGTAAGCTGCTGGGCTGCGGCAAGGCCCGCCGGACCAGACCCGACGACGGCAATGGTCTTGCCTGTGAGCCGCTCCGGAGGATGCGGGTGAACCCAGTCATTGTCGAATGCCTCGTCAATGATCGAGACCTCGACCTGCTTGATCGTGACCGGAGGCTGGTTGATTCCGAGAACGCAGGACGCCTCGCACGGAGCGGGGCACAACCTGCCAGTGAACTCGGGGAAGTTGTTCGTGGCGTGCAGCCGGTCGATTGCCTCGCGGCCCTTGTCGCGCCAGGTCAGGTCATTCCACTCCGGGATGAGGTTGCCGAGCGGGCACCCCTGATGGCAGAACGGAATGCCGCAGTCCATGCAGCGGCCGGCCTGGCTTTTCAGGACGCCCTTTTCCTGGGCCTCGTACACTTCCTTCCAGTCCATGATCCGGACCGGGACAGGCCTGCGCGGCTGCGTCTGCCGCTCGCGCACCTTCATAAATCCACGTGGGTCAGCCACCGGTAACCTCCAAAATCCTGTTCCAGACCTCTTCGCCGTCGGGATCGAGTCCCTCTTCAATGGCAGCGGCCCGGGCATCGAGAACGCGTGCGAAGTCACGCGGCAGCACCTTGGTCAGGCGCGGCACAGTTGCCTCGTAATCCTCGAGTAGTTTGGCAGCGAGCGTCGACTCGGTCTCTTCCTGGTGCCGCAGGAGCAGCTGCCGGACAATCTCGATGTCTTCCGCGTCGAGTTTCTCCAACTTCAGTTCACCGCTGTTCAGCGCCTGAACATTCACCCGGGTTACATCGAGATCGAGGACGTAAGCCGTACCTCCCGACATGCCGGCACCGAAGTTCCGGCCCGTACGGCCAAGGATGAGCGTCTGGCCACCGGTCATGTACTCACATCCGTGGTCACCGATGCCTTCCACGACTGCTGTGGCGCCGGAGTTGCGCACCAGGAACCGCTCCCCCACCTGACCGCGAAGGAAGATCTCGCCGCTGGTGGCACCGTAACCGATGACGTTGCCGGCGATGACGTTGCGATCGGCAGCGAAGACGTTGGCCCTGTCGGGACGCACGATAATCCGCCCGCCCGAAAGCCCCTTGCCGACGTAGTCGTTGGAGTCACCGAGCAGCCGCAGCGTGATGCCCGCCGGAAGGAAGGCGCCGAGCGACTGCCCCGCATGGCCGGTCAGTGTGACGTCGATGGTGTCTGTCGCCAGCGTGTCCGTGCCGAACCGGCGTGTGACCTCGTAACCGAGCATGGTGCCCACTGAACGGTCGGTGTTGACGACGTCGAGCGTGATTCTCACAGGGGCCCGGTGATTCAGCGCGTCGCTGCTCATGTCGATCAGCTTGTTGTCGAAGTGCTGGTCCAGCTCGTGGTTCTGCGGGAACATGTTCCGCAACGGAGCATCCTCACCGAACTCGTTGCCACGCAGGATGGGGTCCAGGTCCAGCCCGTCCGCCTTCCAGTGCTGGATGGCGCGCTGGACATCGAGTACCTCGCTGCGGCCGATCGCCTCATCGAGTGAGCGGAACCCGAGCTCTGCCAGCAGTTCCCGGACCTCCTCGGCAATGAACTCGAAGAAGTTCACGACGAATTCGGGCTTGCCGGTGAAGCGGCTCCGCAGTTCGGGGTTCTGCGTCGCGACGCCGACCGGACAGGTGTCGAGATGGCAGACGCGCATCATGATGCAGCCGGAGACCACCAGCGGAGCGGTTGCAAAACCGAACTCCTCACCACCGAGCAGCGCGGCGATCAGTACGTCGCGTCCGGTCTTCAGCTGACCGTCCACCTGAACGACCACGCGGTCCCGGAGTCCATTGAGCATCAGCGTCTGCTGCGTTTCAGCGACGCCGAGCTCCCACGGAACGCCCGCGTGCTTGAGCGAATTGAGCGGGCTGGCGCCCGTTCCGCCGTCATGGCCTGAGATGAGTACGACGTCGGCCTTGGCCTTCGTGACGCCGGCCGCCACGGTGCCGATCCCGACTTCCGAAACGAGCTTCACGTGCACGCGTGCCGAGGTATTGGCGCGCTTCAGGTCGTAGATGAGCTGCGCCAGGTCCTCGATCGAGTAGATGTCGTGGTGGGGCGGCGGAGAGATAAGCGCCACTCCCGGGGTGGAGTGCCGTGTCCGGGCGACCCAGGGATAAACTTTCTGGCTCATCAGCTGGCCGCCCTCACCGGGCTTGGCTCCCTGCGCCATCTTGATCTGGATGTCGTCAGCGTTGGTCAGGTACAGGCTGGTGACACCGAAGCGCCCGGACGCAACCTGCTTGATCGCAGAGCGGCGCTCAGGATCGAGCAACCGGTCCACGTCCTCGCCGCCTTCACCGGTGTTGGACTTGGCGCCGATACGATTCATCGCGATCGCGAGGGTTTCGTGGGCTTCCTGCGAGATGGACCCGTAGCTCATGGCGCCGGTGGAGAAGCGCTTGACGATGCTGGATACCGGCTCGACTTCCTCGAGCGGTACCGGAGGGCGCAGCCCTTCCTTGAAGCCGAGCAGACCGCGCAGGGTCATCAGCTCGCGGGACTGGTCGTCAACTCCCCTGGTGTAGGACTTGAAGATGTCGTAGCGCCGTTCCCGCGTGGCGTGCTGCAACCGGAACACCGTTTCAGGGTTGAACAGGTGCGGCGGACCTTCACGGCGCCACTGGTACTCGCCGCCATTGTCGAGGCTGCGGTACGGGTCTTCGATGCCGTCCTGCGGGTAGGCGAACTCGTGCCGTGCCGCTGCCTCAGCGGCAACAACGTCGAGGCCGACGCCGCCGAGCTGGGTCTGCGTGCCGTGGAAGTATTCGTCCACGAGGTCCTGGGCCAGACCGAGCGCCTCGAAGGTCTGCGCTCCGCAGTAGGAGCTGACGGTGGAGATACCCATCTTGGACATGATCTTCAGGACGCCCTTGCCGAGGCCCTTGATCAGGTTGCCGACTGCCTGCTCGGCGGTGACGCCGGTGATGTCTCCGTTGCGCACCAGTTCCTCGCAGCTTTCCATTGCGAGGTAAGGGTTGATGGCGGAGGCACCGTACCCGATGAGCACAGCGACGTGGTGGACTTCGCGGACGTCGCCCGCTTCGACCACCAGGGAGGTCTTGGTCCGGGTGGCACTCTTGAGCAGGTGGTGATGGACGGCGCTGGTCAACAGCAGAGAAGGAATGGGGGCCCACTGGGCGTTCGAATCGCGATCCGAGAGCACCACGTACTGGATGCCGCGGTTGATTGCGCTCGACACCTGCTCGCAGATCTCCGCGAGCCGTGCACGAAGGGACGCCTCCCCGCCGTCAACCCGGTACAGGCCGCGCACGCGGACGGTTAGGCGGTCGCCGTCGTCGGACTCAAGATTGGCGATCTTTGCCAACTCATCATTGTTGATGACCGGGAAGTCCAGCGCGATCTGCTTGGAACGCACTCGGCTGGAGGACAGAAGGTTGCCATCGGGACCGATGGTGACGCCCATGGACGTAACCAGCTCTTCCCGGATGGCGTCCAACGGCGGGTTCGTGACCTGAGCAAAGGACTGCACGAAGTAGTCGAACAACAGGCGCGGGCGCTTGGACAGAACCGCAATGGGAGTGTCGGAACCCATAGCTCCAAGCGGCTCTGCGCCGGCCTTCGCCATGGGGCCCAGCAGGACACGCAGTTCCTCCTGCGTGTAACCGAACGTCCGCTGCCGGCGATTGATGGACGCCTTGGTGTGCACGACGTGCTCGCGCTCAGGAAGGTCCTTCAGGTCGAGCAGGTTTTCCTTGACCCATTCGCCCCAGGGGTTGGCGGCGGCAATCTCAGCCTTGACCTCCTGGTCTTCGATGATCCGGCCGTCCTCGGTATCAACGAGGAACATCTTGCCGGGCGAGACGCGTCCCTTGCGCACGATCTTGGAAGGTTCGACGTCGATGACGCCAACCTCCGAGGCCAGGACTACAAGTCCATCCTCCATGACCCAGTAGCGGGCGGGGCGGAGCCCATTGCGGTCCAGGACCGCTCCGACGAGTCGTCCGTCCGTGAACGACACCGCGGCCGGTCCGTCCCACGGCTCCATCAGCATGGAGTGGTACTGGTAGAAGGCGCGCCGCGCTGGGTCCATGTAGGTGTGGTTTTCCCACGCCTCCGGGATCATCATCATGATCGCGTGGGTGATGGGGCGCCCCGCGAGCATCAGGAGTTCCGCCACCTCGTCGAACGACGCTGAGTCAGACGCTCCGGGAGTGCAGATCGGGTACAGCTCCTCGGGAGAATCACCGAGCAGCGGGTGCGCGAGCTGTGACTGCCGTGCGCGCATCCAGTTCCGGTTGCCCTTCACGGTGTTGATTTCGCCGTTGTGAGCAATGCTGCGGAATGGCTGGGCCAGCGGCCACGAGGGGAAGGTGTTCGTCGAGAAACGCGAGTGAACGATCCCGAGCTTGGTCTTGAACCGGGGATCCGACAGGTCCGGGTAGAACGGCTCGAGCTGAGCCGTGGTGAGCATCCCCTTGTAGACCATCGTCCTGGACGACAGCGAGGGGAAGTACACGCCGTACTTGTTCTGGGCCCGCTTGCGCAGGCGGAAGGCCTTGGCGTCGAGGTCCTGAACACTGCCGCCAACAGGAGCGACGAAGAGCTGCACGAAATACGGCATGCACGCCCGGGCCATGGACCCGACGAGGTCGGCTGCCACGGGGACCTCGCGCCAGCCCAGGACTGTGAGGCCCTCGGACTCGGCGAGGCTCTCGATGCCGGTACGGGCGGTTGCCTCTTCGCCCGCCTCAGCCGGAAGGAACGCGGTTCCTACGGCATAGCTGCCGGGCGCCGGAAGCTCGAAATCCACGACGGCGCGGAAGAACTCGTCCGGTACCTGGGTGAGGAGGCCCGCGCCGTCGCCCGTCCCTTCGTCGGCGCCGACGGCACCGCGGTGTTCGAGGTTGCGCAGCGCGGTGAGGGCGGCATCGACGATGTCGTGGCCGGGCTCGCCGCGAAGCGTGGCAATGACGGCCAGGCCGCAGGCGTCTTTCTCGTTTTCCGGGTTGTAAAGCCCGGATGCCTGCGGGTAGGAAGCGAACCGCGTGAACGGCGATTCCGCGTGGTTGTTCTCCGGCAGAGTACCGGCCGTGGGTGCAGTCATAGATAGAGTCCTTCCCCCATGATGGAGCGTCGGGAGGGGACAGCTTCGGCCCCGTGGCGCGCTTGCCCTTCCGGGAAACGCGTCATTTCTTAGTGCACATTGTAGGGCCGACACGCCTCACACCGGCATGGCTTGCGGGCATGGCTTGATGGCGATGGGCCTGATCAATTCCCGATACGGCGCAAAGCCGGTGAGCTAGCTGATGTACCGAGCGGAGCCACGACGCTGTGACATCGTCCTTGGGAAGGGGCGGTGGCCCCGCTGGACGCTACTTTCGGGAGTCTGATTCCCTGGTTTCCTCGGGGGTTGGTTCCGCGGAGGCGGCCGTACCTGAGGCGTCTTTTATTTCTGGAAGATTACCACGATCCGGACCCGTCTCAGCTGAAGTGTCCGAACTATGGACCTCTGTGCCCGATCCGTTATCTGCGACAGGGATGGCTGCGACGGTGTCATCGGCGGCGGCAGGAGCGCGTCCGGGCAGGTAGACGGAGTGCTCTTCGACCCCCCGCTGCTTCATCGTGAGGTAGATGAAAATCCCGAGGGAAACCAGGAGAACGAGCACGCTCGTCCAGACGTTCAGCCGGTGTGTCAGGCCCAGAAGCGTGATCATTTCGGCGTCGTCGATCCGCAGTGCCTCGATCCAGACACGACCGGCCGTGTAATAGGCGGCGTAGAGCCAGAACATGCGTCCTCCGCGCAGGGTGAACCTGCGGTCAAGAAGGAGCAGGAGCGCAACACCGGCGAGGTTCCACAGCGACTCATACAGGAAGGTGGGATGGAACAGCGTTCCCGGATCAGCGTCCGCCGGGAAGTTGGGGTTGTCTGCGTCGATCTCCAGACCCCAGGGCAGGGTGGTGGGTGCACCGAACAGCTCCTGGTTGAACCAGTTTCCCCAGCGGCCGATGGCCTGCGCCAACAACACTCCGGGAGCGGCAGCATCGGCGAAGGAGGACAGGCGGACACCGGCGCGACGGCATCCAATCCAGGCTCCGACCGCGCCCAGCGCCACGGCCCCCCAGATGCCCAGGCCGCCTTCCCAGATCCTGGGTATGCGGGACAGGTCTCCGTCAGGACCGAAGTACGCGTCCGGTGAGGAGAAGACATGGTAAAGACGGCCTCCGATGAGGCCGAAGGGGACAGCCCAGATGGCTACGTCCCAGACGACGTCGGGGTTGCCGCCGTAACGCTTCCAACGCGCGGAGGTGAGGAGCAGTGCGACGATGATGCCGGCGAGAATGCACAGCGCGTACGCATGTATGGTGGCCGGCCCGATGGAGAAGCTTGCCCATTCCGCAGGCGGACTGGGGATGCTGGCGGGGATCATGCTCAACCCTTCAGGGTTCCGGTGCTCAGGTCCTTGGCAAGGGCCGCCACGGCGGGGACGCCGCCGTCCCGGAGGGCGGCCACCAGGGCGGTGCCGACGATCGCGCCGTCCGCGTACGCACCGATTTCACGCACCTGCTCCGCGGTGGAGACGCCAAGCCCGACGCATGCCCGCTCAGCGCCGGCGCGGTGCGCGGCAGCCACGACCTCTCGTGCCGCTGAACTGACGGAGGACCGCGCGCCCGTGATGCCCATGATGGATACCGCGTAAACGAACCCGCGGGTTGCGTCGACAGTGGACTGCATGCGTTCCGGGGAACTCGAGGGTGCAACCAGGAAGACACGGTCAAGACCGAACTCGTCCGACGCAGCTATCCATTCCTCTGCCTCGTCCGGAATGAGGTCCGGCGTGATGAGGCCGGCACCACCGGCTTCGGCCAGGCGGCGCGCGAACTCGCGGACCCCCATCCGCATGACGGGGTTCCAGTAGGTCATCACAAGCACGGCAGCGTCGGTGCGGCTTGTGATTCCCGCGACGACGTCGAAGATCTGCCGCACAGCGAAGCCGTTTTGGAGCGCCTCGACCGTTGCCTGCTGGATAACCACTCCGTCCATGACCGGATCAGAATACGGAATGCCGATTTCGATCAGGTCGACCCCGTTTTCAGCAAGCGCAACCGCAGCATCGATCGTGGTCTGGACGTCCGGAAAGCCCGCAGGCAGGTAGGCGACCAGTGCGGTGCGTCCCTCGGCGCGGGCGCGCTCAATCGCTTCAGCTGACTTGCTCATGGTTCCGGTGCTCACAGCTGCTCCCCTTCGGCGCCGATCTCGGCCTCTGCGCTGTCCTCCGGCAGCAGGTCAAACCACTCCGCCGCCGTCGCGACGTCCTTGTCACCGCGGCCGGACAGATTCACGAGGATGATTTTCTCGCCCGGATCACCCGGCTCTGCTGCCAGGCGCTGCCCGACCTTCAGCGCTCCTGCCAGTGCATGCGCGGACTCGATGGCAGGAATGATGCCCTCTGTCCGGCAGAGCAGCCGGAACGCTTCCATGGCTTCTGCGTCGGTGATCGGCTCGTAATTCGCCCTGCCGATATCGGCCAGGAAGGCGTGCTCGGGGCCTACGCCGGGGTAGTCCAGGCCTGCGGAGATGGAGTGTGACTCGATGGTCTGCCCATCATCGTTCTGCATCAGGTACGAGCGTGCGCCATGGAGCACGCCGGGCCGGCCGAGCGTAATCGTTGCGGCGTGCCGGCCGGTTTCCACGCCGTCGCCGCCCGCTTCGAATCCGTACAGTGCGACTTCACGGTCATCCAGGAAACCGTGGAAGATCCCGATGGCGTTGGACCCGCCTCCGATGCAAGCACAAACAGCGTCCGGGAGACGGCCCGTGGCGCTGAGCATCTGCTCGCGCGCCTCTTCGCCGATGACCTCGTGGAAGTAACGGACCATCGCGGGGAAGGGATGAGCGCCGGCAGCCGTGCCGAGCAGATAGTGAGTGGTGTCCACGTTCGCAACCCAGTCACGCAGCGCGTCATTGATGGCGTCCTTGAGCGTCTGCGATCCGTTGGTGACGGGGACGACCTCCGCGCCAAGCAGTTGCATGCGGGCGACGTTCAGGGCCTGGCGCCTGCAATCCTCGGCGCCCATGTAGACAACGCACTCGAGTCCAAGCAGCGCGGCAGCGGTGGCGCTTGCCACGCCATGCTGGCCGGCACCGGTCTCAGCGATGACCCGGGTCTTTCCCATCCGCTTGGCGAGCAGCGCCTGGCCCAGCACGTTGTTGATCTTGTGCGAACCCGTGTGGTTCAGGTCCTCGCGCTTGAGAAAGACTCTGACGCCGCCGGCGTGCTCGGAGAAACGGCGCGCTTCAGTCAGCAGGGACGGACGGCCCGAGTAGGACCGGTTGAGCTCAGCGACCTGCGCCAGGAACTCCGGGTCCGACCTGGCTTTGTCGAAGGTCTCCTCCAGCTCGTCCAGCGCAGCGATCAGGGACTCGGGCATCCATCGCCCGCCGTAGGCGCCGAAGTACGGACCCTGCGCGTGGCGCAAAGATTCCCCGCCAAGAAATGCCTCTGCCGGACTGTCAGTTGCAGACTGCGGCTGTGGAGTGTCGGTCATGAACCTACTGTCCTTCGTGATGGTGTGCTGCTGTCCGTGTCGACGGCGACAGCTTCAGGTGTGCAGTGCGCTGCCCGCGCGGGAGAACTCGCGAACAGTCTCCTCGGGATTCGAGTGGCGGACGAGCGCCTCCCCGACGAGGACCGCTTTCGCGCCGTCAGCAACAAAAAGTTCGACGTCGGCGGTGTCCCGGACCCCCGACTCAGCGACTACAACGGCACCGGCCGGGATGAGGCCGGCCAGTGCCGGGAAGACCGACCGGTCGATGTCCAGTGTCTTGAGGTTGCGCACGTTGACGCCGATGATCCGGGCGCCGACGGCAACTGCGCGCTGCACTTCCTCAGCCGTGTGCGTTTCGACGAGGGCATGCATGCCGAGCCGTTCGGTGAGCTCGAGGAAAGAAGCCAGCGTGGCGTCGTCGAGCGCTGCGACGATGAGGAGGATCAGGTCCGCGCCGTGGGCACGCGCTTCCCAGATCTGGTACTCGTCAACCGTGAAGTCCTTGCGCAGGATCGGCAGATCCACGGCGGCGCGGACGGCGTCGAGATCGGCCAGCGATCCGCCGAAGCGGCGTTCCTCAGTGAGGACACTGATCACCGCCGCGCCGCCGCGCTCGTAGGCGGCGGCGAGTTCAGCCGGGTCCTGAATGTCGGAAAGTTCACCCTTGGACGGGCTCTTCCGCTTGACCTCCGCGATGACGCGCACGCCGCTCTGCGCACTGAGGGCAGCATAGGCGTCCCGTGGGGCGGGGGCCCGCTCTGCCAGGACGCGGACTTCGCCCAGCGGGAGGTTCTGCCTGCGTGCATCGAGATCCTCCCGGACCCCGACGATGATCTCGTCGAGAACGCTCACTTAGTGCCCGGAATTCTTGAGCCGGTGCCCGCCTACGCCGAATCCAAGCATCTTCAGGATGATTCCGAGGGCGAGGCCGATCACCATGATGAGGACCCCGATCCAGAACAGGATGGTCCCGGCGTCCTTGTTGCCCTCGGTGCTGGCAAAGATGAAAGCGAATGAGGACAGTGCCGCACCGGCGAGCATCACGAAGACGCACGTCCATGCTGCCGGGCTGTTGCCGTGTCCGATAGTTTCATCGCGGGCCGCTGAATGCTCAGCCATAGGGGTTTCATTGGAACCGGTTTCAGGCGCAGTGCTAGCCATGGCGTATGTATCTCCTTGTGCTGTGGTCTGTGTCCATTCTGCCATTGATTCGGCAGGGCGTTGATTCAGTCCGACACTCAGCCGGTTGGGTCCTCTCCCCGGCTGAGACTGTCCCAACTGTCTATCTCGTCAGCGTGCGTATCGGCCTTGCCCGGCCGGTTCCGGACGCCTGACTGTTCCAACCGGTTTTCATACCGGCGCGCTGAGCGCCAGCCCTTGCCTGCGATGAGCAGCCACACCGCGCAGAGCACCAGCAGCATGCCCGCCGCGGTCGCAAGCCACGGCATGGCGGTGGCCGTAACGGACACGCCCTCCTGGCTGGTGACACCGAGGGCCTCTCCAATGGCGGGCGCTGCGGAGGCTGCCGGGTCTCTGACGACCGCCAGGCTGCTGAAGATAATGCCTGCACCAGCCACGGTCAGGATGACCGCGATGATCCACCGGGCGGTACGTCCGGCGATAGAGGCGGCCAGCGCGGCCGCCAGACCCACCAGCGCAAACGCGGTCACAGCCGTCGCAGCATCGGATCCGGGGACCTGGATCGATGGAGTCTGGACGGCGGTTTGGGGCAGGGTGACCGAAAGCCATGTCTGGGTGGTGCTGCCAAAGGCCACCAGCGCAGCGACGACCGTTGCCAGGACGACGACGCCCTTGCTTCGCAGGGCGGGAGCGCGGGACCGAGTGTGCGGGCCCTGCTCCGACGCGGAGCTCACGGTGTGCCTGCGCCGGTATCGGTTACCGGGCGGAGGCTCGCAGCCATCAGGGCCGCGCGCAGCGGGGCCGCGGCCTTGTTGACTGTCTCCAGCGCCTCCGCCTCAAGTTCGGAATCCGCGACGATGCCGCCGCCTGCCTGCACGTAGGCACGGTTGTCGCGCAGCAGTGCGGACCGGATCGCGATCGCCATATCCATGTCACCGGCGAAATCGAAATACCCCACCACTCCGCCGTAAATGCCGCGTTTGTGCGGCTCGAGTTCATCGAGCAACCGGAGCGCCCGCGGTTTGGGAGCACCGGAAAGGGTTCCTGCGGGGAAGGTCGCGGCCAGCACGTCATAGGCGGAACGGGCCGGGTCCAGTTGGCCGACGACTGTCGAGACGAGGTGCATGATGTGGCTGAACCGCTCGACCTCCATGAATTGCGTAACGTCCACTGTCCCCGGCCGGCACACCTTGGAGATGTCATTACGCGCCAGGTCCACCAGCATGAGGTGCTCGGCGCGTTCCTTCTCATCGGCCAGCAGTTCCTCCGCAAGGGCCCGGTCCTGCTCGGCGGTCTTGCCGCGCGGCCTGGATCCCGCGATGGGATGGGTAATGACCTCGGAGCCGTTGACGGTCACGAGCGCTTCCGGTGACGAGCCGACGATGGAGTAAGGCCGCCCTGCCGCGTCCTCAAGGCTGAACAGATACATGTACGGGCTTGGGTTCGTGGTGCGCAGCACCCGGTAGACGTCGAGAGCGGACGCCTCGCAATCCAGTTCGAATCGGCGTGAAATGACCACCTGGAACACTTCGCCGTCCACGATGGCTTCCTTGCCGCGCTCGATCGCTGCAAGGTAGCGGTCCCGGTCCCATCGTTCCCGGACGCGGGACATCAAGGCTGCGCTGTCCGCGACGCCGTCGGCCAGGACTGATACCGGCTGGTCGGACGCGGAGGCGAGCCGCTGAAGCATGCTCCGCAGGCGGGCAACGGCGTCGTGCCAGGCTTCATCCACGCGGGCGGAGGAATTGTCGTAGTTGATGGCGTTTGCGACCAGAGTGACCTTGCCGCCTGCGTTGTCGTGGATGGCCATATCCGTCACCAGGTTCATGGCCAGCTCAGGCAGTTCGAGGTCATCCTCCGGTGGCGACGTAAGCCTTTCCCAGTGGCGGACGGATTCCCAGCCGATGAATCCGACCATGCCGGAGGTGAAGGGCGGAAGCCCGTCGAAGCGGGCGGTCTGGAGTTCCTCCACGGTTCGGCGGAGGGCCTCGACGGGGTTGCCGTCCACGGGTACCCCCGCCGGAGGCTCCCCGAGCCAGCACGCCTCACCATCCCTGGTGGTGAGGGTCGCCCGGGAGTTGACACCAATGAACGAATACCGCGACCAGACGCCGCCCTCTGCAGCAGATTCCATGAGGAAGGTGCCCGGATGGCCGTCGGTGAGCTTCCGGTAGATGCCGATCGGGGTGTGCGCATCATCGAGCACAGTCAGGCGGACGGGTATGACCCGCCGGTCCCGGGCCAGCGCGCGGAACTCCTCCAGGCCGGGGGTGATTGCTCCGAGCTCATCCATGAATTGCGTTTCCTAAATTCTCGCGCCCATCAGTCTGAAGGGCGTTGCGTTGTTCCTGCCTACGGTGTTCCTCTGCGGCGAAAGCTTATGCGGAGCCGACGAAGGCGGCGAGATCCCTGCCGTCGAAACATGTCCGGGTGCCGGTGTGGCATGCCGCGCCCACCTGATCCACTCGCACGAGCAGCGCATCGCCGTCGCAATCCAGGGCGACCGATTTCACATACTGCACGTGCCCCGAGGTGTCGCCCTTGCGCCAGTACTCCTTGCGCGACCTCGAGTAGAAGGTGACGCGGCCGCTGGTCAGGGTTCGCCGGAGGGCCTCATCGTCCATCCAGCCAAGCATCAGCACCTCCCCCGTGTCATCGGCCTGGACGATCGCGGCAACCAGGCCGGCGGCGTCCCGCTTGAGCGCGTCGGCAACCGCGGGATCGAGCTCCGGCGTCTCGCCGGCAGCGGGGAATGTGGCAGGTTCGGGGTGTTGTGACATCGCAACTGATTCTAGTCGTGCCGGCCCCGACTGCCGCATCGGGCGCCGCGTCCGGCGGGCGCGAAACGGCGCAGGTTCTTCAGCCGGAGCTGTAAGCGCCCCTATCCGGGCACAGGCATGGTTATCATGCTATTTTCAACAGTGATGCATTTCGTTGATCCCTCCCGTGAAGTCCTCGCCGAAACTCTGCTCGCGGCCGGGCCCCACTCTCCCACGCTGTGCGACGGTTGGCAGACGAAGGAATTGGCCGCGCACCTCTACCTGCGGGCCCATAAACCCAGCGTTGGGATCGGCGCGCTCATCAAGCCGCTCTCGGTCGTCTCGGAGAAGGCAACCCGCAAACTCGCCGCGAAGTCCGCATCCACACCGGCCTATGAGGCACTTGTGAACGACTTCCGCAAAGGCCACCCGTTCTACTCACCGATGCGCCTGCGCTCGATCGACACCAGCACCAACCTCATTGAATACTTCGTGCATACCGAGGACGTGCGCCGGGCAACCAGCAGGTGGGCGCCCCGTGCCCTCGATGAGGAATACTCCAGCGCGCTCTGGGACGAACTGATCAAGCGCGCAGCCATCCTCTATCGGGGCGTGGACCTTGGCATTGTGCTGGTACGGCCGGACGGCCCGAGGCATGTCGCCAAACGCGCACCCGTTTCAGTGGCGATCGTCGGCGAGCCCGGTGAGCTGCTCATGCACGCCCACGGGCGTACCCGCCATGCGTTGGTCACCTTCGAAGGACAGCCTGACGCCGTCGCTCTTCTGGAAAGCGCCGAGGTAGGACTCTAACCGCCGGTTCTCAGCGAACCGGGAAACCGGCGTCCCGGATAGCCCTCTTTACCTCGGCGATCGCGTCGACGGGACCGAAGTGGAACACGGATGCAGCGAGCACCGCATCAGCCCCTGCGGCCACGGCCGGCGGGAAGTGCGCAGGCTCGCCCGCACCGCCCGAGGCGATGAGCGGAACCTTCACCGCAGCGCGGACAACCCTGATCATCTCCAGGTCGAAGCCCTCGCGGGTGCCGTCGGCATCGATCGAGTTCAGCAGAATCTCTCCCACGCCGCGGTCTGCCGCCTCACGCGCCCAGGCGACCGCGTCTATCCCGGTTCCCTTCCGGCCGCCGTGCGTGGTGACTTCGAAGCCCGACGGCGTCGAGCGGTCATGGGTCCGGCGCGCGTCGAGGCTGAGCACGAGGACCTGCGATCCGAAATGGGATGTGATCTCATCGATGACCTGCGGACGTGCAACCGCCGCGGTGTTGATGGACGCTTTGTCGGCACCTGCGCGCAGCAACCGGTCGACGTCGGAAATTTCCCGGACGCCGCCTCCCACCGTCAGCGGGATGAAGACTTCCTCGGCCGTCTTCGCGACCACGTCGAAGGTGGTGGCGCGGTTGCCGGAAGAGGCCGTGACGTCGAGGAACGTCAGTTCGTCGGCGCCCGCGCGGTCATAGCGGTGTGCCAGTTCAACCGGGTCCCCGGCGTCGCGGAGGTCCTCGAAGTTGATTCCCTTGACCACGCGACCGGCGTCCACGTCAAGGCAGGGAATGACGCGTATTGCCACACTCATGACTTGCCCTGTCCTAGATCCGGCAGGCGTGGATGGTGCTGACCAGGATGGCACGGGCACCGAGATCATAGAGCTCGTCCATGATCTGGTTGGTGCTGTGGCGCTTCACCATGGAGCGCACCGCAACCCACTCCGAGTCGCGCAGTGGCGAGACGGTGGGTGACTCGAGTCCCGGTGTCAGCGCTGCGGCCTGGTCGACCAGTTCCTTGCGGATGTCGTAGTCGAGCAGGACGTACTGCCGTGCCACGAGCACCCCCTGGAGCCGACGGATCAGGATGTCGAGCCCTACAGGCGTTGCGCCCTTGCGTCCGATGAGTACCGCTTCGCTGCGCAGGATCGGCTCACCGAAGATCTCCATACCGGCGGCCTTCAGCGTGCTCCCTGTCTCGACGACGTCGGCGATGGCATCGGCGACGCCGAGGCGCACGGAGGATTCCACTGCGCCATCGAGCCGGACAACTGTAGCCTCAACCCCCTCTTCAGCCAGGAAGGCACGCAGCAGTCCGTCGTAACTGGTAGCCAGACGGCGTCCCTCCAGTTCCGAGACGGACGCGAAGTGGCCCACCGGGCCGGCGAAACGGAAGGTTGATGCACCGAAGCCGAGAGGCAGGAGCTCCTCGGCGTCCACCTGGGCATCGAGGAACAGGTCGCGGCCGGTGATTCCGACGTCGAGCGTTCCGGATCCGACGTACACCGCGATGTCGCGCGGCCGGAGGAAGAAGAATTCGATTTCGTTCTCGGGGTCCACCATCACCAATTCGCGGGTGTCGCGGCGCTGGCGGTATCCCGCCTCGCTGAGCATTGCGGAGGCGGATTCGGACAGGGACCCCTTGTTGGGGACTGCTACTCGAAGCATGGGTTTCCTTCAGTGAGGAGGGTTTCCTTGGGAAGTTTTCCTTGAAGCAGGCGTTTGCCGCGCGCGAGTTCTTCCGAACGTTCGGGCGCGCGGCTAAAGATGCTTGTAGACGTCTTCGAGCGTGAGTCCCTTGGCGATCATCATGACCTGGAGGTGATAAAGCAGCTGGGAGATCTCCTCTGCGGCTGCCTCATTCGACTCATACTCGGCGGCCATCCACACTTCGGCAGCCTCCTCGACAACCTTCTTGCCGATGCCATGCACGCCTGACTCCAGTTCAGCCACGGTCCGTGACCCGGATGGGCGGGCGGCAGCTTTCTCGCTCAACTCGGCAAAGAGGGTATCGAAGGATTTCACTCTGTCTAGGTTACTGGGTTCCACTGGATCCGCCGTATCGCGCCCGTTCTATGTGACGAACCTCTATGGTTCCACGCTTTCAGCTGCTCCATGGGTTCAGCACGGCTGCCGTTGCCAATGCGGCGACGGTCGCCTCGTAGCCCTTGTCCTCGCTCGAACCGGCGAGGCCGGCGCGATCCAGACCCTGGTCCTCCGTGTCGCAGGTGAGCACGCCGAAGCCCACCGGCACACCGGTGCGCACGCTGACCTCGGTGAGCCCCGACGTCGCGGCCTGGCACACGTAATCGAAGTGGGGCGTTCCGCCCCGGATGACCACACCGAGTGCGACAACGGCATCATAGTGCGGTGCCAGCCTCGCCGCTGCGACCGCCAGTTCGAAGCTTCCCGGGACGCGGATCACGTCGGGTTCGATGCCCGCGTCCGCGGCAGCCCGGCGGGCCCCGTCGAGCAGCCCGTCCATGATTGCGGTGTGCCAGCTGGCGGCGATGACCGCGAGCCGAACCGGCTGCTGCTGTTCCTGCTGCTGCGCCATGCTGGTGATGTCGATGGTGGGGGCGCCGTGTCCGGCCATGGTTCTCCTTGGAAACTGGGATGTGGGTGTGCACTAACGGATCAGGAATGTGTGATCCGGTTGGCTCTGAAAGGCGGAAGGTCAGCTCTGCTGAACGATCTTCTCCTGCGGCCTCTTGTGAAACCGTTCCTCCAGGTGGGACAGCTGGTGGTTGAGACGGTCGCGTTTGGTCTCGAGGTAATGCTGGTTCTCGAGTCTCGACGGGATTTCGGACGGCACCATGGACGCCACCGTGACGCCGTACCGTTCGAGGTGCTCCCGCTTGACCGGATTGTTGCTCAACAGCCGGATCCGGCTGATGCCAAGGTTGGTGAGGATGTCAGCCGCTGCCTGGTAGTCGCGCGCGTCGACGGGCAACCCAAGCTGTTCGTTCGCCTCCACCGTGTCTGCGCCGTTCTCCTGGAGGGCGTAGGCGCGTAGTTTGTTGGCGAGGCCGATTCCGCGGCCCTCCTGCCCGCGGAGGTAAACCACCGTTCCGCCCTGCTCGTGGACCAGTCCGAGCGCCTGCTCAAGCTGTTCGCCGCAGTCACAGCGGTAGGAGCCGAAGACATCACCCGTGAGGCATTCCGAGTGCATCCGCACCAGCGGGGCGCCATTGGCTCTGTTGGTCCCCGGTGCCGACAGCGTCAGGTGTTCCACGCCCGAGGACGCAACAATCCAGGCCTGCGCGGTGAACGATCCGAACGCCGTCGGAATGGTGACCACGGGACCACCGGTGACCGTACTCATTCGGCGACTCCTGTACCGCTCACGGCGAGATAGTCCGCGAGGTCCTCAATGGAAATCAACGGCGCCCCAAAGCGCGTGGCGAACTCCCGCAGCGCAGGCAGGCGCATCATTTCACCGTCGTCGTGGGTGACCTCCGCAATGACGGCGGCGGGTTCAACGCCGGCGAGCCGGCACAGGTCGACCGCGGCCTCGGTATGTCCGGGGCGTTCACGCACCCCGCCATCGACCGCGCGCAGGGGGAACATATGACCGGGCCGGGTGATATCCGACGGCGTGGAAGAGCCGGAGGCCAGCACCCGCGCGGTCAGCGCCCTGTCCGCGGCACTGATACCGGTGCTCACGCCGACCGCTGCGTCGCATGAGACGGTGTACGCGGTCTGCTTGGAGTCCTGGTTGTTCAGAACCATGGCGGGCAGTTCCAGCCGGTCCGCGGTCTCGCCGGTGACCGGAACACACAGGACGCCCGAGGTGTACCGGATGGTCCATCCCGTCAGTTCCGCGGTAGCGAACTGGGCAGCGAAGATGATGTCGCCTTCATTCTCGCGATTGGCATCATCAACAACGACGACGGCGCGGCCCGCTGCCATCGCCGCGACGGCCGCCTCCACTGAATCCAGTGGGATTTCCAGCACGACGCCGGCAGGAGTGTCCGCTGCGCCGCTGTTTCCCTGAGCGTTCATGCGCGCACTCCATTTCCTGTGAATGCAAGCAACCGTTCTGCGTACTTGGCCAGCACATCCATCTCGAGGTTCACAGGATCCCCGATGCTCTTCGCGCCCAGCCCGGTTTCGCTGAGGGTTGTCGGAATGAGGCCAACCTCGAACCAGGGGTCCGTTAATCCGGCGTCGCTCACGGCGGTCACAGTCAGCGAGACGCCGTCGACCGCGATGGAGCCCTTCTCCGCCGCATAACGGTCCAGCGGGGAAGGAAGGCTGAAGCGCAGACGCTCCCAGGAACCGAGGTCCTCACGCTCAAGCAGCGTACCGACGCCGTCGACATGCCCCTGCACAACGTGCCCGTCCAGCCGGCCGGTGGCCGGAACGCAGCGTTCGAGGTTCACCCGGTCGCCCTCGGCCAGCCGGCCGATGGTTGTTCGCGCCAGGGTCTCCCCCATTACATCAACGCTGACGCGGCCGCCGTCGATGGTGGTGGCGGTCAGGCAGACGCCGTCGACTGCAATGGACCCGCCGAGCTCCAAACCGGTTGCGGTTGCACCGGCGTCGAAGACAAGCACCGCGCTCGCACCGTCCGGGGAAGGTTGGACGGACGAAATTGTGCCCCGTCCGGAAACAATTCCTGTAAACAATCAAGGGCCTTTCACGAAGGGCGCCGGAACCGGCGCTATGGGTTTGAAATGAAGTCGGACGTCATCGCCGATCTGGGTCACCGCAGCGGCGCCGTCGGGATCGAGACGCCACACATGCGCATCGACCAGCGTTGCGACGCCCAGGCGTTGAAAGGCCGGTACGCCGGAGCCGAGGAGCATGGGCGCGATGTAGGTGAAAAGTTCATCCACCAGGTCCGCCATAAGGAAGACCCCCACCAGTTGAGGGCCGCCTTCCACCAGGACGTGCCGTACACCCCGGACGTAAAGCTCCTCCAGCGCGGCGACGGGATCGTGGGTGCGCAGGTGCACGAAACCCTTCCCACGCATGGCGGCCTCTTCCGGGATATCCCGCAAGCCGACGGCGACGCGCAGCGGCTGGCGGTCGGCGTCCGATCCGTCGAGTGCCCGTGCTGTGAGGCGGGGGTCGTCGGCGAGGACCGTGCCGGTGCCCACCAGCACGGCGTCGACCCGGGTACGGATGGTGTGCCCATCCGCGCGGGCATGCGGGCCGGTGATCCACTGGCTTGAACCGTCCGCAGCCGCCGATTGCGCATCGAGGCTCTGTGCCACTTTGACGGTGACGAACGGACGCCTGGCCCGAACTGCGGCGAGCCAGCGGCGGTTCAGCTCTGTTGCAGGGTCAGCGAGGAGTCCGCCAACCACCTCGATACCGCCGCTGGTGAGGCGTGCGGCTCCACCGGCTGCGTCGGGGTTCGGATCGGAGGCGGCGTACACAACGCGTTCGATGCCGGCAGAGAGGATGGCTTCGCTACAGGGGCCCGTGCGACCGGTGTGGTTGCACGGCTCGAGCGTGACCACCATGGTGCAGCCGGCCAGGTCGACACCGTGCAGGGCTGCTTCCTTCAGTGCCGCGACTTCCGCATGATCTGTCCCGGCCCCGAGGTGGGCACCGGCGGCAACCATCGCGCCGTCGCCGTCGAGAATGACAGCCCCTACCAGCGGATTTGCACCGCGCACCCCCTGGCCGGCAAGGAGCAGCGCGTGCTCCATGGCCATCATTTCGTGCGCAATGAAGGCGTGCTCAGCACCGGTCATGGCGGCCTCCACGCGGAGGCGACGGCTGATAGTCCATATCGTTCCCTCACCTAGCTCTTACGGCTCCGGGGGAACGACAGACCGGGCCGGCGCCGGCGAGGGCGCGCGAAGCGCCCACGACAGGGCACAGCCGAGGCTGCACGTGCTTCTCCCATCCAGACTTTAACTGTCGGTGCCGGAATTTCACCGGCTCAACCGTGTGCTGCCCCAAAAGGCTGCGCGCGGGTCGCGGACTATAACCGCCGGTTCGGAATTACACCGACCCCGGAGCACGTTGTACGACGTTCATTGTTCCATATTTTTGGACGAACGTATGAGATGACGTTTGAAGACGTCCGCCACCGTCTTTCGCATCTCCGAGTGCGCAGATGGTCGTCGAAATACGCCGGCATTCCCGCGTTATCTGCGCACCCAGCGAGGCTGTCAGGCCTTCGCGCCGGCTTTCTCTTCAGCCTTCGGCTCTGCCACCGCGTCCGGGTTGGCGCCTGACTTCACAACCGGCTTGGCCTCCGGCTTCGCGTCGACGCCTGCTTCCTTCCGCTGCTGCGGGGTAATCGGCGCCGGCGCGGCGGTGAGCGGGTCGTAGCCGCCGCCGGACTTCGGGAAAGCGATGACGTCGCGGATGGAATCGCTGCCCGCCAGGAGTGCAACCACACGGTCCCAGCCGAACGCGATGCCGCCGTGCGGGGGCGCACCGTACTTGAAGCCCTCGAGGAGGAAGCCGAACTTCTCCTGTGCATCCTCGGCGCTGATGCCCATGACCGCGAAGACCCGCTCCTGGACGTCCCGGCGGTGAATACGGATAGACCCGCCGCCGATTTCATTCCCGTTGCAGACGATGTCGTAGGCGTACGCCAGTGCGCTGCCCGGATCGGTGTCGAAGGAGTCCACGAATTCCGGCTTTGGTGATGTGAACGCATGGTGGACAGCGGTCCATGCACCTGAACCCACGGCGACGTCACCTGCGGCGACGGCCTCCGACGCCGGTTCGAACATGGGTGCGTCGACAACCCACACGAATGCCCACGCATCCGGATCGATCAGGCCGGTCCGGTGACCGATCTCGACGCGCGCGGCGCCGAGCAGCGCACGCGAGGAAGACTTCTCACCCGCCGCGAAGAAGATACAGTCACCCGGCTTCGCGCCGACGGCGTCCGCCAGACCCTCGCGTTCGGCGTCGGTCAGGTTCTTGGCAACGGGACCGCGGAGGCTGCCGTCGTCGTCGATGAGGACGTACGCCAGGCCCTTGGCACCGCGCTGCTTGGCCCATTCCTGCCACGCATCGAGTTGCCGGCGCGGCTGGGAGGCTCCGCCGGGCATGACGACGGCGCCCACATACGCTGCCTTGAACACGCCGAACTCGGTGTCCTTGAAGTACTCGGTCAGCTCAGTCAGCTCAAGACCGAAGCGCAGGTCCGGCTTGTCGGAGCCGTAGCGCGCCATGGCGTCGGCGTAGGTCATGCGCTGGATGGGGGTGGGAATCTCGACGTCGATCAGCTTCCACAGCGCCTTCACCAGCTGCTCACCGAGCGCGATGATGTCATCCTGCTCAACGAAGCTCGCCTCAATGTCCAGCTGGGTGAACTCGGGCTGCCGGTCGGCCCGGAAGTCCTCGTCGCGGTAGCAGCGGGCGATCTGGTAGTACTTCTCGAAGCCACCCACCTGTAGAAGCTGTTTGAAGAGCTGGGGCGACTGCGGGAGCGCGTACCAGGAGCCGGGCGCCAGGCGCGCCGGAACCAGGAAGTCACGGGCGCCCTCGGGCGTGGACCGGGTGAGGGTGGGAGTTTCGATCTCCACATAGCCGTCCGTGTGCAGAAGCTCGCGGGCAACCCGGTTCGCTTCGGAGCGCAGGCGGAGGTTGGCGTTCGGGGCGGGACGGCGAAGGTCGAGGTAACGGTGCCTGAGGCGTGCTTCCTCACCCACCTCGACGTGCTCGTCAATCTGGAACGGCAGCGGGTCCGAGGTGTTGAGGATCGTCACCTTCTCTGCGATGACCTCGATCTCCCCGGTTGCCAGTGCCGGGTTCTCATTGCCCTCGGGGCGCTTCTCGACGGTGCCGATGATCTGGAGCACGTACTCGTTGCGCAGGCTGGAGAAGACGTCCTCTTCCCGCACGACCACCTGGGCGACACCGGAAGCATCACGCAGATCAAGGAATGCCACGCCACCGTGATCACGACGGCGGGCCACCCATCCGGCGAGAGTAACGGTTTGTCCAATGTGCCCGGTCCGCAGGGAACCAAGGTCATGTGTGCGCAGCACAGCATTCCTTCCGGTGTTTGGTTAAGATCAGTGGAGTTAGAGCTCAGTGTTCGAGTTTACCGCCGGATGTACTGCACCACCGGCCACACCTCTCACCGGACGGGGATCCGCCCATGCCGCAGGCGCTGAACAGACAACTCGGCGGCTTCGATGCAACCACCGTAGGCATCGGATCCATGATCGGGGCGGGTGTCTTTGTCGTCTTCTCCCCCGCCGCGGCGGCTGCGGGCTCCCTCCTGCCCCTCGCCGTCGGCCTCGCCGCGATAGTCGCCTACGCGAACGCAGCGGCATCCGCCCAGCTGGCGACGGTCCACCCGGTGAGTGGCGGAACCTACATCTACGGACGACGCCAGCTCGGCGAGTGGCCAGGGTTCCTCGCCGGGTGGAGCTTCATCACCGGCAAACTGGCGTCGTGCGCGGCGATGGCGCTGACCTTCGGGCTGTACGCGGTTCCCGGCTCCGAGAAGGCGGCGGGAGTGGCCGCAGTGGTGGCGCTGACGGTCGTGAACCTGCTGGGGATCACGCGTACCGCGACGATGACGCGGATCATCGTGTCACTGGTTGTGCCGGTGCTCGCGTTTGTCATCGTTGTTGCCTTCACGCAACCCGCGAACGGCGGCGGTTCCCTGGCTCCCGGACCCACCGGAGTCCTGCAGGCGGCAGGGCTCATGTTCTTCGCTTTTGCCGGGTATGCGCGTATCGCCACCATGGGCGAGGAGGTGCGGGAGCCGGGACGCAACATCCCGCGCGCGATTTTCGGTGCTCTGGGTTTCACCCTGGCGCTGTACCTGCTGCTCGCATTCGGCCTGCTGCGTGCAATCGGACCGGACGCGCTCGCGGAATCAGCGGCTCCATTGACTGAAGTCTTTTCGGGCGGCCAGTCGATACCTGTGCTGGCGGTCGCGGTGGCCGCTGCGCTGGCGAGCCTCGGCGCTTTGCTCGCGCTGATCAGCGGGATCGCACGTACAACCATGGCGATGGCGCGGGAAGGTGACCTGCCGCGGGTGTTCAGCGCTGTGTCGGCGCGCCGGGCCACCCCATTCGTCGCTGAGCTGGCGACCGCCGTCGTCGTCATTGGACTGCTGCTGGGAACGGACATCCTGACGGTGGTGGGCTTCTCCAGTTTCGGTGTGCTGCTCTACTACGCGGTGGCCAACCTCTCGGCGCTCACGCTGTCCACGCGGCCCTGGTACGCACCACGCGCTCTGAACGTGCTCGGCGTGGTGGGTTGCCTGGTGCTGGCGTTCACCCTTCCGGTCCAGTCCGTGCTGACCATGACCGTCATTCTCGTGCTGGGCCTGCTGGGCCGCGCCGCCGTGGTTCTGCTGCGGCGACGGCGGCCTCACGCCTAGAGCGTCAGCCCTGCGGCAGCACCGCCGGCCACTGGTCCTCGACCGGCGGCGTCCACGACGACGGGTCAGCGGAGACCTGTTCCCCTGAGCGAATGTCCTTGACCTCGTGGGTGCCGTCCTCCGAGGTGAACCAAACGAACGGGATACCCCTGCGGTCGGCGAACTTGATCTGCTTGCCAAATTTCTCGGCGGACGCTGCAACTTCCACGGGGATGCCCCGGCTGCGCAGTTCCGAGGCGACGTCCTGGGCTGCGGACCACGAGTCGTCGTTCGCGAGGGTGACCAGCACCGCCGTCGGGACCTGCCGGGAAGCAGTGGCGAAGTCCTGGCTCAGGATGCGCGTCACCAGGCGTGTGACACCGATGGAAAGCCCGACGCCGGGGAAAGACCGGTTGCCCTTGCTCGCCAGCGCGTCGTAACGCCCGCCGGAGCAGATGGATCCGAGGGCCTCGTGGCCGACCAGCACCGTCTCGTAGACCGTGCCGGTGTAGTAATCCAGGCCGCGGGCGATGCTGAGATCGGCGATCACCTTCCCGGGAGCGCGCTTCGAGGCCTCGGCAATGACCTGCTCGAGTTCCGCCAGTCCCTCGTCCAGCAGCGGATCCTGGACACCGAAGGCGCGCACGCGTTCAACGAACGAGGTGTCTTCCGTGCGGATCGCCGCCAGGTTAAGCGCGGCTTTTGCCTGCTCGTCCGTCGCGCCCAGTTCCGTCTTCAGCAGTTCGGCAACCCGGTCTGCTCCGATCTTCTCCAGCTTGTCGATGCTTCGGAGAACCCCGGGCGTGTCAGCCAGGCCGATTCCCCGGTAGAAGCCTTCCGCGAGCTTGCGGTTGTTGATGCGCAGCCGGAAGTCGGGAATCGGCAGGGCACCGAGCGCCTCAGCGATTACGAGGGCAAGCTCGACGTCATAACGGAAGGGCAGGGATCCGTCCCCGACCACGTCGATGTCGGCCTGGGTGAATTCGCGGGCACGCCCCTCCTGGGGACGTTCACCGCGCCAGACCTTCTGGATCTGGTAGCGGCGGAAGGGGAACGCAAGGTGACCGGCATTTTCGACCACATAGCGGGCAAACGGAACAGTCAGGTCAAAGTGGAGCGCAAGCGAGTCATCACCCGGTGCACCTGCGGCGTCCTCATCCTGCAGCCGCGATACCGCGTACACCTCCTTGTCGATCTCGCCCTTGCGGAGCAGCTGGCCGACGGTCTCCACCGCGCGTGTCTCAACGCTGGAGAAGCCGTGAAGCTCGAACGTCCGTCGAAGTGTGTCCAGGACATGCAGCTCCACGAGGCGCTCCTGAGGCAACCATTCGGGGAATCCGGACAACGAGGACTTTCGTGCCATGTAAGCAACTCTCCTTGGGCGATGATGCTTGCGTCTCCAACCCGGTGGTTGGTGATCGTGCGAGGAATCGTGAGGTAAACGGTCGGCTGTGCCTACACTGTCTGCGGCATTCATTTTAGGGGTACGTGGTGGGCCGTGCTAAACAGCCGTCCTCTGCCCGAGCACCGCGGAAAGAACCGTCGGATACAGGAGGTCGCGTGGCCAGGGACCGACGCGGTCGCGAAATGCGCCGTCATATCAGCCAGATCGAAGCACGCCGGGAGCTGAAGCGTGCCCAGGAGAAACGGCGCCGCAAGGACAGCACCGTGGCGGGTATTGCGGCAATAGCTGTCCTGGTCCTCGCCGTCGCCCTCCAGGTTTTCTGGTTCAGTTCGAACCCCACCGCAGCCCGGATGGATGCGCTCGAGGAAGCTCCCGTCAGCGAGAGCGCCGCCGCCCAACCCACAGCCAACAGCACGAACATTCCGGATCCGTCGATCGCCGAGGGGAAGGTATTCACCGGTTCCCTCGCCACCAGTGCCGGCAACATTGGCGTCCAACTCAATGGGAACCTGGCTCCGCAGGCAGTCGCCGTCTTCACCTCGCTCGCTGAGGAGGGGTTCTTCGCAGGCAAAACCTGCCACAGACTGACCACTGCGGAGACCATGGGCGTGCTGCAGTGCGGATCCCTCAATGGCGACGGCGCGGGTGATCCGAACTATCAGTGGGGGCCCGTCGAGAACACGCCGGAGGACGGCATGTACCCCGCCGGCAGCATTGCTGTGGCGCGAGGAGCGACTACCGACAGCAACGGCACACAGTTCTTCATCGTCTACAAGGATTCGCAGATTCCCCAGAACACGGGCGGATACACCATCATGGGTTCCGTGACCTCAGGACTGGACGTTGTCCGGCAAATCGCCGAAAACGGTGTGGAGGGCGGAGGCGAGGACGGAGCCCCGGCTACTCCTGTGGCGATAGACTCATTAACCCTGCAGTAATCAACCGGGAGGCGGCCGCAGCGCCGTCCATCGAGCGAAAGACTTTTAGCGGTGACAAACAGTCAAAAATCCGACGAAACGCCTGTAACCGAAGCGGCCGAAATCGAACAACCCGGCTCTGCCGAGGAGCCCTCTGCTCCTGAGCAGCCGGCTGATCCGGCTCCCGAGCAGCAGGCCGCTCCCGCGCCCGAACAGCAGGCGACTCCCGCTGCCGAACAACAGGCCGCTCCCGCGCCCGAACCCGTTCCGGGCAAGCCCGCACGGCCCCGCCCGACGCCGGCTGCCATGGCCCCCCGGTCCAGCGGCCCTGCAGCGCCCGCCGTCGTCGCCGCTCCCCCGATCCACACCACTCCGCTGGAGGAGGCGGAGAAGTTTGCCCGCATCGAGGAGGACGGTCACGTCTTCCTTCTCGTGGACGGCGAGGAGTTTCCCGTCGGCCAGTACCCTGACGCACCACGCGAGGAAGCGCTGGGCTACTTCGTCCGAAAGTACGACGACGTCGCGGGCCAGGTGACGCTCCTTGAGCAGCGGGTGCACGCCAAAGCACCGACAACGGACATGCGAAAGACCGCCGCCCACCTGGCTGAGCAGGTTGCCGAGCGGAAGATGGTGGGCGATGTCCGCGCGCTTGAAGCGCGTCTGGAAGCGCTGACCACCCTGATCAGCGAACTTGAATCCGCTGAGAAGGCGGAACTGGATGCCGCTCGTTCCCGTGAGCTGGAAGCACGCGAAACCATCGTCGCGGAGGCTGAGGAAATTGCAGGCCGGGACCCGTCCACCGTGCAGTGGAAGGCCAGCAGCAACCGCATGAATGAACTGTTCGAGCAGTGGAAAGCCGCCCAGAAGTCAGGGATGCGGCTTGGACGCGGCACGGAAGA
The DNA here is from genome assembly GCF_059089725.1 of Arthrobacter sp. M71 S08. Taxonomy (NCBI): domain Bacteria; kingdom Bacillati; phylum Actinomycetota; class Actinomycetes; order Micrococcales; family Micrococcaceae; genus Arthrobacter; species Arthrobacter sp. M71 S08. The sequence continues at coordinate 19,407 of NZ_JBNHEY010000010.1, read as the reverse complement.
CGCCCTGTGGAAGCGGTTCCGCTCGGCCCGTACCGTCTTCGACCGACACCGGAGGGCTTACTTCTCGCAGCTCGACAACGAGAACGCGGAGGCCAAACGCGCCAAGGAAGCACTGATCCGGCGCGCCGAAGAGCTGTCCACCTCCACGGACTGGGGCCACACGGCAGCCGAGTACCGCCAGCTCATGGACGAGTGGAAAGCTTCAAAGCGGGCGAGCCGCAAGGACGACGACGCACTCTGGTCACGTTTCCGCGCCGCACAGGACACCTTCTTCGCCGCGCGCAAAGCGGCGAATGAGGCGATCGATGAGGAGTACGGCGCCAACCTCGCGGCGAAGGAAGCCCTCCTGGCTGAGGCCCGGCAGCTCTTGCCGGTCAAGGACGCTACTGCTGCCCGGAAGGCGCTGCAGTCGATCCGGGACCGCTGGGAGGACGCGGGGAAGGTTCCCCGCTCCGACATGGGACGTATTGAGGCGCGCCTGCGTGAAGTGGAAGACGCTGTGCAGGCGGCCGAGCAGGAGCACTGGCAGCGCACCAACCCGGAGACGAAGGCACGCACCAACAGCGCCCTCAGCCAGCTGGAGAGCACAATCGCCTCTCTCGAAGAGGATCTGGCCGCAGCAGAGAAAAACGGCGACGCACGCCGGATTGCCGCGGCACGCGAGGCGCTCGAGGCGCGGCGGCAGTGGCTGGACATGCTGCAGAAGTCAGCACAGGACTTCTCATAGGCGCTGGCGTTCTCAGGCAGGTTCCCTCAGGCACCGCACGCTGAGGACACGAGTCCCGGTCGAACCGTTATCCACAGCGGCTCGACCGGGACTTTGTCTTTGTAGGCATGTTGGAGAAGCTGTATGCATGCCATTCACGCAAGGATCTCCCGTGCAGGGGCGCACATCCGCCCGGCGGGACCTTGCCATCAACTCCACGGGTGGAGTGCTGTTCCATGGTGGAGCCCTCTTCAGCCACGTGGAGCTGCAGGCCATGCGGCTTGACGGCCTGATGGTTCATGTGTGCGGAGAGTCCTACGTACGCACGGATCAGCCGTCCACTCCGGCCATACGCGCGCAGTCGGCCATCAACGCCGTTCCCAGGTCGCTGCACCGGCGGGTCGCGCTCGCCCGCCAGAGCGCAGCGTGGGTGTACGGGTGCGCACCTGCGCCCACCGTTGTCAGTCTTGTCACGGATCATCGCCGACGCACTACCGCACTTCCCGCATTCAGCGAAGCGGTCATGCATCAGGTGACGCTGGGGCCCTGCGATCTTCACACCATCGGCGGTGTAGAGGTGACCTCTCCCCTTCGGACGGCTCTCGACGTCGCAATTCATGGCCAGGATTCGTGGGCGGTGGAGACGCTGAGGAACATCGCAGCAGCGCCGGAGCTGCGCTGCCCCCTACACCTCGTGATCCTCTCGCTGGAGAGTTCACCGCGTGTTCCCGGCAAGTCGCGAGCCCTGGGCAGGCTTCGCGAGGCTATGCGCGTGAGCCGCTAGATGCGGCGCTGAGAGCCTGTGGTGCGGTAGACGTCAAACACTCCATCAATCCGCCGCACTGCGCTGAGGATGTGGCTGAGGTACTTGGGGTCGCCCATCTCGAAGGCGAAGCGGGACATCGCCACCCGGTCCGTCGAAGTGTTCACGCTCGCCGCCAGGATGTTCACATGGTTCTCGGACAGCACCCGGGTCACGTCCGAGAGCAGGCTCTTCCGGTCCAGCGCTTCCACCTGGATCTCCACCAGGAACACGCTGGACTGCGTCGGCGCCCACTCGACATCGACTATGCGGTCGGGTTGGTCCCTAAGCTCCTGAACGTTGCGGCAATCGTTGCGGTGCACTGAGACACCGGAACCGCGCGTTACGAAGCCGACGATCGGGTCGGGTGGAACAGGAGTGCAGCAGCGGGCCAGCTTGACCCACACATCTCCGACCCCGCGCACGGTCACACCGGAGTCGGAGAACTTGGGGCGTCTTGGCTGGGTGGCGACGGTCGCCTCGGCGATGTCTTCCTCGGCGCCTGCGTGGCCGCCCATCAGGGTGACGAGGTGTTCGATGACGTTCTGGGCCGACGTATGGCCATCCCCGACGGCGGCGTACAGCGCGGAGATGTCAGCGTGGCGCAGTTCCTGGGCCACTGCCATGAGGGCATCGTGGGTCATCATGCGCTGCAGGGGAAGGTTCTGCTTCCGCATGGTGCGGGTCAGTTGATCCTTGCCCTTTTCAATCGCTTCTTCGCGGCGTTCCTTGGTGAACCACTGTCGGATCTTGTTGCGTGCCCGCGGGCTCTTGACGAATCCCTGCCAGTCCTGGCTTGGGCCTGCCCCTTCTGCCTTGGAGGTGAAGATCTCCACCCAGTCGCCGTGGTTCAGCTCGCTGTTGAGCGGGACGAGCTTGCCGTTGACACGGGCACCGATGGTCCGGTGGCCGACTTCCGTGTGTACCGCGTACGCGAAATCAACCGGTGTTGATCCAGCGGGCAACGCCATGACCTCGCCCTTGGGCGTAAACACGAACACTTCACGGGCGTTGATCTCAAAGCGCAGCGAGTCAAGGAACTCGTCAGGGTCCGACGTCTCCTGCTGCCAGTCCACGAGACTGCGCAGCCAGCCCATGTCGCTGTTGTCCGGAGCACCGCTGGTGCCTGCTCCACCCTGGTTCTTGTACTTCCAGTGCGCGGCAACACCGTACTCAGCGCGCCGGTGCATGTCATGGGTACGGATCTGTATCTCGACGGGCCGCCCGCCGGGTCCGATCACCGTGGTGTGCAGAGACTGGTACATGTTGAACTTGGGCATCGCGATGTAGTCCTTGAACCGGCCCGGCAGCGGGTTCCACCGCGCGTGCAGCTGGCCAAGGGTTGCGTAGCAGTCGCGCACCGAATCAACGAGGACCCTTACGCCCATCAGGTCATGGATGTCGTCGAAGTCCTTACCCCTGACGATCATCTTCTGGTAGATGGAGTAGTAGTGCTTCGGTCGTCCCGTGATGGTGGCCTTGATCTTGACCGAGCGCAGGTCCTCGCCGATCTGGTCCCGGACCAGGTTCAGGTGCTTCTCACGTTCGGGGGTGCGGTCCCCGACCATCCGCACAATCTCTTCGTAGACCTTTGGGTGGAGCGCCGCGAACGAGAGGTCCTCCAGCTCCCACTTGATGGTGTTCATACCCAGCCGGTGCGCCAGCGGAGCGAAGATTTCAAGGGTTTCCCTCGCCTTGCGGGCGGAAGATTCGGGTGAGACGAATCGCCAGGTCCGCGCGTTATGCAGCCGGTCTGCCAGCTTGATGACGAGCACGCGGATGTCCTTCGCCATGGCGACGACCATCTTGCGGACGGTCTCTGCCTGAGCTGCATCCCCGAAGGAAACCTTGTCCAGCTTCGTGACGCCGTCCACGAGCATGGCCACTTCCGGGCCGAAGTCCCGGCGGATGTCGTCAAGCGTGCAGTTGGTGTCCTCGACTGTGTCGTGCAGGAGGGCTGCAGCCAGGGTTGTCCCGGTCATGCCGAGCTCAGCCAGGATTGTGGCAACTGCTACGGGGTGGGTGATGTACGGATCACCGCTCTTGCGCTTCTGCCCCTCGTGGCTTCGCTCGGCTACCTCATACGCGCGCTTGATGAACTCCAGGTCCTCTTTGGGGTTGTTCGCACGAACGGTACGCAGCAGCGGCTCCAGGACAGGCGAATAGCCTGTACTTCCGAGTCCGGCCAGGCGTGCGAGCCGGGCGCGAGTGCGCTCCCTTCGACCGGGGGTGCTCGTCACCTCGGTGGGAACCGACGACGACGGCCCGGAGCGCACCGGGACAGGCGCTATCACCCGTGCTGGTTGCGCGCGGGATTCAACACCCGAACCCGTGGAAGGCCCGGTTCCGGACGGGCGTCCGGGACCACTGGCTTCTGCCACCCAACACCCCACTTCCGTTGCAGTTCTAACCAGCCCCACCGGGACGGGTAAGGCTACAACATGCCACACCCTGGTTGACTATCCAAGTTTATCCACCGCTTGAGGTCTCCCCTACACGTTTTGCCTCATTACGTAAGGATCAATATTTGGCCGGTCCCTAGGAACGCGGAACGACCCGGCACAATGGTTGTGCCGGGTCGTTCCGTTGGGTTAGGAGCGCTTCGCGCTGCGACGCTCTGGCTAAACTAAGCTGCGACGCCCTGGCTCAACTAAGCAGGGACTGCTCCTGATTCCTTCGCTTCGACGGAGCGACGATGAAGCACCCGCTTTTCCTGCTTCTGAATTTCCGGCTCCTTCATCCGCAACATGGCGTAAAGAGGAGCAGCGATGAACACGGTGGTGAGCGTACCGATGATGATGCCGACAAAGAGCGCCAGCGACAGGTCCCTCAGCGTTCCTGCGCCCAACAGCATGGCACCGATGAACAGAATCGCAGCCACGGGCAGCACGGCGACGACTGACGTGTTGATCGATCGAACCAGAGTCTGGTTTACCGCCAGGTTGACCTGCTCGCCGAAGGTCCGTTTGCTGGACACGTCCAGGTCAGCGGTGTTCTCCCGGATCTTGTCGAAGACCACGACTGTGTCATAGAGCGAATAACTCAGGATCGTAAGGAACCCGATGACCGCCGACGGCGTGACTTCAAAGTCGCTGAGCGAATAGATCCCGGCCGATGTCACCATGACCACCACGAGCGCCGCCGTTGCAGCGACGGACATCTTCCAAGTGCGGAAGTAGATCGCCATCAGCGCGGCGGCGAGACCCACGAACACAATCAGGCCAATGAGCGCCTGGCGGCTTACGTCCTCACCCCAGGTCGGTCCCACGAAGTTGGAGGTTACGTCCTCCTCGGTGACGTCGTAGGCGCCGATCAGCGCGTCGCGGACGCTCAGGGTCTGGTCATCGCTCAGGCGCTCGGTCTGGATACGCATGGTTTCCGGCGCAATATTGGTCACGCGCGGAACAGCGTCCGGCACCACGTTGGTGACAGCCTGTTCACCCGCTCCAATGTTCGTGTCCTGCACGTTGGACACGGTGAACTCGGAGCCGCCCCGGAAGTCGATTCCCAGGTTGAACCCGCCCTTGATGACCGGAATGAGAAGCGACAGCAGAATAGCGACGCCCGCGATCGCGAACCACAGGTTCCGCTTCCCCACGAAGGGGTAGGACCGCTTGCCGGAATACAGTTCATTTCCGAATTCGGCGAAACTGAAACGGCTCATCGGTTATCCCCTTCCTCGGATCCGCGCGCTTGCGCAGCGACGGCCTTTTGTTCTTCAGCAGCTTTCCGCTGTTCAGCCAGACGCCGTTCTGCGATGGTAAGACGCCGTTCTGCCTCTCCTGCAGCGGCCTTGTTCCGACCGCGCAGATCAGCTTTCACAGGACGCTCCACAGGCTTGTGCCGCACGCGCCCTGCACCGCGGTAGAACGGCAGTGCGCCGAGGCGGGTCGGATCCATTCCGGACCAGCGGTGACCTTCGCCAAAGAATTTCGTCATGGCGAGCAGGCGCATGACCGGGTGGGTGAACAGGAACACAACTACCAGGTCGGCGATCGCTGTCAGACCGAGCGTGAACGCGAAACCGCGTACGTTACCGACGGCAACGAAGTACAGTACGACGGCGGCAAGCAGGTTCATTGCCTTGGACGCGAGAACGGTCCGCTTGGCTCGTCGCCAGCCGTTCTCGACGGCCGACACGAGGCCGCGGCCATCGCGGAGCTCATCACGGATGCGCTCGAAGTAGACGATGAACGAGTCGGCCGTCTGGCCGATCGCGACGATCAGACCGGCTACACCGGCGAGGGACAGCCGGTAGTTCTCGGTCCAGCCGAGGATACATATCGCGAGATAGGTGAGCGCGCCGGCGACCATGAGGGAGGCGATCGTCACCAGGCCAAGCATCCGGTACTGGAACAGCGAGTACACCGCTACGAGAACAAGACCGATGATGCCGGCGATAAGCCCCAGGCGCAGCTGGTCGGCACCAAGGGTGGCGGAGATCTGCTGCTCGCTCTGAATTTCGAAGCTGATCGGCAGCGCACCGTACTTGAGCTGCTCTGCCAGTGCCGCAGCCGATTCCTCGGTGAAACTGCCGCTGATCTGCGGACGGCCGTCGGGAATCACAGCGTTGGTAGTGGGAGCGGAGACGATCACGCCGTCGAGCACGATGGCGAACTGATTCCTCGGGTCTCCCGATCCGATAGCGAACAGCCTTTCGGTGACCTCCCGGAAGGTCTGGGTTGCCTCATCGTTGAACTCGATGTTGACGACCCACTCATTCAGGGTCTGGCCCTGTGCGCTGCGGGCCATGCCGTAGTCAGCAGAATCGATCTCGGTGCCGCGGACCTCAACCGGCCCAAGAATGTACTTACCCTGGGTATCAGGTTCGCAGGCGACCATGGGTTGATCAGCGGGAGCCGGCTCCACTGCGGGCTGCAGGGCCTCTGGGCTGGTGCAGTCAGTGGATTCGAATTCCTGCAGAACTTCGGCCGTGATCCAGTTCGGGTCGCTGGCGTTCGTAGGCTCGGCACTCGGTGTCGGGAGCTGATCTTCCGGCGTCGGCGTTTCAGCCGCCGGAGCGAGCCCGGGTCCGCCGAGCAATACAGGACGGAACTCCATCTGGGCGGATGCCTGGATCAGTTCACGGGTTTCCGGTTCGGGGATGCCCGGCAGCGCGACGATCACGTTTCGCCCGGACTGGGTGCTGATCTCTGCCTCAGCTACACCGCTGCCGTCGACGCGCTGGCGGATGATCTCGACCGCCTGGTCCAGCTGGTCGGGCGTGATCTCCGTACTGCCGCCCTGGACCTGGGGCGAAAGAATCATCTGGGTACCGCCCTCGAGGTCGAGGGCAAGTTTTGGTGTCCAGCTGGCGTTGCTCCACAGCGAGCCGCCGCCGAGCAGCAGCGCAAGGAGTGCGAAGACTACGCCGAGCCACACGAGAGTGCGTTTGGCGGCGGAGCCTGGGCCTGTTCGTGCCATGGTGCGTGAATCCTTAGGTGTTGGAACTCGAGACTTGACTTCGACCGCCGGGGCGGCCGAATCAGGATTACTGGTCTTTGTCGTTTCGGTCGCGGGGATTCTCCCGATTCAGCCGCTCGACTGTTTCCTCCGGAGTCTCCTCACGAAGGGGGCGGTCCGCGTCCGTGTCCGGGGCGGTAAGAGAGGACGCGTCGTCGGGAACCGTGTGCTCTTCCTCAACCACCGGCTCCGGGGTAACGACCTTGCTCAACGTTTGCGTGTGAACGGTGGCAGTAACACCGGGCGAGATCTCAATGACTGCTTTGTTGTTGTCATCATCGAGCGAGACGATGGTGCCGAACAGGCCGAAGTTGGTCATGACCTCGGTACCCGGAAGCATCTGGGTGCGCTGCTCGGCGACCTGCTGCTTCATCTTCCGCTGCTTGCGGAACATGGTGAAGATCAGGAAGGCGAGGGCCAGCGGGAGGAGCAGGCTGAAGATATCAAACCCGCCGCCCGTTGTCTGAGTGGTCTGGGCAACTACATTTGCGAGCACAGAGAAAATCCGTTTCTATATTTGGTCAGCGCAGCCGGACGCTATGCATGCGACCCGACACCGAGTTCCGCGGCCACGCACGGTCTGCGGGAGTACTGCTTTCAGCGTATCGATTCCGCGGCCCCTGTTTCGCAATGATGAGAACGGAGCAGGGAACCTCAACGCCGATTCCGTTAGCTTTGACCGCGCGGTGTGCCACACGTCATATCAGTCTACGGTGAACACGGCGCAACTTTCGCACTAGCCCTCGTTGCGGCTCCACTCAGATTCAGCACCCATCCCGTTCTCGATCTCTGGAACCGAATCCTCCTGATACACGGAGAACAGGTCCTCCGGCATGGCAGCGGCGACTGTCGGAGGCATGACAAGCCCAAGGTGCTCCCACGCAGCGGCGGTGGCGATACGTCCGCGAGGGGTCCGTCCAAGCATTCCTTCACGGACGAGATACGGCTCGGCGACTGTCTCAACCGTCTCGGGTTCCTCCCCCACCGCTATGGCGAGGGTGGAAAGCCCCACCGGCCCGCCGTTGAACTTCGTCACCAGTGCGGTCAGGACGGCCCGGTCGAGACGGTCAAGCCCCTTGGCGTCCACTTCGTACATGTCCAGGGCGGCACCGGCGCACCTGGCATCGATGACATCGACGTTGTTCACCAGAGCCCAGTCGCGGACACGGCGCAACAGCCTGTTCGCGATTCTGGGCGTGCCCCGGGACCGCCCTGCCACTTCAGCGAAAGCCGCGGAGTTGACCCGCATGTCCATCATCATGGCCGAGCGCCGGAGCACGAGTTCGAGTTCGGCCGTGGAGTAAAACTCCAGGTGCCCTGTGAAACCGAAGCGGTCACGCAGCGGTCCGGGCAACAACCCGGCGCGGGTGGTAGCCCCGACCAAAGTGAACGGCGGAAGGTCCAGCGGAATGGCGGTGGCGCCCGGCCCCTTGCCGACAATGATGTCCACCCGGAAGTCTTCCATGGCCATGTAGAGCATTTCCTCAGCCGGGCGCGACATGCGGTGGATTTCATCGAGGAACAGCACCTCGCCTTCGGTGAGCGAGGAAAGGATAGCTGCGAGATCTCCCGCATGCTGAATAGCGGGGCCGGAACTGATGCGCAGCGGCGCGTTCATTTCGGCTGCGATGATCATTGCAAGGGTGGTCTTGCCCAGGCCGGGCGGGCCGGAGAGCAACACGTGATCCGCGCTCCGGCCGCGCATTCGCGATGCTTCGAGAACCAGTGACAACTGGCGGCGCACTCTCGCCTGACCAACGAAATCGTCGAGGTTCTTGGGCCGGAGGGCCGCCTCGACCGCGCGGTCCTCAGGGTCAACCGAGGGCGAGACGAGAGGCTGTTCCTGCTCTTCCGCCATCAGTTCACCGAGGCCCGTGCCGAGCTGCGCGCCCCGTCCTGGCCCAGTCTGCGCAGGGTGAGTTTGAGGATGGAACCGACATCACCGGTGGCCGCAATCTCCGGCGACTCCTTCACGGCCGAGTCGATGGCTGAGCCGGCGTCCTTCTCCGACCAGCCCAGGCCCATCATCGCGGCGAGGACCTGGGACTGCCAGGCGCCCGCGGCTGTGGCCGGTGAATCTGTCTCGAGCGGAACCAGCTTGTCGGCGAGTTCAAGCACAATGCGCCGGGCTCCCTTGGGCCCGATTCCGGGTACCTTGCTGAACGCCTTGTCATCTCCGGAGGACGCGGCCGTCCGGATGGCGGCCGGGGGGTGAACCGCGAGGACAGCAAGCGCCAGCCGGGGGCCTACTCCGCTGACGCCGAGCAGGGTTTCGAAGACCTCCCGCTCCTCCGTGTCTGTGAATCCGAAGAGGGTCATGGAGTCCTCGCGGACAATCATCGAGGTGAAGACTTTCGCCTGGTTGCCCAGATGCAAGGTGGAGAGGGTCTGGGGAGTTGCCTGTACCTGCATTCCGAACCCGTTGACGTCGAGAACGGCCGAGTGCAGGCCAACATGGCTTACTGTCCCGGTCAGAGAGCTGATCATGCGTGCGGCTCCAGGTGCTGAGGATCGAAACGAATATCACCGAACATATCTACGAATCAGCGTACGGGCAGCAACCGACTATTTCATGCCCGCCACACCGGAGCCCCGGCATCGGCGCCCGATCCGCAGCCCGCGGCTCAGCGCCGCCGTCGGGCTTTAGCCTCGGCCTCGGCCCATAGCCGTTGGGCTGCCGTCTGGCCGGAACCGCCCTGAGCCCGTACGGAAGCGGATGATCCGGTGCGCCAGGCGTGCGTGATGGCAAGCGCAAGAGCGTCAGCAGCATCTGCCGGCGTGGGCGCGGAGGCGAGCCGCAGTATCTTCGTAACCATCTTGGTGACGGCTGTCTTGTCGGACTGACCGTTGCCGGTCACGGCGGCCTTCACCTCCGTCGGCGTATGCAGGGCAACGGGGATACCGCGTCGCGCAGCGGCTGTGATCACCACTCCGGAAGCCTGCGCGGTTCCCATCACCGTGCTCACATTGAGCTGGCTGAAGACGCGTTCGACGGCGAGAACGTCCGGAGTGTGGGTGTCGAGCCAGACGTCCACCGACTCCGCAATCATCAACAGCCGGCGGTCGAGCGTATGGTCCGCGGGGGTACCGACCACACCCACCGCCACGAGCGTGGCACGACGGTTCGGCTCGACGTCGACCACGGCCAGTCCACAGCGGGTAAGCCCGGGATCAACCCCCATGACGCGCAGTGTCACGGGCGTTGACCCGGGCGCGCGGAGACCGAACTAATCGTCGCTCTCCAGCTCGGCCATGACGTCTTCATTCAGGTTTGCGTTCGAGTACACGTTCTGGACGTCATCGAGCTCTTCGAGCGCGTCCACCAGCTTGAGGAACTTGCGTGCCGCGTCGGCGTCCAGTTCCACCTGCATGGAGGGGACAAATTCAACCTCGTCGGTCTCATAGTCGATACCGGCCTCTTCGAGCCCCGCGACGACCGCGCGCAGATCCGACGGTTCGGAGTGGACATCGAAAGAGTCGCCGGACTCCTTGACTTCCTCGGCACCCGCGTCGAGGACGGCCATCAGGACATCGTCTTCGGACAGATCATTCTTCGGCAGCGAGACAACGCCCTTGCGTGCGAACAGGTAGGCCACGGAGCCGGGATCGGCAATCGTACCGCCGTTGCGGGTGATCGCCACGCGCACCTCGGACGCTGCACGGTTCTTGTTGTCCGTAAGGCATTCGATGAGCAATGCGGATCCCTGCGGTCCGCGCGCTTCGTAGATGATCTCGGAGTAATCGACTACCTCGCCGGTCAGGCCTGCGCCGCGCTTGATCGCGCGGTCGATGTTGTCATTGGGTACCGAAGTCTTCTTGGCCTTCTGCACGGCGAGTTCCAGCGCAGGGTTACCCGACATATCCGCACCGCCGGCGCGGGCAGCAACCTCAATGTTCTTGATCAGCTTGGCGAAGGACTTGGCGCGTTTGGCATCAATCACGGCCTTCTTGTGTTTGGTGGTAGCCCATTTAGAGTGCCCCGACATGCTCTGCCCTTCTTTTGACGATCATCGATAGGAAAAGCTCGTGGATGCGGTGCTCACCGGTGACCTCCGGATGGAAGCTGGTGGCGAGCAGGTTTCCCGAGCGGACTGCAACAATTCTAGCGACCGGCCGCGCTTCACCCCTGTTGGGGTGGCGCTCGTGCCCATGTTCTGCGGGCGGCGTGTCCGGTGCGTCGACCTGTGCCAGGATCTTGACCGATTCACCGACCTTTTCCACCCACGGCGCCCGGATGAACACGGCATGGACGTCATCGCCGTTCCCGGGCAGCTCATCGAACGGCAGGTCCGTCTCGAAGGATTCGCGTTGCCGGCCGAAGGCGTTGCGGCGCACCACAATGTCCAGCCCGCCAAGCGTCTGCTGCGGATTGCCCCTCAGGTCCAGTGAGGGATCGGCGATGGTGTCCGCCAGCATGATCATTCCCGCACAGGACCCGTAAACCGGGAACCCGTTCCGGATGCGCCGGCGTAAAGGTTCCGCGAGGTCGAAGGCGCGCGTGAGCTTGTCCATGGTGGTGGATTCACCGCCGGGGATGATGAGGCCCTCGGCCTGCTCCAGCTCGCTGGGACGGCGGACCGGGAAGGCTTCTCCGCCCAGGGATTCGATCACCCGGACGTGCTCGCGGACGTCACCCTGCACGGCGAGAACGCCGACGCGCAGGGCGGAGCCTTCGGAAGGAATGGTGGAAGTCACCACCTCATTCTAGTTTGGCGCGGGACGTTCCCTGCGAATCGGCATCTGCCACGCCTGCCGCACCCAAAGGCGTCATGCCTGTGGGCCGGACAAAGCACGATAAGTTAGAGACCATGTCTGGTCTGTCTAGCTTGAGCGTGCCCCTGGGCAAAACAGTTCGGGCACTTTCGCGTCTGCGCGGCGGTGGTTCGGCGTTCCCGGGTCTGGTGGTTGAACGCATCGACCCAGGATTCATGGCGCGGGCCCTGCGGAACCTGCCCAAGGGTGTCATCGTGGTCAGCGGCACCAATGGAAAGACCACCACCACCAAAATGGTGGTTGAACTCCTCGAGGGCCAGGGCCTGAAGGTCTTCACAAACCGTACCGGCAGCAACTTCACCCGCGGGGTGGCAGCCGCGCTCCTCGGCGAGGTCGACTGGCGCGGAAGGCTCAGCGCCGACGTCGCCGTTCTGGAACTGGACGAGGCGCATGCCGTCCACTTCGTGAACCTGGTACCCCCGACCCATTGCCTGTTGCTCAACGTCCTCCGCGACCAGCTCGACCGCTTCGGGGAAATCGACAAGACCACAAGGCTGCTGGAGCAGATTGCAGTCAAGACCACGGGAACTGTGGTGCTGAACCGGGAGGATCCACGGGTTGCCTCGATCGCATCATCGGTGCGAAACGCTTCTGTGGCCTACTTCGGGCTGGATGAGTCGCTCAGGGATACGTTCCCCAGCGACGACGACCTCCGCGGCGCCACAGGCACCGCTCCGGCCTCAAGCCTGCCGGCCGACGTCGTGCTCGAGTCAGTGAATTCGAACACTGCGATGTTCCTGATGGACGGTGAGGCAAGCACAGTCGACCTGACCCTCCGCGGGGTCTACAACATCTTCAACGCCGCCGCAGCGCTGGCAATGGCCCGGATCATCCTGGGCGGCGAATCCAACCGGGACACGATGCTGCGCTCGCTGGCAGCGGTCGAGCCTGCCTTCGGTCGTGGTGAGTCCCTGGTGGTGGACGGGCAGCCCCTCGAACTCGTCCTCGTGAAGAATCCCAGCGGCTTCAGGCTGGGCCTGAAATCCTTCGACGCCGTCGGGTACGCGACGATGATCGCCATCAACGACAATTACGCGGACGGCAGGGACATGTCCTGGCTCTGGGACGTCGATTTCGACAGCCTGGCAGCCGGCGGAGTTGACATGGTCAGCGGCGTCCGCGCCTATGACATGGCCCTGCGCCTCCAGTACGACGACGTCGCCGCCCGGGACATCGACCCTGACACCGGATCAGCGCTGCGTACCTTCATCCGCAGCGCGAAGGGCCGGCCGAAGCGGATCTTCTGCACCTACACCGCGATGCTGGCCATCCGCAGGGAGCTGTCTAAAATTACTGACGTGAAGGTGGTCTCATGAGTTCCGATACTCCGGCCAGCAAAGGCACGCTGCGGATCCTGCAGCTGTATCCACGCGACATGAACATTTACGGCGACTGGGGCAACGTACTGGTGCTCAAGCAACGCCTTGCCTGGCACGGGTATGAGGCCGTCATCCTCGAACACAATGCGGGTGACACCTTCCTGGACGACGCGGACATCCTGATCGGCGGCGGCGGGCAGGACAGCGGGCAGGTAGTGATCCAGGAGGACCTGCAGTCGAACGCAGTGCACCTTCGGGCGCTGGCCGAAGACGGTACGCCGATGCTCGCGATCTGCGGCCTCTATCAGCTCTTCGGGAAGTTCTTCAAGACCCATGACGGCACGATGATTCCAGGGATCGGCCTCCTGGACATCGAGACGCACGGCGGCGACGAACGGCTGATCGGGAATGTGGTGGCCCGCAGCGAGGAGTTCGGCGACATCCACGGCTACGAGAACCACAGCGGGCAGACCTTCCTTGGTCCGGGTGTCCGGCCGCTCGCCACGGTGAGCAAAGGCGAGGGGAACAACTCGACGGATGACCATGAAGGTGCAAGGCACCTCAACATCGTCGCCAGTTACCTGCACGGTTCCCTGTTGCCGAAGAATCCCGCAATTGCCGATTTCCTGATCCGTGAGGCCGCCATCCGCAAGTACGGCTCGTTCGAGCCCGGCGACGTGGATGACAGCCTTGCAGAGCTCGCACGCCGACACGCCGCCGCGCGGCCGCGCTGAACTGCGCCCGAAGGCCCGTCACTTTTCCTCGGACACCAGCCACTGGTGAGCGCCGTCGTCGGACGCTCCGAAGGTTTCCACCGTTGCCAGCGTGCGCTCCTTAACGGCCGCTTCATGTTCGGGGGTCGAGCAGGCTCCGGGCTCCTGGTCCGGGGCGAGCGAGCACCAGCGGTACGGGTCGCGCACAATGACCGAGGGGACCCAGGCCAGGTCACTGACCGTCCACTCCCCCGACTCGTCGGCCGCGAACTGCGCCCGGATGGTCAGCCCCTCGTTGTTGACGTCATACACCGGCGACAGCTCGGTGACACCGTTACCGAGGCCGTAAACAATCCACGTGTCGTTGTAGTACTCGATCGGCAGCACCGAGTGCGTGTGGTGGCCATAGATGAAGTCCACCGCGCCGCTGTCCGCCAGCGCGTGGGCGAGATCGACCTGCTGCTGGTTGGGTAGCGAGGCATACTCATCGCCGGCGTGGATGGCCGCGATAACGACGTCGGCCCCCTCCTCGCGCGCCCTCTCCGCCTTGGCGATCATGGTGGGCCCGTCGAGCATGTCCACCTGCCAGGGGAACTCGGGAGTGAGCCCATTGAGGCCATAGGTCGCTTCGATCACCGCGACCCGGGCCGCCGGCGTCTCGAGGATCATCAGCTCCTGGGCCTCCTCTTCGGTGCGGTAGGAGCCCGTGTGCTCCAGCCCGAGCCGGTCGAGGGTGTCCAGGGTGCGCACCAGCCCCTCGGTGCCGGCGTCGACCGTGTGGTTGCTGGCGGTGGTGCAGGCCTGGTAGCCGACAGCCTTAGCCGCGTCGAGGATCTGCGGCGGAACGTTGAATTGCGGGTAGCCGCTGAACGGTCCTTCCGGCGTGGCGACCGGGGTCTCCATGTGGCACACCGCCAGGTCGCTGGCCTCGATATACGGACGTTGCCCGGCCAGGAGCGGCTCGAAGTCGAGGGAGCCCTTGCCTGTCTGCCGGGCGTCGACGGCGGCCTGCTCCCACAGCTGCGGGTGCACCAGCAGATCGCCGGAAGCCATAAAGGAGAAACACCGGTCGGTGGGGCAGTCGGGCCCCTTCCCGGGCGTCGGCTCCGGTGTGGGCTCGGGAGGTTCGGAGGTTGCCTGCGTGGTCGCGGGCTCGGAAGAAGCGGCGGGCGCCGTCGTCGTTGGTTCCGCACCCTGGGTAGCTGGCCCCTCGCCGGCGCCCATGCAGCCGGAGCTTGCGAGTGTGAGAGCCAGCCCCAGCGCTGCCCATTTGCCCCGGATTAGCGTCTTTTGAGACACGAAGACCTCCCTAGATGTGACTCCCAATGATAGGTGCGACCCTGGGTGAAACCGCGGAGAAAACACGGTGGAAACGCGCATACCTGCTGGAGTGGCGCTGCGCGTTATGCCAAGGTTGGTTCCCATGAGCAACCCTTTTCTGAATCCGAGCACGCTGCCGTACCAGCTGCCGCCTTTCGCGCAGATCCGCGAGGGGGACTTCCTGCCGGCCTTCGAAACCGGTATCGGTGAGCATTTGACCGAAATCGATGCGATAGTTGCCAACCCCGAACCCGCGTCCTTCGATAACACGATTGTGGCTATGGAACGCGCGGGTCAGGCCCTTCGCCGGGTTGCTCTGGTGTTCCACAACAACTCGTCAGCGCATTCCACCGAGGGGATTCAGGCGGTGGAGAAAGAGATCGCGCCCCGCCTGGCTGCGCACGAGGACAACATCTATCTCAACGCTGCCCTCTTCGAGCGGGTGAACGCTGTCGACGTTTCCGGTCTCGACGCTGAATCCGCACGGCTGGCCGACGAGTACCGGCAGCGCTTCGTCCGCGCGGGCGCCCAGCTCGACGACGTCGCACAGCAGCGACTGCGCGAGCTGAACGGCGAGCTCTCCCGCCTCGGCACGGAGTTCGGGCAGCGGCTGCTCCGTGACACTAATGCCTCGGTCCTGCTTGTGGATGATGCGTCCGAGCTCGATGGGCTCTCCGCAGACGACATCACCTCCGCCCGGGACGCCGCCGAAGCCGCCGGCCACGCCGGCAAGTATCTTCTGACGCTGATCCTGCCGACGTCCCAACCGGCACTCGAATCACTGACCAACCGGGAAACCCGCCGACGCCTCCACGAAGCCTCCATCAACCGGGGTTCCCGCGATAACGAGGACAATACCGTCGGTGTCGCAGCAAGCATGGCCGCACTGCGAGCCGAGCGGGCGGCCCTCCTCGGCTTCGCCAATCACGCCGAGCTGGCTACGGATGACCAGACCGCGCCGTCCCTCGACGCGATTCACGACATGCTCGACCGACTCGCGAAACCCGCGGTCCGGAATGCGCGCGCGGAGGCCGAACAGCTTGAGGAGGTCGCCGGCCATCCGATCGAAGCCTGGGACTGGTCGTTCTACTCGGAGAAGGTGCGCGCCGAACGGTATGACGTTGACCTCGCCGCGCTTCGCCCCTACTTCGAGCTCGACCGGGTATTGAAGGATGGGGTCTTCTTCGCGGCGAACCGGCTCTACGGACTCACGTTCCATGAGCGGGACGATCTGCGGGGCTACCACCCGGACGTGCGGATCTGGGAGGTCCGCGAAGAGGATGGTTCCGAACTTGGGCTCTTTCTCGGTGATTACTACACCCGCGATACCAAGAACGGCGGTGCGTGGATGAACTCCTTCGTCGAGCAGTCACGGCTGGCCGGAACACGCGCCGTCGTCGTCAACAACCTCAACGTTTCCAGGCCGCCGGCCGGTGAGCCCACGCTGCTCACCTTCGACGAAGTGCGAACCACTTTCCATGAGTTCGGACACGCGCTGCACGGACTCTTCTCGAACGTCACATATCCGCTGTTCTCCGGCACGAGCGTGCCGCGGGACTTCGTCGAGTACCCCTCGCAGGTCAACGAGATGTGGATGCTCTGGCCGGAAGTGGTGGGCAACTACGCGCGCCACCACCAGACGGGTGAGCCGCTTGCGCAGGACACGATCGACAAGCTCGTTGCTGCCCGGCAATGGGGCGAAGGCTTTGCCACGACCGAGTACCTCGGCGCTGCCCTCCTTGACCTCGCATGGCACGAGCTTTCGCCGGGAAGCACCGTGGAAGACCCCCTCGCGTTCGAGAATCAGGCACTGCACGACGCCGGCGTGGACTACCCGCCGGTGCCCCCGCGGTACCGCACCGGCTATTTCAAGCACATCTTTGCAGGCGGTTATTCCGCGGCCTACTACGCCTATATCTGGAGTGAAGTGCTCGACGCGGACAGCGTCGAGTGGTTCAAGGAGTCGGGCGGTCTTACACGCGGGAACGGAGAGCATTTCCGCCGGGAGCTGCTCTCCCGGGGTTACAGCGTCGACCCGCTGCAGGCTTTCGCTGCCTTCCGGGGACGCGCAGCGAGCATTGAACCGCTGCTCGAGCGTCGAGGGCTGGCTGAGCACTCATGACCACGATCGCCGGCTGCCAGCGGCTGCAGCGGGCCTGGTTCGCGGCAGTTGCAGAGGCGACCGGCGGCCGGACCTTCTCCACGCACGAATGCGACTGGATCTGGTTGCCCGCGCGGCGCGAACTCATGCTGATGTTCCCAACTGTTCTGTCTCCTGCAGGGCTGCGGCCCGGACTCGCTGAGGGTGTCCGGCTTGGCGCCCGAACCGTTGGCGTGTGGCTCAATGGCGCCGTCCGGGGCCGGGACCTGGCGGGCTTCGGATTTGAACCGGGCTGGCAGCCATGGTGGATGAGCGCGCCGGTGGCCGCTGTCACCGCTTTTGACACTGCCGGCACGTCGGTCACGGCGGTCGTTCCGGAATACTCCGGTGCTCCGGCGAAGGAGTTGGCACTCGCCCGCTCCGAACCGGCAAGGGCCTGGCACGCGGTGGCCCGTGCTAAGGGCGACCTTGCGGGGGCCGCGTATGCCTTCTATGAAGGGAACGACAACCCGCGGGCACTCGGTGGGATCTTCAATATGGAGGTGCTCCCTCAGTTCCGGCGCCGCGGGCTGGGGACAGCACTGCTTTCAGCGGTCGCACAGCAGGCCGCTGCAGCGGGGGCCCAGGAATTCGCCCTGAACGCCACACCCGAGGGTTATGAGCTGTATTCGCACCGCGGCTTCGAGCTCATCGGCCGCGGACAGACCTGGTGGCTCCGCCTGGCTTAGACGGAGCGCGTCACTCGCCCGACCACTCGACGGCGCCCGCTTCAGCAGCGCCCATCGACTCCACGGTTGCCCTGGTGCGCTCCCTGCTCGCGGCGTCGGCTTCAGCGGAAACACAGGCCGTACCGTCCGCGGCCATCTGCTCCAGCCTGTAGGCGGCCACCGGACACCAGCGGTGGCCGGGTCCGTTCCAGGTGGCAGGAAGCCAGCGGAGTCCGGCGCCCTGCCAGCCGCCGTCGTCGTCCTGCTCGAAGGAAACTTCCACCAGAAGTCCCTCGGTGTTGCGGATATCCGGTGTCAGGTGAGCGGCGATGGTGTTCCCGAGGCCATAGACAATCCACACGCCGTTGTACTTTTCGACGGGCAGGACGGAGTGGCTGTGGTGGCCGTAGACAAGGTCGAATTCGCCGCTGTCCACCAGCGTGTGCGCAACCTGTTGTTGCTGTGCATTGGCATAGTCGGCGTATTCGTCTCCGGCGTGAACCGCCGCCAGTACGACGTCGGCACCGGCCTCGCGGGCGAGCCGCGCCTTGGCGATCATATCGGCCGGGTCAAGCAGATCGACCTGCCAGGGGAATTCCGGTGACAGCCCGTTGAGCGCATAGGTGCCCGTGATGATCGCGACCCGGGCGTCGGGCGTGTCCGCGATCAGGGGCTCAGCGGCTGCCTCGGGCGAGCGGTAGGAGCCCGTATGTTCGAGGCCTGCACGGTCCAGAACGTCGAGCGTGCGGTTGAGACCGGCTGTCCCGGCATCAAGAGTGTGATTGCTTGCGGTGGTGCAGGCGTCGTAACCTAGGTCCGCTACGGCCTCCGCGACCTGCGGCGGGACGTTGAAGGCAGGAAACCCGGAGTACGGACCCTCGGGATTCGCCAGTGGTGTCTCCTGGTGGCAGATCGCGAGATCCGCCGGCGCCACATACTCTTCCTGCGCTGCGAGCATCGGCCGGAAGTCAAGCTCGCCGCCGCCGTCGGCTGCTGCCTGCTCCCACAGTCTTTCGTGGAGCAGGAGATCCCCCGTCAGCACTACGGTGGCGGACGGAAGCGACCCTGCCGGGTCCGGTGATGCGGACGCGTCCTCCTCCGGTGGGTTCGAAGGTCCCGATGACCGTGCGGATGACGCAGCCGGGGCTGGGCTGCTGTTCTCCGGCTCTGCAGGCGCTGGAACGGTCGCTGAATCCGAGCACGCGGGAACCAGCAGCAGCACCGCAAATGCTGCTGCCTGAATGATGGATGCGCTCGGACGGCTCACACGGTCAGCCTAGCGCCGTAGCCCGCCGTCAGAGCGTTGGAGCGGGGAACTGCGCCAACGACGAAGGGCCGGACGCCGGATATTCTCCAGGTGTCCGACCCTTCACGGATCGGGCGGGTTCACCAGCCGGTTTTACCAGCCGCGCTCGGCGAGGCGGTGCGGCTGCGGGATCTCTTCGACGTTGATCCCGACCATGGCCTCGCCCAGGCCGCGGGAGACCTTGGCGATCATGTCCG
>NZ_JBNHEY010000009.1:0-143738 GCF_059089725.1 Arthrobacter sp. M71 S08 | reverse complement strand
CCCCCCCCCCCCCCCCCCCCCCCCCCCCCCCCCCCCCCCCCCCCCCCCCCCCCCCCCCCCCCCCCCCCCCCCCCCCCCCCCCCCCCCCCCCCCCCTTTTTTATGTTCCGCCGGTCCGGCCGCGCCTGTGTGTGGCGTTTCTCTCATTCTGCACCAACGGGGGTAACAAAGTGGGTGGTCCAGCGCCGCAAACTACACTTAACACAACTCCTGAACGACACACTTCGAACACTTCTGCCCAACGCACTGCGAAGGATCTCCCGTGGAAAAACCAGTAGTTCTCCTTGCTGAAGAGCTCTCGCCGGCAACCGTGGACGCGCTCGGACCGGACTTCGAAATCCGTCAGACCGACGGAGCCGACCGGCCCAAGCTGCTTGCAGCCATCGCCGACGTGGACGCTATTCTCGTGCGTTCCGCAACTCAGGTGGACGCCGAGGCGATCGCAGCAGCGTCCAAACTCAAGGTGATCGCCCGCGCCGGCGTTGGGCTGGACAATGTTGATATCAAGGCAGCCACGCAGGCCGGTGTGATGGTGGTCAACGCACCGACCTCCAACATCATCTCCGCTGCCGAGCTCACCGTCGGCCATATTCTCAGCCTCGCCCGCCACATCCCGCAGGCCAGCGGCGCGCTGAAGGGCGGCGAGTGGAAGCGGTCCAAGTACTCGGGCACCGAACTTTACGAGAAAAAGGTCGGCATCATCGGGCTCGGCCGTATCGGCGCGCTGGTCGCAGCGCGCTTGCAGGGTTTCGGCACCGATATCCTCGCCTATGACCCGTACGTCACCTCCGCCCGCGCCGCACAGTTGGGCGTACAGCTCGTAACGTTGGACGAGCTCCTGACGGAGTCGGATTTCGTCACCATCCACATGCCCAAGACGCCGGAGACTGTGGGCATGCTCGGAGCCTCCGCCTTCCAGAAGATGAAGGGCAGCGCCTACGTGGTCAACGTGGCCCGTGGTGGACTCGTGGATGAAGAGGCGCTCTACAGTGCCCTGAAGGAAGGGCAGATCGCCGGTGCGGGAGTTGATGTCTTCGTCAAGGAGCCCAGCACCGACCTTCCGTTCTTCGAGATGGACAACGTTGTGGTCACGCCCCACCTCGGCGCGTCTACGGCCGAAGCCCAGGAGAAAGCCGGCATCTCGGTAGCCAAGTCGGTCCGCCTTGCCCTCGCAGGTGAGCTCGTGCCCGACGCCGTCAACGTCGCGGGCGGCGTCATCGCGCCGGACGTGCGCCCCGGCATCCCGCTGATGGAGAAGCTTGGACGCATTTTCACCGCCCTGACCCACGACTCGCTCACGCAGATCGAGGTCGAGGTAGCGGGAGAAATCGCGTCGCTGGACGTGAAGGCACTGGAACTGGCCGCGTTGAAGGGCGTTTTCACCGACGTCGTCTCCGAGCAGGTCTCCTACGTCAACGCACCGGTTCTCGCTGAGCAGCGGGGCATCAACACCCGCCTGGTCACAACAGACCAGTCGGAGGAATACCGCAACGTACTGACGATTCGCGGCGCGTTGTCCGATGGTTCCCAGATCTCGGTGGCCGGTACCCTCACCGGACCGAAGCAGATTCAGAAACTGGTGGGCGTCAACGGCTATGACCTCGAAATCCCCATCAGCGAACACCTTCTGGTGATCCTGTACCAGGATCGGCCGGGAGTGATCGGTACCCTCGGCCAGGTGCTGGGGGAGCGCGGTATCAACATCGCCGGCATGCAGGTTGCCCGCAGTAAGGAGGGCGGCCAGGCGCTCTCCCTGCTCACCGTGGACAGCTCTGTGCCCCAGGACGTTCTTGAGAACCTGAAGGAAGCGATCGGAGCTTCGGTCGCCCGCGAGGTGGATCTGCAGGACTAATTCGTCCGCAACTCTCAATCAGCGGCGTCCGCGCGTTCTTCGCGCGGGCGCAGCCGTCGTTTAGGCCCCGGTTCGTCTGCCGGCTCAGGGCACGGCCGGCCAGGCGACGGTTGCCTCGATGCTGTCCGTGGGCAGTGGCCCGAAAGCGCGCGAATCCACCGACTCGGCACGGTTATCGCCCATGACGAAGACGTGGCCTTCGGGCACTGTGACAGGCCCGAAGTAAGTACCGTCAATACGCGAATGGTCAACGAACGGTTCCGACACCGCGGTGCCGTCGATGTAGAGCCGTGCGTCCCTGATGGCGACCGTCTGTCCACCCACGGCCACAACCCGCTTGAGGACTGTCCCCGCCTCGATCGGAGCCTGGAATGAGACCAAAGAGCCTTCAGTCACTTCTCCATGCCGGTAGAGCAGGACGATGCTCCCCTCGGCGACGGTTGGTTCCATGCTTGAGGACGAGACCCAGAGTGGCTCGATAACCCACAGCCGCAGCGCGACCAGCAGGAATGCCACTGCCGTAAAAGTAACCAGCGGGCGACGCAGCGCCGTGCTGATGGAAGAACTGCGTGTGGTCATCACCACGTGGTTGCCCATAAATCCCACTCCGGTCGGTCGACTGGTTAGATGATCCACCCCTTTGCTTGGGGAAACCCTGACCCTCCCAAGAAATTCATAACGCTCGTACGAAACTCTTGCGGCACCGGCGGAAGTCCGCCGGCCAGGTCTTGGGAGGAATTATGGGAAAGGCACCACACGGCTCGGAGGAGCACCCGGCTGCGCAGACGCGGCTCTGGGCGTTCCCGTTCAGGCGCACATTCGCGGCACTCACTTCACTGGTCATGCTCACGGGCATCGGCCTGCCCCTCGTTGCTGCACCCGCGCAGGCGGCGCCGGTGGGCCAGGGATTCAACGTGACGTCCTCGGACCTGGCGTTCATCCTGCGCCAGATCAAGATTGCTGAGGCGCACGTCCGCAATACCACGTCAGAAACGGGACCCTGCGGCGCCCTGCTCGGCACCGCGCCCGACCAGGTACCGGGACCCCTGGTCTCCTACGGCCTTCGCACCGTAGACGGATCCTGTAACAACCTGCAGGCCGAGCGCGAGAATTTCGGTGCCTCAAACCACCCGTTCCCCCGTATGACTACGCCGGAGTTTCATGCCGCCGAAGATGGAGCGATCATTCGCCAGCCCGGACAGACTACCTATGACGGCATCGGAAACGTGGTCGACTCGCAGCCCCGCGTTATCAGCAACCTCATCGTCGACCAGACCTCGACCAATCCCGCAGCCGTCGCCGCGGCCCTGTATCCAGTGCGAAGCCAGGGCAACGAGGGCGTTGTCCCGTGTGACGCCGAGGGACTGCCAGAGGGGTGCGTGCCCGCCGGAGAGACCCTCTTCATCCCGAACATCACCACCGACGTCGGGCTTTCACCGCCCTACAACTCGCTGTTCACCATTTTCGGGCAGTTCTTCGACCATGGCCTGGACCTGGTCAACAAGTCCGGAAGTTCTGTCTTCATCCCCCTGAAGGACGACGATCCGCTGATTCCCGGAGCCGACGGCAAGTTAGGAACTGCCGACGACCTTCCAGCCCGCATGCGTTTCATGGTGCTCACCCGGGCAACCAACCAGCCTGGCCCGGACGGGCAGCTTGGTACCGCCGACGACGTCCGCGAGGCGACCAACCGGACCAACCCTTATGTCGACCAGTCACAGACCTACAGCTCGGACCCGTCCCACCAAGTGTTCCTGAGGGAGTACGCCAATAATGCCGCCGGGAAGCCGGTGTCCACGGGAATCCTCCTGGAATCGGCGGACGGCGGCATGGGAACCTGGGCGATGCTCAAGGCACAGGCCGAAACGAAGCTGGGCCTGAAACTGGTTGATTCCGATGCCCTGAGCATTCCGATGATCGCCGTCGACCCGTACGGGAAGTTCATCCCGGGCCCGGCACGCGGACTGCCCCAGTACGTAACAGCTGACGGCCTGGTGGAGGGCAATGTTGCCGCTCCCGTCCGGGTTCCGGACAATGCTCTCCGGATCAACGAGGCATTCCTGGACGACATCGCGCACAACGCTGTGCCGAAGCCGGGGTTGACCGCCGATGCTGACGATGTCATCACTCCTCCCGGGGCGCCGGGAAGCACCTACGACGACGAGATGCTGAATGCACACTTTGTCGCCGGTGACGGCCGGGTCAACGAGAACGTGGCACTCACCATGATCCATCAGGTCTTCCACTCTGAGCACAACCGCATGGTGGACGACATCAAGGCCACGCTGGAGGCGGACACTTCATCCCGGGGCGTTGCCGCCCTGGCCGAATGGAAGAGCGCAGCCGGCGCTGACGGATGGAACGGTGAGCGCATCTTCCAGGCAGCACGGTTCGTGACCGAGATGGAGTACCAGCACCTGGCGTTCGAAGAGTTCGCACGCAAGGTGCAGCCCCTCATCGAACCCTTCGGCACCTACCACGACGACGTCAACCCGGCCATCACGGCAGAGTTTGCCCACGCGGTCTACCGCTTCGGCCACTCGATGCTGACAGACACTGTTTCGCGGACCAATGTCGACGGCTCAACCAACGACGTTCCGCTACTGGATGCTTTCCTGAACCCACCGGAATACTTCAACGGCGGGAGCGCGGGGACACTGAAGCCCAAGGAAGCAGCCGGGGCCATCGCCATGGGAATGTCCGACCAGGTGGGTAATGAGCTCGATGAATTCACCACGGACACTCTGCGCAACAACCTCCTGGGACTGCCGCTGGACCTGGCCGCCATCAATATCGGCCGCGCCCGGGAAACCGGCATCCCATCCCTGAACAACCTGCGCAAGCAGCTTTACAACACCACCAACGACGGACAATTGAAGCCTTACACCAACTGGATCGATTTCGGTCTGAACCTGAAGCACCCTCAGTCGCTGGTGAATTTCATCGCTGCTTACGGGCAGCACCCAACCATCATCGATGCCACCACTTTGGCCGACAAGCGGGCAGCCGCCACCCTCCTGGTGAAGCCGCCTATCGACGCTGCCGAGGGCACAATCCCCGCGGACGCCGCGGAGTTCATGGGCTCAACCGGAGCATGGACGAATGATGCGGGCGTGTCAAAGACGGGCCTGGACAAAGTGGACCTGTGGGTGGGAGGACTTGCCGAGCGCACCAATCTCTTCGGCGGGTTGCTCGGGCCGACCTTCAACTACGTCTTCGAGCAGCAGATGCTCGACCTGCAAAGCGGAGACCGGTTCTACTACCTGGCACGAACGGGCGGCATGAACCTTCTCTCCCAGCTGGAGGGTAACTCGTTCGCCGAAATAATCATGCGCAACACCAGCGCCACAGCCATGAAGGCTGATGTCTTCGGGACCTCCGACTGCAAGTTCGAACTCGGTCGGCTGCAGTTCAGCGGCACAACGGTGCTGGACGACCCGCTCTCGCAGTGCAACGAAGAAGCGCTATTGATCCGGATGCCCGACGGCACCATCCGTTACCGCACCACCAACTCCGTCGATCCGGCCGGCATCAATGGCCAGAGTGTTTACAACGGCACGGCTGAGGGTGATCGGGTGTGGGGCGGCGTCGACAATGACACCTTCCTCGGGAACGAGGGCAATGACGTCATTGAAGGCAATGACGGCGGCGATACCGCTCTCGGAGGAGAGGGCAACGACATCATCACCGACTCGGCCGGCGACGACGTCCTCAAGGGCGGACCCGGTAACGACGCACTCGACGCAGGTCCCGGCCTGGACCTGATTCTCGGAGGTGACGGCAAGGACTTCATCAATGGGGGCGCCAACACGAACAGCGTCTTCGGCGGCGAAGGCGATGACTTCATCATCGCCGGGGGTGGTAACGATATGGCCCGCGGTGACTCCGGGAGCGACTGGCTGCAAGGCGGTGAAGGTGCTGACCTGTTGATGGGTGACAGCGGCGCTCCGTTCTTCGACGATCCGAATGATTCCGGACATGATGTCCTGATTGGCGGGAACGGCGACGACGACTACGATGCCGAAGGCGGCGACGACATCATGCTCGCCGATCCGGGAATCGAGCGGAATGCCGGTGCAGCCGGTTTCGACTGGTCCAGTCACCAGTTCGACCCGCTGGCGGCAAACGCCGACCTGACCCTCAAGTTGCTCGGCGTGCCGTTGCCGGTAGACGTCCTGCGGGACCGGTACTCGGAGGTGGAGGCGCTCTCGGGCGCAGGGAAGAACGACGTGCTCCGCGGCGACAACGTCGTCCCAAGGCTTGTCGAGGGCGAAGGCTTCTCCGGGAACAACTGGCTTGACGCCGAAGGTGCGGCACGGATAAGCGGCCTCGCCGAACTGCTTCCCGCCGGCGCAACGGATAACGGAGGCGTCTGGGGTGAAGGCAATATCATCCTGGGAGGTGGAGGCAGCGATCTCCTCGAGGGCCGCGGCGGCAACGATATCCTCGATGGGGACAAGCAACTGCGCGTGCGGCTTAGCGTTCGTACCGACCCTGCAGATCCTGCGACGGAAATCGGCAGTGCCCAGGCAATGGACAAGCCATACCTGTCAGGCAGCTCACGGACCCTGCAGGCTGCGGTCTTCGCCGGTGCCGTCGATCCTGGAAACATCGTCATTGTCCGGGAAATCGTCGACGGTGGCACCGGCAGTGATATCGACAGTGCCGTCTTCTCGGACCTCGAACAGAACTACACCGTCACCACCGTTCCATCCGGTGCGGCTCTGGGGGCTCCGGGCAGCGTCACCACGGTGACCCACCTCGGTGACGACCCGGATGCGCTGCCGGAACTCGGGGAGGGAGACGGCATTGACACCCTGCGGAACATCGAAAAGCTCGTGTTCGCTGATTCTGTGGCACCCGGCGTGCCGCAGCTCGCCGCAGCAACCGCGGGTGACCGTTCAGTCAGCCTGGAATGGAAGGCACCGGCTTCTCCTGTCACCACCTACGAAGTGCGCGCGGTGGACGCCAACGGAGCCCCGGTCGGAGCACTCCGGCAGATCCCCGGCAACCAAACCACCACGGTTGTGAATGACCTGACCAATGGGCAGGCATATCGCTTCCAAATACGCGCTTCCAACGAAATCGGAACTAGTGCGTTCTCGCCACTGTCCGCCCCTGTTGTCCCGGACGTCGCGCCAAACGCACCGGCGGATGTGACGGGTGTCGGAGGCAACGGCGTCGTCAGTCTCTCGTGGACCGCGCCGACTGCCAACGGTGGCACAGCCCTTACGGGATACAAGGTGCAGGTGCTCG
This sequence comes from Arthrobacter sp. M71 S08, assembly GCF_059089725.1. Lineage (NCBI taxonomy): Bacteria > Bacillati > Actinomycetota > Actinomycetes > Micrococcales > Micrococcaceae > Arthrobacter > Arthrobacter sp. M71 S08. The sequence continues at coordinate 136,631 of NZ_JBNHEY010000009.1, read as the reverse complement.
CCGGAGAGACCCTCATCCAGACCATTCCCCTCACGGGGACAGCGACGACCACGGAGGTTACCGGCCTTGCCAACGGCACGGCTTACAGCTTCAGGGTCCTTGCGGTCAATGCCCACGGTAACGGTGCGCTCTCGGCGGCTTCGGCTCCAGTCACGCCGATGACTGTTCCGGGCGTTCCCGTGGTCGGTGCGGTGAGCGCGGGGAACGCATCGGTAACAGTGAACTGGACGGCACCCGGAACCGACGGCGGTTCTGTCATCACCGGTTACGCAGTCCAGGTAATCGGTGCTGATGGACAGCCGGTAGGAGCCCTCCGGACAGCCGGAGCGGACGCCACAAGCCTTGAAGTTTCCGGCCTCACCAACGGAACGGAGTACCGATTCCAAGTGAGGGCTGTAAACGTCCTCGGCGCCGGCGAGTTCTCGGCTGTCTCCCAGCCCGCTACCCCTGTCAGTACCGAACGGAAGGAAGACTTCAACGGTGACGGAATCGGCGACCTGGTTGCGCGGGACACCAGTGGGCGACTGTGGCTCTATCCCGGAGACGGGGCAGGGCGTCTCCAGACCCGATCGCTGTTCGGAACCGGCTGGCAGGGAATGCGGAGCATCATCGCTACCCCCGACTTCAGCGGTGACGGCAACGCGGATATCATCGCCTCCGATTCCACCGGCAGGCTCTGGCTCTACCGCGGCAACGCCGCAGGCAAGCTGCAGTCAGGGGTCCAGATCGGAAACGGCTGGAGCGGCTTCACCCTGACCGCCCCGGGCGACTTCAACGGAGACAAGCGTTCCGACCTGCTGGCCCGGGACTCGTCCGGCAGGCTCTGGCTCTACCCGGGCAACGGAACCGGCGGATTCCAGTCACGCACCGCGGCAGGCAGCGGCTGGAATGGCTTCCAGATGGCCAGTACCGGGGACTTCAACGGAGACAGCCGCTCGGACGTCATCGCATCCGACAGCACGGGGCGGTTGTGGCTGTACCCGGGGAACGGCACCGGTGGTTTCCAGGCCAGGAGTCAGTTCGGCAGCGGCTGGGGCGGGTACACCCTGATCGGCATGGGCGACCAGACCGGCGATTCCCGCTCGGATCTCGTGGCACGGGACTCCGCGGGAAGGCTGTGGCTCTACCCCGGAACCGGAACGGGGCGGGTGACGACCCGTACTCAGATCGGGAGCGGATGGGGGTCCTTCCTGATCGCGTGAGTCGATAAACCGGTTCAACCAGGAAAGGACCATGGCGGGTAGCTTCGGCCACCCGCCATGGTCCTTCCCATTGTGCATCGGATTCTGTCGCCGCCGCCGCCGCAGGCAGCTCGGCTGCCACCCGGCTGCTCTTCGACCGGCACGTAGAAGCCCGGGAGTCCCGGCTTGCGGCTCGTCGGTGGTGCGGGCACCTGCGGCACTGCGCAAGGCCCCTGGAGCACCGCGCAGGGGTCCCTGGAACGGGACAGCGCCATGCAGCGCGCGAAACGTACTCAGGCAACCATTCAATAGTCGGATGGCCACGAGCGGGATCTTCCGGGCACACCAAAAAGGGTTCCCGCCCCTGGGCAGAAACCCTCTCAGTGTCCCTCTGCGCTCGGTCCGCGCCTGCCCGCCCCATCCGCGGGCGGGCACGGCCCGGGAAGTTCTAGGCTCCGGCCATCGCCCGCACGAGGAAGGAGTTGATGACGTGAGTAGCTTCCCGCAGGGACTGCCGGACAACCTGCGGGGATGCTGCTGCCGCAACCGGGGCAGCTGTCCTGCTGAGCTGGCTGTGGAGAACAAGCAGCGCGGACAGAACGTCGGACAGCTCCCCTTCGCTCTCAGCGGTAGCCTGCAGGAGTCGCGCGTGCGCGGCCTTCAGTCCGGGTCCGGGCGCACAGCCCAGCTCCCGAACCATGGTCCGCCGGCACTTCTCGTAGCTTTGAAGGCCTTCGGCGTACCTTCCCGAGCGCTCGAGGCCCGCAACACGGACCAGCCAGGCCCGCTCGTTCAGCGCGTCCATGCCGAGGGCTTTCTGCGCCCATTCGATCGACTCTGGCACGGCGCCGAGCTCTGCGGCCGTCTCTGCCGCCAGGACAGTCGCTTCGAGGACTCGGGAGGTGTGGAGTTCCCGCTCATCCTCTGCCCATGCCGGGAGCAGTTCGTCACCGAGCAACGGTGCTGTCGCGAGTGCGAGGGCCTCGTGGAGCAGTTGGAGCGAAGTTTCCGGTGCGCTCTGCTGTGCCTGACGAAGAAGCTGGTCGAAGCGGAACACGTCCAGGTCCACCATGGTGGCGTCCATGACATATCCGCCCGTGGTGGTACGCAGGGGTCCCTGCTTGCCGCTGCCGGGCTGGATGTTCCGCCGAAGGACGCTGACGTAGCTTTCAAGTGTGGGAAGCGCTTCTGCCGGTGCGTGCCCTTCCCAGAGGACCTCGATGAGGCGGTCCTTTGAAACGGGGGTGCCGAGGCTCAGCAGGAGGATTTCCAGGATCTGGCGCGGCTTCGGACCGCCGAGGGTCCGGGCGGTCAGCACGGTGTCGCCGCGCCGGATTCGAAGGGAGCCGATCAGCTGGACGCTCAGGAATGCCGGCACGCCTGGCGCATCCGCCGGGGTACCCGAGTGCGACGGTGAGAATGTGTCTGACTGCAACATGAGCGAGACCTCGTCTTTCTTGCTTGTGATGACGAGATCAAACCTAGGGATCGAAGAAACACGGATCACGAGTAGGGTCTACCCGAAAATATGCCCCCGATCCGAGAGGGTTCGGGGGCACTACTCGAAAATCCGAGAGTATCGAGCCGGGTAGTTACCCGAGTGGCGGATACGGCTACTCAGTACACTCACTGACCCGCTGTGTGGTGCTCGGTTCCCAGCGAAAGCCGGGTCTCGCCGTCGTCGCTGAGTACCAGCGCAAGGGCTTTGTTGGGGATTTCGAAGACCAAAGTGGCGTCGATGGTTTCACCCTGCTCGGCGGTGTGCTCGGACGGTGACGCCCAGATGATCCGCGGTTCGCCGGTGCCAAGCCCGTCAATGAAGTAGTCCGATGCCCTGAACGTAATCCCGTCCGGTTCCAGCGCCGTCAGTTCGAGCAGCACGCGCACCCGATGAGCGCCGTCGGGCACTTCGGTCTGCAATGCTGCTCCGTTGGCGGGAGGCTCCCATCCGTCTGTCTCAAGAGGCAGGATTCCGTTGATGCGGGCGAGTCCGCCGTCCACCGTGTCCGATGCGCCCAGCATGGTGGGCGGTTCCTCCTCCACGCTGTTCGTGAGCACCCATGTTGTCCCGCCCATCACGCCGATCAGAAGCGCGGCGGGGACAAGTATCCGGTGCCGGGGGACGGTCCGTGGGCGCGGAATGGGGCGGTCATCGAGCTGGTGTGCCATGCAAGTAGTGTTCGGTTCCCACCATGGGAAAACCATGATCGCGGGTACCCCCGACGCAATGATGCGACAACCCAACCACGGCAGGGTAACTTTCTAGGGTGAGTTCTGCGCAGAAACCCCCTTTCTACATCACCACGGCCATCACCTATCCGAACGGCGTGCCCCACATCGGGCATGCCTATGAGTACGTGGCTACCGACGCCATCGCGCGGTTCAAGCGGTTGGATGGTTACGACGTCATGTTCCTGACGGGTACTGACGAGCACGGCATGAAGATTGCCCAGACGGCCGAGAAAGAGGGAATCACCCCCAAGCAGCTCGTGGACCGGAACGCCGCAGTCTACAAGGCTGCTCACGCCGATCTCGCGATCACGTACGACCGTTTCATCCGCACAACGGACGAGGATCACTACGCCGCCTCCCAGGACATCTGGCGGCGGATGGAGGCCAACGGCGACATCTACCTCGACAAGTACGCCGGCTGGTACTCCGTGCGGGATGAGGCCTACTACACCGAGGAAGAGACTGAGCTCCGCGAGGACGGCATCCGCTACTCGAAGGACACCGACACGGAGGTCACCTGGACGGAGGAGGAGAGCTACTTCTTCCGGCTGTCCAGCTACCAGGACCGGCTTCTCGCGCTGTACGCGGACCAGCCCGAATTCGGCGCACCCCAATCCCGGTTCAACGAGGTCATCAGCTTCGTGAAGCGCGGCCTGGACGATCTCTCGATCAGCCGCACCACCTTTGACTGGGGTGTACCGGTGCCCGGCAACCCCAAGCACGTCATGTACGTGTGGGTGGACGCGCTCACCAACTACCTCACCGGCGTCGGGTACCCCGACACCGAGTCTGAGTCCTTCCGCAAGTACTGGCCGGCGGACGTCCATGTGATCGGCAAGGACATCTCCCGCTTCCACGCTATCTACTGGCCGGCGTTCCTGATGTCGGCAGGCATAGAGCTGCCCAAGCGTGTGATGATCCACGGCTTCCTTCACAACAAGGGCGTGAAGATGTCCAAGTCACTCGGCAATGTGATTGCGCCGAAGGACTGGATGGAACAGTATGGCCGCGACCAGATCCGCTTCTTCCTGCTCCGTGAGGTGCCCTTCGGCGCGGACGGTTCCTACAGCCACGAGGCGATCGTCAGCCGCATGAACTCGGACCTCGCAAACAATCTGGGAAACCTCGCCCAGCGGTCCCTATCGATGGTGGCGAAGAACTGCGATGGACTGGTGCCGGCGCCGTCGTCGTTAACGGATGCCGACCAGCGCATTCTCGCGGCCGCGAATACGCTGCTCGAGTCCTGCCGCGCCGCGTATGAGAAGCAGGAACTCTCCCGCGCCCTGGAGGCCATCTGGACGGTGCTCGGCGATACCAACGCGTACTTCGCCGAACAGCAGCCGTGGGTGTTGCGGAAAACGGACCTGGACCGCATGAACACCGTCCTTTACGTGACGTTGGAAATCCTCCGCATCGTGTCGATCCTGGTGCAGCCGGTAATGCCCGACGGCGCCGCGAAGCTGCTCACAGCCCTGGGACAGGGCACCGAGGACGACGACGCCGCGCGCCGGTTCGATGCACTCGCCGCACCGCTCGTGGTGGGAATCGCGCTGCCGGCGCCAACCCCGATCTTCCCGAAGTACGAGGAGCCGTCCGAGTCCTGATCGGCTTGGCCGGACACACTGTGTCCTGCCAAGCCGACGCAGTTCAGGAACGGAAACGCTCCGCCGCCGTGGACACCATGATGGCGGCAACCTCCTGCTGTTGTCCGCGTGCCCGATCGGCGAGCTCCTTGAGGTGATCGCGGTCGTACCCGGGGAAGGACCAGCCGGCGTCCAGCAGGACCAGGAGCGTTTCCCAGAGTGCCTGCTTGCCGCGGACCAGGCTCTGCAGCGCCTCCAGTTCAAGCTGCGCCCCAGGCCCCTTCTCGGATCTGCGCGCGTTGAGCGGGTTCAGGCGCGCCGCGACTGCGCCCAGATGCGCGAAACCCATCTTGAAGGTGTTCGGACGGTGTCCCAGAGCCTTGAGCGAGCGAAGAAGCTCGGAGCGCTCGCTGTCGATCTCGTCGTGGAGACGGGCAAGGGTGCGCCCGTGCGGCGTACCCTTCCATGTCTGCGCGGCTGCATCGAACAGGCGTACTCCGCCCGTCGCTCCGAGGAAATGGTCCTCAAGATAGCGGAACATCCACTGCGGTTCTGCCTGAGCGGGTTTTTTCACCGGTCCTCCTGTTCACTTCACGGCCCGCGCTCGCGGACCGTGAAGCAATCCTTGCAGGTCAGCCCTCCATGGCCAATCCCTGAACCGGGGACAGCCGGGCAGCGCGTCGTGCCGGCATCACCGATGCCGCGAGGCCTGCAACATTGGCGACGATGAGCACACCCAGCAGTTGCAGCCATGGAAACGACGGCGTCACTGTTGCCATTGCCCCCAGCGCAGCCTGGGCACCCAGCCAGCCGTAGAGCATCCCGAGCCCAATTCCGATCATGGCCGCCACGCCGGCGATCAACAGGGCTTCAACGGCCAGCATGCTGCGCAGCTGGCCTTTGGTCAGCCCAAGTGCGCGCAGCAGGGCCGACTCCCGGGTGCGTTCGAGTACCGACAGGGACAGGGTATTGGCCACCCCGATCAATGCAATCAGGACGGCGACGGCGAGGAGGGCCGTGACCACGAGTAGGAGCACATCGATGATCTGATTGAACGTTGCACGCTCGAGTGCGGCTCCTGAAACGAGGTATTCGGAGAGCCCCAGGGCGTCGACGATCTCAGTACGCAGTTGAGTGATGTCGCCGGAACTCAGAGAATCGTCCAACTTCATCCAGAGCATGTCCGGAGCGCCGTCGAGATCCTGCGTAATGCCCAGGCTCTCCGCCGTCGACTCTGTGATGAGCGGCACGAGAGTACTGCTCTCAGCCTCCACCACCGGAAGCGTCTGTTCCGAGAAGGAACCCTGGACCGTGAGTTCAGTCGGGCCTGTGCCGTCGGGCATGATCACGGCATCCTCCCGCGGGTATGCGGTCGGGGAACGCAGGACCGCTTCCGCCTCAGCTGTCGAGAGCGTATAGACAGCCTGAGCACCGGTGTCCTCGCCCGTCTGCGCGACGGGGGTGGGCCGGACAACGGCTTCGACACCTTCCATTGCCAGCAGCAGGTTCGTCGCCTCCGCCGGGTGCTCGCCCTCGAGCGTGACGGCCAGGTCCACGGGATAGTTCTGCGCCAGGGCATCATCGAAGGCGGTACGGGAAGTCTGCGCTCCGGCCATCATCATGCTGACGAGAGTGACACCGACAATGAGGGCAGTCGCAGTGGCCGTGGTCCGGCCAGGATTGCGTACGGCGTTGACCGCCGCCAGTGTTCCAGGTACGCCGAGCGGCTTCGCCAACCCGCCCACCTTCGTGACCAGTGCCGGGACGAAGAGACCGGCGCAGAGCAGCAGCCCGAGGAACGACAAAGCGCCGCCAGGCAGGGCAATGAGCAGGTTGGCGGTGATCGCGCCCACGGCGAGGAGCAGGCTTCCACCGACGAGCATCACCACCCCGAACCCCAGCCGGACACGCCCGCGACGGGTAGTGATCCCCGCATAATCTGCCGGACGAAGGGCGGCCAGGGGTGCGACCGCGGTCGCCGCTCGGGCGGGTACCAGTGCAGCAGCAAGAGTCATCGCAATGCCCACCACCATGCCGATGACCACGGCGGACGTCGGCACGGCGAGCGTTGCAAATTCGCTGCCGGGAACAGCGCGCGCAATCGATACCAGGGTCCACATAACGCAGGCGGCCAGCAGCACCCCGAGCGCAGAGGCGACAGTTCCTACTATGGCCGCCTCGATGAGTACGGAGCGCCGGATCTGGCCGCGGCCGGCCCCGATGCAGCGCAACAGCGCCAGTTCGCGAGTTCGCTGGGCGACGAGCACCGAGAAGGTGTTGGAGATAACCAGCGCGGTGACGATGACGGCGACCACCGCAAAAGCCAGGAGAATGATGGTCAGCTGATCCTGCCCGCCGGACAGGGCTGCGACATCCTCGGTGGTCTGCTCTGAGGCGGTGAGTACCGAAGCATCGAAGCCTGCGTCGTTCAGGGTCGGGTGAAGGGCTTTGCGGACCTGGGTCTCATCAGCGCTATCGCTCAGGGCCAGCTGGAGCCGGGCGGGAGCAGCGTCGACCGCGAGTGCTGAGACCAGGGAATCGACTGCGTGCACCTGGATCATTCCGGACGCGAACGGGTGACGGGACGGCTCGCTCAACCCGACCACGGTCAACTGCACACCGGCAGAGGCGACGTTCTCGGCGGGCGTTCCCTCGCCCAGCGCGGCGCCCTCGACGATGTCACTGACCGACAGGCCGAGCTGCGCGGCTGATTCCGAGTCGATGATGATCTCGACGTCCGACGTCGGAAGCCGACCCTCCTCGACTTTCAGAGATTCCAGCGCAGGCGAAGCGAGCGTCGCGATGGAGGCGACGTTTGTCCTGGATGAGGCGGCGAGGGCAAAGACCCCCTGCGTCTCTGCATGGACGTCCTGGACGCCAGGGACGGCTTCCACGCGTTCAGCCACATCGGCAGGCAGGGTATTGCCGTTTGCATCGGAGACAACCAGATCAGCCCTGGCGTACTCGGTACCGATGCTGTTCTGCAGGGTGGCGGTAGTGGTTCCACCTACCATCAGGGTCGCGGCGAGGAATCCTACGCCGAGCATGACGGCAAGACCGACGGCGATGTAGCGGCGGGAGTGCCTCGCAACCTGGGAAAGGGCAACAGTGAGCACGTTCAGGCTCCCAGCTGCGAGAGCGCGGCGAGGATTGCGTCGGGCGTGCTCCGCTCGAGTTCCCCGACCAGGGCGCCGTCCTGCATCAGGATCACCCGATCGGCATACGACGCGGCCACCGGATCGTGAGTGACCATGATGATGGTTTGGCCCATCTCCTGGCTGCTGCGCCTCAGGAGTGCCAGCACTTCGGCTCCTGAACGCGAGTCCAGGTTTCCGGTCGGTTCATCACCGAAGATGACATCCGGTCGTGTCAGCAGGGCCCGGGCCACCGCTACACGCTGTTGCTGTCCTCCAGAGAGTTCATGCGGACGGTGATTGAGCCGGTCCGTCAGGCCGAGGACAGTGCAGATCTGTTGCAGCCATTCGCGGTCCACTTTCCCTCCCGCCAGGGCTACCGGGAGGGTGATGTTCTGTTCTGCAGTGAGGGTTGGAATGAGGTTGAAGGACTGGAACACGAAGCCCACGCGGTCTCGACGTAACCGCGTCAGCTCGGCGTCGTTCAGACCCGTGATGTCCGCTCCGCCCAGTTGAATACGTCCGGAGTCCGCTGTGTCCAGTCCGGCAAGGCAATGCATCAGGGTGGACTTCCCGGAACCGGATGGGCCCATGATCGCTGTGAAGCGTCCGCTCGGGAACGTGACCGTTACATCGCGCAGCGCGTGCACGGTTGTGTTGTCCCGGCCGTAGGACTTGTTGAGGGTTTCGGCAGCAACCGCTGCCACGGAGACGGACGACGGCGCGGTGGCCGTTGAAGGATTCGGTGTCATGGTTCCAAGCTAGGAAGTGCACGGGTGCCTGCGGATCGGACTAGGGAAGGTTCCTGGAGATTCCGGTCTCCTACCTGAGGATGAGGTGGACGGGCGAACGGGATGAGGAGATCAAGGCCGAACGACGCCGGCCTCATAGGCCAGCACTACGGCCTGCACCCGGTCCCTCGCGCCTAGCTTGGCAAGAATATGCCCGACGTGGGTCTTCACTGTCGCCTCCGACAGGAACAGGTCTGCGGCGATCTCCGTGTTGGACCTTCCCTGCGCAATCAGGGTGAACACCTCGCGCTCGCGGGCGGTGAGGGATCCCACCACGGTTCTCGCCCGTTCGTTCGCTGCAGACGTTGCCCGCAGCAGCGGCGCAACGTGCTCCAGCAGTCTGCGTGTGGTCGACGGTGCAATGACACCATCGCCGCGGTGAACCGTCCGTACCGCTTCCAGAAGTTCCTCGGGAGGTGCGTCCTTCAGCAGGAAACCGCTGGCTCCGGCCTGGATCGCAGCAAGCGCGTACTCGTCGAGATCAAAAGTAGTCAGGACGATGATGCGAGGGCCAGGCTCCTGCGCCCGGGCGAGGATGCGTCGGGTCGCCTCGATACCGTCCATGCCCGGCATCCGCACGTCCATGAGTACGACGTCGGCTGCCGTGGACGCCAGCACGGAGACCGCCTCCGTGCCCGTAGCGGCCTGACACACGACGTCCAGATCCGGTTGCGAGTTGATCAGCATCGAAAAGCCGCTGCGGACGAGATGCTGGTCATCGACCAGTGCGACACGGATGGTTGCGGTGGTCAACGGGGTATTCATTCAGGCCTCTGTGTAGGGGATATGCGCGTGGACGCGGAAGCCGCCGCCGGCGAGCGGACCGGTTTCCACAGTCCCATCGTAAAGTTTCAGCCGCTCCGTCATGCCCCTGATGCCCTGACCCGAGCTGTTGCTCCCCATGTCGTTCCCCATGCCGTCGGATGCGGCGCCGCGTCCGTCGTCATCGATTCTCACCTCAAGGCCTTTACCTGTCCAGGACAGGGCAACATATGCCGATGCGCGGGGGCCGGCATGCTTCAGCACGTTCGTCAGGGCCTCCTGAATCACCCGGTAGACGGTGAGTTCCGCGCCGGCGGGGAGCTGTCGCCGGGGCGTGCCGAGGTGCGTCAGTGCCACATCGAGCCCCGCTTGCCTCACCGTTTCGATCAGGGCGGGAACCTCCGCCAGAGTCGGCAGCGGGCGGGTGGGGGCGTCGCCGTCGTTTCTCAATACGCCCAGCAGTCGCCGCATCTCGCGCAGCGACCCCCTACCGGTTTCCGCGATGGTCCCCAGCGTGGATGCCGCGACGCCCGGGTTGGCGGCGCTGGCGTAACGGGCGCCGTCGGCCTGCGCAATCATCACCGACAGGGAATGGGCGACGATGTCATGCATCTCGCGGGCGATGTGGCTGCGTTCGTCGGCGGCGGCGAGGTCACGCTCCTGCTGTCGTTCGATTTCCAGCCTGCGCGTTTTGTCCTCGAGCGCCTGCAGCGTGAGTCTGCGGCTGCGGGCAAGATCGCCGAAGGCCCAGCAAAGCAGCACCACAGCCACCGCGAAGAAGATGTACAGCGCGAACAGGGGGAGTTCCGCGATGCCTGTCTCGTACTGGTTCAGCCCGAATTGAGCCACGCCGGCCACCATGCCGAAACTCGCGACGCCCAAGCCGCCGAGGCTAGCCCAGCGCGGGGCGTGCGCCGCCAGGGCGTACACCATGACGAGGACGCTCAACTGCGCAGGGACCGGCGGCTGATTGATCAGCAGCTGGCCGACGGATACCGCGGCGACCGCGGACGCAGCAGCGACTGTCCGCCGTCGTCGCCACGCCAGGGGGATTACCAGCGCCGTCGACACCACAAATTCCAACGGCGAACCGGTGAGCGTAAACGGCAGGGCCAGGAGGAGGAATGCTGCTCCCGCCACAACGAGGTCGACTGTGCCGTGGTTCTCCCGTAGCCAGGTGGCCAACCGGTGGTGCGCATCCATAGCTACCAACTCTAGGGTGGGCCGAAAGCAGCGGACATCGCCCCACGGGTGGAGTTGTTACCTTCACCGGATCGAAGCGGCCGCGATTGGGGGCCGGCAACTGTCTCAACATACGAACCGGAATTGTCCGTGATGCGGGATGGTTGCCTACGCTAATCCCATGACTTCATCCAGCATCAATGTGGCAGTTATCCCCGGGGACGGCATCGGACCGGAGGTCATTACCGAGGCGGTTAAGGTGCTCCGCGCGGCAACGTCCGCCGCGGACACGGAATTGAGCCTCACAGAGTACAAGCTCGGTGCTGAGCACTGGTTGGCCACGGGAGAAACGCTCCCCGAGGAGACCCTGAACCGACTGCGCGGACACGACGCCATTCTGTTCGGTGCCGTCGGCGCTGCCCCGGGAGATACCCGCATTCCGTCCGGCCTCATCGAGCGGGAGATGCTGCTCAAACTACGTTTCAGCCTCGACCACTACGTCAATCTGCGTCCGTCGAGGCTCTATCAAGGCGTGGTGAGTCCCCTCGCGAATCCCGGCGAGATCGACTTCGTGGTGGTCCGTGAGGGCACCGAAGGCCCGTACGTGGGTAACGGCGGGGCACTGCGTACGGGCACCCCGCACGAGATCGCGACCGAGGTGTCGGTGAACACAGCCCATGGTGTCGAGCGGCTGGTCCGTGACGCATTCCGCCGGGCCAATGATCGTCCCCGGAAGCACCTGACCCTGGTACACAAGCACAACGTCCTGGTGCATGCCGGCCACCTGTGGAAGCGCACCGTCGAAGCTGTCGCCGCAGAGTACCCGCAGGTCACTCATGACTACCTCCATGTGGATGCGGCGATGATCTTCCTGGTCACCGACCCGACACGCTTCGACGTCATCGTGACCGACAACCTCTTCGGCGACATCATCACCGATCTGGCCGCAGCCGTTACCGGCGGAATAGGCCTGGCAGCGTCCGGCAACATCAACATGGACCGCACGGCGCCCTCCATGTTTGAACCGGTGCACGGCTCCGCCCCGGACATTGCGGGACAGCAGAAGGCAGACCCAACGGCGGCGATTCTCTCCGCAGCGCTGCTATTGCAGCACCTGGGCTTCGGCGAGCAGGCGGCACGGATCGAGCAGGCAGTGGAGAACGACGTCGCCACCCGGTCCGGTGCACCGCGCACCACCGCGGAGGTCGGCGATGCGATTGCCGCCGCGGTGTCCTAAGCTGGTTAGGAAGCGTTAACTCAACCAGCCGTCAGAGTGCATCCCGTTCGGGATCACCGCAAGGCATGACAGTGTCCGTCCGCAGTGCACGCGGCGGGCAGGTAACCGTGGAGGAACCATGACAGCTACGCAGCTGGAATTCGCCCAGTACCCATCCGCGAGCCCCAAGTCGGAGGCGGACCGGGAGGCAATTCTCGCCAACCCCGGATTCGGCAACCACTTCACGGACCACACCGTCGTGGTCGACTACACTGTCGACGCCGCCGGTGAGGGCGGATGGGGAAACGCACGGCTGGAAGCCTATGGGCCCATTGCGATGGACCCGGCCGCTGCGGTGCTCCACTACGGCCAGGAAATCTTCGAGGGCATGAAGGCATACCGCCATGGGGACGGATCCATCTGGACCTTCCGTCCGGAGGCGAACGCAGCGCGGCTCAACCGGTCAGCCGCGAGGCTCGCACTGCCCCAACTGCCTGAAGAGATATTCCTGGAATCGCTGCGCCAGCTCGTCGCGGCTGACAAGGAGTGGGTGCCCACGCGCGATGGCGAGAGCCTCTACCTGCGTCCGTTCATGATCGCCACTGAAGCGTTCCTCGGCGTCCGTCCGGCCCGCGAGGTGTCGTACCGGGTCATCGCCTCACCCGCAGCGAACTATTTCGGCGGTGAACTGGCTCCGGTTTCCATCTGGGTGTCGCGGAACTACGCGCGCGCCGGCCGGGGCGGCACGGGAGCTGCAAAATGCGGCGGCAACTACGCGGCGTCGCTTGCGGCGCAGTTGGAGGCAGAGGCGCACGGCTGCAAGCAGGTGCTCTTCCTCGACCAGCTCAACAACAATGCCGTAGAGGAACTTGGCGGCATGAACGTCTTTTTCGTCTTCAAGGACGGCACGCTCGTTACTCCCGCGCTGAGCGGGACAATCCTTGAAGGGGTAACCCGTTCCTCCATCATCCAGTTGGCCAAGGACCGCGGACTGAACGTCCAGGAGCGCGTCATTACCCTCGACGAATGGCGCGACGGCGTAAGCAGCGGCGACATTGCGGAGGTTTTCGCCTGCGGCACTGCGGCAGTGATCACCCCGATCGGCCAGCTCAAGGACGGCGATGAGGTCATCAGCGCCCCGGATCCGTCGGCCGGTGAGGTCACCATGTCCCTGCGTGAGCAACTGCTCGGAATTCAGACCGGCAAGGTCGAGGATCCCCATGGCTGGATGACCCGCCTCGTCTAGCAGAACCCGGGTGATACAGCGCGAAGCCCGGTTCCGCCGAAGGGAGCCGGGCTTCGGCGTTTCCTCAGTTCCGGGCGTCCGGCTTCAGCGGGAGGACTTCAGGGGGAGGACACTGCCCGAGCGCAGCAGCGCGGTGACATCCGGCTCGGGCAGCGGTCTGCTGAAGTAGTAGCCCTGGCCGCTGAGTTCACCGAGGGAACGAAGGAACTCGGCCTGCTCTTCGGTTTCGATGCCCTCGAAGACGGCTCCAAGTCCCGCTGCCCTTATGAGCTGGAAGACGGCGGCCACAAACTCGGGCTGCCAGGATCCGGTCGCAGGCTCCTGCAGGATGGAGCGGTCCACCTTCACCATGTCAACCGGCAGCTTGCGTAGATAGCTGATAGACGAGTAACCGGTGCCGAAATCATCGATCTCAATGCACACGCCCAACTGCCTGAAGCTGAGCAACGAGTAGGTTTCCACCTCGCCGCCGCTGACCAGCGCGGACTCGGTAATTTCGATGACCAGGGAGGGCGGCGGCACGGACATGCGTTTGAGGAGTCCGCGGACAAAGTCCACCATGTCGAGCTGGCGCAGCTCGATTGCCGAGATATTGACCCGTACCTGGAAATTGTCCGGGATCAGGAGCGCCGCACGCCAGATCGCGTACTGCTGCAGCGCGGTGGTCATAACCCACCGGTCGAGCTCCGAGATGGCGCCTATCTCTTCTGCGAGCGGGATGAAGGATTCAGGCGAGATCATGCCCCGGGTTGGATGGTCCCAGCGCACCAGAACTTCCACCCCATTGACTGATCCGTCGTTCAGATTGACTACCGGTTGATAGTGCACGCAAAGCTGGTCCGTCCCGATTGCGTCCCGCAGCTCGGAGGCCATGAGTGTGCGAAGCTGCCGGTTATAGAGCATGACCGGTTCGAACGTCTTGATGATGCTGCGGCCCTCATTCTTCGCCGCGTACATGGCCGTGTCGGCTTCATGCAGCAGCGATGCGGCCGTGTGCTCGCGCGTGGCGAGTCGAAGGCCTATGCTCGCGCGGGGGTGAACGCTGAACTCGTCCACCTCAATGCTCTTCTCGAGGACTTCCAGGGCACGGTGCGCAACGCCCAGAGCAATCTCCATGGTGGCTTCGGTGACCAGGATGGCAAACTCGTCGCCGCCCAGCCGGGCAACAGTGTCGGTAGCCCGGACCACGCTGCGCAGGCGCTCTGCGACTTCGCGTAGGACGTCGTCGCCGGCGTCGTGTCCGAAGCGGTCGTTGACGTTCTTGAACGAATCGAGGTCGAGCAGCAGCAACGCCGGGGGAGGGTCGCCCTCGTGTTGGGCAGTGAGCGACTTCTCGATTTTCTCGACGAGTTCCACGCGGTTGGACAATCCGGTGAGTGCGTCAGTCATCGCCATGCGCTTCATGTCGAGGTGTGCCTGGTGAAGCATGGCCGTGCGGTTCTCCACGCGTTTCTCCAACTGCCGGTACACCAGTTCGAGCTCTTCGGCGAGGAGGTTCACGCCGGTGATGACGGCGTCAACGTCATCCCGCGCGGGCGAGGGTTTCATCCGGCTGCCGAGGTCTCCCCGGGACAGCCGCACAATGCCGTTGACCAGCATGGCCAGGCGGGGATCGCCGTCGTCAGCTCTCATGGATGCGCCCCGTCAACCAGTCGGCGGCGGACTCTTCGTCTCCAAAATAGCGGGTGGGGCACGGCGGCGGCTCCCCGCCGAGGAGGAAGTTCGCGAGCACCCTGTCCACGGCGCTCGATCCAACCACCGCAAGTGTCGATGCTGAGCGTGAGCGGCTCAGAACCGCACGTGCCTCGCGGCTGAGCGATGCCACGCCCGTGATCACCAGCAGAACAGGCCGGGGGATGCCGGCCGCTTCGGTACGGGCCTGCTCTGCGAACGTCTCCGCCACTTCTGCGGTGATGTGTTCGCCCTGCGGCAGCACCAGCCGGATGAAGGATGTAGGGACCGGTTCTTCAGTGAGCATCAGCGGGAGTGCGTTCATGCCTGGCGTGCCTTCCTTGCCGGGCGAATGGAGGCCCTGCATCCGGTTCTCGAAACTACCGTACAGAAATACGACGACGGCGGTCGTTGCCCTGGCGCATGTCGCGGTTGAGTCGACGGTCACCGTGGTACAGGATGGCCTCCCAGTCCGCTTCTTCCGGCATCTTTTCGATGACGAGCGACCGCTGTTGCCGTGGTTTGCGGGGCGGGACATACAGCCAGTTGAGCACTCCGAGCACTGTGTCCACGGCGGAGTTCTTCAGGCCGATGTAGGCACGGATAGCGTAGAAGGCGAGCAGTGCGTTCAACGCCGCGAAGGCCGCATTGCCCCAGTTCTCGCCGACGAAGTCGCGCCAGAAGGTGAAAAGGGAATACGCCACGATCAGGAACGGAACAACCACGTAGAGGGCCGGGGCGGCTGTTCTGTCCTTGACCTTCGGTGTCCTGACGAACGGGATTTTCTCGCCCGTGAAGGCCTGCTGCACAGATTTCAGTACGCCGGCGAGGTTCACGGGCAGGAGCACGATATTGAATCCGTAGATCCGGAAGATGTCGGTGAAACGGTGCCCGCAGTCACGGAGGTCGCTGCCCATCGCCAGGAAGTAGGGGAGGGCGGTGATGAAGACCAGTGGGCTCAGGAGACGGCTGTCGTAGGGGTAGCCCAGCAGGAACAGGAGGCCGAAGCTGGCCCAGGCGATCGAAGCCATGTAGTTCACCCGCAGGAGTATCTCGCGTGCAAGGATGCGCTCGCGCCGGTGTTTGCGCTCCCGCATCTGGCTCCAGAGCTTGGGCAGGATCAGGAGACCGCCGTTCGCCCACCGGCGGCGCTGCACCACCAGAGAGCCGAAGTCGGGCGGCGTGGCGCTGTAGCTGAGCCGCTCGGGATAGTTGACCAGTGTCCAGCCGTGGGATCCGAGGTCCACGCTGGATTCTGTGTCTTCAATGACGGTGCGGTCCTGGATATAGGTCTTGATGTCGAATCCGCCGACGTTCTCAACCTCCACAATGTCCTCGATGGCGCGCTTGCGGATCACCGCGTTGGCCCCCACCCAGAACGTGGCTCCGTAGTAGGTCATGCCCTGGTGGAGGATGTGCTGAATGTCAGTCGTGGCGCCGGCGATGCGTTCGATCCGGGTCGGCGCGCCACGGAACGAGGAGTAAGGCGTCTGCGTGACAGCAACACGCTCGTTCCCCGGCGATTCCAGCAGATGGACCAGACGCAGGCAGTAGTCGCGCAGGAGGAGGGAATCGGCGTCGAGCGTGAGGAGGTAGGTGGAGTCGGGGATCTCCAGGTCATCGACGTGGGCTTCCAGCGCAGGACGAAGTACGACGCCGTTGGCCGCCTTTTCCTTGTGCCACCGGCCGCCCATGAGGGAGATGTAGGCGTTCAGGTTCATCGCCTTGTTCGCTTCGTGGGAGAGCGAGGCAAACAGCTTGCGTTCGAAGGTGTTCATGGAAGCGGTGAAGATGCGCGCCAGACGCAGGTAGAGCTCGAGCATGCGGTCGGGTTCCGGCGCGCTGCGCTGGGCGAGTGCTGCATCAAGCGCAAGGATCGTCAGGCGCAGCTCACGGGCGAGACCCATCAGCACAAGGTCCACGAAGAATTCGTCAACATGGTCTTCGACGGCTTCGTTCTCAGCCATCGTCTCCAGCCATACTGCAGCAGCCTCATACTCGGCGATCAGCCGCGGAAGTTCGTCAGTGGCGGGTGCGTTAGCAGCCAGGCGTCCGCGGTACTCGGACAGGGCTGTAGTGAAACGCATCGATGGTTCGAGCAGCCGGCTTTCGATTTCGGCCGCCAGTGCGCGTGTGGCCTCCAACCGGGCGCGGACCGTCGGGTCGGTGGGGTGCGGTGGGTCATCGAGCAGCAGAGTGACACGCAGGTTGGGGAATTCCTGCAAAGCGGCTGACCAGAGAGTGGCTCGAACTACCTCGGGCTCCTCCGCGTAGGACGGTACCAGGACGGTGATGCCCTCGTCGTAGCGGGCGAAGTGCCGGTCAAGTTCTCCGCGGGGGACACGGCGGTGGTCCCGGAAACGGTACAGCGCACCCTGCCGAGCCAGGAGGTACATCAGCGCGGAGAACGTAAGGAAGGTGACCACTACGAGGTAGAAGATGGCCTCAAGCTGGAAACGGAAGCCGGCCGAAGGGTTCTCCGAGAGCTCACGCAGAATCGTCGAGACGACGTACGCAATCCAGCCGATAATGGTGACCACGATTGCCAGTCGACCGAGCGCGACTTTCCGCCGTGACGGCTGAGGGTGGACGATCGATAGCGGCTCAGACCGTTTTTCCGATCCCCACTGACGACGCCGCGTCCCCGCGCCGGATGTAGCTGGTGTCCCGGTTACTGATTCCGGCGCGGCAACTTCCTGATTCATCCGTCCCCCAAAGGATCTTATGGACGTTCCCTGCGGAGAGTCCCGTGAATTTGGCTGTCGCAGGTGACGGGCCTGACGATCAGCGGTGTTCACTCCCGGCCCGGTTGATGTGACCGTTCAACCTGAAGGCATCGAAGATGTGACGGACGAAACAGTACACCATTTGGACTCAGATCACTTCCGCCGTTACGATACGCTCACCGTTCCCGTCTGAACGGTCTTTTATCTGGGGGACCCATGTCCAAACGCTTTCCCGGCCGAAGGCTTTCGCCTGTCCGGCTCTCTGTCCTGGTTGCCATTGTGGGCGCGCTGGTAACGTCCACTTTTGTGGGTTGGAACCGCCTCGAGGATGTACGCGCCGCCGCGAACGGCGGGTCGTGGTTCGCGGGATATGTCGACGCCACGGCGACGCCGTTCTATCCCTTTGAGCAGCCGGCATCGGAACAGGGCAAGAGCGTGGTGCTTTCGTTCATCGTCGCGGACCCCGAGGAGGGTTGCCGACCCTCATGGGGCGCAGCCTACTCGCTGGACCAGGCACAGTCTGAGCTGGACCTTGACCGGCGGATCGCGCGCCTACTGCAGAACGGCGGTGAGGTCGCTGTTTCATTCGGCGGTCTGATCAATAACGAACTTGCCCGGACCTGTACGGACGTTCGCCAGCTCACGGGCGCATACCGCACCGTCGTCGAACGTTATGACCTCACTACGATCGATCTGGACATCGAGGGCGAGGATCTCGCCGACACGGAAGCGGCAGCCCGCAGGGCTGAGGCCGTGGCGGCACTGCAGGAGGAGCGCCGTGCGGACGGCAAGACGTTGAACGTGTGGCTCACGCTGCCGGTCGCGCCGTCCGGTCTCACCGTCCGGGGCACCGACGCCGTCACAGCCATGCTCGACGGCGGCGTGGATCTCGCGGGCGTGAACATTATGACCATGGATTACGGGGGGAGCAGGGAGGCGGGAGTGTCCCAGCTGGAAGCGTCGATCGCGGCTGCTGAGGCAACGCACGCCCAGCTCGGTATCCTGTACAACAGGGCTGGAACCAGCCTCGGCCCGCAGACTCTGTGGAAGAAGATCGGGTTGACGCCGATGATCGGCCAGAACGACGTTCCCGCTGAAGTGTTCGATCTCGAGGCCGCGGCCTCGTTCAACACTTTCGCTCTTGAAACCGGCGTTGGCAGGATGTCCATGTGGTCTCTTAACCGCGACGCCACCTGCAGCGACAACTATGGCGACGCAAGCATTGTGTCCGACAGCTGCAGCGGAATCAGGCAGAACGGAATGTTGTTCGCCGATGCCCTGGGCGCAGGATTCGAGGGACGCGCGGCGACCCTGAACGCGGCTCCCACCACTGCAGAACCCATCCCCGAACCCGTAGTCGACGATCCCAAGACCAGCCCCTATCCGATCTGGTCGGAGGACTCGACCTACGTGGTCGACGACCGCGTGGTCTGGCGGGGAAAGGTCTACTCGGCCAAGTACTGGACTTCCGGTGACGTGCCGGACAACCCGGTGCTTCAGGCAGCCGAGACTCCGTGGACCCTCATCGGTCCTGTGCTGCCCGGTGAGAAGCCGCTTCCTGTGGTCACTGCACCGGCGGGAACATATCCGGAGTGGGACGCTGAAAAGGTCTATGAGAAGGGCGACCGGATCTTCTTCGACGGTCAGATCTTCGAGGCGAAGTGGTGGAACCGCAGCGACAGCCCGGAAGCGGCATTGCAGACTGCTGATTCTTCGCCGTGGCGAAAGTTCTCGAACGAGGAAGTACAGGAAGTACTGGACGAGCTGGAGCCCTGACCGAACGATCGAAGGGAAGCCAGCCCAGAGGTCTAGGCCTCTGCCCTTCGAACGACCTCGTCGATCAGCGCGCCCACATGTGCCTCCCGGTCGGGGGCTCCTGACTGCCTGAACAGTTCCTGGCTCTTCTCAAGCTGGAACAGGCCCTCAAGCGGGTCTCCGGACCGGGCCAGCGTCTGACCCAGGAGCATGTACGCCTCCGCAGCGGTCTGACTTGCAATGAGGGACGACGCCTCACAGATCGGCCTGAGCCGCTCGGCGGCGGCGTCGAACTGTTTGGTGAGGAAGAGCCAGTGCGCGCGGGTCAGGGACAGCTCAATCTTGTCGCGTTCACTCCCTCCGACGATCGATGCCGCGAGCTCGGCCCGCTCGATGCATTCAAGCGTCTCCGGTTCCACTACTCCGCCGGCCAGGCGAAGCGCAGCGGACGCGCGATTGAAACGCGCCCACAGGTCGAGGTCGTTCGAGGGCGAAAGATGACTGGCCGCCCGCCGATGGTAGTCAGTTCCGACGGCGGCATCCCGCCGGAGGTACGCCACGTTCCCGATCACCCAGTAGGCCTTTCCGGCAGTCTGCGAATTCACTTCGGGGGTGATGAGCTCTGCCAGCCGAAGGCACTCGTTCCAGGCATCATCGATCTGATCGCTTTCGGCAAGCGCAGCGATGAGTGCATGCTGAGCGGTTATTCGCAAATCGGGCGAATCGTTGGCCGACGCAGCTAGGGAAACGGCACGCCTTGCTTCCTCAGCCGCCGCGGCAAGGTTCCCCTGGCCCTGTAACGCGACAGCCAGAAAGGTGGCTACCCTCGCACCAAGATCCGGATACTTGTGCGTGAGGTGGTGATTCTGCAACTCCCGGGCTTGTGTTTCCGCCTCCGGAATGGCTCCCAACTTCTTGGAGCATTCTGCTTCCAGAAAGCTCATGTTCCACCACGAGTTATCATCTTGATGGTTAGCGGCCAGCGCAGCAGCGTCTCGAGCGATTTTTCTTGCGCTTTCGTACTCCCGCTGAGCCCAGGCATCGCGTGCGCGAAGTTCCAGAAAAACGTGCTTACCGGGCTGCTGAGAATGATTCATGGTCTCGTTTCCAACGCTTTCCTGAGAATGTTCCCCCGCGGTTCATTCTGTCAGAATCCGATGCTGTTGCCATCTCTACACGCTACAAGCGCTATTCCGGCGGAAGGGCTGACAAAAACTGCGGAAAAGATGAGGAAAAAGAGAGTCGATAACTGCGGCCTCGTTCTTATACTGAAGGTGCTGTGCAATGCGGAGGGTAATTCGACCTTCTGCATCCATCAAGTGACAAGGGAATGATATGAAGAAGGTCTCCGCAACTTTGTTGCTGACTGCGTTGCTTTTGGTTGGGGGCGGCACGGCTGCTCAAGCTGCCAAAATCGGCAACTGGCCCGATAACACGACGACAACGGCAAAGAAGATCGGTAACTGGCCAGACAGCTCGACGACTGTTTAGTCTCGCCGAACAGGCCAGGCTGAACCCGGACTGTTTTTGAGCCGTGGGATCTGATTTCTGATCCCACGGCTCAATCTTTTTCGAACAAGATCCGGATGCCGCCGCGGGAAACTTACAGCTTCACCTCCGCGACTAACTCCCTTACATGTGCCGCCCTCTCGGGAGCGCCAGCATCGTTGAAGCACTGTTCACTCGTTTCGAAGTGGGCTAGCGCCTCCAGCCCCTCGCCTCGTGCTGATAGTGCCTGGGCAAGGAGCAGATTTGCTTCTCCCTCGGTCTGCCGGGAAAGGGCCGAGCCCTCCGCACAAATAGGCCGCAGGCGTTCCACCGCGGCATTAATCTGGCCCGTCAGGAAAAGCCAGTGCGCCCGGGTGAGTGACAGCTGCAGTTGGTCCCGTTCCGTACCACCCACTATGGAGCTGGCTACCTCGGCCCGTTCGATGCACTCAAGCGTCTCCGCGTCCACAACACCGGCGGCCAAACGCCGTGAAGCGGATGCGCGGTTGAACCGTGCCCACAGATCCAGGTCGTTGTTGGGAGCGAGATGGTCCGCTGCGAGCCTGTGGAAGCGGGTGCCGTCGTTCACCTGGTGTCGCATGAACGCTACATTCCCGATCACCCAAAATGCCTTGCCCGCCGTCTGCCTGTGGATACCCGGCGTGATGTGGGTGGAAAGGTCAAGGCAGGTGCTCCAGGCTTCGTCCAGCCGGTCGCTCTCGGCCAACGCCGCAATGAGCGCATGATGGGCCTCTATCTGGAGTTCGGGAGCATCACGGACGGTGGCCGCACTTTGTACGGCGATGGTGGCGCTGTCCACGGCCTGCTCGAGATGTCCCAGACCTTGCTGACAGACCGCTGCGAGGGTATGGACCCGAGCCTTCAGCGCCTCAGATTCCAGCGTGAGGCTGCTGACGCTCAGCGCCTCAGCGTATTGAAGAGAGTCATCAAGGGACCCTTCCTCGCGTAGGCACTCGGCCTGAAGAAAGGTCATATTCCACCAGGCATGGTGGTCTTCCGCCCGTGCCGCGAGAACCACGGCGGCTGCCGCAAGTTGTCTCGCGGCTGGGTAGTCGCGCTGGCTCCACGCTTCACGCGCCCGCAGCTCGCACATAACCAGTTCACCTGACTGCTGGGCTGCCACGCTTCCCCCTTTTTCTGAGGTTGTGCCGAACGAGCAGGGATTACCCGGCGGGTCCGACGTGACTGTCTGATTTTATGCGGAAAGGCGCGGTTGAGACAGATGCAGTGGAAGAACAGCAGGCAGAATCAGAAACCGGAACTGATCCGGCGCTCGGGGGTGTTCTATATCACACTCCGTTCGTATACTGAATCAATCTGGTGTCAGAGGATCGGCACTCCTCGTTCAAAGGAACCCGTTATGAAAAGACTCTCCGCAGTTTTCTTGCTCACGGCTGCGCTGGCACTGGGAGGCGGATCTGCGGCTGTAGCCAAAGACAAGGCGCCCGCACCTAAGACGGGCGTTGTCACCTATGGCATGCTGATCGACGACTGGCCTCACTGACAGTTACAAGCATGATTTCGAGACCGTTCGGAGGGCTCCGGTCCTTCGAACGGTCTCTCGCGTATCCGGGTTGGGTCTGTACTAGCCTAGGTCCATGCGTATCGCCCGTTTTGTGCTCAATGATGATCCAGCGTTCGGCCTTGTTGAAGGGCGTGAGGGGGAGGAAGAGGTAGCCGTCATCAGCGGTGACCCGTTCTACGGCGGCGTCCAGCCCACCGGAGCGCGCCACAGGCTCGAGGACGTTCGGCTGCTGGCTCCCGTGATTCCACGCAGCAAAGTCATCGGCATCGGCCGGAACTACGCCGATCACGCCGCCGAACTGGGCAATGAGGTGCCGCCCGCTCCGCTGATGTTCCTCAAGCCCAACACTTCGGTTGTCGGTCCTGGGGACCCGGTCGTCCTTCCGTCCTTTTCCGAGGAAATCTCCTACGAGTCAGAGCTCGCCGTCATCATCGGCCGGATCTGCAAGGACGTGCCTGTTGAACGAGTTGATGATGTCGTTTTCGGTTACACCTGCGCCAATGACCTCACAGCACGCGACATCCAGAGAACGGATAACCAGTGGGCCCGGGCAAAAGGGTTCGACACCTCCTGCCCGATCGGGCCGTGGATTGAAACGGAGCTCGACACTGAAAACCTTGCCGTACGTGGCTGGCTTGACGGTGAACTCAAGCAGGACGGCTCCACCAACCAGATGATCTGGGGCGTGAAGGAGCTCGTTTCCTACGTCTCCCAGGCCTTCACGCTTCTGCCTGGCGACATCATCCTCACGGGCACCCCCGCCGGGGTGGGTCGGATCACGGAGGGCCAACGGTACGAGGTGGAGATCGAAGGAATCGGTCGGCTTTCCAACCCGGTGCGCCGCTAGTTCCTGCCGGAGGCGCTGACAGCCGGACAGTAGACTGGGGTCCATCATGACTACTGCTGATCTCCCCACTGTCACGCCCGAAACTCCCGTTCGTGTCCGCTTCTGCCCCTCTCCGACCGGCGTGCCGCACGTCGGATTGATCCGTACCGCCCTGTTCAACTGGGCGTACGCCCGGCATACCGACGGAAAAATGATCTTCCGGATCGAGGACACGGATGCCGCCCGCGACAGTGAAGAAAGCTACGGGCAACTTCTCGACGCGCTGAAGTGGCTCGGCATCGACTGGGACGAGGGCGTCGAGGTTGGCGGGCCGCACAAGCCGTACCGCCAGTCCCAGCGGGGTGGGATCTACCAGGACGTCATCGCAAGGCTGGTCGCCGCCGGCCACCTCTACAAGTCGTACTCCACACCCGACGAGGTTGAGGAGCGGCACAAAGCCGCCGGACGGGATGTGAAGCTCGGCTACGACAACTTCGACCGCGATCTCACCGAAGATCAGAAGGCAGCCTACGAAGCGGAAGGCAGGCAGGCGGTCCTGCGTCTACGCATGCCGGACGAGGACATCACCTTTACCGACCTGGTGCGGGGGGATATCACTTTTGCGGCCGGGAGCGTTCCGGACTTCGCAGTTGTGCGGGCGAATGGTGCTCCGCTCTACACACTCGTAAACCCCGTTGATGACGCGCTCATGGGCATCACGCATGTGCTGCGTGGTGAGGACCTCCTCTCCTCGACGCCGCGCCAGATAGCCCTGTACCGCGCGCTTATCGATATCGGCGTCGCCCGCTACATGCCGCTGTTCGGCCACCTTCCGTACGTCATGGGTCAGGGCAACAAGAAGCTGTCCAAACGGGACCCGGAATCGAATCTCTTCCTGCACCGGGAGCGCGGCTTCATCCGTGAAGGTCTGCTCAACTACCTTTCGTTACTGGGCTGGTCCCTGAGTGCTGACGAGGACATCTTCACTGTCGACCAGCTTGTTGAAAAGTTTGACGTCCATGACGTCCTCGCAAACCCGGCCCGCTTTGATGTCAAGAAGGCCGAAGCGATCAATGGTTCCCACGTGCGTCTGCTGGACCCGGAGGACTTCCGGATGCGGCTCGTTCCCTATCTGCAGTCCGCAGGGTTGCTTGGCCAGACGATCAGCCCCCGTGAACTGGGGATCCTTACTGAGGCTGCGCCGCTCATCCAGGAACGAATCACCCTGCTCGGGGAGGCTCCCGAGATGCTCGGTTTCCTGTTCAGGGCGGACGACGAGATCGAGGTCGCTGAGGACGCCCGCAAGGGTCTGCCTTCGAATTATCAGGAGGTTCTTGATGCCGCTCTGCGCGCGCTCGAGCCGCTTGAGGACTGGAACGCCGAGTCCATTCAGGCGGCCCTGCGCGCGGCCCTCGTCGATGAACTCGGACTGAAACCGCGCGTTGCTTTCGGGCCCATGCGCACAGCGGTTTCCGGACGCAAGATCTCACCGCCCCTGTTCGAGTCCATGGTCATTCTCGGCAAGGAATCATCACTGGTTCGGGTGAGGTCGCTTCGTGAACAGTGAGGATGCCTTGCCGGCTATCGAGGGAGTGCTGTTCG
This sequence comes from Arthrobacter sp. M71 S08, assembly GCF_059089725.1. NCBI lineage: Bacteria > Bacillati > Actinomycetota > Actinomycetes > Micrococcales > Micrococcaceae > Arthrobacter > Arthrobacter sp. M71 S08. The sequence goes on along the minus strand of NZ_JBNHEY010000009.1, from coordinate 111,690 downwards.
ACATTGACGACACGCTGGTGGATCTCGCCACAGCGATGGGGCGCACTCTCCATCACATCGGCGCGGAGACACTTGCGCACCTCAGCGAGGCGGAGTGGACGGAATACAAGGATCTGTATACCCGGGATCCGCTCGGTTACTACGAAGAGTTTCTCGCTGGAAAGCTGACCTTCACGGAACAGCGTATTCACCGTGCGCGGCATGCCCAGGCATCGTTCCTCGCTGACCCCCTTGAGGGCGAAGCTGCCGTGCGGTGGAACAATGCGTACGAAGCCGTCCTGCCGCTGCACTTCGAACCTTACGACGACGTCGTTCCTGTCCTTGACGCGTTGGACCGGCAAGGAATTCCGTACGGTGCGGTCAGCAACAATGTGCACGACTACCAGCGGGCCAAGCTGGACAAGGCCGGACTTCAGCGAGTTGCCGCGCTCGTTGGAATAGATGCCGTCGGCGTTGCCAAACCCGACCCGGCGATTTACCTGGAGGGTGCCCGACGGCTCGGCACCGACCCGGCGCACACGCTCTATGTGGGCGATAACGTGGCGTTGGACGCTCAGGGGGCGGACGCAGCCGGCCTGATCGGCGTCTGGCTCGACCGTCGTGGGGGTCAGGATGAGACTTTCTCGGGCCGCCGGATCACTACTTTGGACGACGTTTTGCGAATCGTGCAGGGAATCCGGTAAAGTCGTATCTCGGCGCGGACGGGGTTGACCTGCTGCGAAGCAGGGAAAAGCCGCCGGAAAGTGCCATTGGGGTATGGTGTAATTGGCAACACATTGGTTTCTGGTACCAACATTCTAGGTTCGAGTCCTGGTACCCCAGCGCTGTAAAACAGCAAAAATTGAGCGGATTGCCACTTCGGCATCACGGTCCGAATCAATTTGGTTCACAGCATCAGATGTGAAACAATCATCTAGCTCGTTTGGCGGGAAACCGGCAGGCAGCACAGTACTGGCCCCATCGTATAGCGGCCTAGTACGCCGCCCTCTCACGGCGGTAACGCGGGTTCGAATCCCGCTGGGGTCACAAAGGTTCCGCCTCAACCGGTTACGGTTGGGGCGGAATTTTCGTTTAAGCGGTCAATCCCCGCCTGGTCCTCCGGAACTGGCATGATGGGATCATGGATGCCTCGCTGCCCGACGCTGATGCTGCGGGACTTGTCGAGCTGCTGGGCAGCGTACGCACAACGCTCACGAGTCTCACGTTTCCGCTGGAGTCACCGGGCGCCGGTGACGCCCGGTGCGAAACGCGCGCCGCCGCAGCGCAACTCGATGACTACATCCTGCCCCGCATCAAGAGTCTTGACGCGCCACTGCTGGCCGTAGTGGGCGGGTCCACCGGAGCCGGCAAATCTACGCTCGTGAACGCTCTGGTCGGACACCCGGTGACGCGGTCCGGAGCGATCAGGCCCACCACCCGGCAGCCAATCCTGCTGCACCACCCCGCTGAAGGACACTGGTTCGCCGGCGACCGGGTGCTGCCGTCGCTGACCAGGCAGCGCGCCGTCGTCGTCAACGCGGGAGAGGAGTCTGTGCCGGCGTCGCAGATCTCCTCGTCGAACGACACCGCGGGAGCAGCTGCGTTGCTGCTGCAGCCGGACGCAACGATTCCCCTTGGGCTGGCGCTGCTGGATGCGCCGGACATCGACTCGATTGCTGATGAAAACCGCCGCCTCGCCTCACAACTGCTCGCGGCAGCTGACCTGTGGCTGTTCGTCACCACAGCCAACCGCTATGCCGACGCCGTTCCCTGGCATCTTCTCAGGGAAGCGGCGCAGCGCGACATCCTGCTCGCCGTCGTGCTGGACCGCGTTCCCCACGGCGTGGAAGAGGAGATTCGGGCGGATCTGCATACGCTGCTCGCCGCCGAGCAGCTGGGACACGCGCCCATCTTCGTGATCCCGGAGGAACGGCTGGATCCGCTCGGCATGTTGCCGCCCGAGAGCGTGGACCCGTTGCGTCGCTGGCTCGGTGCCATCTCCGCAGACGCTGAGGGACGGCGGGAGATCGCCCGGCGCACCCTTGAGGGCGCGCTGCGTGCACTGGGGCACCGGGTGGAGAAGGTGGCCGATGCCGTGGACCGGCAGGCGGAGACCGCCGGACGGCTCCAGGGAGTGGCATACGAGGCCTACGAGACGGCCCTCGACGCCGTCCTCGAATCAACCAAGGACGGCACCCTGCTTCGCGGAGAGGTGCTGGCCCGCTGGCAGGACTTCGTCGGCACGGGGGAATTCATGCGTGGACTCGAATCCACGGTTGGACGAATCCGTGACCGCATCGGCGGCTTCCTCACCGGTAAACCGCCGCGTGCAGTCACTGTGGAAAACGCCATCGAGACCGGGCTTCAAACCGTCATCGTGGAGGAAGCCGCGAAAGCTGCGGATCAGACGGAACGGCAATGGCTTGCCGAGACCGCCGGACGCGCACTGCTGGAGCCCGGAAGCCCGGTCATGTCGCCGGACTTCACCGATACGGTCGCCCGCGAGATCCGTGCCTGGCAGAAGGACCTGTTGGACCTCGTCCGCTCCGAGGGAGAAGACAAGCGCTTCGCAGCCCGCATGCTCTCCTTCGGCGTCAACGGTGTCGCCGTCGCGCTCATGATCGTGGTGTTCGCTTCCACGGCAGGGCTCACCGGAGGGGAAGTGCTCATTGCCGGCGGGTCCGCGGTTATCGGGCAGAAACTCCTTGAGGCCATCTTCGGCGAGGAGGCCGTCCGACGGCTCACCAGGACCGCCCGCATGCAGTTGCAGGAGCGGTGCGAAAGACTTATGGCCGAGGAGCGCGAGCGCTTCACCGACAGGCTTCAGGTGCTGGCGGACGAACCGTCGTCGCAGGATCTGCGCGCACTGGCAGTCAGCCTCACGGAACGGCGCTCGGTGGCGGAGGATCTTCGCAATGAAGGCTCTGTGCCGGAGAGTGGCCAGTGAGCCGTCACCGCGGGGAGGCATCCTCCTCCCGATTGCAGGTTCGTCTGGAAGCGCTGAACACCGCACGCGAACTCGCCGACGGGCGGGTGGACGACCGTCAGCTCGGGGCGGTCTACGACGTGCTGGACCGCGCGAGTTCGCGTAGGTCGCTCTCGTCCGCGCACACCGTTGTCGGCATCTTCGGGCCCACCGGGAGCGGAAAGTCCTCCCTGCTGAATGCGCTCACGGGCTCCGACCTGGCGGGCGTCGCGGCACGCCGCCCGACAACCGCCGAACCCCTTGCCGTGATCTGGGGCGAGGACGGCAGCGCAGACCTGCTCGACTGGCTGCAGGTGCAGAACCGCCACGTCATGCCCGACGGAGCGCCGCTGCTCGCAGTGTCCGGCGACGGTCACCGCCCGAAACGGAATGGTTCCGCTGATGGCGGGCTTATCCTGCTCGACCTTCCCGATTTCGATTCCACCGCGCTCGGCCACCGTGCGATCGTCGAGCGGCTCGCCGGGCAGGTCGACGTGCTGCTCTGGGTCACGGACCCCCAGAAGTACGCGGACGCCGCGCTTCACCGCGAGTTTCTGGAGCCGCTGGCAACGCATGAGTCCGTCACTCTCGTTGCGCTGAACCAGTCCGACCGCCTCTCCGGACAGGACCTCACGCAGGTAACCGGGTCACTCAAGCAGATCCTTGCCTCGGAGGGGCACAGCTCGGCGGTGGTGCACGCGATCTCCGCTGTCACCGGCACCGGGCTGGCAGGGTTGGCAGAGGAGGTTCGGGCGATTGTGCGCCGGAAGGAAGCTGCAACCGGGCGCTTGTCGGCGGATGTCGACGTGGCCGTCGAATCCCTGCGGGAGTTCACCGGACCGGAACTTCCGCCGCCGTCGAAAGCTGCGCGCAGCGCGCTCTCGGACCGGTTGGCCGGAGCGACCGGCGCCGACGCGGTGATTGACGCCGTCGTACGTTCCTACCGGCGGGATGCACACGCCGTCACCGGATGGCCCGTGACGCGATGGCTCGGCAATCTCCGTGCCGATCCGCTGCGGCGCCTGAACCTCAGGCGCAGCGATGTGCAGGAGTTCGTGGGCCGCACGTCCCTTCCCGAGCCGGGTCCCGCGCAGCGGGCGTCCGTTGACCGGGCGTTGCGCACGTTCGGTGAAGAGCTTTCGAGCGGCGCGGTGGAACCGTGGCGAACGGCCATCCGGGACGCGGCGAGGAGCCCTGAACCGGAGCTGCTCGAGCGTCTTGACGAGGCCGTTGCCCGCACCGATTTCACCTCCGGATCCCGCGCCTGGTGGTGGCCGGTGGCCGGTGTACTTCAGTGGCTGTTCCTCGCTGCGATGGTTGTTGGCATCGGGTGGTTGGCGCTGCTGGCCGGGCTCGGTTTCCTGCAGTTCCCGGTTCCCGAGTCGCCGACGGTCGAAGGTATCCCGGTCCCAACGCTCTTTGCGATCGGGGGAGTGGCCGCGGGCATAGCGCTCGGCATCCTGTGCGCCGGCCTGGCCCGTCTTGGCGCCCGCCGGCGGGGAAAACGCGTACGACGGCGCCTGGTTGCCTCGATCACGGAGACCACCGAGGCCGTGGCGGTCGGACCGGCCGCCGCCGAGATCGAGCGTTACAACAACTTCGTTCGGGCGGTAGAGACTGCAGGTTCACGCCGGTAGTCAGACCCGGAGGGCGACGAGCACCTTCTGAAGCGTCCGAAGGTTGCGGGTGGTTGTCGCGCTCTTGAAACGGGCCCGGTTGGTAAATGCGTTGAGCGGGCTCTCAAGCGTGCTCCCCTTCGGCGATTGCCACGCAGCAGCGACCGTTCCCAGCGCGTGGACCGGTTCGCCGATCGAACGCGCCAATTCGACCATTTCAGTGAGGACCGCGGGGTCCGAGAAGAGCGTGACGTACGTGTGGGTGGCGGGATCGTCCGCGGGAAACGGGCAATCGGCCACAATGCTTCCCACGGTGTCCGCCGCCAGCACCACCACCCAGGCTTCATATCCGAAGCGCTCCCTCAGGGCGAGTTCGCTCTGCGATTTCAGGTCGGCTGCCGTGAGGCCGCTGCTACAGACCACATTTCCGGATGCCAGCAACGTCTTGACGTCGGACACCGCCAGTGACCCGAAGGTCTCCCGAAGGTCGGCGGACCTGATGGTGATCCCGCCGACGTTCACGCCCCGAAGGAATACCGCGTATCTGGTCACGGAGCCAGCCTATTGGGCAGCGCAGGTCAAGACCTGCTATTCGGCTGATTTGCTGATCGCGTTGGTCAGTTGCAGGGCAGCGCTCACCACTACCTCGGCATGAATCCTGCCGGGCTGGCGAGTGAGGCGCTCGATGGGTCCGGAGATTGAGACCGCCGCAATTACACGCCCGGAGGGCCCGCGCACCGGAGCCGAGACCGAGGCGACCCCGGCTTCACGTTCGCCGAGACTCTGTGCCCAGCCGCGCCGTCGTACTCCGGCAAGCACCGTGGGAGTGAAGCGGGCGTTCTGAAGACCCTTGAGCAGCCGGTCATGGTCTTCCCAGGCAAGCAGGCACTGCGCGGCCGATCCTGCCCTCATGGACAACTGTGTGCCGACAGGGATGGTGTCGCGGAGACCGATCGGGCGTTCAGCGGAGGCGACGCAGACGCGCGCATCGCCCTGACGCCTGAAGAGCTGGGCACTTTCTCCGGTCGCATCTCGTAGCTGGAGCAGGACGGGGCCGGCGGACGCGATCAGGCGGTCCTCGCCGGCGGCAGAGGCAAGCTCCACAAGGCGGCTCCCCAGCACAAAGCGGCCCTGGATATCCCGGCTGACCAAGCGATGGTGGACGAGTGCGAGGGCAAGCCTGTGCACGGTTGGGCGAGCGAGCCCCGTTGAGGTAACCAGCTGGGCGAGCGTGGTCGGTCCGGCCTCCAATGCGTCGAGAACGAGTGCTGCTTTATCAATCACGCCGACACCACTAGAATTGTCCATAGACTGATATTGCCGTCTCATTATCTGAGACGCAAGTATCTGGACTAGCGCGGATCGCCGCGCTCCTGCTTCAGTTATTAAAAGATCTGATCGAAGGCACGCGGAGGAACCGGCCATGGGCAAGACGCTCGCAGAGAAAGTCTGGGAATCGCATATTGTGCGCAAGGGTGAGGTCGTAAACGGCCAGGCCGAGCCCGATCTGCTCTACATCGACCTGCACCTCGTCCACGAGGTCACGTCGCCGCAGGCGTTCGAAGGCCTCCGGCTGGCCGGCCGCAAACTGCGGCGGCCCGATCTCACGATCGCCACGGAAGACCACAACACTCCGACGATCGATATCGACCGTCCCATAGCCGATCCCACCAGCCGGACGCAGATTGAAACCCTGCGGGCCAACTGCAAGGAGTTCGGAGTGCGGCTGCACTCGCTGGGCGACGCGCAGCAGGGCATCGTGCACATCATCGGTCCGCAACTCGGCCTCACGCAGCCCGGCCTCACGGTCGTGTGCGGAGACTCACACACCTCCACGCACGGTGCTTTCGGAGCGCTCGCGATGGGCATCGGTACGTCCGAGGTCGAGCATGTCATGGCTACCCAGACACTCCCGCTGAATCCGTTCAAGACCATGGCAATCAATGTCGAGGGGACACTGAAGCCGGGCGTCACCTCGAAGGACATCATCCTCGCCGTCATTGCCAAGATCGGTACCGGCGGCGGGCAGGGCTACGTGCTGGAATACCGCGGCTCCGCCATCCGCGCACTGTCCATGGACGCACGCATGACCATCTGCAACATGTCGATCGAAGCCGGTGCCCGTGCCGGCATGGTCGCGCCGGATGAGACCACGTTCGAATTCCTCAAGGGCCGCCCGCACGCGCCGCAGGGCGCGGATTGGGACGCCGCCGTCGAGAACTGGCGCACCCTGCGTACCGACGACGACGCTACGTTCGACGCCGAGGTCTTCCTGGACGCCAATGAGCTGGAGCCCTTTGTCACCTGGGGAACCAACCCCGGGCAGGGCGTGTCGCTCAGTCAGTCCATCCCTTCGCCGGACGATTTCGCCGATGAGAATGAGAAGGCTGCGTGCCAGCGTGCGCTTGACTACATGGCGCTGGAAGCCGGCACGCCGATGAAGGACATCCGGGTTGACACCGTCTTCCTGGGCTCGTGCACCAACAGCCGGGTCGAGGACCTGCGCCTGGCGGCGGACATCATCCGCGGCCGGCAGAAAGACCCGAAAATCCGCATGATGGTGGTTCCGGGCTCCGCCCGTGTGCGCCTCGAAGCCGAAGCTGAGGGTCTCGACAAGGTCTTCAAGGACTTCGGCGCCGAATGGCGCTTCGCCGGCTGCTCGATGTGCCTGGGCATGAACCCGGACCAGCTGGCGCCGGGGGAGCGGTGCGCGTCGACGTCGAACCGCAACTTCGAAGGCCGGCAGGGCAAGGGAGGGCGCACGCACCTCGTCTCTCCGGTCGTTGCCGCAGCCACCGCCGTTCGCGGAACCCTGAGCTCGCCCTCGGACCTGGACCCCGTACCGCCAGCCGCTGCGCTGCCCGCTGAGAACGGCTCCACGAGCCACGCTGCCTGATTCGGGCAAGAGGAGAACACCATGGAAAAGATCACCACGCACACAGGGATCGGCGTTCCACTGCGGCAGAGCAACGTGGATACCGACCAGATCATCCCCGCCGTCTACCTGAAGCGGATTACGCGCACCGGATTCGAAGACGCGCTGTTCTCCGCCTGGCGGAAGGACGAAAACTTCATCCTGAACAGGGAGCCGTTCAACCGCGGATCCGTGCTGGTTGCGGGACCTGATTTCGGCACAGGCTCCTCCCGTGAGCACGCGGTCTGGGCCCTGAAGGACTTCGGCTTCAGGGCGGTGATTTCCTCCCGGTTCGCGGACATCTTCCGGGGTAACTCCGGGAAGCAGGGGCTTGTGGCGGCCCAGGTTGCTCAGGATGACATCGAGCTGATCTGGAAAGAGCTCGAGAACCACCCGGGCACCGAGATCACCGTCGATCTTGAGTCGCGCCTGGTCACCTGCGGCTCCATTGTTGCTCCGTTCCAGATCGATGACTACACCCGCTGGCGCCTTCTGGAGGGGCTCGATGACATCGGGCTGACCCTCCGGCACGAAGAGGACATCACTGCCTTCGAGTCCGAACGGCCGAGCTTCAAGCCCAAGACGCTGCCTGTCCGCACCTGAACTCCGCACCAGTGCAAGGAAGATCACTCACTGCACCGGAATTTAGGGCTGAACCCGGCCGTTTGAACTACCTGGTGGGATCACAACGATCCCAACACGATCCCGCTCGCGGGCCGTCGGTATTTCAGTCTGCTAACAGTAGCTCCTATGCTTAGCACGGGTCTTTTCTGCTGTTGGGGCTTACACGTTGAAGGAAAATAGGTGTTCATGGGTAGCGTTCTGACAATCCGTGGTGGTGTCCCTCTTGCAGGCAAGGTGACCGTCCGCGGCGCCAAGAACCTGGTGCCGAAAGCAATGGTTGCGGCGCTGCTGGGAAGTGCACCGTCGGTGCTGAGGAACGTCCCTGAAATCAAGGACGTCGACGTCGTAACCAGCCTTCTGAAGCTGCACGGCGTAGAGGTGGCCAAGGATCCGGTGACGGGTGATCTCACCATGGATCCTGCCAACGCCATGATGGCGGCATCCAAGGATATCGACGCCCACGCCGGCGATTCCCGAATCCCCATTCTTTTCTGCGGCCCTCTCATGCACAGCATCGGGGAGGCTTTCATCCCCGATCTGGGCGGATGCAAGATCGGCGACCGCCCCATTGATTACCACCTGCAGGTGTTGCGAAACTTCGGCGCCGTCGTCGACAAGCGCCCGGGCGGTATTTCCATCTCCGCTCCGAAGGGCCTTCACGGCGCCAAGCTGGAACTCCCGTACCCGAGTGTCGGCGCCACCGAGCAGGTGCTGCTGACGGCTACCCGTGCCGAGGGCATCACCGAACTGAGCGGCGCCGCTGTCGAGCCGGAGATCATGGATCTCATCGCTGTGCTGCAGAAGATGGGCGCCATCATCACAGTGCAGACGGACCGCACCATCCGCATCGAGGGCGTGGATGAGCTGAGTGGCTTCAACCACAAGGCCATTCCTGACCGCAATGAGACGGCTTCGTGGGCGTCTGCTGCGCTTGTGACCCGTGGCGATATCTACGTCGAGGGTGCCCGCCAGCTGGACCTCACCGCTTTCCTGAACACCTACCGCAAGATCGGCGGGGCGTTCGATGTGAACGACGACGGCATCCGCTTCTATCACCCGGGCGGGAAACTTTCGCCGTTGGTGCTGGAGACGGACGTCCACCCGGGGTTCATGACCGACTGGCAGCAGCCGCTGGTGGTTGCGCTCACCCAGGCTGAAGGCGTATCGATCGTGCACGAGACCGTGTATGAGAACCGGTTCGGCTTCACCGACGCGCTGGTACGCATGGGCGCCAACATCCAGGTGCACCGTGAATGCCTCGGCAGCGTTCCGTGCCGTTTCGGTCAGCGGAACTTCCTGCACTCCGCGGTGATCTCCGGTCCGGTGCAGCTGCACGGAACCGATATCGACGTGCCGGACCTGCGGGGTGGCTTCAGCCATCTCATCGCCGCACTGGCAGCGAACGGAACGTCCCGGGTCACCGGCATCGAGCTGATCAACCGAGGCTACGAGCGGTTCCAGGGCAAGCTTGAGGGACTCGGCGCGGACTTCGACATCTCAGATTCCTCAGAGCCGGGAACCGGCCGCTAAGCGCGGCCGCATCAGCATGACTGAACCCGTCTCGTCCCGCGCCACGTTCGCGGTTCTCGCGGCTTTCATCCGGCCGCTCATGAATGCCCTGATGGCCAAGAAATGGAGCGGAGCCGAGAACCTTCCGCGCGACACCGGCTTCATCGTCTGCCCCAACCACGTCACCGAGATCGACCCAATTGTGATCGCGCACTTCCTTTACAACAACAAGGTGATGCCACACTTTCTCGCGAAGGCCTCGCTATTCAAGGTCCCCGTGATGGGCACAGTGCTGCGTGCCACACTGCAGGTGCCGGTGGAACGCACGACGGCGGGCGCGAACCATTCGCTCGATGTCGCCAAGGAGGCGATCGAGGACGGCGGCGGAATCATCATTTATCCCGAGGGCACGCTGACCCGTGACCCGGATATGTGGCCCATGAAGGGCCGGACGGGAGCCGCGCGGCTGGCCCTGCAGACCGGCGCGCCGGTTGTGCCCATTGCGCACTGGGGTGCGCAGGAGGTGCTCCCGCGGTACGCGAAGCGCCTTTACCTGTTCCCGCGCAAGACATCCCGCGTCCTCGTCGGGAAGCCGGTAGACCTGTCTGACTTCCGGGGCGGCCCCATCACGCGCACCACGCTGGACGCAGCGACCACCCGCATCATGGACGCGCTTACAGAGCTCGTTGCCGAGCTACGCGGCGAAACGCCGCCTGCGGAGCGATGGGACCCCACCGCACGAAAGCAGAAGCAGACGGGCCGGAACTTCGAGTCCCCCGCGGGTGAGGGTCAGTGACGCGTCGGCCACCCGCCGTCGTCGCCGTCCTGGGGGCCGGCAGCTGGGGGACCACCTTCGCGAAGGTGCTCGCGGACGCGGGTGCGCGTCACGGCACCCAGGTGCGGCTGTGGGCGCGCCGTCAGGAAATCGCTGATGAAATCAATACCCGTCACACCAACAGCCGCTACCTCGCGGACACGGTGCTGCCGGACAATATTCAGTGCTCCACCGACGTCGCTGCGGTTCTTGAAGGCGTCGAGCTTGTGGTTATTGCCGTTCCCGCACAGTCCCTCCGGTCCCAGCTTTCAGCATGGAAACCCCTGATCTCACCGGACGTCGTCGTCGTTTCGCTCATGAAGGGCCTGGAAGTCGGCACGGATGACCGCATGAGCCAGGTACTGGCCCAGGAGCTCGGCCTGCCCGCGGACCGCATAGCTGTCGTCTCCGGCCCGAACCTCGCCATGGAGATCGCACGCCGTGAGCCGACCGCCTCCGTGGTGGCCTGCCCGGACGCCGAGGTAGCCACGTGGGTTGCCGCGGCCTGTACCGCCACGTACTTCCGCCCCTACACCAACACCGATGTGGTCGGGGTGGAAATCGGCGGCATTGTGAAGAACGTGATTGCCCTGGCTGTCGGTATCTGCGAGGGCAAGCAGATGGGTGACAACACCAAGGCCTCTGTCATCACGCGCGGACTTACCGAGACAACACGCCTGGCCGTTGCGCTGGGAGGCGAACCTGAAACCATGTCAGGGCTGGCGGGCATGGGGGACCTAATCGCCACGTGTTCCTCATCGCTCTCGCGCAACCACACCGCGGGCAGGCTGCTGGGGCAGGGACTCACCCTGGACGAGGTCACAGCCCACATGAACCAGACCGCCGAGGGCATCAAATCCGCACAGGCTGTGGCCGACCTCGCGCGCCAACTCAATGTCTATATGCCGATAACGGATAGTGTTGTTGCCGTACTTCAGGGAAACCTGTCCGTACATGACCTCGGCCCGCGCCTGCTGGCCCGCGAACTGAAATCCGAAGGCTAACTGTGACCTCATCTGCGAAGCCCCGCGTCCTCGTGCTTTTCGGCGGGCGTTCCAGCGAACATGCCGTCAGCTGCGTGACCGCTGCGGGAGTGTTGGATGCAATTGACCGGAACAAGTACGACGTCGTTCCGGTGGGGATCGCGAAGAACGGCCAGTGGTCACTGGTTTCCTCCGACCCCTCCCAATGGTCGCTGCGCTCCTCGGTGCTTCCCGAAGTCCCTGTGTCATCGGAGTCGGTGGTACTGGCAACTGCATCCGACGGCGAAACGGCGCAGGAACTCGTTGCGACCGCCTCCGAGCAATTGCCCCGGAGCCTTGGCGCGGTGGACGTCGTACTCCCGCTGCTGCACGGTCCCTTCGGTGAGGACGGCACCCTGCAGGGCATGCTCGAGATGGCCGACGTGCGCTACGTCGGTGCGGGCGTGCTCGCCTCCGCAGTCGGGATGGACAAGCACTACATGAAGGTGGTGTTCGCGGCCGCCGGGCTCACCGTAGGACCGTACGAGGTCATCACAGACCGGGATTGGGCCCGCGACCGCTCAGCATGCCTTGACCGGGCCGCGAAGCTGGGCTTCCCCGTATTCGTCAAGCCCGCCCGCGCCGGATCGTCCATGGGCATCTCCCGGGCTACCTCAACGGCGGAGCTCGAGGCCGCTGTGGAAACCGCCCGGGCATTCGACCCGAAGGTGATCGTTGAAGCCGGAATCGTTGGGCGTGAGATCGAGGTCGCCGTATTGCAGGGCCACGGCACGGAAGCGCCACGGACCAGCCTGCCCGGAGAAATTGCGGTCCAGCCCGGCGAGCACGAGTGGTATGACTTCGAGGCGAAGTACGTTGACGGTTCCGCGGCTGAGCTGAGCTGCCCCGCCGACCTCCCGCCCGATGTCACGGACCAGGTTCGGGAGCTCGCTGCCCGCGCTTTTGACTCCCTCGGTACGGAAGGGCTCTCGCGGGTCGACTTCTTCTACACCCCTGCCGGCGAGCTCATCATCAACGAGATCAACACCATGCCGGGGTTCACACCCATCAGTATGTATCCGCAAATGTGGGCCAAGTCGGGGCTGACCTACACAGAGCTGATCGACGAACTCATCGAGTTGGCGCTGGAACGCAGGACGGGCCTGCGCTAGGCGCGGCAGGCACCAGGTGATGACAGAGCCGAAGCGGACAACCCTGCGGGACATTGCCGAGGCGGCGGGCCTCTCCAAAGCAGCCACGTCCTACGCGCTGCGTGGACTTCGTGGGTCAGAGAAGACGGTCGCCCGGGTCCAGGCCATCGCAAAGGAGATGGGATGGACAGCGGATCCCGTAGCGCGGGCCCTCGCGGGCGGCCGGAGCGGCAACGTGGCGATCATCGGATCCCTGGGAGATCTCTGGCGGCAGGGTCTCGCGGTGATGCTTTCGGAAGCTCTGCACGATCAGGGCATGTTCTCGGCCATAGCGGACGTGGACACGTCGCCGGAACGTGAGCATAACGCGTTGCGGACGCTCGCTACCCGCCGGGTGGACGCCGCAATAGTGCTTCCTGTGGACCCGTCCGCCCTGTACTGGGCCGAGGTTCCGGAACGGATCCGGTTGGTGTCGGTCGGCGACGCGCTGCTTCACCGCCCGGTTGCCCGTACTGTCCTCTTCGACAACGAGTTCGGGATCAGCACTGCACTGAATCACCTCGCCGAATTGGGGCATCAATCGATCGGACTGCTGGCACCGTCGCTGCCGTCCACGCCCGGGCGCCCCGCGCAGCTGCTGGTGGAAAAACTCGGCGCGGACAAGGGACTGAGCGTTGCTGTTGCGCCGTCGACGTCGTCGGTAGCTGGGGCAGCAGAGGCGACAACAGTGCTTCTCGCCGGGCCCGAGCGTCCGACGGCGCTGCTGTGCCTGAGCGACTCGCTCGCTTTTGGTGCCTACCGGGCCTCCCGGTCCCTCGGCCTGTCCATCCCCGAGGATGTCTCGATCATGGGGTTCGATGACAGCGAGTTGGCCACGCTCGTCAGTCCCGCGCTCACCACCTTCGGCTGGGATGAGTCTGCCATTGTGGCGGCCGCGATTGAGTCGGTCATAAATGACGACGTCCCCGCCTCGGTCTCTTTCCGTCCCGAGTTTCTGGTCCGCGGCTCCACCGGGCTCTGCTCACGCCGCAACTGACTCCGTCGGGGGCTACAGTGCGTGAATGCGCCACCCCACTGAATGGCTCTCTCCCGGCTCCAGGACAATCAGGTCGGTGCCGGAGTTGAATGCGTCCGGCGGACACGTCATGGGTTCGGCGGCAAGGCCCAGCCGCGACACCGCCGGGTTCGGCTTGTCAGCGGTGTGGATCTGTACCCAGGTGCATGACTCGTCGAAGGTGATGGCTGCACCGCGGCCGTCGGCTGCGTGCACCGAAACGGTGGCGGCGCCGTCGTCGTACGTGATGTCCGTGTAGGCGTGGTCAACGAAGGTGTCCCCGATGGGACGCGGCTCGCGGAAGTCGAAGTGGGACGACGCCACTGACATCAGCTCTGTCGGGATCAGCCGGTCTTCGGTCACCTGCAGGACCGTTGACGCGGGGACCTGCAGCGTCCAGTCATCCACGAGTCCTTCGCCCGCGACAAGGTAGGGGTGCGCCGATGCGCCGTAGGGCGCTGCGGAGGGTCCGGGATTCGCGGCGGCGATCTTGGTCGTGAGGCCACCGTCGTCCAGCGTGTAAAGCACCTCAACCTCGAGCCGGAACGGGTAGCCCTTCTGCGGGATAACCGATGCCGCCAAACGGACCGACGCAGGGAACTGCTCGACCAGCGTCCAGTCCACCCAGCCGAGCAGTCCGTGGATGGCGTGGGAGCGCTGCGGCTCCGTCAGCGCGAGCTGATGCGACTCACCGTTGAAGGAATACTTGCCGTCCACCACACGGTTCGGCCAGGGCACCAGCACGGCGCCGCGGAAGGACGGGCGGATTTCCTCGGCATCGTAGGGCACAACGAGGTCCCGGCCGTCATGGCGGAGGTAGCGCAGGGTTGCTCCCACGCTGGCAATCGACGCCGTGTAAGGACCGTGCTGGAGGGTGTACTGGGTACCGGACAGGGGGGTGGAATCGGTAGTTTTCATCGAACCCAAGTGTAGAACCTGAGAGCGACGGCGGCGCTAGCTGTCCGTGGGCAGGTCCACCGTGTCGTTCAGACTCAAACACTGTTCCGACTGCTCGACCTGCGAGACGGCACCGCCGAGATCGACCAGGACTGTGCTGGAAGCGACCTGGTTGGGGTCGAAAAGAACCTCCACGGCAGGGTCGCGGCCGTAGGTTACGGCCGTCCAGATGTCCGTCTCGGTGGATTCCTGAATGATCCAGTCGACGTCGTTCACCGATGCGCATGCGTCGGTAGTGGGCCCGGGAACCTCGACTCCGCACCTGAGGACAACCTGCGACGGGTCACCCCACGCTGCCGTGGCCTGGCTGTTCGTTTCCCGCAAGTCGTTTCCCGCGACTTGTTTCGGCAAAGCGACCATGACGTTGGCACATGCAGGATTGACTGCATCGGGAGCCGCATCAACATCGACGATGGGAGAGCAGGCACTGAGCGACGCTACGAGCAACACACCTGAGCCGGAGGCGCTGAGGAAGGCGTGCAGTTTCAAAGGCATGGATTCAAGCCTAGCGGGCGCTGCGGCGGCACCGTTCCAGGTGGACATGGCGAGGATGTGCCAGTCGCCTCAGCCGCAACGGGCGAGCGCCTATCCCCGCGTCAGCCGGCCACCGGCGAGCAGGAACGCATCCTCGAGCAGCTCGTTGAGCTCCTCCACCTGGACCCGGGGCAGCCGTACGAGGACCAATTGTGGCGACCTCTCGTGATGTGGCGTCCAGAAGTAGGTCTCCGGGTCGGAGCCCGCGAGAGCATCCCGCTCGTGCGTTTTCACGGTCAGGACGCCTGGTTCCCACATTCGCGCCATCAGGGTCTTAGCGAACCAGGCGGGCTGGCCCCAACTCGGTCGTTCCACTACGTCCGGCAGAGAGAGGCAGATTCGCCGCACGTCAGTTTCGGTGACCATGTCCTACTTTCCCACCGCTGAGAGGCGGCAGGCCAGGAGAAGTCAGGATTCGACGTCGGCCGCGTCTATCGCCCGGTCTGTGAGGACCGGCATCAGGGTCAGCAGGGCGAGTGTGAGAACGCCCATGATGCCGAACATCGCCTGCAGCCCCAGCCACTGCGCAAGAAGGCCGCCGGCTATGGCGCCTAGCGGCATGGTGCCCCACGCGAGCAGGCGGTATGCGCTGTTCACGCGTCCCAGCAGCCGGTTCGGCGTAATACGTTGCCTCAGGGATACGGTGATGACGTTCCAGAGCATGACCAGCATGCCACCGATGAAGAATACGAAACCAAGGATGTAGGGATTGTCGGTGAGCGCGGGCGCTCCGACGAAAAACGAACCGCCAAGGATCGTCAGGGCGAGGGACCTGGACCTTCCCAGCTTCCGTTCCGCCCATTCCGAGATGAAGGAGCCAAGGAACGCGCCGAGTGCGGAGGTGGTGAGGAGCACTCCGAAACCCACTTCGGAAAGCTGCATCGCCGACGACGGGCCGACGGCGAACAGGACGAAGAGCGCAAAGGCTGCACTCGACGCAAAATTGAACGTTCCCGTCATTATTGCGAGCGTTCGCAGGATCTTCTGGTTCCAGAGGAACCGCAGGCCTTCGGCTATGTCGTACCGCAGCGTGGTTTTTTCTTCGCGTTCGATCCGGAAGCTCCCACGCACCAGGAACAGCGCGCCGACGGCGGCGAGCCACAACGCAGCGGGAACAGCGAATCCGCCGATGAGTCCGGCTGCCACAAGCAGTCCACCCAGCGGAGGGCCAATGAATTGGTTGGTGGTGAGCTCGACGGCGTAGAGCCGTCCGTTCGCCCGTGAGAGCTGATCCCGATGGACCAGTTGGGGCATGATCGACTGCGCGGATGTGTCGTAGAGGGTTTCAGCAACTCCCACCAGGAGTGCCGTGACGTAAAGCGCCCAGATGGACCCGAGATCAAGGAGGATGACTCCGATGAGCAGGGCGGGCAATGCGGCGCGGGTAAGGTTGGCTATCAGCATGAGCCGGCGGCGGTCCAGCCGGTCCGCCAGCGCGCCGGCAGTCAACGCGAAGAGCAGCCATGGAAGCGTAGCGACGAAGGACAGTCCCGCGATCAGGGTGGGCGACTGGGTGAACTGAATCGCGAGCAGGGGCAGCGCGATCTTGAAGACGCCGTCGGCAAGGTTGGAGAGACCGGATGAAGTCCAGAGTTTCCAGTAGGAAGCGCCGAGCGGCGCCCGGACCCGATCATTGACTTCAGTGGAGTCGCTTGCCATGTGTGAACAGTCCCACAGCGATTGGGGAAACTCAAGGGCGCCGCTGCGGGTGTCGGCGGAAGTGTTCCGAACCGCAGTGAGTACCATGGGCAAACTGACTATCGGTGGGGACGATCGGTTTGACCACGCGTGATTACTTCGAGGACGCGCCGCATCGGCCGGATGACGTCACCATGCGCGAGGGAGACGTCTAAGGAATGTTGCTTCCGGACGCGGGAGCCGGTAACGGCGGTCCAACCCAGGAAAAGTCGGGCCTTACCGGACTCATCAGCGATGTCATGAGCGCACTCGGTGAAGTCGGCGTCGGTTTCCTGATACTCCTTGAGACGGTATTTCCTCCCATTCCCAGTGAAGTCGCGCTGCCGCTGGCAGGGTTCCTGTCACAACAGGGCGGCATGAATGCCGCACTTGCACTGGCCCTGGCGACCCTTGGAAGCTATGCCGGTGCCTGGGCTACTTTCTCGGAACGCAGTACCACCTGGTCGACCAGTACTCCCGGTACTTCGACATCATGATCTACGCGGCTCTCGGGATGCTGGTTGTCTGGCTTATCGTGCGGCGGGCACGACGGCGCCCGGCTGGCTAGTACCGCAGCGGTCCGTTCGCACACCGATCGCCTCTCCACAGGCGTCACTGGAATGTCCTATCCGACAAGTACGGTGGAACCATGCCACTCACCGTTGCCCAGTTGAGCGAGTCTGCCCTGCTGGAGCGTATCCTGCCACGCCTCAGGGGAGGCCCCGGCGAATCTGCAGGCGTACTCCTCGGACCCGGTGACGACGCCGCCATGGTGGCCGCTCCGGACGGCAGGGTGGTGGTTTCCATCGACACCCAGGTCCAGGACATGGACTTCCGGCTGCAGTGGCCCAACGGATACAGAACCACGGGGTTCGACGTCGGATGGAAGGCTGCGGCCCAGAATCTCAGTGACATCAACGCCATGGGAGGCCGCCCCACCAGTCTGGTGGTCAGCCTCACGCTGCCGGGAGGCACAGCGGTCTCCTGGGTTGAGGATCTCGCGGATGGTCTCACCGCAGCGATTCGTGAACTTGGTGCCTCGACCTGCGCCGTGGTCGGCGGTGACCTGGGACGGGGGGCCGAAATTTCAGTTACGGCTGCCGTTACCGGTTCGCTGGATGGGCGGCTGCCGGTGGCCCGTTCCGGAGCGCGGCCGGGGGATGTCGTCGTCCTCGCTGGAACGGTCGGGCGCGCAGCGGCCGGGTTGGCCCTGCTGGAATCAGCCCATGATTACAGTTCGCTGGGAGCTGAACTTCGGGAATTGGTCGGCTCCCAGTGCAGGCCGTGTCCGCCGCTGCATTCGGGCCCCGCCGCGGCCGTCGCCGGAGCAACGGCAATGATGGATATTTCCGACGGCCTCGTGCGGGACGCCCAGCGCCTCGCCTCCGCCAGTTCAGTGCGGATCGACTTCGATCCCGCAGTTCTCCGACGCCTTGCCGGACCGCTCACACCGGCCGCTGATCTGCTGGCCAGGGACCCGCTGGAATGGGTTCTGGGCGGCGGAGAGGACCACGGGCTGCTGGCCACGGTTAACCCAAACGTTATGCCGCTGGCAGGGTTCGCTGCGGTAGGCTCGATAGAGGCCGGACTTGCCGAAGTGACCGTCGGGTCACAGTCTCCAGCCAACGTGGGATGGGATCACTTTGCAGACTAAAATCACCGCAAACGCGACAGCGATGAAGCGATGGTTAAGCAAAGCTGAAGAATCTCTCGGCAATCACAGCGACCGGCTGAATGCCATCAATATCTTCCCAGTGGCCGACGGTGACACCGGCACCAACCTCTACTTGACGGCCAGAGCGGCTGCACAGGCCGTTGCTGACGTTGAAACACATGATCTGGGCGAACTGCTGAAAATCGCAGGTCAGGCTGCCATGGAGGATGCCCGCGGCAATTCGGGCACTCTTTTCGCCGTCTTCCTGGCTGCGATAGCTGAGCCTCTGCACGGCGCTTCCCGACTGTCCGGGCCATTGCTCGCAACCGCGCTCAACCGCGCACAAATCCGCAGCTGGTCTGCGCTCAGCGACCCGGTTCCCGGCACAATGCTCTCTGTCCTCGAGGCAGCAGCCATCGGTGCAGCCACAGTAGACCAGTCGAACCAGGGTGATGACAGCAACCACGCGCTCGCCATGACGCTGCAGGGCGCCGTGGAAGCCGCACTCGAAGCCGTCGTGAACACCGAAAGTCAGCTCGGCGCGCTCACCGAAGCCCAAGTCGTGGATGCCGGGGGAGTGGGGTTCCTCCTCATCATGGACGCGCTGCGAGCAGCCTCATTGGGTGAAGAGCTGCAGGATGAGCTGCTCGACGGCCTGCACGGTTACGACGTCCAGGCACCGCATATCCACAGCAGCATGCCCGCTGAGGGCGTCGAAGTGATGTGCACCATCAATCTCAGCCCCCTCGATGCCGCGACCCTGCGCCTGCACCTGGACGAGGTCGGTGATTCCGTGATCATGAGCGCCGTGACGGAAGTCGAGGAAGGCTACCGTTGGCGCGTGCACGTTCACGTTCCTGAGGCCGCGTTGGCCCTGAAATTCATCGAGGAAGCCGGCGAGCCCAGCCACATCGCGATTACGCAGCTCGCAGGAGCGGGCGCGGTCGCGCCTCAGGACCCTCACTGAAGCGACGGGCAGAAGCGGCACGCCCCTGATTGCAGGTCCTGCGTTACGGGCCGCTTCGACGCGTACCCGGCGCTAGGGTGGAAGCGGATGCGCGGCGAAGCGCTCCTCTTGCTCTGAAGGACGGAAGAACGCACGATGCCCGCTGTCACCCGAAACGCGCCGGAACGAACTGCCCGGTTCGGATTCGCCTTCATCGGCGTCCTTCTCATTGCGGTCAACCTGCGCGTTTCCTTTGTCAGCGTTGGGCCCGTCCTCGCCAACATCAGCAGCGATCTCGAACTATCCAGCGCCGCGGCAGGTCTGCTCACAGGCCTGCCGCTCATCGCCTTCGCAGTTTTCTCGCCCATAGCGCCCGCATTCGCTTCCCGTCTGGGGCTCGACCGGGCGCTATGGATTTCCCTGCTGATCCTCGCTTCCGGAATCGTGCTCCGATCACTGCCCGTCCCAGGCTTCATCTGGGTAGGTACCGCCCTGATCGGTCTTGCGATTGCGTTCCTCAACGTCCTCCTGCCATCTCTGGTGAAACGGGACTTTCCGACGAAGGTGAGTCAAATCACCGGAAGCTACACCGCAACACAGGCCGCTTTCGCCGCGATCGGGGCCGCCGTCGTCGTACCGGTAGCGCAGACTTCGCCGGCAGGATGGCGGCTGGCCCTTGGTATCTGGGTGGGACTGGCACTGATCGCCATGGCGGTCCTGCTGCCGTGGGTGCGGCGCCACGCGTCTGGCACCGCGCACGCTGTCACGCCGCCCGCTGCCTACCGGTCGCCGTGGGGATCGGCCTTGGGCTGGCAGGTGACGCTTTTCATGGGGCTGCAGTCGATCGCGTTCTACGTCCTGATGGCATGGCTGCCTACCATCGAGCAGAGCCGAGGAGTGTCAGCGACGACAGCGGGTCTGCATCTGTCCGTTTTCCTGCTCGTCAGCGTGTTCGCGAGCCTTGCGACCGGCGGCATACTGAATCGGGGGTCGGATCAGCGCCTTGTGTCGTTCACGAGCAGCGCGTTGACGTTCGTTACCTTCCTCGGGCTCGCGGTTGCGCCGGCCTTCACGCTGTTGTGGGTGCTGTTGGGCGCGGTCGGCTGCGGCAGTCTCATCGTGATCGCACTGTCCCTGTTCAGCCTTCGAACCGTGAACTACCCGCAGGCCGCTGCCCTGTCCGGTATGGCCCAGTCTGTCGGGTATGGCTTGGGAGCGGCCGGCCCCGTGATGTTCGGCGCGCTGCGTGATGTGAGCGGAGACTGGACGCTTCCGCTCATTGTCACGGCGGGCATCATGGCCGTACTCGCGCTGATGGGCGTGCTTGCAGGAAGGGAGAGGGTGATCAGCCGTGAGGCGGCAGTCAGCGCCGGAGCACCCTAGGCGGAAACGGCCAACTCCGGCTCCGGAGTAACTCCGCGGGCGAGGAGATTGTCACGGGTGGCATTGATGACGCTGATAAGCGCCACACGCAGGTCTTCCTCCAGATAGCCCCCGCCTCCGAGAGGCACCCCTTCACCCTGCTGCACCTGGTCAAGGAGAGCCAGGCCTGCTGGGGTGAGGGTAACGAACGTCACGCGTCGGTCGGCTTTGCTCTTGCAACGGGTGATCAGTTCGCGGGCTTCCAGTCGCTCCAGGGCCTTACCTACGGTTTGAGCCTGGACCCGGACGGTCTGAGCCAACTTCACCTGGCTCATCGACCCGACGGTGGCTAGCACCTTCAGGATGGTCACGCCGGAATGGGTCACGCCGAGGCTGCGCAGCCGCTCATTGTCGCGGTTTTCATTCAGCCTGGCCGCTGTGCTCAGCAGACGGCTCGTTGACCAGTGCGAAGTATCCATGCCTCAACCTTCTAACCCCGAAAGAGGTGCGCACCGGGGTAGTGCTGCACACTCGAACTAGACCCGGTGGTACGGCACCGGCGGCGCCATCCCACGGACGGTAGGAATTTCCCTGAATTAAGAAGCGCGCTTAGTGAAGTATCCTATGCGATGAAAGTTGACGTTTGAACCATTGAAAGGATGGAACCGTGGGCGAATCCGTCTCCTTTGAGGCTGACGAGGAGATCTGCGCACCCGGTCCTGAAGCGGAACTGTCCGTTGCGGGTGCTCGGCGGTCGTTCCTTGAGGAGATGCAGGATCTCGTTCTGTCCACCTCTGACATGCAGGAATTCCTCAACGAACTGGCGGAGCTTTCAGCCCGCAGCGTGAGCCGGAACGGGGAAGACATCCTTTGCGGCATCACTTTGCTGCGCCGTCGTCGTGCCGCAACTGTGGCGTACAACACCGACAAGGCGAAAGCCATGGACGAGTTGCAGTACGCCTTCAAGGAAGGTCCGTGTCTCACTGCAGCCAGGGAGCAGCGCACCATCGTGGTGGAAGACTTCCGCACGGACGAAAGGTGGCCCGACTACGCGGGGGCGGTCTCCGAACATGGTCTCCGCTCGATTCTTTCGGCCCCCTTCACGATTGGGCCGGGTGCGCAGGCCGCGATGAACCTGTACTCGTACCGCCCACAGTCCTTCAGGGATAATGAAATCGACTTCGCCGAGTCGTATGCACGGCAGGCGTCGAAGGGACTGCAGCTTGCGCTTCGGATGTCGCACTACAGCGAGGAAGCCGACAACCGCAGCCGCGCCATGGAATCGCGTACGGATATCGACGTGGCTGTTGGCATTGTGATGGCTCAGAATCGGTGCTCACAGGTCGAGGCGTTCCAAATCCTGCAGCGTGCCTCGAGCACGCGCAACGTCAAGTTGCGGGTCATCGCGTCGGAAATCGTCCAGCGGGTCTCCGGTTCTTCCCCCGCGACCCATTACGAGGACTAGCAACATCGTCAGAGGCCTCCGCTAAGCTCGCACTGTCATCACGATGGTTCCTGCAACGCGCAGGAGGGCTGTTTCAGGAAGGTATATGGACAACAGGCGCACGCCCGAGCTTGCCACACCCTTGCACCTGAAACTGGGCAGTACCAAGTCGCTAAAGGCGCTCCAGGACAGCCTGGGGATTCACACAGTCGGTCAATTGCTCAACCATTTTCCTCGAACCTACCTTGCCGCGGGGGAACTGACTGCGCTGACTGACGTTCCGCTTGACGAAGAAGTCACCCTGATAGCGCGTGTCCAGTCCGCCAACTCCCGGCGTATGCGCACACGGAAGGGCAAGCTGCTGGACGTCGTGATTACCGGTGACGACGCCGGACGACTCGGCACCATGCACCTCACGTTCTTCAATAGTTTCGCGGCTGAGCGGCAGCTCACGGTCGGCACCCGCGCTATCTTCTCCGGTAAGACGGGCAGCTACCGTGGGCAGCTCACTCTCACCAACCCCCGGTTCTCCCTCCTGAACGAAGGAGAAGCCGGGGTGGATGAGCACCTGAGACCGGTTCCTGTTTATCCGGCAACCGAACAGATCAGCAGCGAAACAATCAAGAAATGCGTCTATCAGCTCCTCGACGGCCTCGTCCACTCGCAACTGAACGATCCCATTCCCGCGCACATCGCGCGCCGCGACCGGCTCATGAACATCACGCAGGCATACGAGATGATCCACCGCCCAAACGAGGTGGAGGATGCCTACCGTGCCCAGCACCGCTTTCGCTACCAGGAAGCCCTGGTCTTGCAGACGGCACTTGCACGACGGCGGGCGGAGGTGCTCGCAGAGGAAGCTACGTCGCGCCCACAGCGCCGGGGTGGCCTGCGCGAGCAGTTCGAAGCTTCGCTCCCGTTCGCCCTTACCGCCGGCCAGCGGGAGATAGGGGAGCAGCTGGCTGCGGATCTTGCTGCAGCGCACCCCATGAACCGATTGCTCCAGGGAGAGGTGGGATCGGGCAAGACACTCGTGGCGCTCAGGGCCATGCTCCAGGTCATTGACGCCGGAGGGCAGGCGGCGCTTCTGGCGCCGACAGAAGTGCTGGCCGCGCAGCACTATCAATCCATCACGCGGACGTTGGGCCCGCTGGCCGAGGGAGGCATGCTTGGGGGTGCGGAGGACGGCACCCGGGTGGTGCTGTTGACCGGCTCCATGTCGACAGCACAGAGACGCGAGGCGCTGCTTGCCGCCGCTTCCGGTGATGCGGGCGTTGTGATCGGAACCCATGCACTCCTGTCCGAGAACGTCCAGTTCTTCGACCTCGGACTGATTGTGGTGGATGAACAGCACCGCTTCGGTGTTGAGCAGAGGGACGCCCTCCGGGCAAAAGCGGCCGCGGCACCCCACATGCTGGTCATGACGGCCACGCCGATACCCCGGACCGTCGCCATGACGGTGTTCGGCGACCTGGACGTCTCCACGCTGACGGAACTGCCTGCCGGCCGTGCTCCGATTACCACCCACGTGGTGGGGCTCTCTGAGAATCCCCGTTGGATCGACCGCGCATGGGCGCGGGCAAGGGAAGAGATCAACGCCGGCCGGCAGGTCTATGTCGTGTGTCCCAAGATCGGCGACTCTCAGATGGAAGCAGACAGCGCAGACGCGCTGGAGCTGTACGAGGGGCCATCGGCACCGCGGCAGGAGCTGACGTCTGTCGTGGAGCTGTTCGAGTCCCTCTCGGACGTTCCCGCTCTGGAAGGTGTGAGCATGGGACTGCTGCACGGACGGCTGGACCCGGCCGAGAAAGCGGCAACCATGGCAGAATTCAATGACGGAACTGTCAGCCTCCTGATCTCCACCACCGTTATAGAAGTGGGGGTGGACGTTCCCAATGCCACACTCATGGTGATCATGGACGCAGACCGGTTCGGCATCTCGCAGCTGCACCAGCTGCGCGGTCGCATCGGCCGTGGGGGACACCCCGGCACGTGCCTGTTGGTGACCCAACTGGAACCGGAGCACCCCAGCAGGGAGCGGCTCGATGCAGTTGCGTCTACGTCCGACGGATTTGAGTTATCCCAGAAGGACCTTGAGTTGCGCAGGGAAGGCGACATCCTGGGTGCCTCCCAGTCCGGCGGGAGGTCGGCTCTCCGCTTCCTCAAAGTCGTCCAGCATGCCGGAGTAATCGAGAAAGCACGGACGGACGCGCAGGAACTCGTCGATGCCGACCCCACCCTCGCGGAGCACCCCGAGCTCGAAGAGGCACTGGACCTCTACCTGAACGCCGAGAAGGAAGCCTTCCTGGAACGCGGGTAAAGGGGTAGTCCCCGTCAGGAAGCGCGGGACGTTGTTTTCCGTGATTTGCTGGCGGTAGGAAGGCGGAAACGGGACCGCTCTGAGGCCGGTATCAACGGTGCCCATTCGGGATGCCCTGCGAGATACCCGCGTACGGCGGGGCAGAACGGCATCACTGCAAGCCGCCTCCTATGGAGGTTTTCCAGCACGTTCCCAATGAAGTAGTTATCCATGCGTGACCGCCTGAAGCGCTGTTCGATGGTTGTGTGCAGCAGCCAGATCTGGCCTTGTCGCGCCTCGTATTGGAGATGGCCGACATTGTCGCCGTCAACGTACAGTTCGAAACGGCTCAACTTCATATTGTCCCGAACGGCCGTGCGCAAGTTGGTTGAAGAGGCGTTTGTGGAACGCAGGTCCATGAGAACTCCCACAGTCAAAATGAGGCTGATGAGGCTCGCTGCTGAACCGTACAAACAACTATAGCGACAATCAGTAGGCTGACAAAGTGTTTGGCCTTATCAGGCAACGCCGGAGCTGATCTGGCGAAGTGTGAGCTCGTCGCAGACCGTTTGGTAGCGTTCCATGGCGCGAAGATCCGGCGTCTCTGAATCGAGTTCAAGGAACAGGGTGTCGCACAGTTGAAAGAGACGGGATTCCGGGGTGGTGGAAAGGTCCGTCGGGAAGTCGTCGTCGAACTCGGCTAGTGGAGGAGGGTCAACGGAAAAACTATAGGGCGAGGATTGGTGAGGTTCTAGGATTGAGCGCGACTGAGCGTCCATAGTGGTGGCACTCCCACAAGTAGTTCTTACTGTGGCTCGCTGCTGAACCTGTTGCCAGTCTAGTCGGCTCTCATCGCGTGGCAACCCCGGGACCGGTTCACATGCTCCCGTCAGCGTGTCATCCATCCGTAGTCCATAGGGTATGCGGAGGCTGGTTCGACGCTTGTTTCCAAGAAACTAATAAGCATACTTCCAATTTGGCTTCGGGTGTGCCTACGCTTGTGGCACCGGATACTTCGGAAGAAGTCCTCTGCTATCAATCTCAAGGAGATACCATGATTACGCAGGAACATATCGACCGCATCCTTGACGGCAATGGCAACGTTGTCGACCAGGACGGAACTAAGGTCGGATCCGCGGGCCAGGTCTACGTGGACGACCAAACGGGAGAGCCGAGCTGGGTCACTGTGAAGACCGGGCTCTTCGGCACCTCTGAATCTTTCGCACCGCTGCAGGGTGCTTCGATGGAGGGCGACGACGTCCGCATCGCCTACACCAAGGACCAGGTCAAGGACGCTCCCAAGATCGATCCAGACCAGAACCTGAGCGAGGCGGAAGAAGAGGAACTCTACCGCCATTACGCACTGAGCCGGCCAGGCGGCGACTACGACGCAGCCGATCGCGGCACCTACAACGCAGCCGATCGCGGAACCTACTCCGGAACCACTACCGGAACTGACGATCTGGGTGATTCCCGTCCGGGCATCGCCGACACGGGTGAGCGGGATCCATACGACGCGGACCGCGGTGACCGGACCGTGGGCCACGACACCTCGGGTCCTAGCACGGATGACGCCATGACGCTGTCCGAGGAGCGCTTGCGGGTAGGTAAGGAGAGCCGGGAAACCGGACGGGCCCGACTGCGCAAGTACGTGGTGACGGAGAACGTAACGAAGACCGTTCCAGTGCAGCGCGAGGAAGTACGGATCGAGCGCGAGCCGATCACTGATGCAAACCGCGACGCTGCTTACGACGGTCCGGCCATCAGCGAGGAGGAGCACGAGGTAACGCTTCACGAGGAGCGCCCCGTGGTCGAGAAGGAAGCTGTGCCGGTTGAGAGGGTGCGCCTCGACAAAGAGGTCGTCACCGATGAGCAGACCGTCAGCGAGGAAGTTCGCAAGGAGCAGGTCGAGACTGACGGGACGGACGACACCCGCCGCGGACTCTGATCGGGGCGGCATCCAGCAATGAAAGAAAGCTGGCCCCGCCGCGTACTCCGATGGGCCGGAATTGGGCGCCCGGAAGTTTCGCTTCCGGGCGCCCAGCCCTCGCCGGAGCGCACCGACCGAATACGAAATCTCAACTCCGCGCAGCTATGCCGGGCATGGAGAATAAGTTTCCTGGCCGTTGTCAGTGCAAAATCTGAGGCGGAATTGGAAGAGCTGGCGCAGAAGCGGCGGTTCTACCTGGAGGAACTTGAGCAGCGGAATCCCGAAGGTTTCAGGGCGTGGCTTGAGACATCCCCATCAGCTTCGAGCGATCCTGAGCCGTTCGTGCTTAATCATCTGAACTCGGAGCGGCGCCGATTCGGCTCGTGCTGAAGGTCCATCTTCCTAGGGGCAACGTCGCGCTGTAGCGGACATGTATCGCGTTAGGCCCGTCCTGCGCTCCGCCGGCGCACGACGACGGCGGCGCCCGTTGCTGCTGCCGCACCAAAACCTGCCAGGAGGGCGAGGTTCGTCGGATCGGTGGCACCGGTGTCGTGCGCTGCTGTCTGGATGTTCAAGCCACGCTGTTGCTGGGGGGCAGGCGCGCGAACCACAGGAGTCTGCACTGCGGGAGCCGAGCACGCCGCAACTGCAGCATCGGCGAGGGCGATGAGGTGCTCAGGGTCGGTTCCCTCAGTCAGCCCCAGACGGGTGAAGGCGTCCTCAAACGAAGCCATTGCTGCAGCATATTGTGCTTCCAGCGCAAGAATCTCGGGAGTTGCGTAGGCTGCGTCAACCGCCTCGTGGGCCTGAGCGAGCGCCTCATCAGCTGCTTCGAGAGTTTTCAACGCTGCATCTGCGTCGACCTGAGCCTTCGCGGTAGCCGCGACGGCGATGTCGTATCGTTCTTGCGCCAGCTCACGCTGAGCTTCAGCGGCTTCCACTGCAGCAGCGTCACCATCGGCGTCCAGTACTGCCTGTCCGGCAGCAGCAAGGTCGGAGCTCGCTGTAGCTTCGGTGGACTGAGCTGCTGTCAGCACCGCTCGTGCTGCTTGCTCTGCAATCCAAGCGTCGTAGGCAGCAGCGTCCGCTGCGTCCAGCGCAGCCAGCTCCTCCGGAAGCGTTAGCTCTACCTCAACGTACAGCGGCTTTAGCTGGGCATCGAGCGATTCAAAGGTAGCAAGTGCAGCTCGGAGTTGATTCGCCAGGTTGATATCGACGGATGCGACGCCGAGCTGAGTCTTCAGGGCGCTCTGCGCAGCGACACATTCGGCCGATCCGGGAGCGGCGGATGCCGGCGCAGCGGTAAGAACCGTACCTGTGGCGAGAAGTGCTGAGACACCTACAGTAAGCAGGCAGGAGCCAGTATTCATCTGTGTTTTGACTTTCGTGAAAAGCCCCCTAGTCCCCCTTGAGCGGCGCGCGCCGCTCGCACTTCGCTGACGCGGCTGCTTTCGGCTGCACTTATTTGACCATGCGGAACCTGTTTCTGCCAGTGGATTAGAGTATTTCTTCATGAGTCGAATCATCGCCGGCGCCGCGGGCGGAACTCCTCTTGCCAGCGTGCCCGGCAATGCGACGCGGCCCACAACAGACAGGGTGAAGGAAGCACTGTTCTCTAGGCTCGACGCATACAACGTCCTGACCGGCGCGCACGTGCTGGATCTGTTCGCCGGGTCAGGATCACTCGGAGTGGAAGCGGCGAGCCGGGGCGCAGCAACTGTTGACCTCGTGGAGTCCGCGGACCGCGCGGCCGCAGTCTGCAAAGCCAACGCCGATGCCATGAACCGGGTCTTGGGATGGACCTGTGTGCGCGTGCACCGATCCAAGGTCGAGACCTACGTGAACCGGGTCCCGGACGACGCCCTCTGGGACGTCGTGCTCATGGATCCGCCCTACCCGCTGGGGGATGCACCGCTGGTAACCATCCTCTCTGCCCTGCTTCCGCACCTTGCCGAGGGTGCCGTCATCGTACTGGAACGCTCGTCCCGCTCGGGGGAGCCGGAGTGGCCGGACGGGCTGGAGCGCTTCGCCGAGAAGAAGTACGGCGAGACCCGGCTCTGGTACGTGGAACCGGTGTGACGTTCGCGGGCGTATAGTCCGGCGCCGGCCTGACCACCCGATCTCATCTAACTCTCATCTCTAGTTCATCTGCGCCCCATCCAGGGTCCGTACCGTGTCTGCAGAAACACGTAACACGGAACAAGGGGCGTTGATTATGCGGTTGTCCGTCATCGGATGCGGGTACCTCGGAGCAGTGCATGCAGCCTGCATGGCTAAGCTGGGACACGAGGTGGTGGGCATCGATGTAGACGGTGCGAAGGTAGCCGACCTCAGCTCCGGGAAGGCTCCCTTTTTTGAACCGGGACTGTCCGAGTTGCTTGCGGATGCGCTCGGGACCGGCAGGTTGCGCTTCTCGACCAATATCGCCGATGCTGCCGGTTCGGCCGTGCACTTCATCGCGGTTGGCACGCCGCAGAAGCGCAGCGAGAACGGCGCCGACCTCAGCTACGTCCATGCGAGCGTCGAGGCGCTCCTGCCCCACCTGCGCGCCGGGGATGTCGTGGTCGGGAAATCGACCGTTCCTGTCGGCACCGCCCGCGGCCTCTCGGCCCGGATCAGAGAGGTGTGTCCCTCAGCGACTCTGGCCTGGAACCCGGAATTCCTGCGCGAGGGTTTCGCGCTGAAGGACACTCTGGAACCTGACCGGCTCGTCTATGGACTGGAGAACGCAGACAGTGGAGCCCAGCTGATTCTTGACGAGGTGTACGCGCAGGCGCTCGATGACGGTCGTCCGCGCCTGGTGATGGACTATGAAACGGCTGAGCTGGTCAAGGTATCCGCAAACGCGTTCCTCGCGACGAAGATTTCCTTCATCAATGCCATGGCGGAGGTGTGCGAGGCAACCGGCGCGGACGTGTCCATGCTTGCGGATGCTATCGGTCACGACGCGCGTATCGGCCGGAGGTTCCTCAATGCCGGGCTTGGCTTTGGTGGCGGCTGCCTGCCCAAGGACATCCGCGCATTTATGGCCCGTGCCGGGGAACTCGGAGCCGATCAGGCCCTGACCTTCCTGCGCGAAGTGGACTCCATCAACATGAGGCGACGCTCCCGCATGGTGGACCTGGCGCGCGAGGTCTGCGGCGGATCACTGCTGGGGCAACGGATTGCCGTCCTCGGTCTGGCTTTCAAGCCCAATTCCGACGACGTCCGCGATTCCCCCGCGCTCAGCGTCGCCGCCCAGCTTCAGCTTCAGGGCGCTGCGGTTACGGCCAGTGATCCGCAAGCCGTTCCAAACGCATCGCGTCGGTTTCCGGACCTCGCCTACGCGGCGTCAGCCGAAGAAGCAGTACAGAATGTCGACGCCGTCCTGGTTCTCACCGAGTGGGACCAGTACCGCACGCTGGACCCGAGGGTGCTTAGTGAGCTGGTGGCACGTCCGGCCGTTGTCGATGGCCGTAACTGCCTGGACCCGGCCGCCTGGCGCGACGCGGGGTGGACCTACCGTGCGCTGGGACGTCCCAAGGCGGCGCTGTTCCCACACGCGGCCCGGGAACCGGAAGGCCCGCTATTAGTTCCGTCCGGACCTGCGATTCATGCGGCGGGCGAGATCGACGACGGCGCCGCCTCCCAGCACGATTGAGCCAGCCACAGCAGCGAGAATCAGGTAGAGCCACACCACGCTGCCCACTGCGTTCTCAGGAACGCTGAGCATCTCAAACCATTCCAGCGACCCCCCGACCCAGAAAACCGCGACCCCGAGCAAAACGATTACTGCGGGTGCACAATCCCAGCGCAGTACCCGACGCACTTTTGACCTGACTGTCTCTTCGAACTGCTGCGTGCCCATGCACTCAGTATCAGACAGCCGGCTGACCATTACTGCATGTGTCGTCGTGTCGTTAGCTAATCGGCACAGGTCCGTTACCGCTGGTCAACTTTCCCGTGGTGAGGGCTTCACAATGCTGTCCCAGCGGGAAGATTCGGGCCGTGACCTACCCCTCCAATCGTGGGAGTAACGGATCACCCGAAGCGTCCCTGGACGGTGCGATTCGGCCTGCGACCCCGCAGAGCAGAAACGGAATGGTCCCTATTTCCCCAGTGCATGCAAAAGTGACCGTCCTTCCTGCAGAACAATTGCAGGAGACAGGCACTCATGGTTCAGCGCCGCAGGTAGTGACCTACCGGGGTTCGTAGGACAGGCAGTCGGCGAGGTCGGAACCTGATCCGATCTTCACATCGTGCTTGTTGCACATGAGATGGCTGTTGTGTACGCACTCGTTGCGCTGGCAGGCTCCAACGTGCGCAAGGATCATCGGAAGGCCGCCCGTTTCCGACGTGTCGATGAAGGTGGCGCAGGAAGCGTGATCGGGACTGCCGCTGACCGTGATCGCGTACGCGGTGCAGCCGTCGTGATTGAAGGCACAACTATGAACACTGCAATCGGATACTTCTGTGATTTCCGCGGTCATGATTCCTCCGTCAGTGATGAGTCGGAAACTTTTATCCGTGCTGTACTTCAACGGTACTGCGGCCTGCGGCCGATGACACGGGTTCAATAGCGCATGAAATTTGCGCGTAAATCAGTGCCCGTCGTGGGCGAAATCGTCGTAGTCGGCGCCTGTGAGGACGGCCGCGGGATGCGGTCCCGCAGCAACAAGGGCAGCTTCCCAGTCGGGATCCCAGCGCGGGGTCGCGGCGAGCACAATATTGCCGGCGTGCTGCCCGGTGAACATAGCAACCTCACCGAGGGCAGCGACGTGGTATCCCGTGTCCTGCAGCAGGCGCGCCTGCGCGCGGGCGAACGCAAGCGGAGGGTCGTCGCCGACATTGACGAGCACCACGCCTCCCGGCGCGGCCGCCCGGGTGAGCAGATCGTAGACCCCGGGCGTGGCCAGTTCCGTGGCTCCGTCGGCGCCGGAGAAAACATCCAGTACGACGGCGTCAAAGGAGCCTGCGGTACAGGCAGCGAGTGTGTCGCGTGCATCTTCGATGAGCAGCGTGCAGTCAGTGCCCGGCGGTAGCGGTAAATGTTCGACAACGAAGGCCAGCAGTTCCCGTTCCCGCTCGACCGCCACCTGGCGCGAACCGGGACGGGTGGCCTGGACATAGCGCGCGAGGGTCAGCGCGCCCGCTCCAAGATGCAGGACGCGAATCGGTTCGGCTTCTGGTTTGAAAACGTCAAGGACGTTCGCGATCCTGCGGAGATACTCGTAGAACACGTTCCGGGGGTTGGCAAGATCGACGTGGGACTGCTGTGCGCCTCCGATGCTCAGGATGAAAGCGCCGTCGTTGAAGGCGTCCCCATCGATCTCGGCATGAGCTCCCGCGGCCCGAAGGTAGCGCGACGGTACGCTCATAACCGGTCCCGGAGCTCGACCAGGCGAAGAACAGCCTCGGCCAGCACCTCCTCCTTCTTGCAGAAGGCAAAGCGCAGTAGCGAACGTGTGCGGCGTGCGCCGTCCTCGTGGCAGAAGACGGGAACGGGGATGGCTGCCACTCCGATCAGTTCCGGCAACCGTCTTGCCAGCGCCGTCGCATCCGTGATGCCGAGGGGAGCTGCGTCGACCACAGTGAAGTAGGTTGCCTGAGGAACAAAGACCTCAAAACCGGCGGCGCGAAGGCCGGCACCGAGCACATCCCGCTTGTGCTGGAGTGAATCGGCAATGGAGCGATAGAACCCGTCCTCCAAGCCCAGGCCCAATGCCACAGCGCCCTGGAACGGTGTGCCCGAGCTGTAGGTGAGGAACGACTTCACAGTGCGGACCGCATCCACGAGTACCGACGGCCCGGTCAACCAACCGATTTTCCAGCCGGTCACAGAGAATGTCTTACCCGCCGATGAGATCGAGACCGTGCGTTCCCAGGCGCCAGGCAGCGTCGCTACGGGAATGTGTGTCGCCTGAAACGTCAAGTGCTCGTAAACCTCGTCGGTCACAATGATGGAGTCGAACCGCTCTGCCAACTCGACGACGCGTTCGAGTGACTCTCGTGAGAAGACTGTGCCCATAGGGTTGTGCGGATTGTTCACCACGATCACCCGGGTCCGCTCGGTCATGGCGTTCTCGAGTGCATCCAGATCCGGCTGGAAGTCGGGTCCGACCAGCGGTGCGGTGGTGTGCCGGGCTCCGCTGAGTCCAATGATGGCGCCGTAGGAGTCATAGAACGGTTCGAACGTGAGCACTTCATCGCCGGGCCCGGCGAAGGCAAGGATTGAAGCAGCGAGGGCCTCAGTGGCGCCGGTGGAGACCACGACCTCCCGCTCGGCGTCGACGGGGAGCCCGTAAAAGCGCTGCTGGTGGGCCGCGATTGCTTCCCGCAATGCCGGCAATCCGCGCCCGGGCGCGTACTGGTTCATTCCCGAGGTGATGTTCTCCCGGGCGGTGTTCAGGAGGACATCGGGCCCGTCCTCGTCGGGGTAACCCTGGCCGAGGTTGATCGCATTGTGCTGCGCCGCGAGCGCCGTAATTTCCTCGAAGATGACGGTACCAAGCCGGCCGTCGGGGGAGAGGAGGTTCGCACCCTGCGCGGTGCGCTGCCAGCCGGAGAGCCGGCCTGTAGCGACGGGTTGGTTCGATTCCATGTCATCCAGTATGTCGAACGCGCTGGGCCAGGACAGTTCGCCGGCGGAAGGGGCCGCGAACGAATGGGAACAACGCAAGGGCACAAAAGGGTACA
Source organism: Arthrobacter sp. M71 S08 (assembly GCF_059089725.1). Lineage (NCBI taxonomy): Bacteria > Bacillati > Actinomycetota > Actinomycetes > Micrococcales > Micrococcaceae > Arthrobacter > Arthrobacter sp. M71 S08. The sequence goes on along the minus strand of NZ_JBNHEY010000009.1, from coordinate 78,624 downwards.
TTCGTTGTATGCGTCGAGCCGTCTGCCCCGGATCCTTCGATCCCATCCATAACGGCCATCTCGAGGTCATCGCCCGCGCCGCCAGTCTTTTTGACGAAGTGATCGTCGCTGTCTCAACCAACTACGCGAAAAAGTACCGGTTCGAACTTGAGGATCGGCTGGACATCGCCAACGAGACCCTCACCTACCTCCGCGGTGTCTCCGTGCTGCCCATGGGGGACGGGCTGCTTGCAGAGTTCTGTCGTGAAAACGGAGCGAACCTGATCGTGAAGGGTCTTCGTTCCAGCGCCGACTTCGAGTACGAGCTGCCCATGGCCACCATGAACCGCCAACTGGCCGGTATTGAGACGGTATTCATTCCTGCGGAGGCAAGCTATTCCCACCTGTCGTCAACCCTCCTGAAGGAAGTCGCCGCTCTTGGCGGTGACATTTCGCCGTTCGTCCCGAAAGCGGTGCTCAAAAGACTCCGGGAGACAACCTCCTGAAACTGGGGCTGCGCCAGTACAATCAAGACTCCTATGGCAGGCGGACAGAGGGGACAGCAGTGAGCAAGAGTCGAATCAAGCCGGAGGACTCCTTTCCTGAGAACCTGAACACGTTGGAGGACGATCAGGTCGAAATTCTCAACAGCAAGGTCCACCGTCAACTTGAGGTCGAGTATGTCGATGAGGGTATTCCGCATCCGGAGACCGAGAACCGCCAGGAAGAGATCAACGAGGAACTCGACGATCGGGACCTTTTATCAGAAGCTTCGACCAAGCATGCTGTCGAAAGATTCTCGGATGACTACAACGACGGCGGCGTAGGATCAGCAGCGCCTGAAACCTCAGTGCCGGAACGGTCACCGGAGCACAATCCGGAGCGACGCTTCTGAGCTTCTGATCAGAGCAGGTAGATGCTCACCTCAGCAGACTTCACACCGAAGAAAACCTCCGCGCCGGGCAGCAGATCCAGTTCCGCTGCGGCCGCAGTGGTGATTTCCGCACTCAGGTGACCTGCCCGTACCGTTGTTCGTCCTCCGTGCTGTTCAAGGTCGGTGATGGTCACGGCCAGCACGTTCCGTGGACTACCTGTCGGTCGAACCCGGTGCACGGCGACGGCGCGGGGACTGAAGATGGCGGCCGCTTCTTCCCCCGCAAGAAGTTCCTGATCCGTCAGGGCTGCCAGGTGCATTCCGGATGAGGTAAGCAGGCCCCCAGGCATCGTTGTGCCGGTCATCAGATTCACACCCGCCAGCCCCGCTGCGAAGGAGCTCCGGGGCTGCTCGAGGACTAACCGGGTGGGTCCGTCCTCAACGATCCGCCCGCCGTCGACAACCATCACCCGATCGGCAAGCAGCAACGCATCGACAATGTCGTGCGTGACGATGATCGCGCTGCGCCCCTCAAGCACCCGGCGAAGGGTCCTGCGCAGCATCGGCGCTACTGAAATATCGAGGGCGGCCAGAGGCTCATCCAGCAGCAGGAGCGCAGGTTCAGCGGCGAGTGCACGCGCCACTGCAACGCGCTGCGCCTGCCCGCCGGACAGGCTCGCCGGTCGACGGTCTGCGAGATCAGCGGCGTCGACTTCCTGGAGCCAACGGCGCGCTGCCTCCCTGGCGGTCCTGCGCGGAACGCCGGCACACCGCGGCCCGAAGGCCACATTTTCGAGAACCGAGAGGTGGGGGAAAAGCAGCGCGTCCTGAGCCAGCAGCGCGATGCCACGGGCGTGCGGCGGCAACCACGTGCCGTCGTCGTACAGGGTCTGGCCATCCAGGGCAGCCGTGCCGTGGTCGGGACGGACCAGGCCCGCCAGCACGCCCAGCACGGTGGATTTCCCGGCGCCGTTCGGACCCATGACTGCCACGGTCTCCCCGGGCGAGAGGGAGAACCGAACATCGACGTTCCGTGCGTCAATCTGCGCGCTGCATTCAAGGCTCACGGCGCAGACCCTTCGTGGATCCGGTGGGCGAGGGCAACCACGAGGACGGCAACTGCGACAAGCACGAGCGACAGCGCGACGGCGGCGTCCGGATCCGTCTCCCTCTGCAGATAGATCTCCAGCGGGAGCGTCCGCGTGACGCCCTGCAGGCTGCCGGCGAATGTCAGCGTTGCCCCGAACTCGCCCAAGGCTCGGGCGAAGGACAGCACGGCACCGGAGACAATGCCGGGGCCCACAAGCGGAACGCTCACCCGCCGAAGGACGGTGGTGGGTCGTGCTCCCAGCGTCGCAGCGACGGTCTCATACCGTGTGCCCGCCGTCCGCAGCGCCCCTTCCAGGCTCAGGACGAGAAACGGCAGGGCGACGAACGTCTGAGCGAGAACGACGGCGGCTGTTGAGAAAGCGATATCCACGCCGACAATCCGGAGCGACTCCCCAAGCAGCCCCTGGCGGCCGAACGTGTAGAGCAGGGCAATGCCGCCGACGACTGGTGGGAGCACCAGCGGCAGGAGGACGAGCGCACGAAGCAGTCGCTGCCCCCTGAATCGTGTCCGTGCGAGGGCGAAGGCCATGGGAACACCGAAGATGACACACAGCACCGTACTCGTTCCCGACGTCTGGAGGCTCAGCAGCAGTGCGGCGCGGGAGGAGTCGGAAGCAATCAGTTCACCGAACCGGGGCCAGTCAACACGGAGCACAATGGCAAGCAGCGGAAGTACCAGAAACAGGGCTCCCGTTGCCGCGACCGCGAGGAGCCACCGCGGGATTCCGGAGTAGGTTCCGCTCACTGGTTCGACCCGCCGAACCCGTGACCCGAGAGAATCTGCTGGCCTCGCGGGCCGGCCACAAGTTCGATGAAGTCTGCCGCCAGGGCGCCGCCCGATTCCGTCGCCGCAATGGGGTAGACATTCTGGGCCTGTGCGGCCGCATCAAAGGGCACACCGTCGACGGTTCCGCCCGCGGCTTGTACATCGGTCACGTAGACAAGGCCGGCGTCGGCTTGCCCCGAGAAGACCTTGCCAAGCACGTCCGTGACCGATCCTTCCTCGCTGACAGGTTCAATGGAAACGCCGGCGGCTTGCTGGACTGTGGTGGCCGCTTCGCCACACGGCACCTGGGCCGCGCACAGCACCACCGATACAGCCGGGTCAGCAAGCGACTCCAACGAGTCAATTCCAAGGGGGTTTCCCTCTGCCACTGCGATTGTCAGGACGTTGGTGGCGAATGTCCGGGGCCCGGACGCCAGTAGTCCTTCAGCGGCAACCTTCGCCATCGTCGCAGTATTGGCCGACGCGAACACGTCGGCGGGTGCGCCCGCGATGATCTGCGTTGCGAGATCGGAGGAGCCGGCAAAGTTCAGTTGGACGCTCACTCCGGGATGATCGGCTTCGAACTCCGAGGACATCTCCTCGAAGGGTGCCTGCAGGGAGGCCGCAGCGTACACGGTCAGCGTGTCCTCCGCCGCCGGACTCGTGCTGCCGCAGGCGGTCATGAAAAGCACGACGACGCCCCCGTTCACCGCTCGGAGCAGGTGGTGCTTCATCGCGGTCCGCCTGGGAGGCGCGTTGTGAAAGGGGTTTCGGTTGGCGCTGTTTCCACGATCACATTGGTGGCTTTGATGACTGCCACCGCAACAGTGCCGGGTTCTATCCCAAGCTCCCGCACGGCTTCGCTGCTCATGAGGGACACGACCCGGTGCGGCCCGCACTGGAGCTCCACCTGCGACATCACCCTGTCGCTGATCACTTCAGTAACCAGCCCGACGAAACGGTTCCGTGCAGAGGTGGCTACGCTGGACAGGTCCGAGGGAAGGACGGCACGATCCCGAGCCAACCGGGCTAATTCGAGCCCGTCTATTGAGAGCACGCCCGAGGATCGCGTGGCGGAGAGCGTCCCGTCTTCGACCCAGCGCCGCACCGTATCCGAGCTGACGCCGAGGAACTGTGCGGCATCCCGCACACGTATCTGAGTCATAATTCCAAACTTACCGCGGTATTTGCGAGGATTTTTCTCGAAATGCCACAGATTTCCCGATCGTTGGCCGTGTGGGAGCCCCACCAGTTTGGGGTGGGGCTTCGTTTCGGGCTAAGATGGTTCGTCGGTCACATGTTCTACAGGAGTTTTCATTAAAAGCGATCTCAGTTCGCCCCTGGTCTTCAGTGTCAGGGATCTCGGGCGCAGCCCGGGAACCATGCGAACAGTCGAAGAACATGTGCCCGCACCGAAGGATTTTGGTGTGGCGCTCATCGGCGTTCAGGAAGGCTCCGAAATGGAGTTGGACCTGAGGTTCGAGGCTGTACACGAGGGGATCCTGGTATCAGGAACCGTATACGTCGAAGTAACTGGCGAATGCGGCCGATGCCTTGACCCGCTCAGCTATGGCAGCAGTGTCGATGTGCAGGAACTCTTCTACTACGACGCCCCTGAGTCGGCGGAGGATGAAGAGGAGGACGTGCAGCGCCTGGTTGAGAACGACACCGTCGATCTTGAGCCGGTGCTGCGGGATGCGGTAGTAACATCGTTGCCGTTCCAGCCGGTATGCCGGGAGGACTGCCAGGGTCTGTGCGCTGAATGCGGTGCACGCCTGGAAGAGGATCCCGGACACCAGCACGAGGTCCTCGACCCCCGCTGGGCTGCTCTGACAGGGTTGGCCGGCGCGGCCGCCGGCCCTGAGGCAGCGGAACCAGAAGTTAAGACAGAGTCAGACAAGAGAGAAGAGAGTTAGTCGTGGCTGTTCCCAAGCGGAAAATGTCCCGCTCGAATACGCGTGCACGCCGATCCCAGTGGAAGGCTGTTGCTCCCAAGCTGATGAAGACGGTGGAGAACGGTCGCGTCACCTACAGCCTTGCCCACCAGGCCAAGGTTGTCACCGACTCCGCCGGTACCGAGCTGTTCCTTGAGTACAAGGGCCGCAAGGTAGCCGACGTCTAAATGCTGACGGCACCGCTTCACGGTGCTGCCGGCAACGATCGCGAAAGCGTCGCCTGCGTGGAAAGTTCTGAAGATCTTTTGAAGCGTCTCGGTGTCAGTATTGACGCCGAGACGCTTCGTCTTGCCCTGACGCATCGGTCTTATGCGTATGAGCAGGGCGGCATCCCCACCAACGAACGCCTTGAGTTCCTTGGCGACGCCGTCCTTGGCCTTTCGGTCACGGACGCCCTGTACCGGGACAATCCGGATCTTTCCGAGGGCGAGCTCGCCAAGAGACGCTCCGCCGTCGTCAGTACGCGTGCCCTCGCCGAGATTGCCCGTGGTCTCGACCTGGGACAACACATCCTGCTGGGGCAGGGCGAGAAGCTCACCAACGGGTGGAACAAGTCGTCCATCCTCGCTGACACCATGGAAGCCATCATCGGCGCCACCTACCTCAGCAACGGCATGGAAACGGCGCGGCGTCTGGTCATGCGCATTATCGGTCCGGTTCTGCAGGACGCTGCCGCGCTCGGTGCTGGAACCGATTGGAAGACCAGCATCCAGGAAATCGCCGCCGCGCAGCGTATGGGCGTGATCGACTACAAGGTCACCGGATTCGGCCCCGACCACGACCGCAGGTTTGAAGCCGTGCTTGTGATCGGCGGAACCAGCTACGGTTCCGGTTCCGGCCGCTCCAAAAAGGAAGCCGAGCAGGAGGCTGCAGCAGCCTCCTGGAAGCTGCTGCAGCTAGGTAATATCGATGCGCAGACTGACACGGCGGCACGTCAGTCCACGTGATCCCGGGAGCTCGTGATGCCTGAACTTCCTGAGGTGGAGGTTGTGCGCCGGGGCCTCGCACGCTGGGTCAGCGGGCGCCGCATCGAGGCGGTTGACGTTCTTGACCCCCGCTCGATCCGCCGTCACGCCCTCGGCGCTGAAGACTTCAGGGGTAATCTTGTCGGGGCTCGCGTCACCGATGCGGTGCGACGCGGGAAGTTTCTCTGGCTACCGCTCGCTACTGATGACGACGACGGCAGTGGCCCTGCATCGTCGTCCCCGCCGACTCCGGCCGGACTCCCGGCGGGCAGGGAACCGGTAGCGCTGATGGCGCACCTTGGGATGAGCGGACAGCTTCTGGTCGAGGACCATAGCCAGCCCGACGAGAAACACCTGAAGGTACGGCTGCGGCTCTCCACGGCTTACGGACGCGAACCGCTGCCGGCGGAGCTCCGTTTCGTTGATCAGCGAATCTTCGGGGGACTCTTCGTCACAAGCATGATGTCCACACCGGACGGGCTTCCCGGTGGGCTGGGGGAGCATCCCTCACCACTCGTGCCGCTCGAGGCGGCTCATATCGCCCGGGACCCGCTGGACCCGGCGTTCTCCTTCGACGAGTTCTACCGGAAGCTGCGGGCTCGGCGCACGGGGTTGAAGCGTGCACTGCTCGACCAGACTCTGGTCTCGGGAGTCGGCAACATCTATGCCGACGAGTCACTGTGGGCTGCCAGGCTGCACTATGCGCGCCCCACCGACACTCTCCGCCGGGCGGAAGCTGCCCGACTGCTTGCGTCCTGCCGCGACGTGATGACTCGCGCGCTCGAGGCAGGAGGCACGAGCTTTGATTCCCTGTACGTCAACGTCAACGGCGCCTCTGGTTACTTCGAACGTTCACTCAACGCCTACGGCCGGCAACGTGAACCTTGCCGGCGATGCTCGGCGGACGGTCTGGACTCGCGCATCCGGCGGGACACGTTCATGAACCGCTCCTCGTACACCTGCCCCCGATGCCAGCCGCGGCCGCGCAACGGACGGTGGTAAGTATCCCCTGACGTGACAAAAGTAAGTATGCTGATTAGATTCGATGTTTCAGCATCCGACACGTCAGGAGTAACGCGATGAAGAACAAGTTGGTTTTTGCAGCAGGCATGGCGGCAGGCTACGTTCTGGGCGCCCGGGCAGGTCGTGCCAGCTACGAGCAGATCAAGGTCAAGGCAAACGAGCTCTGGAACAGCCCTAAGGTTCAGGGCAAGGTTTCCCAGGCATCCGAGACGGTGAAGGCCAAGGCGCCCGAGGTTCAGGCGCAGGCTGAGCAGGCTCTGAAGAAGGCGCAGTCAGCGATGCATCGCGGCGGCGATAACGACACTCCGAAAGACCCGAACATGGAGTACAAGATCTGATCCGATGCGCTGCAGTACGTGTGACCAGCCTCTCCGTGACCGAAACGTGACAATTCAACGATAGGTATGTAACGTTGTGGATACGCCGGGCTCAAAAGCCCGGCTTCCTTCTGGTGGATTGCCTAATCCTGCCGCCGCCGGAAGGTCCGTTCGCTACACACTGCGGCAGGAGCGGGGGAACCAGATTAGCGGACTTCTGTGAAGTCCTAGGGGTGAAGACGCACCGGCTGTAATGCCGGCCGTCCGGGTGGCTCCCATCCGAATCCGACAGCTAACTCCGCAGGCGTTGGGAGAGGCTATTTCCGTGTCCAAAAACCGTCATATCGCGCGCCACCGTGCAACTCCGCCCAGCACCATGCAGATCGTGTCCAAGGCAGTCAGCTCGCACGCTGGCACCGTTGGCCGCCCTGCAGCTGTAGTTGTAGCAGCCTCCGGCATCATGTTCGGAGCCGCCCTTCCGGCCAGCGCGGGAACCACCACCACTTCCGCCACCGCCCCGGCCGCTGAGGTCAGCGTCCAGGCACCAGCGGCGCCCGTTGCCCCGGCCCCCGTCGTCGAGGCTCCTGCTGCTCCGGCACCTGCTGTAAACGCTCCGACCCACACCGTTCAGGCCGGAGACACCCTCGGCTCCATCGCCGGCAACTACGGTGTCAGCCTCGACGCCATCTTCGCTGCGAATGGTCTCGGCTGGGAATCAATCATCTACCCGGGCCAGGTCATCAGCTTGTCCGGCAGCGCTGCAGCCGCTCCGGCTCCTGCTGCAGCTGCTCCGGCTCCGGCACCGGCTCCCGCACCCGCACCTGCACCGGCTGCTGCCGCTCCGGCACCGGCTCCCGCACCTGCACCTGCACCGCAGGTTCAGGCAGCTCCGGCACCGGCAGAGACCAGCACCATGAACATCACCACAGCGTCCTCCAAGATCACCGTGGCTGACGGTTCTTCAAGCGGCGCAGGCGCCTCGATCCTCGCTTCGGCCCGGGCACAGCTCGCCGGCGGCGCTGTTCAGGACTGCACCCGCCTCGTTGAGATCGCAATGGCTGCAGCCGGCAAGCCCGTCGGCGACCTCGGCCCCATGCAGTTCGCTGCCTACGGCGCTCAGGTAAGCACGCCGGCCCCGGGTGACCTGGTCATCACCGGTGGCCACGTGGCTGTCTACGCTGGCGGTGGCCAGGTCATCAGCAGCGGCATGAATGGTGCAAACCTCACCATGCAGCACCCGCTGAGCGACCTCGCCGGCGCGTTCTTCGTGCGCGTCTAGTCTTCGGCTAGCCTTTCTCACTGGGGAGGACCTGAAAAGGTCCTCCCCAGTGGTGTTTAATGTCGAGGCAAGTGTCCGGGAGGACCAAGTAGAAGGACGGTTTCTCGCCCTGCCGGTGCCGCTGCACACCGGGATAGGCTGTCTTCCTCAGAGCGACGCACGGGAGGTAATGCCCTGCCATGGAACCGGAACACGTGATCAAGGCTTCGCGCCTCGTCAAGAAGTTCGGCTCAGTCTTTGCGCTGACGGGACTCGACCTGCGAGTCCGTGCGGGTGAAGTCCACGGGTTCCTCGGGCCCAATGGCGCCGGGAAGTCCACCACCCTCCGGCTGTTGCTTGGACTCATGCGCCCCACCAGAGGCTCCGTACGGGTCCTGGGTGTGGACCCATGGGTCGAGCCCGTCCGCGCGCGCCGGGACATCGCCTATGTGCCGGGTGATGTGAATCTTTGGCCGGACCTGAGCGGCGGTGAAGTGATTGATCTGCTCACCGGCCTGCGCGGCGGGGCGGACGGGAGGCTGCGCCGCGAGCTTATCGAGGAGTTCAACTTCGATCCCCGACGCCGGACACGGACCTATTCGAAGGGCAACCGCCAGAAAGCTGCGCTGATTGCGGCGTTCGCGCGGCCCGCGCACCTCTATCTGTTGGACGAGCCGAGTGCCGGTCTTGATCCAGTCATGGACGCCGTGTTCCGACGACAGGTCCAGCGTGTAAGCACCGAAGGTGCAACTGTCCTGCTCTCCAGCCACATCCTGAGCGAGGTGGAGCAGCTTTGTGAGCGCATCACCATCATTCGTGCCGGGACTGTGGTTGAATCGGGCACGCTGTCCGAACTCCGGCACCTCCGCCGCACGCGGTTTCTCGTAGCAGGGGCGCGGACTGCAGCTGTACTCGACGGCCTCTCCGGCGTTTACGACGTGCATTCGGTGCCGGGCGGCATCCAGTTTGACGCCGACCAGACGCACTTGCCGACCGTGCTGGCCCACCTCTCCCGGGCAGGACTGACGGGGATCACTGCCAACCCGCCGTCCCTCGAGGAGCTGTTCCTCCGGCACTATACTCAGGCCGGCGCGGCTTCGGCGGATCGATCAACGTGATGCCCGGGGTCCTGCCGGTGCTGCGGATGCACCTGGTCCGCGATCGTTGGTTCCTCCCGGGTTGGCTGGCAGGAATCAGTGTGCTCGGGCTGCTTGCGGCCGCAGCAGTGTCCAGCCAGTTCGCCGCGTCCGCTGAGCGTGCGGGGATCGTGTCCGTCGCTTCCGCCAGTCCCGCATTCCGGTTTCTCCGCGGGCTGCCGGACGGCACGGGCGTCGGCTCCGTAGTGTTCTTCCAGGGTTATGCCTTCACGGCTGTCCTGGCAGGACTCATGGGAGTTTTACTCGTGACCAGACACACCCGGGCCGAAGAGGAATCCGGTCGTAGCGAGATCCTTGAGTCGACTCCCGTTCCGCGCACCGCCGCGCTGACAGCGACCCTCCTGCTCAGCCTGCTGGCCTGTCTCGTCCTGAGCGGTTCCTCCGGACTCGGGTTCGCCGCCGCCGGGCTGCCGCTCGCTGGATCGATGCTGGCGGGCGGCGCAATAGGCGTCGTCGGCCTTTTTTTTGCGGCCGCCGCAGCGGTCATCGCCCAGCTCATGCCTACGGGACGCGGCGCAAACGGGGTTTCAGCGGCCGTCGTCGGCCTCGCCTATCTGATCAGGGGAATTGGCGACGCGCTGGGCGAGCCCGACGCCGGGCTTCTGAGAGTCGACCCGGCATGGCCTTCCTGGTTTTCCCCCATCGGATGGGGACAGCGGGTCCGCCCCTTCACTGAAGCCGATGCCCGGCCGGTGGTCGCCCTGGGCCTCGTGGCTGGAATCTTGTGTCTGATTGCGCTCCTGATCCGGAGTCGCCGGGATCTGGGTGCCAGCCTCCTCGGTGAACGGACCGGAAGGGAAAGAGCAGGGCGAACAGGTCGATCCCTGGTCGGCCTGGCGTGGCGGTTGCAGCGTGGCACCCTCGTGGGGTGGTGCATCGCCGGAGCGGTCATAGGAGGTCTGGCCGGCGGATTGGCTCCGGTGGTTACCGATGTGATTGCGGGCAACCCAACCATGCAGGACCTGTTTGACCGGCTGGCTCCAGGAACGGCCCCCGGGGCAGGAATCGTCGATCTCTTCCTCACTGCGCTGCTGGGCATCGCCTCTGTTCTTGCCGCTGCTGCCGGTGTGCAGGCAGTTCTACGGCTGCGGGCTGAAGAAGTGGAAGGAAGGGCGGAACTGTTGCTGTCCGCACCCGCCACCGCAGGCCGATGGGTCGCCGCGAACCTGGTGGTGGCGGGCATATCGATCATTGTTCTCGTCGTCGTGGCCGGGTGTTCCGCGACAGCAGGCCTTGCGCTGTCAGGATCCCTTGGTACACGGGGAGCGTCCGTTGTGGGAGCCAGCCTCGCACATGCCCCGGCCGCGACCATATTTCCTGCCGTGGCGGCGCTTGTTTACTCCGTGTTCCCGCGCGTGAGCATTGGCGCCGGATGGGGCTTCCTAGCCGCCGCACTGGTCCTGGGACAGTTCGGCGGCCTCCTGGGGTTGCCCGTCTGGGTGCAGGACCTGAGCCCGTTCCGCCACTCCTCGGCAATGCCCGTCGAAGAGTTTGATCCGATCAGTGCCGTGTTGCTGGTCGCTGCGGCCGCCACCTTCGCGGGGGCCGCCGCCGTGCTGATCGGCCGCCGCGACGTCACTGCCTGAACCCTGGTGAGGACTCAAGGAAGGGCGAAGACTCAGGAAACGGAGGAATGCCGTGGTGTTCGGCTGCTGTAGTGCTCTGCCAGCCGTGCAAAGCCCTCGTCCAGGCTCACTTCAGGTGTCCAGTCCAGCAGGGACCTGGTCTGCCGCTGGTCAAACCAGTGCGCCGTGGACAACTGCTCGGCGAGGAACCGGGTCATCGGTGGCTCACCGTCGGGGTTTGAACCCCGCCACAGGGTCTCAACGGCGCTTCCTGCCACTCTGCCGAGCCACCCGGGGACTGACCTGCGCGGCTCCGGCACACCGCCGGCTGAGCAGATGCTCCCGAGGAGTTCACCGATTGGCCGCGGTTCGCCGTTCGAGACAACCAGCGGCAACCCGCGCACCCACTCCATGCGCTCCAGTGCGGCACTGATGGCCGATGCGGCATTGTCCACATAGGTTGTGTCGACGAGCGCGGTACCGCCGCTGAGTAGTGGCAGCCTGCCCGCGCGGGCACGGTTGAGGACCCGCTCCACCAACTGGGTGTCGCCGGGCCCCCAGACGATGTGTGGCCGGATGACGGCGACGGACATACTGTCGTCGTTTGCGCCCAAGGCGAGGATTTCCGCCTGCGCCTTGGTGCGGGCATAGGACCCCCTCGCGTGATCAGGATCGGCCGGTTCAGCGCCGGCCCCAAACAGCGATCGTCCCGCGTGGGCCACCGATGGCGAGGAAACGTGCACGAACCGCACGACACCGGCTGCCCTGGCGGCCTTCAGGAGATCCGCTGTTCCGAGTACGTTGACCCGGTGGAACTCATCGATACCGCCCGTGAACGACACTTTTGCTGCGAGGTGGATAACGGCATCAACCCCGGCTGCAGCGCGCGCTACGGCCGTAGGGTCGGTCAGATGGCCCGAGACGTCGACGGCACCGGGCACCCCGGAGGGACGGCGCTGGAAAGTTCGGACGGCATGCCCATTCCGCACGAGCAGGGAGGCTACGGCGCTCCCAAGCATCCCGCTGGCGCCGGTGACAAGGACCTTCACGGCGTCTTCCTCCTGTGCCCCTCGAGAACTTCCTCAGCCCAGCTCGCCACGGCTATCCGGTCGATTTTCGCGTTGTGACGGATGTCCGTGGGAAGAGACGGAAGGGTCAGCACGGCAGCGAGTTGTACTCCACTCGGCCGGAGCGCCTTCCTGATGCTCTTGGACAGACTGCTCGGAGCAAGGCCGGCGGCGCTCGTTCCGTCAGCAGTCACGACGACGGCGACCACAGCCTGGGTGCCCGATGGGCCAACACCAACAACGGCTGCCTGACGGACCTCCCGGAGCTGTTCGATCGTCTGCTCGGGACCCACCGGCGTGACGACGCCGTTCGGGGACGTGATGATGTGCGCGAGCCTGCCTTCCACCCAGAGTCGCCCCTCCGCGTCAAGGTGCCCCACGTCGCCGGTACGGTGCCAGCCCGTGGTACGCGAGGATTCGCGTTCGGTAACCCACAACCGGTAATAGCGGTCCTTGACGTGGGGAGCACGGACAAGAATCTCACCGGTGACGGCCGGTTCCGCTGAGGGCTCGCCTGAGGCCAGGCCCTGGTGATCGAGCGCACTGACCCTGATCTCTGCCCCTGGAACGGGCCTGCCCACACAAACGCCGTTGCCCGCTCCTGTTACGGATCCGGTGAGAGCTTCGCGAATCTGCTCCAGCTGTATGTCCGTGACAGGAAGCGCCTCGGTCATTCCGTAGGGGGTGTGCAGTGAGGCATTCGGCACCAGTGGCTGCAGGTGCTCAAGGAGGGTTACGGGGATGGGCGCCCCAGCCGAGAGCACGACCTTTACCCGCTGGAGCGCCTGTTTTCCGTGAGAAGTGATGCCCGAGGCTGTAGCGAGGACGTTGCGCAGGGCGGCGGGGGAGGCAAACACCGTGGTGGCTTCGATTGCAGCGGCGGCATCGGATAGAGCACGCGCTGTCAGCGTACGCGGCGCGGTGACATCCATATCGGGGGTGACGGAAGCTGCTCCCAGTGCGGGGCCGAGGAGGGCGAAAGGAGCAAATCCCGCAACCAGCGCGCTGCCGGTCACCAGATCCAGAGTGGCAGCGAGGGTGTCGCGCATTGCGGACAACTGGCGGTGCGTGTACACGACCCCCTTCGCCGGTCCTGTTGATCCGGAGGTGAAGAGGATCGCCGCGTCCGAGTCGGGAGCCGGATCGGCGCCATCATAAGTGATGCGCTCTGCTGCGAGGTCCTCGAGTCGGTGGTTCACCCTGAGCAGGCGGGCACGCGCCGGCGGCACCTGTCCAACGCTGATGCGGACGCCTGGCCATCCGAAGACTCGACCGGCGGCCAGTGCCCGTTCAATGCCGACCAGGAAGTCCGGCACCGTGCCGCGGACTGCCCGGCTCAGTCCTTTGGCGCCAAGCCCGGCGTCCGCAAGGACTATCACAGCACCGAGACGGAGGCAGGCGTAGATGAGAACGGTCAGTTCGATGCCCGGGGGAACCATCAGGCTGACCCGGCTGCCGGCCGTCACACCGATCCTGTTCAGCGCCGCAGCGAGGCGGCTGACCTGGGCGTCCAAGTCCCGCCAGGAGCGCGAGTTGGCCACCGCGCCGTCGTGCCCCATGTCAGCGATAGCGAGCGTGTCCGCAGCCGGACCGCTGCCCCGTTCCCGGATCTGCTGCCATAGCGGTATAAAGGTTCCGTCGGAACCATGTGCCGGCCGGCCGTCGTCGTTTGCGGTGGGTTGATCCAGCCAATCGAAGAGCGGCGTGGCGATGTCGCGGTCTTCAATAACCAGGTGGCTCGCACCTTCGAACCGGTGCACATCGGCCTGGGGAAGGCGCCGGACAAGGTCCTCGAGGTACGTGTCGGAGAAGATGGGATCGCCCGGGCCCCAGAGCATGAGCACTGGTACCTGAAGGGACCGTATGCCTTCGGCGATCCGGGTCAGGTCTGCGTGGCTTGGGTGTTCCGGACCGACGGGGATGTCGGCGACGAACTGCTCAATGCCCCGACGCCGGGCCGCCGAGCGGTAAGGCGCGCGATAGGCGGCACGCACATCACCGGAGAGGCGTGGGCGCGCCAGCGCCAGCGTTGTCTCGAGGAAAGCGGGCGTGGTCGATGTTCCCATCCGGTGAACAGCGCCGTTGAGTGCGAGGCGCAACGGCGCGGGGATGGGTGAGCCCGGGTCCTGGTGGATGGCCGTGTTGGTGAGGACGACCGCGGTGAGGTCGGCACGGTTGCGGTCGGCGAATCCGAGACTGACGACTCCGCCCCAGTCGTGGCCGACGGTCACCAGCGGTCCGCTCAGCCCGAGCGAGGAGACGAAGTCCTCGAGGTCGCGAACGCGGTCGGCGAGCCGCCGTTTCCGTCCCGTCCGCTCGGAGAAGCCCATCTCAAGCTGATCGACAGCGACGACGCGCCAGCCGTGTCGGACACCTGCGGCCAGCAGGCAGCGCCAAAGATAGGACCAGGTCGGATTTCCGTGCACACACAGCAGCGTGCCGTGAACCTCACCGCTCAGGGAGGGCAGGTTGTCCAGGTAGTGCCAGCGGTTGACAGTCCCTTCGGGATCCACTCCAGCGGTCGATGGCACGTCGAGATAGGCCGACCACGCCGGGTCGACGCCGGGAAGTTCTACCACTCAATCTCCAGCATCGCGGTGTTGAGACCGGAGCCGACCCCCATGCACAGTACGCGGTCGCCTGTGGTCAGCGTCTGCGCCTCCGATGCGAGCGTCATGGGCAGCGACGCAGGTCCGACGTTTCCCCATCGCGGGAAGGTCTGCGGGACCTTCGTCGGGTCGAGTTCAACGGCGTCGATGATTGCGGCTGTGTGGGTGGTGCTCACCTGGTGCGTGATGTACCGGTCCATGTCCGCCCACTGCCAGTCTTCCTGTGCCTCGTTCCAGGCCTCGACCACCAGCTGGAGACCGCCATCGAGCAGCCCCTGGGCGTTGGTGTACATGCCGTCGACACCGCCGACACACAGTTCGTGATGTTCGGTCCCGGCCCGTGCAACACCCCCGAGGATCCGATGGGAACCCGGGTGCAGGTCGGCGGGACCGAGAATTGCCGCAGCAGCACCGGAGCCCAGGGTCAGGGTCGCAAACTCCTGCATGAAGCTCCCCCGTGTAGCGGTCGGTTCATTCAGGCGGCGAAGCGTTGCTTCCTGCGTTGCCTGGGCATCTTCCCCGTTGACGATCATGGCGTACTGAATCTGCCCGGCTTCGATCATATTGGCCGCCAGCGTCATGCCGTTGACGAAACCGAGACAAGCGTTGGCGACGTCGAAGTTCATGGCGGAGGAGGGAAGTCCAAGCCCGTTATGGATCTTCACGGCGACGGACGGTTCAAGATTAGTGCGCGAAACCGATGTGTTGATCAGGAGACCGATCTGGGAGGCTTCGATACCGGAAGAGGCGAGCGCCTTCGCGCCTGCCTCGATGGCTCCGTCTTCGAAGCCCGTACCGGGGGCCCACCAACGCCGCTCGGTAATGCCGGCCACGCGCTGCAGGAGACCCTTTGAGAGCCGCAGGCGTCTGAGAGCCGGAGAGAGTATTCGATCGAATTCTGAGGAGGTGATAATGACCGGTGCCTCAACACTTTCCACGCCTATGAGCGCGGTGTTGTGATGTCGGAAGTTAGAATTACCGGTCAAATTTCCTGCCTAGTGTTCCGCGGATAATCCGCTGGTCCGCTCTTTGCTGCACCGGAACCGATAGCGCATTGCCGGCAGTGAATGCCAATCTGGAAATGATAAGCATACTTCGGTTACTAACGATCCTGAAGAAAGCCTAGTTCCTCCAGCAGATAACGGCATCTCGCCCCGCAGACGCGAGAGGGGCCCGTGCCGGGCGAAATGCCCCTGAAATAGCCGTGAACACAGTAGATTGTGGGGTAACAATCCCGATCGGAGAACCCGAGACCCGTGCATCTGAAAAGTCTGACCGTTCGAGGTTTCAAGTCTTTTGCCTCTGCAACGACCTTCGACTTTGAACCCGGAGTCACCGCCGTGGTCGGTCCCAACGGCTCCGGCAAGTCCAACGTTGTCGACGCTCTGGCCTGGGTGATGGGGGAGCAGGGGGCGAAGACCCTCCGTGGCGGGAAGATGGAGGACGTCATTTTCGCGGGCACCTCCGGAAGGCCCCCGCTGGGCCGGGCGCAGGTGTCGCTCACCATCGACAACGCCGACGGCGCACTGCCGATCGAATATTCGGAAGTGACGATCTCCCGCACGCTTTTCCGGGCCGGTGGGTCGGAATACGCCATCAATGGCAGCAGCTGCCGTCTTCTCGACATCCAGGAACTCCTCTCCGACTCCGGGCTCGGACGGGAAATGCACGTCATCGTGGGGCAGGGCCAGCTGGACCGCGTCCTGCACGCAACACCGGAAGACCGGCGCGGTTTCATCGAGGAGGCAGCCGGAATCCTGAAACACCGCCGGCGCAAGGAAAAGACGGTCCGCAAACTGGAGGCAATGCAGGCGAACCTCACACGCCTCACGGACCTCACGGGGGAGATCCGCCGGCAGCTGACGCCGCTCGGTAAGCAGGCAGACATTGCACGCCGGGCCCAACAGGTGCAGTTCGAGGCCCGCGATGCACGCGCACGCCTGCTGGCTGACGACCTGGTCCAGCTGACTACCACGTTCGAGCAGGAGATCGCCGACGAAACAGCCTTGAAGCAACGGCGGGCAGAGGTTGAGGCCCTTCTTGAGTCGGGGCGATCCCGGCAAGCTGAGCTTGAGCGCCTCGCCGCAGAAGCTACACCGCGGCTGAACGCAGCACGCGATGCCTGGTATCGACTCTCCTCCGCTCGCGAGCGGTTCCGCTCCCTCGGCACCCTCGCTGAGGAACGGCGTCGTCTGCTGGGGTCGGTGTATACGGCAGCCGAAAGTGGACGGGATCCGGATGAGCTGGACCGGCAGGCTGCATTGGTCCGGGCAGAGCAGGCCGAGTTGGAGGAACATATCGCTGAGCGTTCCGACATGCTCGAGGACGCGCTGGAACAACGGGCCGAAGCCGAAGACGCAGCGGCCGCGGAGGAGCAGCACCTCGCCTCCCTCCTGAGGGCAGCTGCCGACCGGCGCGAGGGGCTGGCGAGGCTGTCCGGCCAGGTCGGTGCAGCGCGGTCCCGGGTCGAGGCCGCAGAGGCGGAATTGGGAAGGCTCCGTGACTCCGTCGTCGAAGTTGCGGAACGCCGCCGTCGTGCGCAGAGCGAGTTCACGGCCCTCGAAACCCAGGTAGCGGGCGCAGAAGAGGGAGAGGAAAGCCTCGACGCCGATTATGAGGAAGCCAGCGCTGCCCTCGACGCCGTGCTTGAAACCCTGGAGGAACTCCACACCGAAGAGAGGACCGCAGAGAGGGAACGCGATGCGCTGCAGGCACGTATCGAGGCGCTGCGGCTGGGGTTGAAGCGCAAGGACGGTTCACGCACGCTGCTGGACGCCGGTATGGACGGGGTACTCGGTCCTGTCGCTGAGCTGTTGACTGTGGA
Source organism: Arthrobacter sp. M71 S08 (assembly GCF_059089725.1). NCBI lineage: Bacteria > Bacillati > Actinomycetota > Actinomycetes > Micrococcales > Micrococcaceae > Arthrobacter > Arthrobacter sp. M71 S08. The sequence continues at coordinate 61,155 of NZ_JBNHEY010000009.1, read as the reverse complement.
GCCGGGCTATGAAGCCGCCATTGCGGCAGCGCTGGGCACGGTGGCCGAAGGCGTAGCGGTCGATTCGCTGGAGGCAGCGGGTGCCGCCCTTCGCCGGATGAAGGACGACGACGCCGGCCGGGTCGAGTTGCTGGTCTCGTCTGCTGACGGGGCGGCTGGCGCTGAGAGCGCCCCGGCAAGCGGCGACCTGCCCGACGGCCGCCGCGCGGCCGCCTCGCTCGTTTCCACCCAGGGTGGACTGGAAGGCGCGGTCCGAACGATGCTCTCCGCCGTCGTCGTCGTTGATTCCCTGGCCGACGCCGCCGATCTGGTGCAGCAGCACCCGCTACTGACTGCAGTCACCCGCGAAGGCGACGTCTACACGGCCGTGTCGGTGCGGGGAGGAACCGCCGCAGCTCCCGGCACCCTCGAGGTCCAGGCCGCCGTCGACGAGGCTACTGAAGCCCTTCGCATCGTCACTGAGCGGTACGAGCGCGCCCGCTTCGGTATCTCGGCGGCCACCGCCCAGCGCCAGGAGGCGCAGGAACGGACAGATGCAGCGCTTGAACGGCTTCACGAGTCGGACGCGCGGCTTGCAGCAGTAGCCGAGAAGCTCGGCCAGCTTGGATCCGTGCTCCGCTCGGCATCGGGTGAAACGGAGCGCCTGACCCGCCTGGCCGAGACCGCGGAGGGAAATCTCGCTGCGGAGCAGGCGCGCCTGGAGGAAATCACCCAGCGGCTTGCCCAGGTCCAGAACGCCCCGGCGGACGTTGAACCCGACACCCGGACGCGCGACATGCTCGCGCTCGCCGCCACCCACGCCCGCCAGGCGGAGATGGAGGCGCGGCTCGCGCTGCGCAGCGCGGAGGAGCAGCTGCGGGCAACCTCCAACCGGGCCGCTTCACTGGAGCATGCCGCCCAGACGGAACGGAAGGCCCGCGAACAGGCTGCGGAACGGGCGCGGATTCGAAGGCTTCAGGGGGCCAAGGCTGCCGCGGTCGGGAAAGCAGTCGTGCAGGCGCTCGCCTTCCTTGATGTCTCCGTTGACCGCGCCGGCCGGGCACGGGACGCTGCCGAAGAGGTGCGGTCAGCATGGGAGACCGAGCTTGCCGCCGTCCGCAGCGGCAATGATGCGCTGATGATCGAGCTGGCAGAGCTGACCGACTCCGTGCACCGGGACGAACTGGCCCGCGCTCAGCAGCGGCTGAGGATCGAGTCGTTGGAGAACCGGTCCATTGATGAGCTCGGGCTCACCGCGGACCACCTTGTCGCGGAGTACGGCCCGGACCAGCCGGTGCCTACGGCGGCCAAGTCCGCGGACAAATGGGCGGAACTGCGCGTGGCCGTGGACGACGACGGCACACCGATCCGCGAGGGCGTGCCGTTTGTGCGCGAGGAGCAGGAAAAGCGGCTCAAGCGTGCCGAACGGGACCTGTCTGCGCTGGGCAAGGTGAATCCGCTGGCACTTGAGGAGTTCGCGGCGCTCGAGGAACGGCACCAGTTCCTCAGCACGCAGCTCGAGGACCTGAAAGCCACCCGGAAGGATCTGCTCGACATCATCCGCGAGGTCGATGAGCGGGTGGAGCAGGTGTTCACCGCCGCCTACCGTGACACAGCTGAGCAGTTCGAGCGGGTCTTCGGGCGCCTGTTCCCGGGAGGCGAGGGCCGTCTTGTGCTGACCGACCCGGAGAACATGCTGACCACGGGTATCGAGGTCGAGGCGAGGCCGGCGGGCAAGAAGATCAAGCGGCTCTCACTGCTCTCCGGGGGCGAAAGGTCCCTGACCGCCGTCGCGCTGCTGGTGGCGATCTTCAAGGCGCGGCCGTCGCCGTTCTACGTGATGGACGAGGTCGAGGCGGCCCTGGATGACACCAACCTCGGCCGGCTCATCACCATTTTCGAGGAACTGCGTGAGTCCAGCCAGCTCATCGTCATCACCCACCAGAAGCGCACCATGGAAGTCGCGGACGCGCTCTATGGAGTGACCATGAGGGGTGATGGCGTGTCCACAGTGATCAGCCAGCGGCTGGTGGACGCGTGACGGATCGGCCCGTGTCGACCAGGGTTTCGCGTGCGGCCAGCCACATCAGGAAGGCCGCGAGAGCCGTGACACCGGTCAGCCCGAACGCCCAGCCATAGGAGAACGCATCCACCAGCAGGCCGGCAAGGATGGGACCGAAGATAGCTCCGGTATCGGTGCTCATCTGGAAGGTTGCCAGAACCTTGCCGCCGCTTCGATCGTTCCCGATGACGTCGGCAACCGCTGCCTGCTGGGCCGGGTTGAGGATTCCAGCACCGATGCCCGCAACCACCGAGACGACCAGGAACGTCACCACGTCACCGGTCAGGCCGAGGCACGCCATCGCGGTGCCGTTGACCGCCAGCCCGGTAAGCACCAGAGGCTTCCGGCCCACTGAATCGGCGAGCCTGCCCGAGACAGTGAGCGCGAGCGCGGTGCCTCCCGCGAAGAAGGCCAGCGAGATACCCGCCACTTCCGGGCCTGCTCCCAGCACGGCCGCCGCAAACAGTGGAACAAGGGCCATCCGGACCCCGAATGATGCCCAACCGTTGGCGAACCCGGACACCAGCGCTGCGCGGTACGCTGAGTCGCGAACCGCCTCCCGCACCGTGAGCGCCGGCTGCGCTGCGGCCCCTTTCCGACTGCCCAGCGTCGTGTCCTTGAGCTGGAAGAAGACGACGGCGGCCGCTACCAGCAGAGCGCCGGCATAGACCAGGAACGGAACCCGCAGGCCGAACCCGGCCAGCAGCCCGCCCAGGAATGGCCCGCCGATGCTCCCGAGAAGGAACGCCGACGCGTAGGCGCCTGTTACCCGCCCGCGCATCCCCGCCGGCGCCATCCGGACAATCAGGCCCATCGCCGAAATGGTGAACATGGTCGAGCCGATGCCCCCGAGTCCGCGGAAGATCAGCAGCTGCCAGTAGTCGGCAGCGAACGCGGTCGCTGCCGTCGACAGTGCTACGATCAGCAGCCCCGCCACGTACACGGGCCGCTCACCGAGACGCTCAACGAGCTTGCCGCCAGCGGGCGCGAAGACCAGCCGGGTGAACGCGAAAGCACTCACGATGACAGCCGCGGCGGTCGCCTCCACGCCAAAGCTTTGCGCAAACTGGGGGAGGACCGGTGCAACCAGCCCGAAGCCGATAGCAATGACAAACGCCGCGGCGATGAGGACCTTCAGTTCCCGCGGCAGGCGCGGGCGTTCTTCGGTATCCCGGTCCTGCTTGGCGCGTCGGAGAAAGTTTCGAGAAGCAACCACGATTCACGATTCTCCCAGCTTCTTCGCCCCCCGTCTGTCTGCTGGCCGTGTGAGAAGCTTGGGAGCGTGAATGAGATCCTCCCGATAGTAATTTACGTAGTCGTAGCCTTGGCCCTTTTGGGGTCCCTTGCAGCCCTGCTCGTGCGCTCCCGCCGCACGCCGCCGGGTACCTATACCACCACGCGGGACTCCGACGACGACGGCGGTATCGCCGCGCGCCGAGCAGGCACTGACACGCTCGAGAGGCCCACGGACCTCGACCCCGGACCCGATGTCATTGTTCCCGATGACCTGCGTGACCTCGAGGAAACCCAGACCGGCGTCGAAACCATTCCGGTCGAAACTCCGGACCCGGTACAGGGCCGCCTGGCCCGGTTGAGGGCGCGGCTCGCCAAGTCCAACAATGCTCTCGGCAAGGGCCTTCTGGCCCTGCTCTCCCGTGACCGCATCGATGAAGACGTGTGGGACGAGATCGAGGAGACTCTGCTCCTGGCCGACCTCGGTACCGAACCGACCGGTGAGCTCGTGGATGCCCTCCGTCAGCGGGTCAAGATCGCCGGCAGCCGCAGCCCCGAAGAGGTCAAGGACATGCTCCGGGACGAGCTGATCAAACTCGTCGACCCCACCATGGACCGTTCCCTAGCCACCTACCGCCACGCGGACCGCCCCGCCATTGTCATGGTGGTCGGCGTGAACGGCGTCGGCAAGACCACCACGGTGGGCAAGCTCGCGCGTGTCCTCGTGGCCGAAGACAAGGACGTGCTGCTCGGCGCAGCAGACACTTTCCGGGCCGCCGCTGCTGAGCAGCTGGCCACCTGGGGACAGCGGGTCGGGGTGCCAACCGTGAAGTCCGACGTCGACGGCGCCGATCCCGCGTCGGTTGCCTTCGAAGCTGTCAGGGCCGGAATTGAGGGAGAGGTCGACGTCGTCATGATCGACACGGCCGGCCGTTTGCAGAACAAGGTAGGGCTGATGGACGAGCTCGGAAAGGTGAAGCGCGTCATCGAGAAGCAGGGCACCGTCGATGAGGTGCTGCTGGTCCTTGACGCGACGACCGGACAGAACGGTCTCAACCAGGCGAGGGTCTTCGCCGAGGTCGTCAATATCACTGGAATTGTCCTCACCAAGCTGGACGGCACCGCAAAGGGCGGCATCGTCGTGGCCATCCAGCGCTCGCTCGGTGTGCCGGTGAAGCTGATCGGCCTCGGTGAAGGTGCCGATGACCTGGCGCCGTTCGACGCAGAAGAATTCGTGGACGCGCTGCTGAACTGACGTCGAAGTTCAGGTGCACTGCGCAGTCGGCACCCGGTACGCCCCGCGAAGGAAGTGATCCTAGCGGGGCGTACTTGTCTAACAGGCCCCGGCGCTATTCCTGCGTCCAGGAAACACGAAGGAAACATGGCCGATACGCACTCTTTACGTCGGTGAATCGCCCGTAACGTCCCGGCAACACAATTCCCAAGACGACGAAACACGCCATTGCGAGACTTTTTGACAGCGGGAAGTGCCCGCCACTCGCGAGAGGACGTAAAGATGGATCTGACAGCAGGTCACGTCTGGGTCATGGTTTCCGCCGCCCTGGTATTGCTCATGACCCCCGGACTGGCATTTTTCTATGGGGGCATGACTCGTGCCAAGGCAGCCCTGAACATGATGATGATGAGCTTTATCGCTGTGGGCCTGGTAGGCATCGTGTGGGTGCTCTGGGGTTACTCGATGACCGGCGGCGACGGTGTCGCCCAGCTCTTCGGAAACCCCTTCGCCTCATTCGGGCTTGAAGGACTCATCGGGACGGAAGACATGATCGGCGCCGGTTACGGCGTAACGTTCGCGATCATCACAGTCGCGCTCATCAGCGGTGCCATCGCAGACCGGGCCAAATTCGGAGCCTGGTCGCTCTTCGTGCCTATCTGGGTCACCGCCGTTTACTGCCCGCTGGCATTCATGGTGTGGGGAGGCGGCCTGCTCAGCGCCGAAGGTGCCGTCGGCAGTGCAGTCGGTGAGGCCATCGACTTCGCCGGCGGAACCGTCGTCCACATCAGCGCAGGCGTTGCCGCTCTGGTCCTCGCGATCATCCTCGGCAAACGACAGGGCTTCGGCAAGGACCCGGCCCACCGCCCGCACAACGTTCCCCTCGTCATGCTTGGTGCGGCACTGCTGTGGTTCGGCTGGTTCGGTTTCAACGGCGGTGCCGCGGGTACTGCCGAGGAAGCGGGCTTGATCTGGGTCAACACCATGGCAGCACCGGCAGCGGCAATGGTCGGTTGGCTCGTCACTGAACGCTTCCGCGATGGCCGCCCCACCTCCCTCGGTGCAGCCTCCGGTATCGTCGCCGGTCTCGTCGCGATCACACCGGCCTGTGCAAGCGTCAGCCCCATCGGCGCCGTCGGACTGGGACTTGTGTCCGGCGCTGTGTGTGCGCTGGCCGTGAGCCTGAAGTACAAGCTCGGCTTTGACGACTCACTCGATGTGGTGGCCGTGCACTTGGTGGCGGGCACTCTGGGAACCGTCGCGATCGGCTTCATCGCAATGCCGGTTGATGGCGAAGGTGGCGGCCTGTTCTATGGCGGCGGTGCCGGTCAGCTCGTCGCACAGATCGTCTCCGTGCTTGTAGCGGTCACGCTGTCCGCGGTGATGACGGCCCTGATCGGTCTGGCAATTCACAAGACCATCGGCTTCCGGGTAACCCCCGACAACGAGGTATCCGGCGTTGACCTCTCCGAACACGCAGAGACTGCCTACGAATTCGGCGGGCTGGGCGTTGGAGGACAGTTCCACCCGTTCCACGCAACCAGTCAGGCTCCCGTCGCCGACGCGGCCGAGCAGAAGGTGAACTCATGAAACTAGTTACAGCGATCGTTCGTCCCGACAAGTTGGATAGCGTGCGGGGAGCTCTCGAGAACTACGGAGTCCAGGGACTCACCGTCAGCCAGGCGAGCGGCTACGGACGCCAGCGTGGGCACACCGAGGTCTACCGCGGTGCGGAATACACCGTTGACCTGCTCCAGAAGGCCCGGGTCGAGGTCCTTGTGTCGGACTCCTCCGTCACTGACATCGTGGACGTGCTTGTCTCGACGGCCAACACGGGCCGCGCCGGGGACGGCAAAGTCTGGGTCCTCCCCGTTGAGGACGCAGTCCGTGTCCGCACAGGCGAAAGAGGCGAAGCAGCCCTCTGACAATCCGTACTCATAGGACAGGCCGCGTGATTACCACGCGGCCTGTCCTTTGTTGTTGCAGATGGGAGTAAGCGCCAACGGATGTGGCCGCCGCTACCAGTTTGATGGGCCGGCGGACCCGGCAGGGTATTCGTCCATGGGAACCTCGTTCGCGTCCCAGGCGGCGAGTACCGGCTCCACTATGCGCCAGCAGTCCTCAGCGGTATCCCCGCGAACGGACAGCGTGGGGTCGCCTGAGAGCACGCTGTCGAGAACCTCTCCGTAGGGGAGCAGGTCAGAGGCATTCAGCTTTGCCTGCAGAGTTGCCCGGTCCAGGCAGAACACGTCGCCGGGTCCGTTCACGTCGATGTCCAGCTCGAGCGTGTCCGGGCCGAACCCGATCCTTAGCCGGGTGGGGGAGTCAACCCCTGTGAAGCCGTCCGGGAGGTGGTTTACCGGCTTGAAGGTGATCACTGCTTCCTTGCGGGTCCGGCCGAGCGACTTTCCTGACCGCAACCGGAACGGCACCCCCGCCCAACGGTCGTTGTTGATCGACACGACTATTTCAGCGAGCGTCTCGGTTCCGCGGGACGGATCGACACCGTCTTCATCCACATAGTTTGGTACGTCGCGTCCGTCGATGCTGCCGGCGGTGTAACGGGCCCGACGTGTGCTGGTCCGGAAGTCCGGGTGCACCGAGCTGGCGCGCAGCACCGAACCGATATGATCCCGCAGATCCCTTTCATGCAGGGTTGACGGCGCGTTCATCGCGATAAGGGCCATCACCTGCAGGAGATGGCTCTGGATCATGTCCCTCAGGGCGCCGGCGCCGTCGTAATAGCGTGCACGGTTCTCGAGCGTCAGTTTCTCGTCGAACACGATGTCCACGGAATCGATGTGGAGGCTGTTCCACACCGGTTCCAGCAGGCGGTTCGCGAAGCGGAGGCCGAGGATATTCAGCACGGTGGCTTTGCCGAGGAAGTGGTCAACACGGTGGATGTGGTCCTCAGGTACCAGCCGGCTGAGGATCGTGTTCAGCCGGGTTGCCGATTCCGTGTCGGTGCCGAACGGTTTCTCCATCACCAGGCGGGAGCCTTCCGGAAGATCTTCCGGCTCGAGCGTGGCGCAGGCTTTTTCACTGATGGCCGGGGGCAGCGCGAAATAGGTCGCAACCGGCGGTTCCAGCCCGGCAATGAGTTCTGCCAACGCCCCCTTCGCCGTGACGTCGACCTGATGATAGGTACTGGCGGCGCAGATTTCTGCCAGGGCGCCGCCGTCGTCCCGGGTGCCGGAATCAGGCGACGCGGCGGCAAATGAGGTGGCCAGTCGCTTCTGCCAGTCCTCCGCATTCCACGCATCGGATCCGGCCCCTACCAGGGCGAGCCCTTCGGCCTTTCCGTGCCTGACCAGCCGGGCGAGCCCGGGCAACAGCAGCCTGCCTGTCAGGTCGCCCGAGGCGCCGAGAATCAACAGCGTACGAATTGCCTGCCCCCGGAACTGTTGCCCGGATGCCTGTTCGTCAATCGCATGAGTAGTCACCCTTACACCCTGCCACTGCCGGGGGGTGGCTGTCTGCTGCCCGTGGGAGCGAACCCAGTTGATACCCTAGATAGTTGAATCCACTCCGTTCGAGGAAAGCAGTTCACGCACCGTGTTCAATTCACTCTCAGACCGGTTGACAGCGACCTTCAAGAACCTCCGCGGCAAGGGCCGTCTGTCGGAGGCAGACGTTGACGCAACGGTCCGCGAGATCCGTCGCGCCCTGCTCGACGCGGATGTCGCCGTGCCGGTGGTGCGAGCCTTCGCCGCGCAGGTCAAGGAACGCGCCCTCGGACTCGAAGTCTCCCAGGCGTTGAACCCGGGGCAGCAGGTCGTCAAGATCGTGAACGAGGAGCTCGTTGGCATCCTCGGCGGCGAGACACGCCGGCTCCGCCTCGCCAAGAACCCGCCGACGGTCATCATGCTCGCGGGCCTGCAGGGCGCGGGCAAAACAACCCTGGCCGGAAAGCTCGCCAAATGGCTCAAGGGTCAGGGCCACAGCCCCCTGCTGGTCGCATGTGACCTCCAGAGGCCCAACGCGGTCAAGCAGCTGGAGGTCAATGGGCAGCGCGCCGGTGTTCCCGTCTTTGCTCCGCATCCGGGCGTGAGCTCGGAGTTCGAGGCCGCCACCGGCAACCCCGTGGAGGTAGCCCGCCAGGGTGTCGCCGAGGCGCGGACCAAGCTTCACGACGTCGTCATCGTCGACACTGCCGGTCGCCTCGGCATCGATGCCGAGCTCATGCAGCAGGCATCCGATATCCGCGATGCCGTCAACCCGGACGAAGTGCTCTTCGTCATCGACGCCATGATCGGCCAGGATGCAGTGAACACTGCGCAGGCCTTCAACGAGGGCGTCAACTTCACCGGCGTCGTCCTTACCAAGCTCGACGGCGACGCCCGCGGCGGTGCCGCCCTCTCGGTCGCGTCCATTACGGGCAAGCCGGTCATGTTTGCCTCCACCGGCGAGGCGTTGACGGACTTCGAGGTCTTCCACCCGGACCGCATGGCCTCGCGCATCCTCGACATGGGCGACATCCTCACCCTGATTGAGCAGGCGGAGCAGGCGTGGGACAAGGACGAGGCTGCCCGGATGGCGAAGAAGTTCGCCGATCAGGAAGACTTCACCCTCGACGACTTCCTCGCGCAGATGCAGCAGATCCGCAACATGGGCTCCATGAAGAAGATGCTCATGATGATGCCCGGCGCCGCCAACATGCGGCAGCAGCTGGAAAACTTTGACGAGCGCGAGATTGACCGGGTCGAGGCAATCGTGCGCTCCATGACCCCGCATGAGCGGGTTGCTCCGAAAATTATCAACGGCTCACGGCGAGCCCGCATCGCGCGCGGTTCCGGCGTCCACGTCTCTGAGGTGAACGGGCTGCTGGAGCGTTTCGGGCAGGCGCAGAAGATGATGCGCAAGATGGCTGCCGGTGGTGGTATTCCCGGTATGCCGGGGGTGCCGGGTCCCGGCGGCTTCAGTGGTGGTGCACGGAAGGGTAAGGCGAACGCCAAGGGGAAGAAGAAGCCGCGCTCGGGCAATCCCGCGAAGGCTGCCCAGGAGGCTGCTGCCGCGGAGGCCCGCCGGAACGGTCAGCGTGCGTCGGTGCCCACCGGTGCAGCGTTCGGCCAGCAGAACGATTTCGACCCGGCGTCGTTGAACCTTCCGAAGGGGTTCGAGAAGTTTCTCGGGAAATAGACCGTCCAAACGGTGGTAACGCCGTCCGGCCCGGTTTGTCCGGCGCGGCAGCTAGGTTGAGGTCATGAAGGGCGATCGCGTTGTCTTCGTGCATGGCGCGGGAACGTTCGGTGCGGCGGCCTGGCCGAGACAACACGGAATGGCGCTCGAGTTCGATTGCCTGTTCGTGCGCCGCCACGGCTTCGACCCCGTTGCAGCTCCGCTCCCAACCGATTTCTCCGCGGACCAGCGGATCCTGGAGGAGGCGCTGGGGGAGGGCGGCCACCTTGTGGCCGCATCGCAGGGCGCCGTTGCTGCAATGATGCTTGCGGTTGAGCGGCCAGAGCTGGTTCAGTCGCTCATTCTTGCCGAACCGGCGTGCCTGTCCCTCACGGAGGAGCTGCCGGCAACAGCGGCGCACCGCGCCCGGGTGGACCCGTTGTTCTCACGTGCAGCGGAATTGACTGATGAAGAGTTCAATCGCGAATTTGCGCGTGCGGTCTTCGCTTCCGAACCGCGGCCGCTCGATACCGCCGAAGATCGTCACCGTGCCCGGCGTCTCAGGCTTCAGGCGCCGCCGTGGACGGCGCCGCTGACAATTGTTCCCGGTGTGCCCACTCTCGTCCTGACCGGTGGCTGGGAGCCGCTCTATGAAGAGGTGGCGGAGTACCTCGCGGGAACCGGTGCCATGCACAGGGTTGTTGGAGGCGGGCATCGTCCGCAGGATACGGATGAGGGCAACGCCCTCATCCGTGAGTTTGTCGCGAGCCATTGATTCCGTCGCCGTTCGTCTGAGTCGGAGCTGTCAGGGAATAAGTTTAATCTTCAAGTAGTTGTGATGAGTGAACCACATGCTTGGAGGACACCATGAATACAAAAGACCTGATGCCGGCGGATACCACGATGAGCACCGTGATGCTCACAGTTGGGAATCTCGACCGTATGGCCGGTTACTACCGGAGCGCGCTCGGCCTGGTTGATATTGCCGAGTCTGACGGTGGCCTCTACCTCGGCCGCGGGAATGAGCGGTTGATCCATCTTTCGGCCGCAACCGGGCTCAAGCTGCCGCCACCCACGGAGGCCGGCCTCTTCCATACCGCGCTCTTGTTCCCCGACCGCGCTGACCTTGCAGCAACGGTCGCATCCGCTGCACAGGCAGCACAGTCCGCCGAAGGCCGGTATGTGGGAAGCGCGGACCACCTGGTGAGTGAGGCATTCTATTTCTCGGATCCGGAAGGAAACGGGATCGAGCTGTACTTCGACAAGCCGCGTGACACCTGGGACTGGACCATCAGCGAGGGCCGGCGCACCGTCGTCATGGACAACGCGCCGCTCCCTCCAAGGCAATACCTCGAAAGCAACCTCACTGAAGAGTCCGTTGCGCACCAGCAGCAGGCGGCTGCCGGCGTCGGGCACGTCCATCTGCAGGTGGGTGATGTCCAGACCGCGGAACAGTTCTACGTCAACACGCTCGGATTCGAGCGGACTGCCGGCTGGCATGGCCAGGCACTGTTCGTCTCCGCCGGCGGATACCACCACCACATGGCGATGAACGTGTGGAACAGCCGCGGTGCCGGTCCCCGCAAGGACACCCTCGGGCTGGGAGAAGTCCTCATCCGGGTGCCCCACCCGGATGAGGTCGGGGCGCTTGCCGAGCGCCTGAAGGGCGCCGGCATCGGGCATCACCACACCGGCCTGGAGCTGCGCTTCGAAGACCCGTGGCGGAACAAGCTCCGCGTCGCCGTCCGGTAAGACGCGACCCATACCGGGCCGAAGTCGCTAGTAGGCGTGAACTTCTGGCACAATGGATCCGTACCCAATCCGCGCAGCCCCTCTCTCTGCGCGCATTGTGTCCTCTAGGACTCCAATGTATGGCCCGCCCCACGGGAGCAGAAACCGGAGTTCGCCCTTTTGATCAACAAGGAGTGACCACACAAGTGGCCGTAAAGATTCGCCTGAAGCGCTTCGGTAAGATGCGCGCACCGTACTACCGCATTGTCGTCATGGACTCCCGCGCAAAGCGCGATGGACGCGCCATCGAGGAAATCGGCAAGTACCACCCCACCGAGGAGCCCTCGTTCATCGAGGTCAAGTCGGACCGTGCACAGTACTGGCTTGGCGTCGGTGCACAGCCCTCAGAGCAGGTTGCCGCGATCCTGAAGATCACCGGTGACTGGCAGAAGTTCAAGGGCATCGAGGGCCAGGAAGGCACCCTGAAGACCAAGGCTCCCAAGGAGTCCTTCACGGCTCCTGAGAAGGGCTCGGTCATCGTTCCTGAGGCCATCACCCCGAAGAGCAAGAAGGCCGACGAGTCCGAGGCTGAAGCTACCGAGGCTGAGTAAGTTGCTCGCTGAAGCGCTGGAGCACCTAGTCCGCGGAATCGTGGACAGCCCTGATGATGTGCAGGTTTCCTCCAAGTCGAACCGTCGTGGTGAGACTCTCGAGGTGCGCGTCCATCAGGAGGACCTCGGCCGCGTGATCGGTCGTCAGGGTCGAACGGCACGCGCATTGCGCACCGTCATTTCCGCCCTCGCGGATGGCGAGCCGGTGCGGGTCGATGTCGTGGACACTGACCGCCGCCGCTGATCAGCAGCACAAAATGCCTGAAGTCCGGCCCCACCACACAGGTGTTGGGGCCGGACTTTTTTACTGTTTGACACGCCACCTATACACGGAGAACCCATGGATCTGCAGGTCGCCCGCATCGGAAAGCCCCACGGTATTCGGGGTGAAGTAACCGTCCAGCTGTTCACAGACGCACCCGAGGAGCGCTTCGAACCTGGCGCTGTCTTTCGTGTCGAGCCGGCGGCGCAAGGGCCGCTCACCGTCTCCAGCGCGCGATGGAACAAGGAAATTCTCGTTCTTGGCTTCGAAGAAGTTGCCGACCGGAATGCCGCTGAAGTGCTGCGCGGAGCGAAGCTCTTCATCGAATCCGACGAGACTGCCGACGACGAGGATGACGCCTGGTATGAGCACGAACTGGTGGGGCTCGAGGCTCGCGTTGGAGACGAAGTCGTTGGCAGGGTCAGCGCGCTGCGCACCATGACCGTCCAGGATCTGCTCATCATTGAGCGGTCCGACGGCGAGGAGATCCTGGTGCCTTTCGTGGAAGAGATTGTTCCCGAGGTCGACGTCGAGGGCGGCTTCGTGCTCCTGACCCCGCCGGAGGGCTTGCTGGAACTGAACCTTCCCGGGTCCAACCAGGCAGAAGCCGACCAGGCAGAGTTCGATCAGGCAGAGGGTATCGGCGCTGAGAAGAAGGCTGACGGTAGCTAGTGCGTATCGACGTTGTCAGCATTTTTCCGGAGTACCTCGCCGCCCTGGATCTCTCATTGATCGGGAAGGCGCGGCAGGACGGGCTTCTCAACCTCACCGTTCACAATCTCCGGGACTTCACGACCGACCGGCACCGCACGGTCGATGACACTCCGTACGGCGGCGGCGCGGGCATGGTGATGAAGCCGGAGCCGTGGGCACAGGCACTGGAGAGTGTGCGCGGTGGGGCGCGCCCGGTCCTGGTGGTTCCCTCACCGGCTGGAGCAGTTTTCACTCAGGCGATGGCGCACGAACTGGCCCAGGAAGAACATCTGGTGTTTGCGTGCGGGCGCTACGAGGGCATAGATGAACGTGTAATCGAATGGGCCGAAGAATCGTTCGACGTACGTCCGCTCAGCCTGGGCGACTACGTACTGAACGGCGGTGAGGTGGCTGTCCTGGCAATGGTGGAGGCAGTGGCGCGGCTGCTTCCCGGAGTTGTTGGCAACCCGGAGTCCCTCATCGAGGAGTCGCACTCCGACGGACTGTTGGAATATCCCGTGTACACGAAGCCCTCGTCCTGGCGGAAGCTGGACATCCCGGACGTGCTCCTCAGCGGCAACCATGCCCGCATCGCGCGGCACCGCAGGGATGAGCAGCTGCGCAGGACGGCAACCCGCCGGCCGGATCTTCTGGAAAAGCTCGACGCCGGGACGTTGGATGCCGCGGACCTGAGAGTTCTCTCCGTGGCGGGTTACGCGGTCGTCGATGGGAAGGTGCGGCCGGTTGTACCGCCGTCGTCCGATTCACCGTCCGATTCCAGGTGAAGCGCCGCCTGTGGCATAATTGAAGCTCGTGCCAACTGGTACGCGCCTGCCACAGGGGGAGCGTAGCCAACAGGACGGCACACCGGAATTCGCCAAAGGGCGCGCCGGTACGAATTTTCAACGGCAATTGCCTGCGTGCAGGTCTTCGTCGTTGTGACCAACGTGAGTGACCTGTGGCGTTCACCAGGAGCAATCAAATGCATATTCTCGACAATGTGGATGCAGCATCGCTGCGCAGTGATGTCCCCGACTTCCGTGCGGGCGACACCCTGAAGGTTCACGTCAACATCATCGAAGGCAAGAACACCCGTGTTCAGGTCTTCCAGGGCTTCGTTCTCGGCCGCCAGGGTGACGGTGTCCGTGAAACCTTCACGGTTCGCAAGGTCAGCTTCGGCGTCGGCGTTGAGCGTACCTTCCCGGTGCACTCCCCGGTAATCGACAAGATCGAGGTCGTCAGCAGGGGCGATGTGCGCCGTGCGAAGCTGTACTACATGCGTGATCTTCGCGGCAAGGCTGCAAAGATCAAGGAAAAGCGCGATCCGAAGACCGCCAAGTAACTCCTTCGTTTCTCATGCCTGAATTTTCCGTTGCACGGAAAGCACCCAGGCAGCCGTCGAAGCGCTGGCCCGGTATCACGGGCTGGCGCTTCGCCTTTTGTACCGTGGCTTTCGTGTGTGCTGCCGTCATCGCCGTCCGTGCGCTCCTGGCTGACGTGTTCTACATCCCGTCCAGTTCGATGGAGCCACTGCTCGAGGAAGGCGATCGAGTCCTTGTCTCGCGAACCGACTATGTGTTCGGCGACATCAGACGGGGCGACGTCGTCGTCTTTGATGGCAAGGGATCGTTCGCACCGCTCGGTGAGGGTGGACTCCACCAGACGCTGACAGATACGGCCCGCTTCTTTGGTCTGGGCGCCTCCGAGACCACATATGTGAAGCGTGTGATCGGAACCGGCGGTGACACCGTCGCATGCTGTGATTCTGACGGGCGGCTGACCGTCAATGGGAACGCCTTCGAGGAGCCCTACGTTTTCCCCATGGACACAGCCAGCGAAACGGGGTTCGAGGTAGTGGTCCCAGAGGGTAAGTTGTGGCTCATGGGTGATCACCGGTCGGAGTCCTTCGACTCACGAGGCCTGCTCGGCGCACCGGGAGGGGGCCTCGTCTCGGCGGAACGGGTCATCGGTCGTGCCACCCACGTGCTCTGGCCCTTCGAGCGCTCCACCACAGTCCCGCGCCCCGCTGATCGGTCGCCCTCGGCCAGTCCTACCCCGAACGTACAGCAGAGGAATTACACATAATGGCTAAAGCCCACTCCGGGACCCCGAACGACGGCGCTGAAGATCCCGCAGACGCGCCGCGTTTCGACAGGTCCGGCAAGGATGGGTCCTCCGGCGGTTCCGCGGTCCGCAGTCTGGGCAGCTGGGCCAAGGAGATCGTCATCATCGTAGCGGTCGCCTTGCTGCTCTCCTTCCTCATCAAAACGTTCCTCTTTCGCGCGTTCTTCATCCCCTCGGGGTCTATGGAGAACACTCTTGAGATCGACGACCGTATCTTTGTCAACCAGCTGGTTCCCCAACCGTTTGAGCTGAAGCGCGGCGACATCGTCGTCTTTCGCGATGCCGAGGGCTGGCTTCCCGAGTCAGCGGCCGGAACCGCGACAAGCAACTGGTTCAAGGACGCCGTCATATTCGTCGGTCTTCTGCCGGATGAGTCCCAGCAGCACCTCGTCAAGCGCGTCATCGGCCTTGAAGGTGACCGGGTGATATGTTGTGACGCCGAGGGCCGGATCACGGTGAACGGTGAGCCCCTCGATGAGCCGTACCTGTTCCCGGGTGCCAACCCCTCGGACACCCCCTTCGACGTGACCGTGCCCGAAGGAAAGATCTGGGTCATGGGAGATCACCGGAACGCCTCTGCGGACTCCCGCGCCAACACCGGCAAGTCCGGGGGTGGATTCATCGACGTGGATGAGATCGAGGGCAAGGCATCCGTGATCGCGTGGCCCCTTGACCGCATGGGCTTCCTGGGCAACTACCCTGATGTTTTCGCCGATGTTCCTGACGCAGCACAGAGCAGCACCGGACGGGATCAGTCGACGCCGTGACCGGTAAGGCACCAACGCTGCGCTATGAACGCTCCTTCCTTGATGTGGGGCACCGGTTCGTTGCCGGTTGTGACGAGGTGGGGCGGGGTGCCCTAGCCGGGCCGGTCACTGTCGGCCTCGTAGTCGTTGATCTGGCAGCCGTGAAGGGCCTGCGCGGGGTCCGGGACAGCAAGCTGCTCAGCGCGCCGGAGCGGGAAGCGCTGGTGCCGAGAATACAGCGCTGGGCAGTGGCCTATGGCGTGGGCCACGCGACCGCTGCGGAGATCGATGCCGTCGGCCTCATGGCGGCGCTGCGCTCCGCCGGCAACCGTGCATGGGCACAGGTCACACGGGTAGTCCGGCCCGATGCGGTCATCCTGGACGGCAACCACAATTGGCTGGCGCCCACTTCCCAGGGGTCGCTGTTCGACGATGTCGATATCCAGGAAGCCAGCTGCGATGCCCCGGTTCATACCCGGATCAAAGCGGACCTGCAGTGCCTGAGCGTTGCCGCGGCCAGCGTCCTGGCGAAAGTGGAACGGGACCGGCTCATGGTGGATTTCGCCGAGAACTATCCCGGCTATGGCTGGGAGGTGAACAAAGGCTATGCAACGGCTGCCCACCGGGCTGCGATTGACGGGCTTGGACCCAGCGCCGAACATCGGCGGACCTGGCGCCTTGGCAGCATGAGCGCGGATACCGGCATGCCCGGTGCCGAAATTGGGGGATGATGGGTTCATGAGCGCCGAAGATCTCGAAAACTATGAAACCGACATGGAGCTGCAGCTCTACCGTGAGTATCGCGACGTCGTCAGCCTCTTCAACTATGTGGTTGAAACGGAGCGGAGGTTCTACCTCGCCAACCATGTTGACCTGCAGGCGCGCTCGGCGGACGGCGAGATCTACTTCGACCTCACCTTGAATGACGCTTGGGTGTGGGACGTGTACCGCTCAGCGCGCTTCGTCAAGACAGTGCGCGTCATAACGTTCAAGGACGTGAACGTCGAGGAACTGGCGAAGAGCGATGATATCCCTCTTCCGAAGGACGGCTCGCTGGGCAGCTGACTGCCGCTCCACACCCCGATGGCTTCCCTGCAGTTACCCACATAGCCCCAAACTCCCGGCACCTCCGGTACCAGTTGCAACACGCTGGTACCGGAGGTGTTTATGAGAACCAAGGATGAACTGGGTAAGCGGGGTGAGGACCTTGCTGCCAATTATTTGGAGGATGGCGGACTCCGGATCATCGACCGCAACTGGCGGTGCCCGATCGGCGAAATTGACCTTGTAGCGGTCGACGGCGCCACGCTGGTCGTCGTTGAAGTCAAGACGCGGTCTTCCGAGGCATTCGGCCACCCACTGGAGGCGATCACGCCCGGGAAACTGGAACGGCTGTATCTGTTGGCGTCACGCTGGGCGCGGGCGCACGATCTCCGGTTCTCCGGGTTCCGCGTGGACGCAGTCGCTATCGTGGATGACGGCACCGGTCAGCCCGTCATCGAGCACCTGCGGGCGGTGAGCTGATGCCGCTCGGACGCACCTACGCCGTTTCACTGGTGGGACTGAACGGCTACATCGTTGAGGTCGAGTCCGACATTGGGCAAACGCTCCCGGCATTTGTCCTCCTCGGGCTACCCGACGCTTCGCTCTCGGAGGCCAAGGAGCGCATCCGGGCAGCCGCAAGGAACGCAGGTCTTCCACTCACGCGCCGGAAGATCACGGTGAACCTCGTTCCGGCCTCGTTGCCCAAGAGAGGTTCCGGTTTCGACCTTGCCATCGTTATGTCTGCTTTGGCAGCAGCGGGAGACGTGCGCAACTGCGGCCGCACAGTTTTCCTTGCTGAGCTGGGTCTGGACGGGCGCCTCAGGCCCATCCGCGGGGTGCTGCCGGCAGTTATGGCTGCTGTGGGTGCCGGTTTCACCAGTGTCGTGGTTGCTGGCGGGAACGCCGCAGAAGCGGCTCTTGTGCCGAGTGCTGAGGTGAGAAGCTATGACTCCCTTGCCGAGGTGGCGTTGGCGTTCGGAGCGGATCCGGCCACCGTTGAGTTTCCTGTGCCGCAGGTGTCGGAGTTTTCGTCCGGGTCCCGTGCGAGTGCTGACCTTGTCCCCAAGGATCTGTCTGATGTGGCTGGGCAGTCGGAAGCACGATTCGCGGTGGAGGTGGCCGCCGCTGGAGCACACAACCTGATGATGGTTGGCCCGCCCGGTGCTGGAAAGACCATGCTGGCCGAGCGCATGCCCGGGATCCTTCCGGATCTCACAGACAAGCAGGCGATGGAAGTGACGGCCATACACTCTCTCGGGAGCGCGGAATCGTGTCGGGAGTTACGGCGTCGGCCCCCCTTTGAGAGCCCTCACCATACCGCCAGCGCAGCATCAATCATCGGGGGTGGCAGCGGCATCCCCCGCCCAGGCGCCGCTTCACGTGCCCATCGTGGAGTCCTGTTCCTCGACGAGGCGCCGGAATACCAACGCCGCATTCTTGATGCGCTTCGGGAACCGCTGGAGAGCGGGGAATTGGTGCTACATAGGGCGGCCGGAACGGCTACCTATCCGGCCCGGTTCCAACTCGTACTCGCGGCCAATCCCTGCCCGTGTGGGCTGGCCACGGGCAAGGGAATGGATTGTAGGTGTTCCGCCCAGCAACGCCGGCGTTACTTCGACCGGCTGTCCGGGCCTCTCCTTGACAGGGTCGACCTGCAACTGGCAGTGCACAGGGTGTCCCTCAAAGACTTCTCCGGGTCTGCCGCGACAGACTCCAGCGCCGCCGTCGCAAAGCGCGTTGCCGCTGCCCGGGTGGCGCAGCACGAGCGGCTACGCCGCTGGGATCTCTCCACCAACGCTGAGATTCCCGCCCGACTTTTGCACAACGAACTCAGGCTTACCCGGAAGGCAACCGAATCCGTGGACAGAAAAATGGAGCAGGCTGCCATCACGAAACGCGGCTACGACAGGGTCCTGCGGGTGGCGTGGACAATCGCTGATCTGGCGGGAAGGGCTGCGCCCAACTCCGACGACGTCACAACGGCACTGATCTTCCGCACTCAGGAGGCAGCATGAAGGCTTCCGGATGGAGCGAAGAGCAAGTGGCCCGTGCAGGGCTTGCGCGTCTGTTGGAACCATCCGACAATGTCGGGTTGGCGCTCGTGTCCGCCGCAGGTCCAGTTGAGGGCCTGCAGATCGCTACGGGCGCCGCAACCTGTGGTCCCCGGCTGCACCGGGCATTGCTCGAGATCCTGGCGGCGAACGGACACCGGATGAGAACGGACGCGCTCACGCAGGCACTTGACCGATGGCGGACACGCGCCGAGACTCTTGCACCGCTCAGGGACCTTGAAACCGTGCGCCGGTTCGGTGGGACCCTGCTCACCCCCGAATCGGACTGGTGGCCCCAGGCACTGCAGGATCTGCAGCTGGAAGAACCGCTGTGCCTGTGGGTGCGCGGGCAGAACGCCGTGGCCATTCCGTCACAGGACCGGGTAGTAGCGGTGGTCGGTTCGCGGGACAGCACTAGCTACGGAGCTTCCGTGACCGCCGATCTCGCAGCCGGCCTGGTCGGACGGGGTTACACCGTGTTGTCCGGCGGCGCTTACGGCATCGATGCGCAGGCACACCGAGGAGCGCTGGCGATAGCGGGGGAGGACCATCCGTTGCCCACTGTGGCGGTTCTCGCCTGCGGCATCGATCGGTACTACCCGGCCGGCAACGAGGGCCTGCTGCGGGAAATCGCCCAGCGTGGACTGCTGATCTCCGAGGTGCCACCGGGTTCATCACCCACGCGCTACAGGTTTCTTCAGCGCAACCGGCTGATCGCTGCGCTCAGCTCAGTCACTGTGGTGGTTGAGGCCCGCTGGCGCTCGGGAGCACTCAGCACGGCACATCACGCGGCAAACCTGGGCCGGGCGGTCGGAGCGATTCCAGGCCCTGTCCAGTCACCCAATTCCGCCGGTTGTCATCGGCTGCTCCGGGACGGCAGCGCGATCTGCGTCACTGACGCTGCCGAGGTCGCTGAGCTCGCGGGTCCCCTCATGGGGGTGTGCGGCGAAGAGCGCCCCGGGCAACCGGCGCCGCATGACGGCCTGGCCGTGGAGGATCTGCTGCTTCTGGACGCGCTGCCTGTTCGAGCCTCCTCCACGGTCGACAAGCTCGCGGTGGTTGCCGGCCTCAGCGTGCCTGGAGTCCTTGCGGGCCTTGGCCGCCTGGAAACCGACGGCCTTGCGCAGCGTACCGATGACGGCGGATGGCGTAAGAGTCCACGTTGAACCGCTCGTACGGACACCTTCACAGATTCAACCAACAGGATCCCTGCATCACCCGGCACGAAGAAAGGAACCAACCGTGAATACATTCAGGATCGTTGACAGCCCAGTAGGAGGCCTGGTTCTTGTGGCCCGAAATGGAAGACTGGTCGGTCTCTACCACGAGTATCACTCGCCGGAGCCCTCGCCGGTTCTCCTCGGACTGCCTTTCCCGGAAGGATCAGAAACGACCCCTTTCGGGGAGGACGGGTCGAATGATTTGTCAGCCCCTGACCAGGAAGCCGCATCGGAAGTGTTCCATGAGACGGGTGACTGGCTGCGACGCTACTTCAGCGGAACCGTCGAGCAGCCGGTACCCTACGACCTTCTCAATGGGACCGCGTTTCAGCGCACTGTCTGGGAAGCGGTTGCGGCGATCCCGTACGGTGAGACTCGCACCTACAAGGACATCGCAGACGCTCTGGGCAATGAATCGATGGGACGGGCTGTCGGCGCGGCGGTGCGCGCCAACCCACTATCGATAGTCATCCCGGGGCACCGGGTGGTGGGCGCAAGCGGGGCGATCACAGGCTACGCGGCTGGTGTCCCCGTCAAGCGTGCACTGCTCGAATTGGAAGTTGCGGTAACCGCCCGAGTTGCAGCGTGAATTCTATTGGCGGTTCGCTGATGGGGTGACGAATAGCAGGTGGCCTCGACATGCATCCAAGAAGCTGCATGGCGCCATTGGAGGGTTGGCGGTGCGCCTCCTTGCTGGGGGCCCCATCGTGGTGCACAGTAGGTTCACGCATCAGGGGAGGAGTTGGGAGGCAGGGCATGAGCGCACCGCCCGGGAGCGGGCCTCCGTCCCTTTTCGTCCGCGAAGCGGACGGATTCATTCGCTACCTGTCCCGGGAACGGAACCGTTCCGCCAACACGGTGCGTGGCTATCGCGGCGACCTTGATGACTTTGCGTCTTTCTCCGCCGCGCGGGGCATAGGGGCTCTTGCGGAAGTGGATCTAAGCTGTCTCAGGTTGTGGCTGGGTTCTCTCGACCAACAGGGTCTATCAAGGGCGACCATCGCCAGGCGGGCAGCGACCGTCCGCAATTTCCTTGCCTGGGCCACCCGCGAGGGATACATCGGTGACAATCCGTCGCTCAGGCTGAAGGCGCCCCGACGGCAGAACGGTCTTCCCGACGTCCTGTCCGAGTTACAGCTCGAACCGTTGCTGGCGACCACACAGAAAGCGGCGATAGGAGGGAATCCCGCAGCGCTTCGTGCCCGGGCAGTGCTGGAATTGCTCTACGGATCGGGGATTCGCGTCGGTGAGCTCGTGGGTCTGGACATTGACGACGTGGACCATGATCGCCGCACCATACGAGTCCTGGGAAAAGGGAATAAGGAGCGCACTGTGCCGTACGGTGTGCCGGCTGCTCAAGCCCTCAAGGACTGGCTGGCCCGCGGCAGGAATCAATGGGCCAAGTCGGACAGCGGTGCCGCGCTCTTCCTCGGACCACGGGGCCGCCGTCTCGACCAGCGTCAGGCGAGGTCGATCGTCCAAAAGCTTCTTGCTACCGTCGAGGGCACGGGTGCCAGCGGCCCACACGCCTTGCGCCATACGGCTGCAACCCACCTGCTCGACGGCGGGGCAGATCTGCGTGCCGTGCAGGAACTCCTGGGACACCGGAGCCTCGCAACCACCCAGCTCTATACCCACGTGTCCGTGGACCGGCTCCGCCGCAGTTACGAGCAGGCTCACCCCCGTGCATGACCGACCAGTCGGGTTGAGCGGTCGCGTGGAATACGGCGGGAGTAATTACAGTGGCGCGATTTGCGTTCATGGGGCAGAATGAGCGTAGTTCAATAAAGTGCGGACTGAGCACACCATACCCGAGCAACAACGGGACAGGACCACCAAGGGTTGAAGGTCGTTGGGGAAGACGTACCTACAGCTATGGAGGATGGAATGTCTGTTGTGATGGCGCGCGGTGTTTTGTATATCCACTCAGCCCCTTCTGCGTTGTGCCCTCATATCGAGTGGGCCGTCGGATCGGTCATTGACCAGCGTGTGGACCTGCAGTGGTCCGCACAACCTGCCGCGCCCGGAATGTTCCGTGCCGAGCTCTCCTGGGTTGCTGCACAGGGATCCGGAGCCAAGCTGGCATCCGCATTGCGGGGATGGGCACACCTGCGGTACGAGGTGACCGAAGAGCAGAGCGCCGGGGCCGATGGCGGCCGCTGGTCGCACACACCGGAGCTGGGAATCTTCCACGCCACCACGGACGTCCACGGCAACGTCATGATTTCTGAAGACCGCATTAGGTACGCCTATGAGACCGGAGCCGGCGACCCGGCCGCGGTCTATCACGAGCTCTCCCTTGCCCTGGGTGAGTCGTGGGACGAGGAATTGGAGCCCTTCCGGCATGCAGGAGAGGGCGCGCCTGTACGCTGGCTCCACCAGGTCGGCTAGGATCGCCCACTCAACGCAAGAATGAAGCCCGGATACCGGCTGGTACCCGGGCCTCATGCAGTCTGCAGGTTGTCGGCAGGTTAGACGTTCTTCACCACAATGACCGCATTGTGGCCACCGAAGCCGAACGAGTTGCTGAGTGCAACGATATCGCCCGAAGGCAGGTCACGCGCCGACGTCACCACGTCAAGCGGGATCTGCGGATCCTGGTTCTCAAGGTTGATGGTGACCGGTGCGCGGCGGTCGTGGACCGCGAGAACAGTCATCACGGCCTCGACAGCACCCGACGCACCCAGCAGGTGGCCGGTTTGCGACTTTGTGGCCGAAACGGCGACCGAGTCCAGCTGTCCACCCAGAGCGGTCTTCAACGCCACGTACTCCGGCTGGTCACCCACCGGTGTGGAGGTTGCGTGCGCATTGACATGCACTACGTCCGAGGGCTGAACCCGCGCATCAAACAGCGCGGCCTTCAGCGCCCGGGTTGCCCCAAGGCCCCCGGGATCAGGCGCGGTGATGTGGTACGCGTCGGCTGTGACGGATGTGCCCGCGAGCTCGCCATAGATGCGGGCGCCACGGGCGAGGGCATGCTCTTCCGCCTCGATCAGCAATGCTCCAGCGCCCTCACCCATCACGAAACCGTCGCGGTCGATGTCGTACGGGCGTGAGGCGTGCTCAGGATCATCGTTGCGGCGCGACAGGGCTTGCATGGATGCAAAGGCCGCGATCGGCATAGGGTGGATGGCGGCTTCAGCGCCGCCGCACATGACGACGTCCGCCTTGCCGGAACGAATCAGTTCCAGTCCCTGGTGAAGCGCTTCGGTGCCGGACGCACACGCCGATACGGGTGTGTGTGCACCAGCCCGGGCGCCGAGATCCAGGCTCACAGCAGCCGCAGGACCGTTGGGCATGAGCATCGGAACCGTCATGGGCAGCACCCGACGAGGTCCCTTGGCCTTGAGCGTGTCCCAGGCATCGAGCAGTGTCCACACGCCGCCGATACCGGTTGCAAACGCTACGGCAAAGCGGTCGTGGTCAACTTCTTCGATACCGGAGTCGCGCCATGCCTCCCGGGCAGCGATGACAGCGAACTGGGTGGACGGGTCCATCCGCTTCGCTTCGACGCGGGTCAGCACCTCGCCTGCCGGGGTCGAAACCTGAGCAGCGAAGGTTACCGGAAGCTCATACTCCGCCACCCAGTCGGCTTCGATGGTTCGTGCGCCTGAAATGCCCTTCAATGCGTTCTCCCACAGGGTGGGAACATCGCCGCCGATGGGTGTGGTGGCGCCCAAGCCGGTGATGACTACTTTGCGTGCCATGGTTCACTCTCTGATGCGTCGTTGTTTCCGTGTGGAAGATGTGCCTGATGTGCCTGATGTGGCGGCGATGGCGGAGTCGGGATGCCATCGCCGCACGCCACTAGGACTGGGCGCTGGCGATGAAATCCACTGCGTCGCCGACGGTCTTGAGGTTCTTGACTTCTTCGTCGGGGATGCGCACTCCGAACTTCTCCTCAGCGTTGACCACGATGGTCATCATGGAGATCGAGTCGATGTCAAGGTCGTCGGTGAAGGATTTGTCCATCTCCACGGACTCCGGGGCAAGGCCCGTCTCTTCGTTCACGATCTCGGCCAGTCCTGCGAGGATCTCTTCATTGTTAGCCATGATGGCTCCTTTTCTCTTTGTTCCGGTACATACCGGATCCGTTTGATCAGGCCGCGGGCTGCGGCCTGAAGTGGAAAACTACGGGAGAACAACGACCTGGGCGCCGAACACCAATCCAGCGCCGAAACCAATCTGCAGGGCGAAGCCCCCGCTCAGGTCCGGATTTTCGGACAGGAGGCGATGCATCGCGAGTGGGATTGAGGCAGCGGAGGTGTTGCCGGCGTCGACGATGTCACGCGCGACTGCCACGTGTTCGGGCAATCCCAACTGCTTCACCATCTCGTCGATGATGCGGATGTTCGCCTGGTGCGGGACGAACGCCACGAGGTCCTCGGCCTTGATGCCGGCAGCGTCGAGAGCCTGCTGCGCAACCTTGGCCATTTCCCATACTGCCCACCGGAACACCGTGGGGCCGTCCTGGAGCATCGTGGGCCAGATTGCGGATTCAGCAGCCCTTGCCAGCGCGTCCGGTCCGTCTGCAAGCGCTGCAAGCGACAGGTCGCGCACATCGAGGAGCGAATGGGTCATACGGATTGACTCGTGCTTGCTGCCGTCAGAACCCCAGACGGAGGGACCGATCCCGGGTGAGTCGGACGGGCCGATTACGACGGCGCCGGCTCCGTCGCCGAGCAGGAAAGAGATGGTCCGTTCAGTGTTGTCAATGAAATCGGAGAGCTTCTCGACGCCGACCACGAGGACGTAGTCAGCGGTTCCTGCGTGTACCAGGGCGTCGGCCTGGGCGATTCCATAGCAGTAACCTGCGCAGGCTGCCGAGATGTCGTACGCAGGAGCCGGGGTGGCGCCCAGACGGTCCGCCAGCTGCGCGGCTGCAGAGGGAGTGGCATACGGGTGCGTGACGGTGGAAACCAGCACGGCGCCCAGCTGGGACGCCTCGATGCCTGCGTCAGCGAGGGCCGCCCGTGCCGCTGCTTCACCCATGTCGATGACACTGGTGTCTTTGTCAGCGCGGTGTCGCGTCACAATGCCCGTGCGTTGGCGGATCCACTCATCCGAGGAATCGATCCACTGGCAGATGTCCTCATTGGTGACGATCACCTCCGGACGGAAGATACCCATGCCGAGGATGCGGGTGTGTTCCCGCAGCGGGGACTGTTGAAGAATAGGAGTAGTCACGCGTTTCCTTCTGCGATTGCAATGGGGGCGTCGGCCGGGGAAGGGGTGCGGGAATGTTCTGCCATGAAGTTCCGTGCCGCGCTCAGGTCCTCAGGGGTCTTTACTGCGAGGCTGGCTGTCCCGCGCATCCCGCGCTTGGCCAGCCCTGTCAGGGTACCCGCTGGAGGAAGCTCAAGCACGCCCGAAACGCCCATGTCCTGAAGCCGCTGCATGCATAGGTCCCAACGGACGGGACGGGAAACCTGCGCAATCAGGCTGTCGAGATTGAGGTCACCGGATGCCACCGGTTCACCGTCGTAGTTCGAAAGCAGCGTGGCGAGAGGCTCGGCCGGTGAGAGGGAAGGCCGCAGCTCCTCGAGCGCTTCCACAGCCGGGGCCATGTGATGGGTGTGGAAGGCACCGGCCACCTTCAACGGGATAACGCGGGCCTTTTGCGGTGGATCCGCAACCAGCGCGGAGAGCTGCTCGAGCGTGCCCGCCGCAACGATCTGGCCACCGCCGTTTGCGTTCGCCGCGGTCAACCCATGGCGCTCGAGGGTAGCGACGACGTCGTCGGGATCGCCGCCCAGAACCGCGCTCATACCGGTCGGGGTGACCGCAGCCGCGGTAGCCATGGACTGCGCCCGTGTGCGCACAAGCGTGACGGCGTCCTGCTCAGTTAGTGCTCCGGCCACGGCCGAAGCGGTCAGTTCTCCCACCGAGTGCCCGGCCACGACGGTGGCCGACGTAAGCGGCGTGTCACCAAGGAGCACGCGGGCCGCGACCAATCCGGCGGCAACAATCAGCGGCTGCGCTACTGCGGTATCGCGAATCGTTTCCTCATCGGAGACGGTGCCGTGACGCACCAGGTCGACGCCGGCTGCCTCGCTGAGGGCGTCAAGGTGCTCGCGCACGCCCGGAAGGTCAAGCCACGGGGTCAGGAATCCTGGGGACTGGGACCCTTGTCCAGGGCAGAGAATTGCAAGCACGTATCAAGCTTTCCAAATGGGCGGTCATAAGCAGGGTGTTCCGGTGCACCAAGCTCCCGAAGCCACTTTGTAGGAAGTCTACAACGAAGCTGCCCGCTCGACCCTTGTCGATGACCGCTCTGTTGCGGCCTTGGGAGGGGGTGCCAGGCGTCCGATCACGAGCGCTGTCTGAAGCACGAACGCCTCGCGGGGGAGGAGCGGATCCCATCCGGTGATGTCGCAAACGCGTCGCAGGCGGTAGCGGACGGTGTTGGCATGGACGAAAAGTTCGCGGGATGTCGCTTCGAGGGAATGACCAAGCGCGAGGTACGCGGAGAGTGTTTCTTCCAGACCGTTCTGCGCGTTAGCGAGTGGCCGGTAGATGTTGCGCAGCAGTGCCTTGCGGGCTGTGTCGTCGCCGGAGATGACGCGTTCGGGCCAGAGATCGTCGGCGGCGACCGGACGGGGGGCCGAGGGCCAGGCGCGCGCTGCAGTGAGTCCGGCGAACGCTGCCTGGGCGGAACCGCTCGCCGCCACGAGTGAGGCTGATTCCGGTCCGTAGACAACCGGCCCGGGCCCGAACAGTTCGCTCAGTCTGGTATAGGAACTATCGCGGTCCTGGACCCCTCCGAGGACGAGGATGAGGCGATCACCCTGAATGCCGACCAGGGTGTCTTCAGCCAATCTGCCGGTGGTCCGTCGCAGATCATTAAGAAACATTGCGTTCGGCTCGGCTGGTGAGGTGCCCACCATGACGGTGATCGGTGCCTCCGATTTCCAGCCGACCGCTGCAATCCGGGACCGAAGCGCGTCAGAACTTTCTCCTCGGAGGATCGCATCAACCACCAGCGCTTCAAGACGCGTATCCCAGGATCCGCGGGTTTCAGCCGCGCGGGCATAGACGTCAGCTGCCGCGAAAGCCACCTCACGGGAGTACCTGAGCACGGCCTCGCGGAGGAGGCCCTGGTCGGCGTCCGAGGCGAGATCAGGAACCTGATCTTCAACCACCTGCACGACGACGCGGATCAGCTGGAGTGCCTTCTGGAGGCTGATGGACCGGGTGAGTTCCGTCGGTGCAGTCCCGAACACATCGCTGAGGACCCACGCTGGCGACACCGGCTTCTGGTACCAGTTCACGAAAGACGCGATGCCCTTCTGAGCGACCAGGCCGAGAGCTGATCTTTCATCCGGGCGCAGGTTGCGGTACCAGGGCAGGGAGGCGTCGAGCTGCTTCAGCGTGGTCGTCGAGAGGGCGCCGATCTGCGTCCGCAGCCGGTCCACGGTGGCCGGATCCGGAGCGGGCAGGGATGTCCCGCGCGGGGGATTGGGCGATGCCATGAATTGAGCATACGGCTCCAATACGTCAGGCTCCATTTTGTACGAAGGCTACAAAGTGGGCTTAAACGGCGAGCAGGATCCGCCGGCTTATCTCGTGAGCCGGCGGATCCTGCTACGGCGGTGTGTAGGTTAGGACTCTCCGCCCGTATTACCCGTAGTGCCTGCGTTGACGTCGAGGAGGGAGTACTTCTCGATTGCCTGGCGTGGTGCATCCTGGTCGACCTCGCCTCGTCTGGCGAGAAGTTCGAGGGTGCGTACGACGACGGAGTGTGAATCGATCTTGAAGAACCGGCGGGCGGCGGCGCGGGTATCCGAGAAGCCGAAGCCATCGGCGCCGAGGGTGGCGAATTCCTGCGGGAGGAACTGCCGGATCTGGTCGGGTACGGCTTTCATGTAGTCCGTGACGGCGATGACCGGTCCGGGTGCTTCGCCCAACTGCTGCGTGACGAACGGGATGCGGGTTTCGGCACCGGGATTGAGGAATGCTTCTTCCTCGGCGGCGAGGGCGTCACGCCGCAATTCGTTCCAGGAGGTCACCGACCACACATCGGCAGATACACCCCACTCGTCGGCAAGAATCTGCTGCGCTTCCAGGGCCCACGGCACGGCCACGCCCGAAGCCAGGATCTGCGACTTCGGAGTGTTCTCCGCCGAGTGTCCGTCCTTGAGCTTGTAAATGCCGCGGAGCAGTCCATCCACGTCGAGGTTTTCCGGCTCAGCAGGCTGGAGTATGGGCTCGTTGTAGACGGTGATGTAGTACATGACATTCGGGTCAGACCCGGACACAGCGTTGCCATCTCCGTACATCCGCTCGAGGCCGTCCTGGACGATGTGGCCGATCTCGTAGCCGTAGGCCGGGTCATAGGTGACGACCGCAGGATTGGTGGCGGCGAGGATCGGTGAGTGCCCGTCAGCGTGCTGGAGGCCTTCGCCGGTCAGGGTGGTCCGGCCGGCCGTGGCGCCGATGATGAACCCGCGGGTCATCTGGTCACCGGCCGCCCAGAAGGAGTCCCCGGTCCGCTGGAATCCGAACATCGAGTAGAACACATAGATCGGGATCAGCGGCTCCGCCTGGGTGGCATACGCTGTGCCCGCGGCGGTGAATGCCGCGACGGAGCCCGCCTCGTTGATGCCGGCGTGGAGAATCTGGCCTTCAATGGATTCCTTGTACGCGAGCACAAGGTCGCGGTCCACGGAAAGGTAGTTCTGGCCCTTGGGGTTGTAAATCTTTGCCGTCGGGAAAAACGAGTCCATACCGAACGTGCGGGCCTCATCCGGGATGATGGGGACGATCCGCTTACCGAACTCCTTGTCACGCATGAGGTCCTTCAGGAGCCTCACGAACGCCATGGTGGTGGCAGCCTGCTGCTTCCCGGATCCTCGCTTGGCAACCTCGTAGGTCTTATCCCCCGGGAGAGCAACCTGGGTGTGCTTGGAGCGTCGCTCCGGCAGGTAGCCTCCGAGCGCCTTGCGGCGTTCGTGCAGGTACTGGATCTCCGGCGCGTCGGGGCCCGGGTGGTAGTAGGGAGCGTTGTAGAGATCATCGTCGATTTGCTCGTCCGTGACGGGGATGCGGAGGTGGTCGCGGAAGGCCTTGAGGTCTGCATTGGTGAGTTTCTTCATCTGGTGGGTCGCGTTGCGGCCCTCGAAGTGCGGTCCGAGACCGTAGCCCTTCACTGTCTTGGCCAGGATCACCGTGGGCTTGCCCTTGAACTCCGTGGCGGCCTTGTATGCCGCGTAGACCTTGCGGTAGTCATGCCCGCCGCGCTTCAGGCCCCATACCTGCGCGTCGGTCATGTCCGCCACGAGGTCTTTGGTGACCGGGCTCTTCCCGAAGAAGTGATCGCGAACGAACCCACCGGATTCAGCCTTGTAGGTCTGGTAGTCACCGTCAGCGGTTTCATTCATGATCTTCACCAGGTCCCCGGAGGTGTCCCGGGCCAGCAGATCATCCCACTCCCGTCCCCAGACAACCTTGATCACGTTCCAGCCCGCTCCGCGGAAGAACGCCTCGAGTTCCTGCATGATCTTCCCGTTGCCCCTGACAGGGCCGTCCAGGCGCTGCAAGTTGCAGTTGATCACAAAATTCAGGTTGTCCAGGCCGTCATTGGCGGCCAACTGGAGCAAACCCCGGGATTCCGGTTCGTCCATTTCGCCGTCGCCGAGGAACGCCCAAACCTGCTGCCCGCTGGTGTCCTTGATACCACGGTTCTGCAGGTACCGGTTGTTCTGGGCCTGGTAGATCGCATTCATCGGCCCGATGCCCATCGACACCGTGGGGAATTCCCAGAACTCCGGCATCAACCGCGGATGCGGGTACGACGACAGGGCGTGTCCTTCCTTGGACTTCTCCTGCCGGAACCCGTCGAGGTCCTCCTCGGTGAGTCGGCCTTCCAGATATGCCCGGGCGTACATACCGGGGGAGGCATGGCCCTGGAAGAACACCTGATCGCCGCCGGAGGGGTGGTCCTTGCCTTTGAAGAAGTGGTTGAAGCCCACCTCGTACAGCGTCGCCGCGCCCGCATAGGTGGAGATATGACCGCCTACACCGATCTCGGGGCGCTGCGCCCGGTGCACCATGACCGCGGCGTTCCACCGCATCCATGCACGGTACTTACGCTCGATCTCCTCGTCGCCCGGAAACTCAGGCTCCTCGTCAACCGGGATGGTGTTCACATAGTCGGTCGTTACGACGCTGGGCAAACCGACCGACCGGCCTCCGGCACGGGCAAGCAAGCGGCCCAAAACCTCGCGGGCACGTTCGGAACCTCGCATGTCAACCAGCTGATCAAAGGACTCAACCCACTCAGCCGTCTCCTCCGGATCCGAATCCCCACCGGTACCCGAACCCACAATCCCCTGATCAGCAACCATGCCAAACCCTCCCAATCCGCAGATTATGTCTGCGACGTGTACGACTTCGTGCTTCGGGCCGTTGCTCGTCGAAGCGGTCAGAATCCGATCGGCGTTCGCCTGACCTTGGATTCACTGTGACACTCTAGCCCTGTGGGGTGTTTGATGCGTAGCTGAAAGATTGGCAGCTGGGCCAGGTTACGCCGGCATGGCGGGCCTCGTGCCCGGATTGGGTGGGCCCCCGCCGTAGTGCTGGGCTGGGAAGGGCCTGTCGGGCGCCGTCGTGGCGGGCTGTTGTGAGCGCGGGTTGAAGCGTAGCGCTTAAGGGTGTTGGCTGGTAATAATGCATATCAACGTACTGTGGGTCCGGGGTCAGAGATATCACCGGGATCAACGCAGCCTTTCGGGAGGAATAAAGTGAGCGAGGCCGAAGCCGCCACAGCAGGAAGCGTGGCGGGCAAACTGGGTTTCAAGGACGGCGACCTTGTTCAGGAACTTGGGTACGACGAGGATGTGGATTTCGACTTCCGTGGCGACCTGGAAGACGAGATCGGCTCCGAGCTCCTCACGGAGGACGACCAGGATGTGGTGGACGGCGTCGTCCTATGGTGGCGGTCCGACGACGGCGACCTTGTGGATGCGCTGGTCGACTCCCTGACATGTCTGGATGACGGCGGCGTCGTCTGGCTGCTCACACCCAAGTCGGGGAGGGACGGTTACGTGCCTCCATCGGAGATCCAGGAGGCAGCGCCGACTGCCGGTCTTCACGCCACATCCTCAGCCGGAGTCTCCCAGGACTGGGCTGCAACGCGCCTAGTGGCCCGCCGCAAGCAGTAAATGACTGTACTGCCTGCGCTCGGCGAGCCCGCTCCCGGGTTCGAGCTTTGCAACCAGCACGGGGAACCCGTCGGCCTGGGCGCGTTGCGCACCGCCGTCGTATTGGTGTTTTATCCGTTCGCGTTCTCGCGGGTCTGCACCGATGAACTGGACGAACTGCAGGAGAACCTTGACGAGTTCCGCCGGCGGCACGTGAAGGTCCTGGCAGTTTCCGTCGACCACAAATACGCCCTCCGCACGTACGCGGAGGAGCGGGGATACGCCTTCGACCTCCTGGCCGATTTCTGGCCGCATGGGGAGGTCGCCGGACGGTACGGCGTTCTGGACACGTCCGACGGCTATGCGCGGCGGGCGACCTTCTTCATCGATTCCACTGGCATCCTGAGGTCCCGTATCGATGCCCCGTTGGGGCAGCGGAGGTCGTTCGAGGATTACCGGGCAGCACTGCGTGAGCTCCCTGAACAGACAGTTGCACCTTCGCAATGACGTCCTCGCCGCTGCCGCATGCCTCGTCACTTCCTGGATTCGGAACGACTGGATTCGCCAGGGCTGAAGCAGCTGCGGTCGGCACCCTGTCGGAGGAACAGATCAGCTACCTTCGTTCCGCCGTCGGCCTTCTCGCCGGTAAGCGCCTGGCGGCCCTGACCGGGGCTGGGCTGAGCACCGACTCGGGTATCCCGGACTATCGCGGAGCGGACTCTGTTCCCCGGAACCCGATGACCTACCAGCAGTTCACAGGTGATGAGGCCCTGCGACGGCGCTACTGGGCCCGGAATCATGTGGGCTGGCACCACCTGCGGCGCGCGGACCCCAACGACGGACACCGGGCGCTGGCTCAGATGGAGCAGCGCGGTCTCCTTACCGGGCTGATTACCCAGAACGTGGACAGGCTGCATTCAATGGCCGGCAGCATCAACGTGGTGGATCTGCACGGAACCTACGACCGCGTAGTGTGCCTCAGTTGCCCCAGCTCGTTCAGCCGCCAGGACATTGCGGGCCTGCTCGAACGGCTGAACCCCGGTTACCTCGAGCGCGCGGGTGACGCGGGCGATGTGGCGCCGGATGCAGACGCCGATGTTGACGACACCTCAGACTTCACCATTGCGCCTTGCCCGGTATGCGGCGGGATGTTGAAACCGGACTTTGTCTACTTCGGAGAAAACGTGCCCAAGGATCGGGTGGAGCGTGCCTATTCGATGGTGGACGACGCCGGTGCCCTGTTGGTTGCCGGATCGTCGCTGACAGTGATGAGCGGGCTTCGCTTCGTTCGGCACGCAGCGAAGCACGACAAGCCTGTCGTCATCATCAACAGGGGGACGACGCGCGGCGACGAGTTCGCGTCACTGAAGCTGGAACTGGGCGTCTCGGAAGCCCTGGCCTACCTCGCGGAGGCGCTGCCCAGCCTTGGAGCGAACGACGCCGAAACCTCGATGGGCTGATTGGCCTTGGGGCACCCCGATCCGGTACAGTAATTGATCGTGGCAAAAGGGAGGTAACTCCTCTCCTGTTGCGTCAAGGGTCTTTAGCTCAGCTGGTAGAGCGCCACGTTTACACCGTGGATGTCATCGGTTCGATCCCGGTAGGACCCACCACTAAACCCCGCTGTTCCCGCCCATAACGGGCCGGAAGAGCGGGGTTCTTGCGTATATCCGTTGTCACGAAGCCCGACGCAGTTCCTCCACGAGTCGCGGCGCGAGTGCTTCCGCCATGGGCGCCGACAGATGGTGTGAGTCCCGGTAGGCGAGGATGTCACCGATGATCGCCGGACAATCTTCAGCGCACAGGTATCTGTTCATGTCCACGAATGTGGCTCCGGTCTCAACGGCCACTTTCCGTTCCGCTGCCGCCCGAACCGGATCAATAGCTTCCTCTCGTTCCGCATCGCAGGTTGAGGCGCGGTCGATGTTCCGTGACAGGCAGGATGCCGGGGCAGCATCGTGGAACGGCGTGTCGGCGAGAACCACAACCTTCGTCTCAGCAGGCATTGCCTTGATGGTGTCCGTCAGACCCTGCTTCCACTGGGTGCGCAAATCCTTTGAGGAGTTGACAGGCGTCACCTGTCCGTAGTTGCTCAGTACAACGAGCCGCGGCTTCATCGCCCGAATTTCCTGCAGAGCGCTCTCCCGCCACTGGTCGCACGCCGTGTACGGCTTCCCGCTGAGCTCGACGGAGATGGAGACAGACGGACACGACGACTTGGTGAAGGTGTGCAGTCGCGCGGACGTGCGCTGTGCAAGGTGTTCCACACCGGCGAACCACTGTTCCGCATGAGAGTCCCCGAAGAGCACGATGTCTTCTGAAGCGCGGGTGTCGCCATAGACACACTGTGTCTGGAGGTGTTTTTGTTCGGCCTGCGCATGGCAGCCGTCCCCGTTCGTGGGAGGTGCGCTGGTCGAAGCCTCTTCAAGCAGCGGAGTCATGTTGGACGGCACGAAGGTTGTCCCTGATGGGTACGGTGTGCCCGCTTCACGCTGCGCCGAATCCCGGGCCGTGAGGGGCACACGGTCGATGTGGGCGCCCACGCCGTAAGCCGCTCCCGCCATCACAACCGCGCCCGCAGTGGCAACTACAGTCGCCGGCGCCCCGCGCATGAGCAGGGTCCTGGGTGCTGATGAGCCGGCGGACGGAAGCTTCCTGGGGTAACGGAAAGGCTCCTCCACGAAACGGTGAAGCAATATTGCCAGCGGCACACTCAGCGCACCGAGTGCCAGGGTGAGGGCAAGCGGCAACTCATTCTCAACTCCGACGGCGAGTTGCGGGATGGTCAGCAGAGGCCAGTGCACGAGGTAGGTGGAATAGGACCAGCGGCCGAGCGCCTGCATCACCGGGTTGGTGAGCACTCGCGGACGCGGCCCGTTCACTCCTCCCACTATGACGGCGGCCGTTGAGAGAACGGGAAGCAGCGCAGCTGAGCCTGGAAAGGCGGTTGCAGAGGTTAGCAGCACGAAGCTTGCGACGATTCCAACGAGGCCGCACCACACCAGAAACCGTCTAACCCACCCAGGTAACGCCCGCGTGGCACCGCTCAGTGCCCATGCCGCGAGGGCACCGACGCCAAGTTCCCAGGCCCTGGCAGGGAGCGAGAAGAATGCCCACGCAGGGTAGGGCCCGAGCAGCATCAGGTTGCAGATGAACGACGCTGCAACCAAGCCGGCCAGGATGGCGCCAAAGCGTTTCCCGCCACCGCGTACAAGCAGGAACGCGCCCAGCAGCAGCAGCGGCCAGAGGAGGTAGAACTGTTCTTCGATGCCGAGGGACCAGTAATGCTGGAACGGAGAGGGAGAAGTCTCCGCCAGGTAATCCGTCCCCTCGACGGCGAAAAGCAGGTTCGGGACGTACAGCGCCGTCGCGGCGGCGTCGTTCATCGTGCCGGGCACGTCTACGCGGGGAACGAACAAGACCGATGCCACTGCAGTCAGCACCAATACCACCAGGGCCGCCGGAAGGATCCTCCGTATGCGACGCGAGTAGAACTGTGCAAAGCGGATGGTGCCGTCGGCTTGCAACATCGACAGCAGATGGCTGGTGATCAGGAATCCGGAGATGACAAAGAAAACATCGACGCCGGAGTAGCCGCCCGGGAGCGCGGAAATCCCGGCGTGGTACAGGACCACCGCAAGTACGGCCACTGCTCGAAGACCCTGGATATCCGGTCGAAGGTTGGCTGAGCTTCTGGCCGGTCGAACCGTTGCTGAATGTTCTGGTGGGTGGGACATTCCATTGAACATATCAATTCGATAACGGTCGGTGCATCTTGGTCGCTGATCTTGCGGACGAATTGTTGCGACGGATTACCTCGCAGCTGGAGGGCCGTCTGGCTTCAAACGTGACGCCGGTAATAGGGTGGGAGGGCCAAGGCGCACAGGGGCGTCGCTAAGTGATGTGCCCCTGACCACGGGGCAAACCTGCAGATGGAGACTTGATGAGTGCACAAATCGGCGTGACCGGCCTCGCCGTCATGGGAGCGAACCTGGCCCGGAACCTCGCTCGGAACGGTTACACGGTGGCCCTTCACAACAGGTCGGTTGAGAAGACCGACGCCCTGCTTGAGAAGCACGGCGACGAGGGCGAGTTCATTCGGACGGAGTCGCTCCAAGAGCTCGTTGACTCGCTGGAAAAGCCCCGCCGGGTCCTGATCATGGTCAAGGCGGGTACACCCGTTGACTCTGTGATCGAACAGCTCGAGCCGCTGCTGGAGCCGGGCGACATCGTCATCGACGCAGGCAACTCGCACTACGAAGATACCCGTCGTCGGGAAGCGGCACTGGCCGAGAAGAGCCTCCACTTCGTCGGCGTCGGCGTGTCTGGTGGTGAGGAGGGAGCACTTCTTGGCCCGTCCATCATGCCGGGCGGTTCACGGGAATCCTACGACTCACTGGGTCCGATGCTCGAGAAAATCTCCGCGAAGTACAACGGTGAGCCGTGCTGCCGCTGGGTCGGCACCGACGGTGCCGGACACTTCGTCAAGATGGTGCACAACGGCATCGAGTACGCCGACATGCAGGTCATCGGCGAAGCTTATGATGTCCTTCGCACGGCTGCGGGAATCGAGCCCGAAGAGCAGGCCAAGATCTTCACGGACTGGAACAGCGGGACCCTCTCGTCCTTCCTGATCGAAATCACCGCTGAAGTGCTCGGCCACACTGACACCCGCACGGGGAAGCCGTTCGTCGACGTCGTCGTCGATTCAGCCGGCCAGAAGGGTACCGGCCGCTGGACCGTCGTTTCGGCTCTCGAGCTCGGCAGCCCGACCTCCGGAATTGCCGAATCGGTATTCGCGCGCGGACTTTCTTCCCAGCGGGACCAGCGAGAGCTCGCGCAGGGCATCCTCGAGGGTCACGAGGGCGCCGTTGAGCTGCCCGAGGGCTTCGTGGAGGACGTCCGTCTGGCCCTGTACGCATCGAAGCTGGTCAGTTACGCGCAGGGGATCGATATGCTCACCGCGGCAGCCAAGGAGTACGGCTGGGACCTCAAGCTCGACGAGATCGCTTCTCTCTGGCGCGCCGGCTGCATCATCCGCGCCGAGCTGCTCGACGACATCATGAAGGCATACGCGGCAGACGAAAAGCCTGCCAACCTGCTTCTGGCCCCGGCGTTTGCCGAGTCCATAGCCGGGGCGGTTCCCGCGTGGCGTCGTGTCGTTTCGACTGCCGTGCAGTTGGGTATCCCGGTTCCGGTGTTCTCTTCGTCGCTGGCCTACTACGACGGACTGCGCCGCAAGCGCCTCCCTGCTGCCCTGACGCAGGGCCTCCGGGATCTCTTCGGAGCCCACACCTACAACCGTGTGGACGCTGACGGAACCTTCCACACGCTCTGGGGCGAAGACCGCTCAGAAGTCGAAGCAGTGGACACCCACTAGGAATCACAAACGCGCAAAAGCCCCGGCGGAAGAAATCC
The DNA here is from genome assembly GCF_059089725.1 of Arthrobacter sp. M71 S08. Classification (NCBI taxonomy): domain Bacteria; kingdom Bacillati; phylum Actinomycetota; class Actinomycetes; order Micrococcales; family Micrococcaceae; genus Arthrobacter; species Arthrobacter sp. M71 S08. The sequence goes on along the minus strand of NZ_JBNHEY010000009.1, from coordinate 24,488 downwards.
GCCGGGGCTTTTGCGTTCGCGAATGGAATTCAGATGTAGAGGGCAGGGTCGATGTATTCGGCCGGATCCACTGCAGGCAACGTCTCCCGCGCCGAGTCACGGTGCCGGAAAGTCGCGGGGATGCCCGTGACGATCGAGTCCGGAGGCGTGTCCTTAACGACGACGGCGTTGGCACCGACCGCGCTCCCCGCGCCGATGGTGATCGGACCCAGTACCTTGGCGCCGGCCCCAATCGCGACGCGGTCGCCGATGGTCGGATGACGCTTGACCTTCTCCAGGGAGCGGCCGCCGAGCGTGACGCCCTGATACATCATGACGTCGTCACCGATTTCCGCCGTGCCGCCGATGACCACTCCCATGCCATGGTCAATGAAGAAGCGCCGGCCGATGGTGGCTCCCGGGTGGATCTCAATCCCGGTGACGAACCGTGCCACCTGGGCAAGGACACGCGCCGGGAACCGGAGCACCGGAACCTGCCACATGCGGTGCGTCAGACGGTGTACCCAGATCGCGTGCAGCCCTGAGTAGACAATGCTGTTCTCGACGTCGCCCCGGGCAGCCGGGTCATGCACCCGGGCGGCTTCGAGGTCTTCTCGCAGTCTTGCTAGGAAGCTCACAGATCACTCTCTGTTGAAGGAATGACTAACCCCGAATGTCGTCGAAAAGCACCGTGGAAATGTAGCGCTCCCCGAAGTCACAGACAACGGCCACGATGAGCTTACCCGCGTTCTCCGGACGCTTGGCCAGTTCCAGCGCGCCCCAGACGATTGCTCCCGAGGAGATCCCGCCGAGGATGCCTTCCTGCGTACCGAGCGCACGCGCCACACGTACGGAATCCTCCACGCTCGCATCTATGACTTCGTCATAGATGGAGGTATCGAGGATCTCGGGGACGAAGTTCGCCCCCAGCCCCTGGATCTTGTGTGGGCCCGGGGCTCCACCGTTGAGGATTGCGGAATCTGCCGGCTCCACGGCGACGATCTTGACGTCCGGCTTGCGTTCCTTGAGTACCTGCCCGACGCCGGTCACGGTGCCGCCGGTTCCGACGCCGGCGACGAAGATGTCCACCTTGCCGTCGGTGTCATTCCACACTTCTTCGGCAGTCGTTGCTCGGTGGATTGCCGGGTTCGCCTCGTTTGCGAACTGGCGCGCCCAGACGGCGTTGTCGCTGGAGGCAACGATTTCCTTGGCACGGTCAACGGCGCCGCGCATGCCCTCCGAGCCGGGGGTCAGAACGATCTCCGCACCGTAGGCCCGCAGCATGACCCGGCGTTCAGTGGACATGGTTTCGGGCATCGTGAGGACAACCTTGTAGCCACGGGCAGCGCCCACCATGGCCAGTGCGATACCGGTGTTGCCCGAGGTCCCCTCGACAATGGTGCCGCCGGGCTTCAGTGCGCCGGCCTTCTCAGCTGCATCGATGATCGCTACGCCGATACGGTCCTTGACGCTGTTGGCCGGGTTGTAGAACTCGAGTTTGACTGCGACCTCCGCATCCAGTCCCTCGGTCAGGCGGTTCAGGCGCACCAGGGGAGTGCGGCCTACCAACTGGGTGACGTCGTCGTAAATCGGTGCCATGGGATTCCTGTCTGGGGGTTACGTACGGATTGCAGCAAAACTGTGCCCAGCCTAGTCAGCGACTACATGCAGAACTATGCGGTGAGCCATTCAGCGTAATATTTCCGCGCCTTGGCAAGCTTCGGATTGATAATCACCTGGCAGTACCCCTGCTCGGGGTGCTTGGCATAGAAGTTCTGGTGGTATTCCTCCGCTACGTAGAACTTCGGAAGGCGCACAACCTCGGTCACGATCGGGTTCGCCCAGTCTCCCTGATGCCGCTCGATGGCGCGCTCGAACAGTTCCTTCTGCTCGACGTCCTGGTAGAACATCGACGAGCGGTACTGGGTCCCGACGTCGTAACCCTGGCGGTTGAGTGTGGTGGGATCATGCGAGGCGAAGAAGATCCCCAGGATCACTTCAATGGGAACAACCGTCTCGTCGAAGGTGACGGCCACAACTTCGGCGTGCCCGGTGATTCCCGCGCACACTGACTCGTAGTCCGGGTCCTGGTCGTGTCCACCGGTATAACCGGAGACCACATCGGTAACGCCTCGGGTCTTTTGGTAGACGGCATCGAGGCACCAAAAGCAGCCCCCACCCAGCACGAAAGTCATCATGCCTCTTAACAATGCTTCAACGGACGTGATGATTCCCGAGCGCCGATACAGGGCATCGCGAAAGGACGCCGTTGAACCCGGAAACACCATGGAAGGCTGGTAGAACTAGGGCTATGGAAGCTGACGAAGAACACACCTCAGATACTGACGAGGCGAGTGTATCGAGGCCCACTGTCGGGGACGTGCTGCTCGCGGTCGAGGAGCTGTGGCCCGAATCGCTTGCGGAGGACTGGGATGCGGTTGGGCTCGTTGTGGGCCGTCCGGATCGGGAAGTCTCCACCATCGTCTTCGCCGTAGACCCGTCGGAGGCCGTCATTGACGATGCCGTGGGACGGGGCGCGGATCTGATTGTCGCCCACCATCCGCTCATGCTGAAACCCGTCAACTCGGTGGCGGCCACCCATGCCAAAGGTGCCGCGGTGCACCGGCTTATCGAGGCGGGCTGCGCACTGGTTACCGTGCATACCAACGGAGACAGCGCCGTCGGAGGCGTTTCCGATGTGCTCGCCGACGCACTCGGCTTATCCAACGTCCAGCCACTGGCCGGATCGGTGGAGGGGCTGCCCGAGGAGGGGATCGGCCGTGTGGGGGACCTGGCTGATGTGACCTCGCTGGGGGACTTCGCCGAACTTGTCTTCAGCCTGCTACCAGCGGTGGCCGGTGGAATGCGCGTCGCGGGCGACCGCCACGGTCTTGTCCGGCGTGTGGCAGTATGCGGCGGAGCAGGGGACAACCTCTTTGACCGGGTGCGAGCGAGCCGGGCCGACGTCTATGTCACCGCCGACCTTCGGCATCACCCTGCCCTTGAAGCGCGGGAAGCGGCCGTGAACGGCCGCCCCTACCTCATTGATGTCTCGCACTTCGGCAGCGAATGGCTGTGGCTGACCCCCGCCGCCAACGCATTGTCCAACGTCCTGTCCGATCAGGGCTTCACCATTGATGTGCGGGTCAGTACGGTCAATTCCGATCCCTGGGACTTCGTGCTCACCCCGGGCGGGAACTAGCTCTCCACCGTCCTGTCCAGCGTGTCGGGTCCCCGCCTGTGTGCCATAAGGTAGTGAGAACGGAATATGGCGACGGCGGAGGACTATCGGTGGCAAAAGCACCTCAGGCGGAACAGCTGCGGCTTCTTGATCTGCAGGCTCATGATTCGAAGCTCAACCAGTTGCAGCGGCAGGCGGCTACCGTCAGAGCCAACCCGGAACTGGCGGCCCTCGCAACCCAGGTGGCAACCGCAGAATCCGAACACGTCACGGCGGCCACAAATCTCAGCGACGCCGAGCGGGACCTCACAAGGGCGGAGGATGACGTCCAGGCCGTTGTCACCAGGCTCGAAAGGGACGAGCAGCGGCTGAACAGCGGAACCGGATCATCGAAAGACCTGACAGCTCTCCAGAGCGAAGTCGCCTCGCTTACCCGCCGTCGCTCTGACCTGGAAGATGTCGAACTTGAGGTGATGGAGCGGGTCGAAGCGGCGCGCGCAGCACGTGATGAGGCCCGGAAGCGCGCTGAGTCCATTCAGGCTGAACTCCGCGAACTTGAAAATGCCCGCGACGAGGAGCTGGCCCGCATTGAAGCCGAGCAAGCGGAGGTCCAGGCAACACGCAACGAACTGGCCGCTTCCTTCGAGCCTGCACTGCTTGCGCTCTACGACAGGACACTGGCCAAGCGCGGAGTTGGCGCGGCCAGGCTGTTCCACGGCCGGTCCGAAGGCTCAGGTCTGCAGCTCAGTCCCGGCGACCTTGCTGACATCTCCCGCGCTGCTGACGACGACGTTGTGATCTGCCCCGACTCCGGATGCATCCTCGTGCGGTCCGCCGAGTGGGGAAGCTGACGGGGTGCACGGTTCCGCTGTGACCCTGTTCGACGACGCGTTCCCTTCCGCTGCGGACGAAGGCGCCGCTCGCCCGACCCACGACCTCCTCATCGTCGAAGCCGACGGCGGCTCCCGCGGGAACCCGGGACATGCAGGGTACGGCGCGCTGGTTCGTGACCCGGAGACCGGCGCCATTCTGGTGGAGAAGGCCGGTTACGTCGGGATCGCCTCCAACAACGTCGCGGAGTATTCCGGACTTCTCGCCGGCCTGGAACTCGTGAATGAGATCGATCCGCACTGCCGGATCCTCGTCAAGATGGACTCAAAGCTCGTTGTCGAGCAAATGAGCGGGCGCTGGAAGATTAAGCATGCGGACATGCAGAAACTGGCAGGGCAAGCCCGCCGCATCGTGGATCCCCGCCGTGTACGGTACGAATGGATTCCCCGCGAACGCAACAAGGACGCCGACAGGCTGTCCAATGAAGCCATGGACGCCGGCATGGCGGGCGTGGAATGGAAGCCAAAAAAGGCCGTGGCAGCCAAGCCGGCTGCCCGGACGAGCGTGGAGGCCGCCGTCGTCGATCCTCCTCGTGTGCCTACCGGAACGCTCCATCACGTTGAGGTCTGGGTCAAAGACCTGGACTCCGCGCGCAACAGCATGGGCTGGCTGTTCGAACGGCTGGGTTTTGTATTGAAGGACACCTGGAACGACGGCGCGAGCTGGGAAGGGAATGGCTTGTACCTCGTGCTCGAGTCAGGGCCGGACATCCTGCCCGGACCGCACGAACGCCGTCGGCAGGGTGTCAACCATCTCGCCTTCAACGCGGGCACGCGCGCTGAAGTTGACCTGCTCGCGCGTCGGGCGGCCAGCCATGGGTGGACCCTCTTGTTCGGCGATAGGCATCCCTTTGCCGGCGGGCAGAACCATTACGCGGCGTACCTGGAGAACGCTGAAGGGTTCGAGGTCGAGCTCGTCGCGCGGTCCGACGCCTAGCACCCAAGCTGGAGGCGGCGGCCGTCAGCTGCCCGAGAGGACGATATTCAGCTGGGCGGCCTTCTTCGCAGTAGCGGGCACAAGCTCGCAGGTCCACCGCTCCGATGCCGCGCGAAGCAGTTGTTCGGCAGAGGCAGGCTGCTTCCCCCGGCGGGTCAGCAGATGATGGGCCAACTCGCCGCGCGTGTGTTTCGCGAAGTGCGAGACCACGGTTCGGCGTCCATTCCGTTCCTGAAACACGTTGACGGCGACCGACCGCTCGGGTGGCCCGGCCCACACCGTCGCGTACGTGCTTGAACGGCAGTCGACGATGAGCGAGTCACGGGCCCGTTCGTCCAGAACGACCGCCAGGTGCTTGCGCCAGAAGGGGGTCAGCTTTCCGATGCCGGGAAGCTCGACGGACATCGACAGCCGGTAGGCCGGTACGGCATCGGCGAAGCCGAGAGCGCCCCAGAGGGCCGAAACGACGACGACGGCGGCGTCGGCCTTGCGTTTCTGGGCGGGGGTCATGCTCCGGTACCCGAGAGCGTCATACAGGACACCCGAATAAACGGTATGCGCGGGCGCCGCGGGAGTTTCGCGCAACTCGATGTTGCGCCGCACTTCCTCCGCCAGCGAGTCTCCCACCCCGAGGACGGCGTGAGCGTCATCGTGTGCGCTGACCTTCGAGAGCGCGGCGAGCACCGTGGAACGGGCATCAGTCAGCTCCGGAAAGGCCAGAGAGTCGAGATCGAGCCGGCGCCCCTTTCCTGCGGCCGTTTTTCCTTCAGAGGGCGGAAGCAGAATAAGCACCTCAATACTCTACTGTGCCCGTCAGGGCAGTAAGCGGTGACCCAGCGCTCGTCCCGGTGCGCACCATGTCAACCGACACGTAGAATTGTTGTGGATGGGTTGGCCAGGCGGCCGCGTGGGAAGCCGTTCTTGGCTTCTCCCGAGGAACGTCCGGGCTCCGAAGGGCAGGGTGGTGGGTAACGCCCACTCGGGGTAACCCGCAGGCAAGTGCCACAGAAAAGAGACCGCCCCGATGGTTCGTCCAGACGGGGTAAGGGTGAAACGGCGGTGTAAGAGACCACCAGCGCACCGGGTGACCGGAGCGGCTAGGTAAACCCCACCCGGAGCAAGGCCAGACAGGGCACGATTGAGGGCTGCCCGCCCGAGTGTCCGGGTAGGCCGCTGGAGGGCGTCGGCAACGGCGTCCGTAGATGGATGGCCGCCACTGCTGCTCTTTACGGGCGGCAGGACAGAACCCGGCGTATCGGCCAACCCATCCATCCATCCGGGCTGCGCCACCGGCGCAAGATGGTCCATCGGCTCTGCCGTTTAGTCAAGGGTGCTGGGTCCGTTCGCGACCGGTCATCCACAAATGGGCTTAACACCCATTACGCTCCATTACCCTGAGGGGATGGCCGAGACGACTGCACCCAGCGCGTCCCTGGTGCGTCGCAACACGAACTTCAGGGCCCTGTGGTTATCCGCCACGGCTGGAGTGTTCGGCACGGCCGTCGCCGCCGTTGCTCTTCCCATCATTGCGGCGGTGGAACTTGACGCCAGCGACTTCGCCGTGGCTGCCCTTTCGGGGATGGCCTTCCTGCCCTGGCTGCTCTTTGGTCTGCCGATCGGCGTCTGGGTGGATCGCTGGCCGCGCAAGCCCGTTATTGTCTGGTCGCTTGTGGTGCGAATAGTGGCACTTGCGACGCTGCCCGTGGCCTATTGGTTCGGGATGCTCACAGTAGCCCAGCTATTCATCGTGGCCTTCATCGCCGGGTTGTCGTCGGTGTTCTTCAGCCTGGCAGACCAGGTCCTGGTGCAGCAGGCCCTGACCGGAGATGAACTGGTCGAGGGGAACGGCATCATTACGGCATCCGGAGCCTCCGCGGATGCGGCCGGGCGGGGCATCAGCGGGTGGCTCACGGTTGCCCTGGGAGCCTCCAACACGCTCCTGGTGCAGGTGGGAGCGTCTCTTGCCTCCCTGGCTGCAGTATCCTCCCTTCAGATCCAGGAAAGGACAGTAGCTCAGGGGGAGCGACGCATCTTTGCAGACATGATGGATGGGCTGCGCTACACCTTCAGTACAGCCCCGCTGCGGGCAATCCTCTTCAACGCGGCGCTGTGGAACCTTGGCGGCAGCATGGTCGCTTCACTGATGGTGCTGCTGGTGATGCGGGTACTGGGGGAGTCGGAGATTTGGCTGGGCCTGTTGATGGCTGCAACGTCCGTGGGTGGGGCAGTCGGCGGTTTCGGCGCCAAACGGCTTACTGAGCGGCTGGGGTCCGGCCCGGTGTGGCGTTGGTCGATGGTTCCCGGAGTGTTGGGCTACGCATCGCTGCTCGTTATGACACCCGGGTCGGGGATGATCTTTGGGCTAATCGGGATGTTCGTCATGGGGGTCTCGATTGCGCTGAACATCGTCGTCGGTACGAGCTTCCGTCAGCGTGTCTGCCCGCCGGCTATGATGGGCAGACTGGGAGCGGCGACAAGGATGGTCAGCTGGGGGATGCTGGGCATAGCCAGCATCCTTGGCGGGATTCTCGCCGAGACGCTGGGCATCACCCCTGCGGTCCGGGTAGGTGTCCTGCTGGCGGCCACAGCACCGCTCATTGCGCTTCTCGGACCATTGCGGTCGGTTCAGCGCTTGGAAGACCTTGACCGCGAGCCGATGCCGGCTGCTTAGTGGCCGAATGGATCCGGATCCACACCCGGCATCCAGGTCAGTCCCGGCTGACCCCAGCCGTTCACCTTGACGGCCTTCTTTGCCTTGCGGGCGTACCGGGGATTGAGGCGATCCACGTACAGCGTGCCGTTCAGGTGGTCGAACTCGTGCTGCATGCAGCGGGCGAACCATCCGGTCGCCTCGAATTCGACCGGGGTGCCATCGCCGTCATAACCGTTCACCTTGACCCACTCCGCGCGCTTGAGCGGAAATGCCTCACCGGGAAAGGAGAGGCACCCTTCTGATTCTTCTTCATCCGGCTCAGCTCCCGAGACCTTCGAGGTGACCAGGGTGGGGTTCACCAGAACCCCACGGGGCGGCACGTCGTCGTCGTTCGCCATTCCGTACACGAAGATACGCAGGCCGACGCCGATCTGCGGGGCCGCGAGGCCCACTCCATTGGCCTCGTCCATCGTCTCGTACATGTCCGAAATGAGGGAGCGCAGCCCATCATCGAATAGTTCGACGTCGACGGCCCGCCGGTGTAGCACGGGCTCGCCGGCGATGGTGATAGGGCGAACAGGCATGGGGAACTCTTCCTTGCTCCGGGCTTAGCGGTCGATGTTGCGGCCGATGGTTTCACGCATGATTTCGCTGGTGCCGCCGAAGATGCTCAGGAGGCGGACGGCCAGGAACGCCTGTGCAACAGGGTATTCCAGAATGTAGCCATAGCCTCCGTGCAGCTGCAGGCAACGATCGGTGATCGACTTCACCCGTTCGCTGGCCCACAATTTGACCCTGGCGGCACTGACGGCGTCGAGCGCTCCCTCATTGAAGGCCAGGACGGCCCGGTCGACGTAGGTCTCCATGACCTCAACCTCGGTCAGGATGTCCGCGAGTTCGAATCGGGTGTTCTGGAAGTCGATGACACGCTCGCCGAAGGCGTTGCGCTCCCTGGTGTACCGAACGGTTGCCTCATACATTGTTCGCCCGACAGCCGAGGATGCGACGGCGATGGCCAGACGTCCCTGCGGCAGCTGCTCGGTGACGTACCGCAGTCCCTGCCCTACCTCGCCCACGAGGTTGGCCTCAGGTACCCGCACGTTGTCGAAGAAAAGCTCAGCCGTGTCGGAAGCCTTCAGCCCCATTTTGTCGAGCTGCTTGCCGGTTTCGTAACCCTGGCCCTTTTCCACCATGAACATGGAGAAGGATTCGCCGCCACCCCGCCCGGTGGAGCCGTCAGTGCGGGCGAGAACCAGGGAGGCATCACCGCTGATGCCGTTACCGATGAACGTTTTTTGTCCGCTGATCAGCCAACCGTCGCCGTCTCGTACCGCCTTGGTGCGCACGCCGCGCAGATCGCTCCCGGCACCGGGCTCGGTCCATGCCACTGACGTGACTTTCTCACCGGTGACCATGCCGGGCAACCAGTTCTGCTTCAGCTCGTCAGATCCGTAGGCAAGCAAATGGGGGAGGACCAGGTCGTCGTGCAGATGGAAAGCCAACCCGGTTGCCAGGTGGTTGGCGCGGGCGAACTCTTCATCAAGGACTACGCGGAAACGGTAATCCGGCATCCCGGCTCCGCCGAACTCCTCAGGCACAGCCAGGCCCAGCAGCCCCTGTTCTCCGGCGGCGCTCCACATGGTACGCGGCATCATGTGCTCACGGTCCCACTGCGCATAGTTCGGCGCGACCTCACGTGAGTTGAACTCCTGCGCTACTTCGCGGAAGAGTTCGTGGTCTTCCTCGAACAGAGTGCGTTTCATGCAGCTTTCCCTTCTGATGAGGCTTCGTTCCGCACGCCGGAACAGACCGAAGAAAAACCAATGGCCGCCCCGAACATCCAGGGCGGCCACCGAAGCCTGCGGCTACTGCCGGCGGGCCAATGGGGTGAGTAACGGGGTTTGAACCCGCGACCTCCTGGACCACAACCAGGCGCTCTGCCAACTGAGCTATACCCACCATGCGCCTCGAGTAACCGGCCCGCGCGTCACCTGCTGGGAAGCGGGCTTACTGGGGCTGAACGAGGCAGCGCAGACAATTCTACACACATTTTTGCGCACTTTTTCCGCCGCCCCCGACACAGGGCTCGGCGGCCCGCGCAGCGGCTCAGCTTCCGGCGAGCAGATCCCGCGCTGCTGCCCTGCTGGTCTCCGAATCCGGTCCGGGGCCAGGGACAAAGATGGTGCTGCGGTAGTACTGCAATTCACGGATGGAGTCCCTGATGTCTCCAAGCGCACGGTGGTTCCCGCTCTTCTCCGGCGCCTGGAAATAGGCGCGGGGATACCAGCGCCGAGCCAACTCCTTGATCGTTGACACATCCACCACCCGGTAGTGCAGGTGCTCCACCACGGCGGGCATGTCGCGGGCAAGGAACACTCTGTCGGTTCCCACCGAGTTTCCGCCCAGCTGCGCACGCCGTGGTTCCGGGACGTGCGCAGTGATGTACTCGAGCACGCGGTCCTGCGCCTCCTGCATCGTCACTCCCTGCGGGAGCTCTTCGAGCAGGCCGGAGACGGTGTGCATGTTGCGAACGAAATCGCCCATGGATTCGAGCGCGCCTGGCGGCGGTGCAATAACGACGTCGACACCCTCGCCCAGGATGTTGAGTTCGGAGTCAGTGACGATGACCGCCACCTCGATCAGGGCGTCCGCGACAGGATCCAAACCCGTCATTTCACAGTCGATCCAGACGATGGGTTCACTTGTTATCGGCACCCGACAAATGTACCGGGTTATTCGCAGTCGGGAGCCGGACCAGGCTCGTGAGGTCCGAACCCCCCGGCCCTGCCGCAACCTGCAACCCGGCGGTTTGCAGCTGCTCAAATGGTAAAATCGAGCGACCTCGATCCCCATCACCGCCCGTGTCAGACCGACGATCGGATCCCCCTGCAATGACCGCCCCTGCGCCTGCTTCTGTTGCAACTGCGCACATCGGGCGTCCCCGGATAGCAATCATCCAGGGGTTCGTCGGGTCCATGCTCATGCTCGTGGGATCTTTCGGCGTGGGTTGGCTCTCGCTCGCGTCCCGCGAACTCCGCCAGGTGCCGGTGATCATCTGGTTGCGGTTTGAACCCGTTGGCGCTGTGCTCTCCGTCCTTCTACTGGCACTTGGTGGGATGCTCCTCGTTCGAGCGTGGCTGCGACTCGGCCAGCGCCTGCAGGGATGGGGCCCCGAGTCGAGACGGACAATCCTGACGGCCACCTTGGCGTGGGCCGCGCCGATGTGCTTTGCACTGCCACTGTTCAGTCGGGACGTTTTCGCCTACATCGCTCAGGGCCGGGTCATGGTCGGCGGACTCAACCCTTACAAGGACGGCTATTCGCAGATTTCCAACTACCTGCAGATCGGAGCAGACGATCTGTGGGCGCAGAGTCCCACACCGTACGGTCCCATCTTCCTTTGGCTGGAAGAGGGTGTCGTGCGCCTCACTGGTGGCCAGCCGGACCTGTCGATCCTGCTTTTCCGTCTTCTCGCAATCGTGGGCGTCGTATTGTGCGTGTACTACGTGCCACGGCTGGCCGAACTGCACAACATCAACCCCAACCGGGCGCTGTGGCTGACCGTGGCGAACCCGCTGTTCCTCACCAACTTCGTGGCCAGCATCCATAACGACTCCCTCATGGTGGGTCTCGCGCTGGCCGCGCTCTATGTGGCTGCCAGAGGGCGGTACGTTGTGGCGATCCTCCTCGTCACACTCTCCATCGGCATCAAGCCCATAACCTTGATTTTCCTGCCCTTCATCGGCTTGATGTGGGCAGGTCGCGGTGCGAGCTGGCCCCGGAAAATCTTGTACTGGGCAATTACGGCGGGGTTGTCGCTTGGCATCCTGTGGGTCCTTGGGATCATGAACGGGTTCGGGTTCGGCTGGGTCGGTGCGCTCAGCACTCCCGGAAGCGTGTGGATATGGTACGCGCCCGTCGGTTTCCTCGGGATGGTTGTTGCCATCACCGGTGACGCGCTCGGATTCGATGGCTGGTCCTGGGCAGACGTCGTCCACACCACCGGCACCCTGGTATCGCTCGTCCTCATCACATGGTTCATCTTCAAAGGTGATTACGCCCACCTGGTGCGCCGGCTGGCGCTGGCCCTTTCCGCCGTCGTGCTCCTGGCGCCGATGATCCAGTCCTGGTACGTCGTCTGGTTGATTCCGCTGTTCGCGGTGACCGGTATCCGGGACGACTGGCAGGTCAAGATCCTGTACTTCGCCGTGTCCTTCTTCATGATCTATGCGATCTCGGATCAGCTGGATATCTTCCCCTACATCGAGTTGAGCCTGCACACTGCACGGCAGCTTGCCGCCGTGGTCGGAGTCGCATTCGCAACCTACCTCGTGGTGCTCGACCCCCGGACCAAGACGCTTTTCCGGGGGCCGCGCACACCGGATCAGGTCCCTCTTAGCCGATAGACAGCGGTTTCGCGAACATGCGAAGGGCGCTCGATGGGGCGATACTGGTGGGATGAGCGAACTGCAGGAACAAGTCATACGGGCAGCATTCGACATCTCGCACTGGGAACCTGAGTCGTATTCGGTTGACGGAGTCGACAGCGAACTGACGCGGGTTAGCGCAACGAAAGAATTCGTCGGGGACATTGAGGGGTCCTCCGTGGCCGAGTTGCTCATGGCAGGAAATAACCGCGGAGCCGGTTATGTGGCGTCGGAGGTTTTCACCGGGAGCATCCTTGGCCGACGCGGGAGCATGATCGTGCAGCACTGGGGGCTCGCGGAAGGAAGCGCAGCGGCCAGTTCGGGACATGTCATTCCAGGGTCCGGGACAGGGGACCTGGAAGGGATCGCCGGCCGCGTGGAGTACTCGCAGGACGTTTCCGGTCAGCACTATCTTGAACTGCGAGTGACATTCCCCGGGTGATTCTGTGCCCCCGGCGCGACTCGAACGCGCAACCTACGGATTAGAAGGCCGTTGCTCTATCCATTGAGCTACGGGGGCCTGGGCGGGCGAAGCGCCCACACAAGTTTAGCGGTTCTTAGTCTGCGTTATCTCCTCCACAGCCGACAAATTTCACTGCGGTTGCCCACATAGCCACGGACAACGATCACACGGTTCACACCCCGTCAGAGACTTGAGCTAGCCGATGCGCCGGCGTCGGTCCTCAAACATCTGAAGGGAAAGAACGATGAGCAACTATGTGACGATTCGTGGTTTTGTCGGCACCGATGTCAAGTGTTCCGTGGCAAGCAGCGGACTGCCGATCACCAAGTTCAGGCTCGGCAGCTCCGCCAGGTACTTCGATAAGAAGGCCAACACCTGGGTGGATGGTGACACCAACTGGTATTCCGTTTCGATGTTCCGGCAGTTGGCCACAAATGCCGGAGTCAGTTTGCAGAAGGGTGATCGCGTCATCGTGACCGGCAGGCTCCGGGTCAGAGCCTGGGTCAATGATGAAGGAAAGAGCGGCACCACGGTGGAGATTGACGCCGACTCCGCCGGGCATGATCTGTTGTTCGGGACGGCGAGTTTCAGGCGTTCCAGCGCCGACCGTAACGACCCCTCGATGCAGACAGGGACTGATGACGGATTCTCGGGCGTCGACTACGGCACGGGTGAACTGCCGCCAGGTTTTGGCGCTCCCGGCACAGCTGCTGAGTCACCGGAGAGCCAGTCCGACCCCGATCCGGATCCCGATGCCGAGTCCGGTGCGGACGACGAGCTGGTTACGGCGCCCTTCTAGGCCTTGCCGCCGCCGGTGCCGTGTCAGAATTGGGTCATGCGGGGATATCGGACACGGCCGGAGACCGAAACCAGAGGGAAACATACGGTCGTGGCGTTGTGGCTCCTCCCCGCACTGATCCCCCTCGTGATCAGCGGATGTGGGGCCGCCTCTGTCGGGATCCAAACCCTTGCGTCAACGGTGTCGCCGGCAACGCCAGGCCCTGATCCTGCAGCATCGACTCTGCCGTCGGTTGCTTCCACGGCAGACGCCGTTACCTCCCGCATCGCCGACGCCCTGAACTCGCTGGCAGCCGAGACAAGCAAGCCGGACGCAGAAGCACTGCGGGCTGCCTTCGAGTCGGCGGGCGTCGATGCTGACTCCGTTGAGGTATCCATAGACACCACTCCGACCGGCCTGGAAGTGGACGCGATGACCGCGGCCGTGCCCGTCGGGGAGACATGCGTCTTCGGGCACGTTCGTGACGGCACCGCAACAGCGACGCAACTTCCTGCACTTTCCGACGGACGGTGCTTCGTAGGAGACCAGAGGTAACCGGACGGGCGGCTTATCCTGCGACGCCCGAATATGTTCTGGAGGTCTCCACGCACTAGCCTTGTCCTATGGCGGAATTTATCTACACAATGACCAAGGCCCGCAAGGCTGTTGGCGACAAAGTAATTCTCGACGACGTGACCATGTCCTTTTACCCCGGCGCCAAGATTGGCGTGGTGGGGCCGAATGGTGCGGGTAAGTCCACCATCCTCAAGATCATGGCAGGTTTGGACACTCCCTCGAATGGAGAGGCAAGGCTCAGTCCCGGTTACACCGTGGGCATACTCCTTCAGGAACCGCCCCTGAACGAGGAAAAGACGGTCCTCGGCAACGTTCAGGAAGGCGTTGGCGAGATCTACGGCAAGATCCAGCGCTTCAACGAGATCTCCGAGGAAATGGCTAACCCGGACGCCGACTATGACAAGTTGTTGGACGAGATGGGCAAGCTACAGGAAGCCATCGACACTGCCGATGCGTGGGACCTTGACTCGCAGCTTGAGCAGGCAATGGACGCCCTCCGTTGTCCGCCGCCGGAAACTGATGTATCCATCCTTTCCGGCGGAGAGCGACGCCGGGTTGCACTCTGCAAGCTGTTGCTCCAGAAGCCCGATCTATTGCTGCTTGACGAACCTACCAACCACCTCGACGCCGAGAGCGTACTGTGGCTCGAGCAGCATCTGTCCGCGTATCCGGGCGCCGTACTGGCCGTTACCCACGACCGGTACTTCCTTGACCATGTAGCCGAGTGGATCGCTGAAGTGGACCGCGGACATCTGTACCCCTACGAGGGCAACTACTCGACCTACCTTGAGAAGAAGCGCGCCCGCCTCGAGATTCAGGGCAAGAAGGACCAGAAGCTTTCCAAGAGGCTCTCGGAAGAGCTCGAGTGGGTGCGTTCCAACGCCAAGGGCCGTCAGACCAAATCCAAGGCCCGCCTGGCCCGCTACGAGGAAATGGCATCCGAAGCGGAGCGGACCAGGAAGCTGGACTTCGAGGAGATCCAGATCCCGCCTGGCCCCCGTCTCGGCAGCCAGGTCATCGAGGCACACGATCTCCAGAAGGGCTATGACGACCGCATCCTCATCGACGACCTGTCCTTCTCGTTGCCCCGAAACGGCATCGTTGGAGTCATCGGGCCCAACGGCGTCGGCAAAACCACGCTCTTCAAAACCATCGTTGGACTTGAACCGCTCGACGACGGGGAACTGCGGATCGGTGATTCGGTCAAGATCTCCTATGTTGACCAGTCGCGTGGTGGGATCGACCCCAATAAGTCACTGTGGGAAGTGGTATCGGACGGACTGGACTACATCCAGGTCGGTCAGGTTGAAATGCCATCCCGTGCGTACGTCTCCGCGTTTGGCTTCAAGGGACCCGATCAGCAGAAGAAAGCAGGAGTGCTTTCAGGTGGTGAGCGCAACCGTCTGAACCTCGCGTTGACCCTCAAGCAGGGCGGCAACCTGCTGCTCCTCGACGAGCCCACCAATGACCTGGACGTGGAGACACTCTCCAGCCTCGAGAACGCGCTGCTTGAGTTCCCCGGTTGCGCAGTCGTGGTGTCCCACGACCGGTGGTTCCTCGACCGGGTAGCCACCCACATCCTCTCCTACGAAGGCACTGAGGAAGACCCGGCGAGCTGGTACTGGTTTGAGGGTAACTTCGAAGCGTATGAGGAAAACAAGATCGAGCGTCTCGGCCCCGAAGCAGCCAAGCCGCACCGGGTGACCCACCGGCGTCTTACCCGCGACTAAGTCTTTCGCCGTCAGGTAAGCCACAGATAGAACCGGTAAGCCACTGATGAAGGGAGCGTGCATTCAGCACGCTCCCTTCATCAGTTCTCCGGCGACCCTTATCAGTTCTTCCAGCGACGCATCTTCTGGTCCATCAGCTTTTTCTGTACTGCGCCCTTGAGGCGGCTGCCGGCGTCGTCGGGCACACGGATCATCCCCTCCTGCGCAACGGTTGCCACCAGGTCCCCGGCCCGGTTGTAGATCTTCCCCAGCGCCAGTCCACGGGCCCCCGACGCACTCGGCGAGGCCTGAACGTATAACAGCCACTCGTCGACACTGACCGGGCGATGCCACCACATGGCGTGGTCGAGGCTCGCCACGCTCATTCCCGGTTGTATCCAGGTGAGCCCGTGGGGACGCAGGATCGATTCGAGCAGGGTGTAATCACTCGCGTAGGCCAGAGCGGCCTGATGCATCGCGGGATCTGCGGGCATCGAGCCGAAGGTCTTCATCCAGACGGCGTTGACCGGTTCCCTGGAGCCGGAGTTCTCGACATAGAGGGGAGAGTCGATATGGCGGATGTCGAACGGGCGGTCATAAGCCCACGCCTGCGCGACCGGATGATCGAACCGGCCCAGCAGGTCCGCGGTGGAGGGGAGCGATTCCGGATCGGGAAGGCCTGACGGCATGGCTTCCTGGTGGGTGATGCCTTCGTCCGGCTGCTGGAAGGACGCGATCATGGACAGGATCGGTACGCCGTTCTGGTAAGCGTGGACCCTCCGCGCCGAGAATGAGCGCCCATCGCGCAGCCGCTGCACGCCGAAGGTGATGGGAAGATCGGCATCACCGGCCCTGAGGAAGTAGCCGTGCATCGAGTGTACGGAGCGCACTGGTTCCACGGTTCGAATTGCGGCAATGAGGGCCTGGGCGAGTACCTGCCCTCCGAAGACCCGCTTGCCCGGCTGTTTCACCGGCGTCGCGACGTAGATTTCCTCATCCGTCTGGGCTCCGGCGGCACTGTCCAGGTCGAGGAGGCTGACGAGGGCGGCGGTGGGATCCTGCACGGGTTGCGCGGACATGGTGATGATTGGCTCCTTGTATTGCGGGCGGTGTCCCTGGACGGCTCCGGGCTTATCCGGCGAAGCGCCGTCAGGGGAACCATGACCGACATTAGACTGCGCGGCTTGCTGCCTCAACTGACCGGTGTCTGTGCCGCATTATCTGACCGCAACCGCTGTCGCCCTGAACATTACGGAAATGGAAGGGGCTGGCGCGCAGATGAGAGTATTGCACCATGTCCCACTCCTCCACGATGGCCCGAGAACTGACCGTTGCCGAACCCCAGGTGATGCTGGACCTGCGCACATATGTCGGTCGCGCCCGCGCCGCCCAGGATGGTGCGGTGCGGCTGCAGGCCATCGGGAACGTCCTTGCTGCGTACGTATGCATCCTCGCTCCGCGGGTCCTCGGGGAGGCGACGCCCACGGTGCTCGGGCTGCGGACCATGCCGCTTCGCGAAACGGCGCAACTCGATACAACGGTGGCGCTTGCCTCAGTGTCGGACCGCCTGGCCCATATGGGGGATAACGACGTCGTCCTGCCGGTCCCACCGACAACGGTCACCGAAATCTGGGCAGGGGTCCTGCCGCCGCGGTCGGGCTGGCGGCCCGAGGGCACAATTCCATCGGACCAATTGCTCGCCGCGGCCTCTGACGGCATCCGGGAAGTTGCTGAATCCGTGCCGGAGTCGCCGGGAGCCATCGTAGTCAACAACGCCCGCGGAATCATCTGGGGACGGCCCATCGAAGGAGCCCCGCCGAATCTGCCGGCGGGCGCTGCCTTCGGAGGTTTCGCTCTCGGGTTTCTGGTACCGGGGGAGCAGGCAGGCGTATTCACAAATGGCCGCTGGACGCGGCTCAGCACCGGGAGCGGACACGTCCTCGTCCGACAGGCTGCCGTTCTTTGAGAGTCAGCAGCCGTGGAACTGATCAGGCAGAGTTGACCATGGAGTGCGCAGCCCGTTCAAGGTAGTCCCACAGCGTTGATTCGTGCAGGGGCGAGAGCTCGAGGGAATCAAGCGCGTTCCGCATGTGCACCAGCCAGCGGTCACGAGCAGCCGGAGTCACGCGGAACGGCTGGTGGCGCATCCGCAGACGCGGATGGCCGCGAGTCTCACCGTACGTTCTCGGGCCTCCCCAGTATTGCTCCAGGAAGAGCAGGAGGCGCTCCTTGGCGGGGCCCAGGTCCTCCTCCGGGTACATGGGGCGCAGTAGTTCATCCGATGCCACGCCGTCGTAGAACGCATCAACGAGGCGAACGAATGTGTCGTGTCCGCCAACGGCTTCGTAGAAGTTGTCCGTGTAGGAAGGCTGGTCGAACCGCGGACCCACCGGCGTCAAGCGCGCGATGGGTTCACCGAATCGGGACGGGATAGGGATGGGGCCGGGTGTTTCACTGCTCATTGGCTTTTTTCCATTTTTTCGTCGTCGGTCGCGGGTGGGACGTAGTTCCCCTGGGATCTGTTGCCTACCTTCATAATGTCACCGTTGCGGATGTACCAGATTGCTCCGTTCTCATCCACCATGCGGGTTATCCGAAGTCCGACCGACTGCACGACCCCGACGGTGTCGCCCACTTCAATGACATCTCCGATGCCGTACTGATCCTCGATGGTGATGAAGAACCCGAGGAAAGCATCCCGGATAACTTCCCGGGCTCCGAAACCAATGGCTATACCGACGATCCCCACACTTGCGAGGATTGGGCCAATATTGACTCCGAGCTGCTCAATCGCGGTCATCAGCGCAATGAGCGCGATCGTTACCGCGGTGGCACTGCGCAGGAGCGCACCGATCGTTTCAGCCCTCTGGACACGGCGCTTGTGATCCAGCGTCCGCAACACCGGCTGAGCCCACCGGAAATGCGGCTTCTTGAACATGTCATACCCGTTTTGCACGCGCTGAACCATGCGGTTGATCAGCACACGCAATATCAGCCACAGTACGAGCGCGGCCAGCAGGATCAGCACGGCGGCGATGATGTTACCGCCGTAACCGAGCTGGTCAAGGAACTGCATGGGGACACCTTTCATTGAGTGCGCTCACGTACGGGGGAGGTCACGGTACGTGGGAGGCAGCTCAAGGTTACCGTCGCAGGGTGGGCGCAGTCGCATTCCTGTCCTGGGCGGTTTGCCTTTCCCGGGCTTTGGATCAGGCTGTCGTCATCGCATGAGGAGGCTCAGCAAGTGGCCCTGCGGCAGCACCGACCGTCACAACAGGCTCGTGCAGGACGGGGAAGTTGACCGACCGTCCGATGAAGCAGGCAGCAGCAGCTGCGCTGTGGATTGACTGCGCCGTGCGCTTGGCCTTCTTGTCCGTAATAGTGACGCGGGGCCTGAGCGTCACGCTGGTGAACTGGCCACTGCCGTCGGGGTTGAGCCGCATGGTGCCTTCGGCGGCGTCCTCGTAGGCGGTCACGATGATGCTGTGTTTCACCGCCATGTGCAGATAGGACATCATGTGGCACTGCGAGAGTGCGGCGAGGAGGAGCTGCTCCGGGTTCCAGCGTTCGGGATTGCCATGGAAGGTCGCGTCCGCTGACCCGAGGATCACCGGCACGCCTGGCGAGGACACCTCGTGGTCCCGGGAGTAGGACCGGTACGTGGCCGTACCTTCGCCATGATTTCCGGTCCACACCACACTGACACGATAGTGATGCTCAGAGAGGTTCATAGGCACAAAGTACACCCGTTGGCCCGGACGTGCAGGTGTGCATTTCCGGGCCAGCTGGTGGGCTGCTACTTGTCTGCCGCCTGAGCCCTGAGCGCCCTTGCTACGCCGTCGCGGTTCTCCAGGGTGAGCCGACGGAGGGAAGCCAGATCCGAGTCCAGTGTGGCCAGGAAGTCATCGGTCGCATCCAGGGTCGCCTGGGTTGTCAGGCGGGAGGGGTAGAGCCCGACGATGATCTGCTGAGCGATCTCATGCGTGCGATTCGCCCAGATTTCTTTGGCCGCGGCGAAGTACTTCGCCGCGAAAGGCTCCAGAAGGGCCGTGTCGTGGACGCGGGTGAAGCCGTTGATCGCTGAACGCTGTGCAGCGTTCGGCATATCGGAGCGTTCGACGACGGCCGCCCAGGCCTCTTGTTTGGCCTCCGCTGTAGGAATTGCGGCCTTGGCCTGCGCGGCGGCAAGCGCGCCGGTAGCGGTGGCATCCCGTTCGAGCTCGGCGTCGATGTCCTGCTGCGTCTTTCGGCCACCCGCCACGAGACTGGTCAAGAGCTCCCAACGCAGGTCGGCATCAACTGAGAGTCCTTCCGGCGCACCGGAGCCATCGAGAATTTTCTCTACGATGTCCAGTTGCGGATCGGTCTGAGCATGCACAGCGAAGGCCTTCACGAACTGCAGCTGCGAGTCCGAGCCGGCGTCGGCGCCTTCCACCAACTCCCACAGGCTGTCTGCTGCAGCTATTTCCATGGCTTGACGATCTTCAGGGTTCACGTAGAACGTCAGCGTGGTCGCGAGTTGCCGCAGGAGTACCAGAACCACCGAGGAGTCGGATTCCGAGGCGATGTTTTGGAGAATCAGCTCAACGTAGTTGCGGGCGGGAGTTTCGCCGTCCCTGGCGGCGTCCCACGCAGAAGCCCACACCAGGGTGCGAGGCAGGGACGCGCTGAAATTCTTCAGATGACGGGTGGCCGTGCGCAGTGACCGATCGTCAAGGCGAATCTTGGCGTAGGCGAGATCATCGTCATTGAGGAGCACCAGGTCGGGCCGCTGCATGCCGACCAGTTCCTCGACATCCGTGTGTTCACCCGCAACATCGAGCTCCACCCGGTGGGAGCGCTCAAGCTTCCCGTCCTCTGACAGGTCGTAGAATCCAATCCCCAACCGGTGTGAACGGATCGTTGGATGCTCGGCGATGGCGGATTGGAGGACAGCGAACGAGGTGATGGCGCCGTCGTCGTTCCACTCGATCTCCGGGCGGAGGGTGTTCACACCGGCTGTCTCCAGCCACTGGGTCGACCACTCCGTGAGGTCGCGGCCGCTTGCCCTTTCAAGCTCGACGAGTAGGTCGGAGAGCTCGGTGTTGGACCAGGCATGCTTGCCGAAGTATTCGCGTACGCCCTCCATGAACTTGTCCTGCCCCACCCAGGCCACAAGCTGTTTGAGGACCGAAGCGCCCTTGGCATAGGTGATCCCGTCGAAGTTGACCTGCACATCCTCCAGGTCATTGATCGGGGCCACGATGGGGTGCGTGGAGGGGAGCTGGTCCTGACGGTATGCCCAGGCCTTCTCGAGGGATGCGAACGTGGTCCACGACTGCGTGAACCTGGTTGCCTCTGCGGCGGCAAGGGTGGACATGAATTCGGCGAAGGACTCATTCAGCCAGAGGTCATTCCACCAGCGCATGGTCACCAGGTCACCGAACCACATGTGCGCAAGCTCGTGCAGGATGGTGATCGCCCGGCGCTCGACGGTTGCATCTGTAACCCGCGAGCGGAAGACGTAGCTCTCCAGGAAGGTCACCGCGCCGGCGTTTTCCATCGCTCCGGCGTTGAACTCCGGCACGAACAGCTGATCGTACTTCTCAAACGGATAGGGCGTGCCGAACTGGGCTTCGAAGAACTCGAAGCCCTGGCGGGTCAATTCGAATACGTTCTCGGCGTCGAGGTGCTGCATGAGCGACTTGCGGGCGAAAACACCCAAGGGGATAGTGCGTCCATCGGAGCTTGTCAGCTCGCTGCGTACGGACTGGTACGGTCCCGCGATCAGCGCAGTGACGTAGGAGGAGAGCACCGGAGTCGGTTCGAACGCCCACGTGGAACTGGTGCTGCCGTCGTCCGCTGAGCTCGCAGCGACAGGCTGGGGAGTGGGGGAGTTGGAGATGACATCCCAGTGTGACGGCGCCGTCACGGTGAAGCGGAACGTCGCCTTGAGATCCGGCTGCTCAAAGACGGCGAAGACGCGGCGGGAGTCCGGGACCTCAAACTGGGTATAGAGGTAGACCTCGTTGTCAACAGGATCAACAAAGCGGTGCAGGCCCTCGCCGGTATTCATGTAAAGCATGTCCGCATCGACAACCAGCTCGTTGGACGCAGCAAGATTATCCAGACGGATCCGGATGCCGTCGGCGACGGACCCGACGTCCAGGTCCACACCGTTGAGCGTCACGCGGTGGACGGATTCGGTGACGGCGTCAATGAAGGTGGAAGAACCCTGCTCGGCGTCGAAGGACACCACGGTGGTCGATCGGAAAACCGAGTCGCCGCGGGTCAGGTCGAGGTTGATGGCATAGCTGTGGACGCTGACTGTGGCCGCGCGCTGGCGTGCTTCGTCCCGCGTCAGGTTCATACCTGGCAAGGTGGTGCCTCCGGGAGTTGGGGGTGGACTACCGCGGTTACACGGTGTGACCCACCATACGCAGAACCGCGCACCTTCGGGAAACGAGCTCAACCTGTTCCCAAGGTCGTATCCCTACCGTTGCAGCAGCACGACAGTCGTGCAACGTCCCGCCACCTGTGGCGGCATGCCGATGCGGCTGTCCGGACTGCATAGGAGTGTGAACATGTCCCCGAGATGGAGCACTGCGAGGGCTACCGCAATTGCGTCGGCTCTTGCTATCGGCGGTAGCGCCGTCGTCGCGACGCCGGCGCTCGCCGCACCGGGTGACGCGACCGCGTCAGCGGTGAATATGGAGTTGTCCCTGGAGCTCCTCGGCGCGAACCTGCTGGACGTTGACGCTATTGCGGCAGCGGAGGGCCCGCCCGGAGAGACGGCTATTCCCGACCTCTCAGCCCATCTCGGTGCCTTGACGGGCGCGAGCGTGGCCGGCGCCGCCGAGCTGTCCACCGCGTCCGGCGCAGCGGGAACATCCAGTTCTGCACTGGTCGATGACCTTTCTGTGTCGGTGCTCGGTGTTCAAGCGGTTGAGGCAAAGCAGGTGTCCTCCTCAGCGGACTGTCTACCTGGCGCCCTCCCCGTAGCAGAGACGGATTCGCAGGACGTGGCCGTGCTGGGAACACCGGTTGACCTGGACGAAATTGCACCCGAAGGTTTGCAGGTGTCCACCCCAGCGACCGTTCCCGGGATGACCAGCGCCGAGATCTTAGCCAAGGTACGGCCCGGAACCAACACCCACAATGCTTCATCAGCGAAAGCCACCGGTGTCACAGTCAACCTCACGCTCAAGGGAACGGTTCCCGGCGTTGGGATGGTCGCGGCGATCTGGTTGGGCAACGTCACCATCGGTGACGTGAGCTGCGAGCGTCTGGACGCACCGCCGGCGCCAACGGCCCAGGAGCTGACGCCGACCAACGGTGTGAGCACCGGTGGGGACACCGTGACCCTTCGCGGCTCCGGCTTCACGGCCGGTACAAAGGTGGCTGTGGGCGGGACCACAGCTACCGACGTCGTCGTTCTGTCAGACAGTGAGCTCACCTTCACCACTCCGGCGAACCCTGCCGGCACGGCACTGGTGACGGCGACAACCTCTTCAGGGACGACGGGCGGCCTCGAGTTCACTTACAACCAGCCTGCGCCCGAGAAGCCCGTCGTCGAGGAGATCGACCCGGACGAAACGGCTGCGACCGGAGGGGAGGAGATCTGGGTCTTCGGTTCAGGCTTCGCCAGGGACCGCACCAGCGTCACCGTGGGCCAGACCGTCATATCGCCGTCCGACGTCGAGGTACTCAACACGGGCACACTCATCGTCAAGGCACCCCCGCACGCGGCAGGACCTGTACCGGTAAGCGTGACCACACCCGTCGGCACCAGCGGCACGATCGACCTGAACTACGTCGCGGTAGCGGTGCCTCCGACCATCACCTCGGTCACCCCGGACTCAGGTCCGCTCACGGGGAACGCAGTGGTAACGCTGAGGGGCACAGGCTTTGTGCCGGCGGCAACCACTGTGACCATGGATGGCGCCTCGTTCCTGGACGACGACGTCACGGTCGTTTCCGATACGGAGCTCTCCTTCACCGTTCCTGCAGGCACAGCAGGGCCGGTGAACATCGATGTCACGACGGCGGCAGGCACCTCCAACCAGGTGGTCTACACCTACACTGAGCCTGCGCTCCCGCCGGCGCCGACAGCGACAGCGCTGTCACCGACCTCCGGGCCGGCCGAAGGCGGAACGCTGGTGACCGTTGTCGGAGAGGGATTCCTGGCAGGGGAGACCTCAGTGACAGTGGGAGGAGTAAACATCCCTGTGGAGAGCGTCACGGTCGCTACAGCGACGGAACTCTCGTTCACTACTCCCGCCCATGCAGCGGGCAGCGCCGACGTCGTCGTTTCAACCCCGAACGGTGACTCGGGAACGCTGAGCTTCTCCTACCTGGCTGCTCCTCCGCCGCCCGCCGGTGTGGGGGGACACGACTTCTCCGGCGACGGTAATGCGGATGTGCTGGCTCGTGATCGGGATGGGCGGTTGTGGCTGTACCAGGGCAACGGTTCCGGTGGCTGGCTGATGCGGGTTCAGGTCGGTTCGGGTTGGAACACGATGACCACCATCGTCGCGCCGGGAGACTTCTCCGGCGACGGTAAGGCAGACGTGCTGGCCCGTGATCGGGATGGGCGGTTGTGGCTGTACCAGGGCAACGGTTCCGGTGGCTGGTTGAAGCCGGTCCAGGTCGGGTCCGGTTGGAACGGTATGACGAGCATTGTCGGCCCCGGTGACTTCTCGGGTGACGGGAAGGCTGATGTCCTTGCTCGTGATCGGGACGGGCGGTTGTGGCTGTACACGGGCAACGGCTCCGGCGGTTTCCTGAAGAAAGCTCAGGTCGGATCCGGTTGGAACAGCATGACGAGCATTGTCGGCCCCGGTGACTTCTCGGGTGACGGGAAGGCTGATGTCCTTGCTCGTGATCGGGACGGGCGGTTGTGGCTGTACACGGGCA
>NZ_JBNHEY010000008.1:0-163447 GCF_059089725.1 Arthrobacter sp. M71 S08 | reverse complement strand
GACTTCAACGGTGACGGCAAGGTCGATGTTCTGGCTCGGGATTCTTCGGGCAGGCTGTGGCTGTATCCGGGTAACGGCGACGGCGGGTGGCTGACCAAGACCCTGATCGGCACCGGCTGGAACGGTATGACCAGCATCTTCTAACCAGGACGGGGTGATCCCTGCCCCGCAGACAGGAAGAGCCTTCCGCACCGTACAGGGTGCGGGAGGCTTTTCCTTTGCCTGCTCACCCGTTCCCGGTGGTCCCAAGCTGGTAACCGGCTCCCTGGAGCGGGTTGCAAACCAGCTCCAGGGAGCCGAGCATGGACGGGCGCTGAAGACCGTCCCTGCGCCCCCGTCCATGCGCCTGCAGCGCGTGTCTCTGCACACAAAAGAGTCCAGGCACCTTCCCGTCGGTGGGAAGATGCCTGGACTTGCCGGTGGATGGTCCGCCCTACGCGCCGTCCCAGAAGGCCGGTGCGGCCTTCATCGGGTCGTTGAGGTCAACGGAGCCGGGTTTCAGGCCCACGCTGAACTGGGTCATCATGTCGTGGTCCTCATGGGGCAGGTTGTGGCAGTGGATCATGTACTTGCCACGGTGCGGTCCGAATTTCATGAGCAGGCGAACGGTTTCGCCCTCGCCGACGTACACCACGTCCTTGGGACCCAGCTCGTAGGAGAACGGGGCGCGACCGTTGCGGCTGAGAATCTGAAAGTCGACGAGATGAATGTGGATCGGATGGAACCACCCACCCGAACTGTTCTCGAACTCCCAGATTTCCGTTGCCCCCAGCTCAGGGTCGGCACATACTCGACGGTATCCGCTGGCGATGATGTCCGCCCAGGAATCCTCCCCGATGACCCAGACGTCGTCGTTACGCTTCACCCGGAACTTGCGCACGCGGGTGTCGCGGGCTGGCTTGAGATTCATCACTTCATGGCCCACCAGCGTCTGTGGGATGGTCTTCCAGGTGCCGTCTGAAGTGTCCACGGGCTGATCCGTCACGTCGAAGGCCATGATCCGGTCTGTGAAGTCGTAGTCGACGTTGTTCTTGTTCGACAGATTTCGCAGCTCTACCCGCTGACCCGGCTGGTATCCGGAGAAGTCGATCAGTATCTCGTACCGCTCGGCGCCTGCATGCCGCCAGGAATCAACCGACTGGGTTTTCGGCATGAGTCCGCCGTCGGTCGCCACGATGTGGACGGCCTCTCCCGTGCTGAGGGTTGGGCGGAACGAACGTGAGATGGACGCGTTGAGGATGCGGAAGCGGTATACGCGGCGCTGCACTTTCATTACCGGCCAGGGCCTGCCGTTCACCAGGATCACGTCACCCCAGAGCCCCGAGTGTGAGTTGTCGTCGTAGGCGAGGCTTCCGTCGGCGGCGAACATGACATCCGACAGCGTCAGCGGAATGTCGAAGTCGTCCTGTGGCAGCAGTTCACGCTCTGCCGGATCGTGCAGACAGAACTGTGCGGACAACCCGGAGTAGGCGTTTTCCGCCGTGGTGTGCACGTTGTGGTCGTGGTACCAGAGCGTTCGTGCCGACTGGAAATTCGGGTACTCGTAATTCTTCGCGAACCCCGGAGGGATAACGTCGCTGGCATACCCATCGAACTGCGGAAGCGACGCTGAACCGTGCAGGTGGGTCGACGTGGACAGCGTGTGGCCGTGCTGGGGGTGCGTCTGCGGCAGTTGGTTGCGGATCTTGAGCACTGCCCGCGTTCCCTGCAGCAGGTCAATTGTGGGTCCGGGAAATATTCCGTTATATCCCAGGATGGGAGTGGTGAGGCGGGGGAGAATCTTCGCGGTCCCGGCCTTCTGGGTCACGCTGTAGTAGTGCACCTTTGCGCCGTCAGGTGCGCGTCCCACTGCGTATGGATCGAGGATCGGCGGAACCGTGAGCGGCACGCGGTATGGCAACGGCATGTCGCTGTCTGCCAGCTTGCTCGCTGACTTGGCGCTGATGGAGCTGAACGGGACGGACAGCGCCCCGGCTCCGATGACTCCTAGTCCCCCGAACGTGAGGACCTGACGCCGAGAAACAGACATCGGTGTTCCTTTCCTAGGATGTATGGAAAGGATGGACCCCGCTACTTGGAGAAAACTAGGACTACCGACCCCGCAAGGGCAGCCTGAGGTCGCGGGATCGTTGCCATATGCGAACCTGTGCCGCGGCAGGCACTAATCTTGAATCGAACCTACCCACACCTCCCCGAACGGACCTTACATGCGCGTTCACATCGCAACCGACCACGCCGGCATGGAGCTCAGTGCACACCTCGTTGCGCACCTCAGTGCCAGGGGACACGAGATGGTGGACCATGGCCCGTCCGTGTACGACGCAGAGGATGACTACCCTTCCTTCTGCATCAACGCAGCACTGGCGGTAGTCGACGACCAGCTTTCGGGACGTGAGGCCCTCGGGATCGTTCTGGGCGGTTCGGGCAACGGCGAGCAGATCGCGGCGAACAAGGTCCGTGGCATACGTGCGGCGTTGGCGTGGAACCTCGACACGGCACGGCTCGCCCGCCAGCATAACGACGCAAACGTTGTAGCGCTGGGCGGACGGCAGCATTCGCCGGAAGAGGCCACAGCCATCGTGGAAGCCTTCCTTGCCGAACCGTTCAGCGGTGCCGAGCGCCATGTACGGCGAATCAGCAAGATTGCCGCCTACGAAGCCACCGGCGAAATCCTCGCGTAGTGCCTGAGGGCCACTCGATCCACCGGCTTGCCCGCCAGTTCACGTCGGTTTTTACCGGTGAGCCGCTGAGAGTAAGCAGCCCGCAGGGGCGCTTCTCGGCCGGTGCGGAGCGTCTTGACGGAGCTGTCCTTACCCGTGCCCGGGCGCATGGAAAGCAGCTCTTCCTGGAATTCGACAATGACCTGGTGATGCGCGTCCACCTCGGTCTGTACGGCGCGTGGAGCTTTGGCGGGGACAGTGAGTTCCGTGGAGCTTCCAGCATCGGTGCACCCAGAAGGGTGGGCGAGAGGGAAACAGCCGACGACGACGCCCCATCCTCCTACACCGGCCCACCGCCGCCAGTGGGAGCGGTCCGTGTCCGGCTGGTTTCCGAACATGGCTGGGCGGACCTTCGCGGTCCAACGGCGTGCGAGCTCATCACGGGCGCGGAACGCGAGGCGGTCATTGGGAAACTTGGACCTGATCCGCTGGACGCGGACTCCGACCCTGCCGAATTCATAAAGCGTGTTCGGCGTACGCGGACTGCCGTAGGTCTCTCGCTGATGAATCAGGCCGTGATCGCCGGTGTCGGCAACGTTTACCGGGCGGAGGTGCTGTTCCGGCGGCGGGTGCATCCGTGGCTTCAGGGAGTGGCGCTCGGCGACAGCGAAGCTCTGGCGCTGTGGGAGGACCTCGTTGTTCTGATGAATGACGGAGTGCGAGTGGGTCGCATTGTTACCACGACACCGAACCACCGTTCAGCGGACGGTTCGAAGAGCGGCCCTGTCCGGGCGGAAGATTCCCACTACGTCTACAAACGGACGGGGCTGGAGTGCCGAATTTGCGCTACACCGGTGGCGATGGCCGAGATGGGGGCCCGAAAGCTCTACTGGTGTCCCTACTGCCAGGCGGCGTGATTCGGGCGGCGCTTTGGCTGATCGCCCGACAGTGGGCTGGGGCTGGCCCAGCTGGAGATTATGGGTGAATCAGCGGGGAAATGGAGGGGATGACGGGAATCGAACCCGCGTAATCAGTTTGGAAGACTGAGGCTTTACCATTAAGCTACATCCCCGGGTTCCGGCGACTCTGGTGGTCGGTTGGAACGCATATAACTACACCACAAGGATATCGAATTCTCAAAATGTGCAACCGTGCGGTTTCTTTCGTAGACTTGCCTCTGCACTAACCGGGGTGTAGCTCAGCTTGGAAGAGCGCCTGCTTTGGGAGCAGGAAGTCGCAGGTTCAAATCCTGTCACCCCGACTCTGTGTTAAACGGTGCAGAAATCTGTATCAACGGTGCAGAACTGATCCCTTGCGGGATCTGATTACCCGGTGCAGAACCGATCCCTATCATTCAGGAGTACTAGGCTGTGAAGAGCGCTGTCGAAAACCTCACTCCCACGCGAGTGAAGCTCAACGTGGAGGTCCCTTTCGAGGAACTCAGGCCGAACATCGAAGCTGCCTACAAGACCATCGCCAGCCAGGTGCAGGTTCCGGGTTTCCGCAAGGGCAAGGTTCCCAACAAGCTCATTGACCAGCGCGTTGGACGCGGCTACGTCATTGAGACGGCGATCAACGATGGACTGAACGGCTTCTACCAGAACGCCGTCCAGGAGACGAAGATCCGTCCGCTGAGCCGGCCCGAGGTGGAAATCACTGAGGTTCCCGACCCCTCAGCGCAGGATGGTCAGCTTCTCTTCACCGTGGAACTCGATATTCGCCCCGAGATCGAGCTTCCCGAATACTCGGGTCTGGAGGTCACCGTTGAGGCCGCCAAGGCGTCCGAGGAGGACGTCGTGAAGGCTCTTGATGAGCTCCGCGGCCGTTTCGGAACGCTCAAGGAAGTGGACCGTCCCTCGACTGACGGTGACTTCCTCACCCTTGACCTGACGGCAAAGATCGACGGCGAGGAAGTCGACTCCGCCGCTGACATCTCCTACCAGGTTGGCTCCGGCACCATGCTTGAAGGCATGGACGAAGCAGTAACCGGTCTCAGCGCCGGCGAGTCCTCCACCTTCGAGACAACCCTCGCCGGGGGCGAGCACACCGGCAAGGCCGCCGAGGTCACGGTCGCCGTAAAGGCAGTCAAGGAGCGTGAGCTCCCCGACGCCAATGATGACTTCGCCCAGCTGGCAAGTGAGTTCGACACCATCGATGAGCTGCGCGCCGATCTGGCCAAGCGGTCAGCCGAGGAGAAGCTTGTCGAGCAGGGTGTGGAAGCCCGCGACAAGGTTCTCGAGAAGCTGCTTGAGCTCGTTGAGGTTCCGGTTCCGGAGTCCGTCATCGAAGAGCAGCTCGAGCAGCACTTCAACTCGGAGAGCAGCCACTCGGCAGGCGAGGACCACGACACCGAAGAGCACCGTGCGGAGGTTCGCAAGAACACCGAGCAGGCCTTCCGCAATGAGATCGTCCTCGATTCCGTCGCCGAAAAGGAAGAAATCGGCGTCAGCCAGAACGAGCTGATCGACTACATCGTCACTTCCGCCAGCCAGTACGGCATGGAGCCGAACCAGTTCGCGCAGATGCTCGACCAGAGCGGTCAGGTTCCGATGATCGTTGGGGAAGTGCGCCGGCGCAAGGCACTGGCCAAGGTGCTCGAGCTTGCGGTCGTCACCGACACCAACGGTGAAACAGTCGACCTCTCCGATTTCGTGCGCCCCGCAGGGGACACAGAGCAGGAGGAGGGTGAGTTGCCCGTCGAGGACGCATCCATCGAGGCAACCGACGAGGCCGCCGTCGTCGAGTCAGATGCTCCCGATGCGGGCACCGAGGACGCGGACGCAGAGTCTACGAAAGCCTAGCTTTCAACCGCTTCAGCAGATGCCGCCAGCCGCGCGCTGGCGGCATCTGCCGTTAAGGCTCCTACTTCCTAACGCCGTCAGCGAACAGTTCAAGGCGCGGGAGCAAAACAACAACCAAACAGGTTAGTGTCCAGTGAGAGAAAAACCTGAGTGAGAGGTCAATCAGCAATGGCATCCGAATCCACCACACCGACCATGGCAACTGTTGATCCTGCCAGCCGCGACGACTACATCTACAACCGACTCCTCCGGGAGCGCATCATCTGGCTCGGCTCCGAGGTACGTGACGAGAACGCGAACGCCATCTGCTCACAGCTGCTCCTGCTGTCGGCCGAGGATCCCGACAAGGACATCTTCCTCTACATCAACTCACCGGGCGGTTCGGTTACCGCGGGCATGGCGATCTACGACACCATGCAGTTCATTCCTAATGACGTCGTGACCGTCGCCACGGGTCTCGCCGCATCAATGGGGCAGTTCCTTCTGTCCTCGGGGACGAAGGGGAAGCGTTACGCCACCCCGCATGCCCGTATCCTTATGCACCAGCCTTCAGGTGGGATCGGCGGCACCGCATCGGACATCAAGATCCAGGCGGAGCTGATCCTGCACATGAAGCGGGTTATGGCCGAGCTCACCGCCGAGCAGACGGGCCAGTCGGTTGAGACCATCCTCAAGGACAATGACCGCGACAAGTGGTTCACGGCGAAGGAAGCCCTTGAATACGGGTTCTTCGATCACATCTCGGCGCACGCGGGGTCCGTCTCCGGCGGCGGCGGCACCAACCGCGACTAATCCGCTTCAAGCCCACTTCCACTGACCTGCCCACACAGGAGGCACAATGAACCACGATTTCCATGCCGCATCCGGCGGCCGGGCCCCCGAGCTGCCGAACAACCGCTATGTCCTCCCGCAGTTCGAGGAGCGCACTCCCTACGGTTTCAAGCGCCAGGATCCTTACACGAAGCTGTTCGAGGACCGCATCATTTTCCTGGGCGTCCAGGTCGACGACGCGTCCGCTGATGACGTTATGGCCCAGCTGCTCGTTCTGGAGTCCACTGACCCCGAGCGGGACATCACGCTTTACATCAACTCGCCCGGCGGATCGTTCACCGCAATGACGGCGATCTACGACACGATGCAGTTCATCCGCCCGGAAATTCAGACGGTGTGCCTCGGCCAGGCGGCCAGCGCTGCGGCGGTGCTGCTCGCAGCCGGTGCGCCCGGCAAGCGTCTCGCGCTTCCGAACGCACGCGTGCTCATCCACCAGCCGGCGCTGGGTGGTGGGCAGGGTGGCCAGGCTTCCGACCTGGAGATCCAGGCCAATGAAGTTATGCGTATGCGCGCCTGGCTTGAGGACACGCTGGCACTGCACAGCGGGAAAACCTCGGAGCAGGTCAACGTTGACATTGAGCGGGACAAGATCCTGACTGCCGAAGACGCCAAGGCTTACGGCCTTGTCGATGAGGTACTTACATCACGGAAGATCAGCCCGCCGAAGATCAACAAGCCGTAGCCGCTGCCATGCGCCCGTGGTCCCTCCCGACAGGGAAAGACCACGGGCGCCATATAGCTGATTCAGGCCGCCGAGTGGCCTAGAGTGGAACTTAGTCGACGCATGGAGACCGTCCCATCACAGCAGTTGGTAGCGGCCGAAGACTTAGGCGGAACACTACAGGACCACGTTAGGGGACTGACACATGGCTCGCATTGGTGAGAGCACCGATCTACTCAAGTGCTCTTTCTGTGGAAAAAGCCAGAAGCAGGTCCGGAAGCTCATTGCGGGCCCGGGCGTCTACATCTGTGACGAATGCATCGAACTGTGCAACGAGATCATTGAGGAAGAGCTCTCCGAAGTTGCCGACCTCGGCACGTTCGAGTTGCCTAAGCCTCGCGAGATCTTCGACTTCCTGCAGGAATACGTCATCGGACAGGAGCCCGCAAAGCGGTCGCTCGCAGTCGCTGTCTACAACCACTACAAGCGAATCCAGTCCGGCCATACCCCCCGGGCGTCGGCGAACCTCTCCGACGCGTCTCCGGCGGAAGACGTCGAGATCGCGAAGTCCAACATTCTTTTGATCGGGCCCACCGGTTGCGGCAAGACCTACCTCGCGCAGACCCTCGCCCGGCGTCTCAACGTTCCCTTTGCGGTTGCGGACGCCACCGCGCTCACCGAGGCCGGGTACGTCGGCGAGGATGTTGAGAACATCCTCCTGAAGCTCATCCAGGCAGCTGACTATGACGTCAAGAAGGCCGAGCAGGGCATTATCTACATCGACGAGATCGACAAGATCTCGCGCAAGAGCGAGAACCCCTCCATCACACGCGATGTTTCAGGTGAGGGCGTCCAGCAGGCGCTCCTGAAAATACTCGAGGGGACCGTGGCCTCGGTGCCGCCACAGGGTGGACGCAAGCACCCGCACCAGGAATTCATCCAGATCGACACCACCAACGTGCTGTTCATTGTCGCGGGCGCCTTCGCCGGCCTGGAGGAGATCATCGGATCGCGGGCCGGCCGGAAGGGCATCGGCTTCGGGGCCCCGCTGAGTTCCCTCAAGAACGAGGAGGCGAGCTACGGCGATGTCATGCCGGAGGATCTCCTCAAGTTCGGTCTGATCCCCGAGTTCATCGGGCGGCTTCCGGTGATCACCACCGTTACTCACCTCGATCGCCCTGCCCTGATGCAGATCCTCACCGAGCCGAAGAACGCACTGATGAAGCAATATCAGAAGATGTTCGCGTTGGACGGAGTGGAGCTCGTTTTCGAGCCGCAGGCGCTCGAGGCTATTGCCGATCAGGCGCTTGAGCGGGGAACAGGCGCCCGCGGCCTCCGGGCCATCATGGAGGAGGTGCTCCTCCCCGTGATGTTTGACCTGCCGAGCCGAGAGGACATCGCGACAGTGGTGATCAGTGCCGCCGTCGTAGACAAAACGGCAGAGCCGACGCTCATATCGCACGACGTCGTGGCCAAGCGCCGCAACAAGTCCGCCTGAGCCGAACGTAACGCTCGGGAATACCCGCGGCCTTGGTCGGGGTTGCACGAAAGAGAAGAGGCTGCTCATGCGGCCCCTATCTAAGTACTTTCCGTGCAACCAAGGAGTTTTCATGACTGCTGCCACCGAGACCGCGAAGAAGGCCGACTTCTGGTTTGACCCGGTCTGCCCGTTTGCCTGGATCACCTCCCGCTGGATGGGTGAGGTCGAAGAGGTCCGTGACGTTGCAGTCGACTGGCACGTGATGAGCCTGTCTGTCCTCAACGAAGGACGGGACCTGTCCGAGGACTATCTGGACATGATGAACCGTGCCTGGGGACCGGTCAGAGTGATTATCGCCGCCTCAGAACTGCATGGGCGGGAAAACATCAAGAAGCTCTACGACGCTATGGGCAGCCGCATCCATAACGGTGGCAACTCCGACTACGAGGCGGTTATCCGTGAGGCACTCGAGGAGACCGGCCTTCCGGCGTCGCTGGCTGAGTACGCGACGAGCACGGAGTACGACGCGCAGCTTCGGGCGTCGCACAAGAAGGGAATCGACCAGGTGGGCGATGAAGTCGGAACGCCGGTAGTCGCGTTCGAGGGCACTGCCTTCTTCGGCCCTGTGCTTACGAGCATTCCCCGCGGAGAAGAAGCCGGACGGGTCTTCGATGGCGCGGTGATGATGGCGGAATTCCCCCAGTTCTTTGAGCTGAAGCGCTCCCGCACCTCAAGCCCGTCCTTCAATTAAGGACAAGTCCGTATAGCTGAGCAAGAAAAGAGAAGGCCCCTCCAGCACAACGCTGGAGGGGCCTCCTCTTTTTCGGCCCGGATCAGGATGGGTTGACGGTTTGCTCCGCTGGAGCCAGGCGAATCTCGCTTACCGACAGATCGCCGTCGTGAACGCGGAGTTCGATGCCGGTTGCGTTGCCTGCCGCACTCAGGTCGGAAAGCGCGGCCTCGAGCTGCCGGACCTGTGTCTCCGAACCGCTGATGACCGCTGAGAGCACCTCGGTGCGCTGCTTGACCTTGGCCTCCGACTTCGCCTTCCGCAGACCGCCCAGCGCAGCACCGACGGTGGCGAGCATGCCGGTATCCGCGTCCAGTGCAGCAGCAGTGAGCGACCCGGCGGAGGGCCACGGCGCACGGTGGACCGATCCATGCCGCCACCAGCTCCATACCTCTTCGGTGGCGAAGGGAAGAACAGGGGCGAAGAGGCGGAGCAACCGGTCGAGGGTTGTCGCCAGAGCCGCCAGTACTGACGCTTTCTGCGCGTCTCCTGCGCTTCCATAGGCCCGGTCCTTGATGAGCTCGACATAGTCGTCGGTGAAGGACCAGAAGAACGTCTCAGTCAGCTGCAGCGCCCGCGCGTAGTCGTACTTCTCGAACGCGGCGGTGGCCTGCTGCACCACCTCGTCAAGGGAAGCCAGCAGGGAACGGTCCAGCGGATTGGTGACCGTCGTTGCATTATCCGCGACGATGTCCGCTTCCGTCGCACCGAGACCAAGCACGAACTTGGAGGCGTTCAGCAGCTTGATGGCGAGCCTGCGGCCGATCTTCATCTGTGCGATTTCGTAGGCGGTATCCGCGCCAAGCTTCGCGGATGCTGCCCAGTAGCGAACGGCGTCGGAACCGAACTGGTCCAGGGCATCTGTGGGAACCACAACGTTGCCCTTGGACTTGGACATCTTCTTGCGGTCGGGGTCCAGGATCCAGCCCGAGATCGCGGCGTGCTTCCACGGCGCGGAATCGAGGATCGAGTCTGCGCGCACCACGGAGGAGAACATCCAGGTCCGGATGATGTCGTGTCCCTGGGGGCGCAGATCGAAGGGGTACACCTTGGCGAACAGGTTCTCATCCCGGGACCAGCCACCGATGATCTGGGGCGAAAGCGACGACGTTGCCCACGTATCCAGGACATCCGGATCTCCCATGAAGCCGCCCGGCTGATCCCGCTGGGCCTCATCGAAGCCCGGCGCCGGTTCCGCTGCCGGGTCCACCGGGAGCATCTCGTCTGAAGGAAGAATCGGGTTCTCGTAGTCGGGCGTCCCGCTGTCATCAAGTGCGTACCAGACCGGGAAAGGCACGCCGAAGAACCGCTGGCGGGAGATCAACCAGTCACCGTTGAGGCCCTCGATCCAGTTCTCGTAGCGGCTGCGCATGAACGATGGATGGAAATCGATCTCGCGACCACGGGCGATCAGTCGTTCGCGGCGGTCAGCATCCCGTCCACCATTGCGGATATACCACTGGCGGCTCGTGACAACCTCCAGAGGCTTGTCACCCTTCTCGAAGAAGTTCACGGGATGGGAAATCTTCTTCGGCTCACCGTCCAGCAGATCAGCCTCCGTGAGCATCTCAGCTACGGCTTCCTTCGCCGAGAACACGGTTTTGCCGGCGATGCGGGCATAGTTGTCCCGGCCCGCCGCCGTCGTAATCCAGTCCGGTGTGTCGGCGATGATGCGGCCGTCGCGGCCGACAATCGCGCGGGTGGGCAGTTCAAGCTCGCGCCACCAGGTGACATCGGTGAGGTCACCAAACGTACAGACCATGGCGATACCGGCGCCCTTGTCAGGCTTGGCGAGCGGATGTGCCTTCACCTCAACCTCAACACCGAACAGGGGAGAGGTCACGGTCTTGCCGAAGAGGGGCTGGTAGCGCTCATCATCCGGGTGCGCCACGAGGGCCACGCAGGCAGCGAGGAGTTCGGGGCGGGTGGTCTCGATGTGGATCTGGGTGCCGTCCGCCGCCTCGAAGGGGTAGCGGTAGTAGGCGCCGGGTACCTCACGGTCCTCAAGCTCTGCCTGCGCGACGGCCGTCCGGAACGTCACGTCCCAGAGCGTGGGTGCCTCAGCGAGATAGGCGTCGCCCTGCTTGAGGTTGGCCAGGAAGGCGCGCTGCGACACCGCTCGGGAGGTTGAGTCGATCGTGCGGTACGTGAGGTTCCAGTCCACTGACAGGCCAAGGGACAGGAAGAGGTTTTCGAAGACTTTCTCGTCCTCGACGGCGAGTTCCTCGCAGAGCTCAATGAAGTTGCGGCGGGAGACGACGTCGAAGTCGCGCTGGTTCTTCGCGGGCTGCGCCGGCGGGCGGTAGTCGGAGTTGTACGGCACGGGTGGATCGCAGCGGACGCCATAGTAGTTCTGCACGCGCCGTTCGGTGGGGAGGCCGTTGTCATCCCAGCCCATCGGGTAGAAAACGTTCTTGCCGGTC
The DNA here is from genome assembly GCF_059089725.1 of Arthrobacter sp. M71 S08. NCBI lineage: Bacteria > Bacillati > Actinomycetota > Actinomycetes > Micrococcales > Micrococcaceae > Arthrobacter > Arthrobacter sp. M71 S08. The sequence continues at coordinate 151,801 of NZ_JBNHEY010000008.1, read as the reverse complement.
ATGCGCTGATAACGCGCGATGACGTCCGTCTGCGTGTAGGAGAACACATGGCCCACGTGCAGGGAACCGGAGGCGGTGGGAGGCGGGGTGTCGATCGAGTAGACGCTTTCGCGCGACGTCTCTGTGTTGAAGGTGTACGTTCCTTCGGTGCGCCAGCGCTCGTTCAGAGCGGCTTCGAGGCCCTCAAGCGCGGGCTTGTCGGGAACGTTGATGGGGGCGGGTGTGGGCGTGTCTGTACCCTCGTTGATGTGTGCCATGGACCAATTGTTTCATGCTGGCTGTCTCCACCTGCGTCGGCGCTGCTTGTGGGCTAGTTTGAGTTCATGACTTCCGGACAGGACAGGGCAGCGGTAGTAACCGGAGCGAGCTCCGGCATCGGTGAAGCCACCGTTCGCCGGCTGGCTGCGGACGGCTGGCGTGTGTGGGCGGTTGCCCGTCGCGCAGACAGGCTGGAGCGGCTCGCCGAGGAGACCGGTGCAGTGCCGGTGGCACTGGACATCACAGACGACGACGGCGTTGCCCGCCTGGTGCGGGACGTTACCGAAGCGGGCGGCATCGACACCCTGATCAATATCGCCGGCGGTGCGCGCGGCACGGATTGGGTGGCGAATGCGCGCACCGAGGACTGGGAATGGATGTACGGCGCAAACGTGCTCGGCACCATGAAGCTGATTCGTGCATTCCTGCCGATGCTTCGGAAACACGGGCAGGGCACCGTGGTGAACCTGACGTCGACGGCGGCTCTGGTCGCCTACGAGGGCGGCGGTGGCTATAACGCCGCGAAGGCGGCTCAGCGGGCCATGACCCGGGCCCTGCGGCTCGAGGAGGTCGAGCACAACGTACGGGTGGTGGAGGTCCTTCCCGGCATGGTCCATACGGAAGAGTTCTCGCTTAATCGGCTCGGCGATGAATCCGCGGCGGAGAAGGTTTACGCCGGCGTCGAGAACCCACTCACGGCAGCCGACGTCGCCGACGTCGTCGCCTATGCGGTCTCCGTTCCGCACCACGTCAACCTGGACGAGATTGTTGTCCGGCCGCTGGCGCAGGCGGCTGCGCACAAGGTGATCCGACGGGGTTAACTCGGGCCGGGCCTGGAGAGCATTGTGTGGTTCGCTCAATACAACGCCGCCAGCTAGAATTGACGCAGCAGCTATGACCCGGCCATCACCGGTGAGCTTCCGGAAGAACGCCCGTCGCCTGAGTTGGTAGACATGGATTAGTAGAACCGGACGGGTAAGCCCGTGACAGCAGACATGAAGCGGCTTGCGCCGTTCCTCCCGGATTCGGGAGGGGGGGCGCGGGCAAGCGAGGTGGTACCGCGGATCCGCGGCCGGAGCTTCGGCGCCGGGGTGAGATTCGTCCTTGCAGAATGACCGCCCCTGCCCGCCGAATTCTTGCCAGCTTCAGGACACACCACATGTCACAGATCTATCCCAAGGCCTCCGCCGCGGATCCGGCTGTCTCCGGCTCTGCCTCCCCGCGGTTCCCCGAGCTTGAGGAACGCGTCCTCACGTATTGGGAGAAAGACGCCACCTTCCAGGCGTCCATCGACCAGCGCGACGCCGGCGAAGACGGCTCAAACGAGTTTGTCTTCTACGATGGACCTCCCTTTGCGAACGGACTGCCTCACTACGGGCACCTGCTGACCGGTTACGCCAAGGACCTCGTGGGGCGTTACCAGAGTCAGCGCGGCCGCCGGGTTGAGCGCCGTTTCGGCTGGGACACCCACGGGCTTCCCGCCGAGCTCGAGGCCATGAAGCAGCTCGGAATGAGCGACAAGAAGCAGATCGAAGCCATGGGCATCGACAAGTTCAATGACGCGTGCCGTGCCTCGGTCATGAAGTACGCGGGGGAGTGGCGCGACTACGTCACCCGCCAGGCCCGCTGGGTGGACTTCGAGAACGACTACAAGACCCTGAACGTCGATTACATGGAGTCGGTGCTCTGGGCGTTCAAAACCCTGCACACCAAGGGCCTCACGTACAACGGCTACCGGGTGCTGCCGTACTGCTGGAAGGACGAGACGCCGCTCTCCAACCATGAGCTGCGCATGGATGACGATGTCTACCAGGACCGTCAGGACCAGACCGTCACCGTGACGTTCCCGATCATCGCCGGCGAGTCGGTCCTGTCTCAGGAGCTCGCCGGCGTCGAGGCGCTTGCCTGGACCACGACGCCCTGGACGCTGCCCACCAACGCGGCACTCGCCGTCGGGCCTGATATCCACTACGCGCTCGTATCGGGGGCCGGGGATCTGGAAGGGCGCCGCTTCCTCATCGCCGAGGAGCTGCTGTCCGGTTACGCGAAGGACTTCGGGTATGCCTCCGTCGAGGAGGCGCGTGCCGCCGTCGTCGGTACCCACCGCGGCACCGAGCTTGGCGGCCTGGAGTATCAGCCGCTCTGGGACTACTACACCGATCCCGAGCGGGGCGGCTACCGCAACGCCTTCCGGTTCCTGGTTGCCGACTACGTCACGACGACGGATGGTACCGGCGTCGTGCACCAGTCACCGGCATACGGCGAGGAAGACCAGAAGATCTGTGAGGACGCCGGTATCCAGGTGATCCTTTCGGTCGACGAGGGCGCGCGCTTCCTCCGGACCTTTGGGGAGGGACCACTGGCGGACATCGTCGGGGTCCAGGTCTTCGAAGCGAACAAGACCATCACCCGGGTCCTTCGCGACAGCGGCAGGCTTGTACGGCAGGCGAGCTACGTGCACAGCTACCCGCACTGCTGGCGCTGCCGCAATCCGCTTATCTACCGCGCGGTGTCGTCCTGGTTCGTTGAGGTCACGAAGATCAAGGACCGCATGGTCGAGCTGAACCAGCAGATCAACTGGATCCCGGACAACGTCAAGGACGGCCAGTTCGGCAAGTGGCTGGAGAACGCGCGCGACTGGTCGATCAGCCGCAACCGCTACTGGGGCAGCCCGATCCCTGTCTGGGTATCGGATGATCCGAACTACCCGCGCACCGACGTGTACGGCTCCCTCGCGGAAATGGAGCGCGACTTCGGTCGCCTGCCCCGCAACGCGGCCGACGAGGTGGACCTTCACCGGCCATTCATCGACGAGCTGACCCGCCCTAACCCGGACGACCCACGGAGCCCAGAGGAGGGCCAGTCGACCATGCGCCGGGTCGCGGACGTGCTGGATGTGTGGTTCGACTCAGGGTCCATGCCGTATGCGCAGGTCCATTACCCCATGCAGAATGAGGACTGGTTCGAGTCCCACAACCCTGCGGACTTCATCGTCGAGTACATCGGCCAGACACGCGGCTGGTTCTACACGCTGCACATCCTGGCGACGGCGCTGTTCGACCGGCCGACGTTCAAGAACGTCATCAGCCACGGCATCGTTCTCGGTTCGGACGGCCAGAAGATGTCCAAGAGCCTGCAGAATTACCCCGATGTGTCCGAAGTCCTGGACCGCGACGGCTCGGATGCCATGCGCTGGTTCCTCATGGCCTCACCAATCCTCCGTGGTGGAAACCTCGTCGTGACCGAGCAGGGCATCCGCGACGGCGTCCGGCAGGTCATCCTGCCGCTGTGGAATGTGTGGCACTTCTTCCGCCTGTACACGAATGCTGCAGCGGGGGGAGCAGGATACGAGGCGAAAACCGTTGACGCACAGACTGCAGAAACACTGGCCGAGCCGCTGGACCGCTACATCCTCGCGTACACCGGGAATCTGGTGGCGGACATGACGGCCTCCCTCGACGCTTTCAACATCAGCGATGCGTGTGAAGCGCTGCGCCGCTACCTGGACACGCTCACCAACTGGTACGTCCGCCGCGGCCGGCAGCGGTTCTTCGACGAGGACACCGATGCCTTCGACGTCCTCTTCACCTGTCTTGAGGCGGTCAGCCGGGTCGCAGCGCCGCTGCTTCCGCTGGTTACGGAGGAAATCTGGCGAGGCCTGACCGGCGGCCGTTCGGTTCATCTCACTGACTGGGCTTCGTCGTCGTCGTTCGCTGCTGCGCCGGAACTGGTGGAGCGGATGGAGCGGACCCGGCAGATCTGCTCGACGGGGTCGAGCCTGCGGAAGGCAGCCAATCTCCGCGTTCGCCTGCCCCTTTCCGAGCTCACGGTCGTCGCTCCGCACGCGGCGGAACTGGACGGACAGTACCGGGCAATCATCGCGGACGAACTGAACATCAAGGCAGTCCGCCTGATCGACTCCGCCGATGCGTCCCCGGAGGAATTCGGCATCTCGCAGAAGCTCGTGGTCAACGCCCGCGCCGCTGGTCCGCGGCTGGGCAAGAACGTCCAGACTGCCATCACGGCTGCCAAGGCGGGGGACTGGTTCGTGGACGAGGCCGGTGCTGTCACCGCAGGCGGGCTGGCCCTGGAGCCCAGCGAGTACACCCTGGAGACCGTCGTCGAGAGCGACGATGCCGACGGCGGCAGCACGGCCGTGACCGTGCTGCCGGGTGGTGGCTTCCTCGTGCTCAACACCGAGGTCACGCCCGAACTGGCGGCAGAGGGCACTGCCCGCGACATCATCCGGTCCATCCAGCAGGCGCGCCGCGACGCTGACCTTCACATCAGCGACCGGGTGGTCACCACAGTGGAGGCCGACGCAGAGACGCTCTCCGCCCTTGAGGCGCACGTTGAGCTGGTCAAGCAGGAAACGTTGACGAATGCACTGGAACTTGTCGTTGCGGCGTCACCGCAGGCGGACGGAGTTTCGGTAAGAGTGGAGCGGCAGGCATGAATCACGAAATGAACCAGGACAGCAACCAGGCCGAAACGGGTCAGGGGGGAACTGGCTCCATCGACCAGTTCTCGGTCGAGAGCGTCTATGCCGAACTGCTGAGCCGGGCGCCGGAGAACAAGATGGAGCCCCGCATGGCTCCGCTGTTCCGCGCGATGGAGATTCTGGGCGAGCCGAACAAGGCCGTCCCGATCATCCACATCACCGGCACCAACGGCAAAACCTCAACGGCGCGGATGATCGAGGGCCTCCTGCGGGCGCATGACCTGCGCACCGGCCGGTACACCAGTCCTCATCTCACGCGGGTGACGGAGCGGATCAGCATCGACGGCGAACCTGTCTCGGATGAGACGTTCGTCCGCGTCTGGGATGAGATCCGTCCCTACCTGCAGATCGTTGACTCGGAACTGGATGCGTCGGGTGAACCGCGGTTGACCTACTTCGAATGCGTCACCATCCTTGCGTTTGCCGTCTTCGCCGATGAGCCGGTGGACGTTGCGGTCATCGAGGTGGGGCTCGGGGGCATCACTGATGCCACGAACGTCGGTGACGGCGTCGTGTCGGTTGTGACACCGATCTCCCTCGACCACACTGAGCTTCTGGGCGATACGCCCGGCGAGATCGCCATCGAGAAGGCCGGGATCATCAAGCCGGGCGGATTCCTCATCAGCGCTGCGCAGCCCGCGGACGCGGCTCAGGTTCTGCTGGAGAAAGCACGCGATACCGGTGTCGAGTTCCGGTTCGAGGGAGTGGAATTCGGCGTAGAGGACCGGCGGATCGCCGTCGGTGGGCAGCAGGTGACGGTGGCCGGAATAGCGGGCCGTTACGAAGACCTGCTCATTCCGCTGCACGGCGAGCACCAGGCGCAGAACGCGGCCGTTGCCGTTGCCGCCGTCGAGGCGTTCCTCGGCGGGGGTTCACGGGAACTCGATATCGACGTCGTACGTGACGGACTGAGCGCCGTCACCTCACCGGGCCGCCTGGAACTGGTGCGTACCGCTCCCAGCATCCTCGTGGACGCTGCCCACAACGCAGCCGGCGCCCGCGCATCGGCCAAGGCGATCAGCGAGGCCTTCGAGTTCAGCAAACTGGTTCTCGTGTTCGGCGCCCTCGGCGATAAGGACGCCGGAGCCATCCTCAGCGAACTGCATGAGGAACTCGGCGGGGTGCTCGAGGACATCTGCCTTACCCAGTCGACCTCGCCACGTGCCGTGCCTGCCGAGGAGCTGCGCCGGTTGGCGCTCAGCGCGGGCTTCGCCGACAACCGCATCCACGTCGCCGAGCGTCTCGATGATGCCCTTGAGTGGGCAGTCATGGCCGTCGAGGAGGGCGGCGAGCTCGGGGGCGGGATTCTGGTGACAGGTTCAATCACAGTGGTGGGCGAGGCCCGCACACTGCTGGGCAAGTAGGGGAGGGTACATGGCTCGCCAGACCAGAGCGCAGCGTGAGTGGCGCCCCGGCATGCCGAAGAAACGGCGCTCCATCAAGGTGATGTTCGCGTCCACGGTGCTGCTGCTGGAAGCTTTCGTGGTCTTGTTTGCAACCCTGGTGGTCTTCGGTCTCCGCTCGGACACCATCCCGGTGGGCGTGATCCTCGGCGTCGGACTCGCGTTGAGCGTTGCGCTGATCGCAGCCTGCGCGCTGCTCACAAAGTCGTACGGAATACTGCTTGGCTGGGTGTTGCAGGTCCTGATCATCGCAACGGGCATTGTCGAACCGATGATGTTCCTCGTGGGCATCCTCTTCGCACTGACCTGGCTGTACGGGATCCGAACCGGCGCGCGGCTGGACCGGGAGAACGCGGAGCGGGACCGGGCGCAGGCTGAGTGGGAGCGCGAGAACCGCGCCAACGACGACGGCGGTCCGCAGACCGTTTAGTAGAGTCAACGGTGGACATGGCCGGATCACCGGTCAGAAGCAGACGTAATCGGAGGAGCAAAAGTGAGTGCTGAGCGGACCCTGATACTGGTCAAGCCCGACGGCGTTGCCCGCGGGTTGTCCGGGACCATCCTTTCCCGGGTAGAGGCCAAGGGCTACAAACTCGTGGACCTGAAGCTGGTGAACGCCACCCGCGACATCCTGGAAGCGCACTACGCCGAGCATGTGGGCAAGCCCTTCTACGAGCCGCTGGTCGAGTTCATGCTGAGCGGCCCCGTGGTTGCTGCAGTCTTCGAGGGCGAACGCGTCATTGAAGGCTTCCGCTCCCTGGCCGGAACTACGGAGCCGACGACGGCGGCACCCGGGACCATCCGCGGCGACTTTGGCCGCGACTGGGGACTGAAGGTTCAGCAGAACCTCGTCCACGGGTCCGATTCGGCCGAATCGGCTGAGAAGGAAATTTCCATCTGGTTCAGCTGACCCGCCGCGTTCCGGGCGTCCGTCTGAGCGTCCGTACTCGTTGATAGCGTGGGGTCATGACTGAATACCGCAGACTTGGCACATCAGGCTTGAGTGTTTCGGTGGTCGGCCTGGGGTGCAACAACCTGGGCCGGCCCGGAACCCCCTCTGAATCGCAGCGGGGCGCCGCCGCCGTCGTCACTGCGGCCCTGGAAGCGGGAATCACCTTCTTTGACGTCGCGGATTCCTACGGCCGGTCTCCCGGCGTCAGCGAGGAACTACTTGGCCGAGCGCTGGGCCGGAACCGCGACGACGTGGTACTTGCCACAAAGTTCGGACTGGACCTCAAAGGGGCCAACGGCCCGGACTGGGGCGCGCGCGGATCACGGCGCTACATTCTGAAGGCTGTGGAAGCCTCCCTGAAGCGGCTGAATACTGACTGGATCGATCTTTACCAGTACCATGCCCCGGATCCGGCGACGCCGATGGACGAGACCCTCGGAGCGCTGGATCAGCTCGTCCAGAGCGGAAAGGTGCGTTACATCGGGCACTCGAACTTCGCCGGCTGGCAGGTAGCGGAGGCAGAGTACGTAGCCCGCCAGCTCGGCACGACGCGCTTCATCTCGGCGCAGAACCACTACAACCTGCTCGAGCGCGCGGTCGAGCGTGAGGTTGTTCCGGCTGCGCAGTCCTACGGACTGGGCCTTCTCCCGTACTTCCCGCTGGCGAACGGCCTGCTGACCGGAAAGTACGCCGCGGGGGACGCACCCGCGGGCAGCCGACTTACACACACCCGGACCAACCTGCTCGACCAGGCGGACTGGGAGCAGTTGGCCAACTTCAGCGCGTACGCCCGTGCACGCTCCCTGACCGAGTTGGAAGTCACGTTCTCCTGGCTTGCCAGCCGACCGACCGTGGCAAGTGTCATCGCCGGAGCAACAAAGCCCGAGCAGGTTCGGCAGAATGCCGAGGCCGCCCGATGGGTTCCTTCCGAGGCTGACCTAGACGAACTCGACCACATCTTTCCGTCGGGAGCGTAACCGTACGGCCTGAATACGTCGAGCGGGCAGCAGTGACCTCTATTCCGCGAAGGAATGGTCATCTCTGCCCGCTCGGTGCGTTTGCCCCTAGGGTCAGTGGAAGGTCTTACCGTTGACGCGGGTGGACGCTCCCACCCTGTCGAGGTAGGGCGTGATACCGCCGAGGTGCATGGGCCAGCCGGCACCAAGGATCATGCAGAGGTCGATGTCCTCCGGCGCCGCGACGACACCCTCCCCGAGCATACGGCCGATCTCGTCAGCAAGGGCGTCCTGCGTGCGCCGGAGCACCTCCTCCCTCGACGACGGCGACGAGCCGAAAGTGAGCAGCGCAAGCGTGGATTCAGGAACCACGTCGTTGCCGGCGTCGTCCTGTTCCCATATCCCCTTCTTCCCGGCGTCGATCAGGATCTGTTGGTTGCGCGAGAGGTAGAAACGGTCGCCGAAGGCGGTATGGAGCGACTCCTGCACGTGCTGGCCCACCGGCAGGCCTACAAGCGCGAGCAGCTTGAATGGCGTCATGGGTAGACCCATGGTGCGTAGCGCATTGTCCGCAGTAGCCGCATCGGTGCCTTCATCGAACGCAGCGGTGATCTCTCCGAACATGCGCCCCAGTATCCGGTTCACCACGAAGGCCGGAGCATCCTTCACGAGCACGGCGTTCTTCTTGAGTTCCTTGCCGACGGCGAACGCAGTTGCGAGGACCTCATCGGCGGTGCGCGGCGCTTTCACAATCTCGAGCAGGGGCATCGCGGCGACCGGGTTGAAGAAGTGGAAGCCGACGACCCTTTCCGGGTGCTGGAGGTCTTCCGCCATGGCGGCGACAGAGAGCGACGAAGTGTTGGTCGCCAGGATGCACTCGGGGGAGACCACCTGTTCAACTTCAGCGAAGACCGCCTTCTTGACGCTCAGCTCCTCGAATACTGCCTCGATGACGAAGTCGGCGTCGGCGAAGACGTCCTTCGAGACGGACCCGGAGACGAGTGCCTTGACGCGATTGGCCTTGTCGGGGGAGAGCCGTTTCTTCGCCAGCATTCTGTCGGCTTCCGAGTGGACCCAGCCCACGCCCTTGTCCACTCGAGCCTGATCAATGTCGGTGAGAACAACCGGACCACCCAATTGACGCGCGAACAGCAGCGCGAGCTGGCTGGCCATCAGGCCGGCTCCCACCACGCCGACCTTGGTTACGGGTCGGGCCAGCGATCGGTCCGGTGCCCCAGCGGGGCGCTTTGCCCGTTTCTGTACGAGATCGAGGAAGGCATACACCGTGTCGTGGAACTGCGGCGTGAGCATCAGGTCTGTCAGGGCTTCGCATTCCGCCGCGGCGGACTCCGCCTGGGTCCGATCCCTGGCTGCCTCGAAGAGGTCCAGAACCCTGACGGGCGCAGGAGCAGCGTTGGAAGTCTTGGCCTCAACGAACGCACGGCCGGCCGCGGCCGCCGCTTCCCATTCGCCGTCGTCGTACCGGGAAAGTACGGCGCGACGCTTCGCGACGTCGGAGGAGTCAGCCAGAACGCCGGCGGCCCAACGGATCGACTCCTCAAGGAAATCAGCTGGCTCGAACAATGCATCAGCGATACCGACGTCGTAGGCTGACCGTCCGTCGAGGGTACGGTTGTTGCTCAACGGATTCTCGATCATGATCTTCACCGCGGCACGGGGGCCGGTCAGCCGTGGAAGCCGGTAGACCCCGCCCCATCCCGGCACCAGACCGATGAACGCCTCAGGAAGCCCGATACCGTTTGCGCCGGTTGAGACGGTGCGGAAGTCCGCGGCCAGGGCGATCTCGAGTCCACCGCCCAGAGCCACACCGTTGATGAAGGCGAAGCTGGGGACACCAAGGGAGCCGAGGAGGTTGTACGCAGTATGGCCGAGTTCCGCCATCAGGCGACCGTGCTCCGCAACCTTCAGCGATTTGACCGTGGACAGGTCCGCGCCTGCCGCAAGGAAGTACGGCTTGCCGGTCAGCCCCACCGCTGCGATCTCACCTGCCGACGCACGGTCCCGCAGGCTCTCGAGCGTTCGGCCGAACTCAATGAGCGTGCTGGGTCCCAGTGTTGTGGGCCGATTATGGTCCTGTCCGTTGTCGAGGGTGATGAGTGCCATCGTTCCGGCGGCGTCGGGAAGCGGGACATCCTCCACGAGGGAGTGCGTAATGACTTCGTCCGGTACCAAAGCAGCCAATTCCTCAAAGCGTTCGAAACTCATGCTGCGTCCTCCGTGGTGTTTCCTGAGTAGTCTGCGTGGTGCGGGTTTTCCCAGATGACGGTTCCGCCCATGCCCAGTCCCACGCACATGGTTGTGATGCCGTACCGGACCTGTGGGTCTTCTTCGAACTGTCGCGCCAACTGTGTCATGAGGCGCACTCCCGAGGAAGCAAGTGGATGGCCTACCGCAATTGCTCCGCCGTATCGGTTCACACGGGGATCATCATCGGAAATCCCGAAGTGGTCGAGGAAAGACAGGACCTGCACCGCGAACGCCTCGTTAATCTCGAACAGGCCGATGTCATCGATTGTCAGGCCGGCCTGGCTCAGTGCCTTTTCGGTGGCGGGAACGGGGCCGATGCCCATGACCTCCGGTTCAACGCCGGAAAACGCGTAGGCGACCAGGCGCATCTTCGCGGGAAGCCCCAGTTCGGCTGCGGCATCAGCAGAAGCAAGCAGCGCCGCCGTGGCTCCGTCGTTCAACCCTGCCGCGTTGCCGGCGGTGACCCGCCCGTGAGGTCGGAACGGCGTACGGAGGGTTGCGAGGTCCTCAACCGTTGTGCCCGGCCGCGGCGGCTCGTCATGCTGGCTCAAAGTCCAACCGGAGCCCGGCTTCCTGCCGGCAACGGCAACGAGATCCGGCTGGATCTGATTTCGTTCATATGCTGCCGCGAGTTTGTTCTGACTTGCCACCGCATACGAGTCGGCGCGTTCCTTGGTGATTGCCGGAAACCGGTCGTGCAGGTTTTCTGCGGTGTTGCCCATATTCAGCGCTGCGGGATCCACAAGGCGTTCGGAGAGGAACCGCGGGTTGGGATCTGTACCTGAGCCCATCGGATGGTTACCCATATGTTCAACCCCGCCTGCCACGACGACGTCGTAGGCGCCGAACGCGATTCCCGAGGCGGTGGTTGTCACGGCAGTCATCGCGCCGGCGCACATGCGGTCGATAGCGAAGCCCGGAACGGTTCGCGGCAGACCCGAGAGAAGCGCGGCGGTACGACCGATGGTCAGCCCCTGGTCGCCCGTCTGCGTGGTCGCCGCGATAGCGACATCGTCGATCCGCTGAGGCGGCAGGGAAGGATTGCGCCTCAGGAGCTCACGAATGCACTTGACCACGAGGTCATCCGCCCTGGAGCCGGCGTGGATTCCTTTTTCTCCGGCCTTCCCGAACGGGGTCCGGACGCCGTCAACGAAGACGACATCCCTGATCTGCTGCCGTGCTGCTGTTGCTGGTGTAGGCACAATCGCTCCTCATCGAGTTACTGGGATCCTGCCTTATGTTACTCGCCGGTAACATAACGCTGCAACAAGGGTGCCTAGTGCGTCGGCAGCTTCTGCTGTTTCGGTTGTTTCGGTTGAAGTGGGTCCGGATCGAGGAACGCCACCGTGATCACCGCCGCCACCTGCTCGATTTGCCACGCGCGGGCGCCGAGGTCAGTCAGCGCGGCGGAAATCGAGTCGAGATCGATCGGCATTGGTGGACGCCATGCGAGCCGCCGCAGATAGTCAGGAGTCAGAAGGTTCTCGACCGGCATGTTCAGTTTTTCGGCGACCGCAGTAACACGCGGCTTGGCCGTCTGAAGGCGTGCGGCAGCGGCCGGATCCTTCTCCGGCCACACCCGGGGCGGGGGCGGAGCGTTCGTAGGGAGCTGGAGCTCGGGAAGATCGCGGGTTGTGCGCGCCACCGAGATGCATCGAAGCCACCGTGGTGCTTCCCTTTGGGCAGCCCGCCCGTGGAACCCGTTGACGGCCAGCAGCTGGGGAACTGTTTGAGGCATTGCCCGCGCGGCGGCCACAATCGCGGCGTCGGGAATCAGGCGACCGGGAGCGACGTCGCGCTTCTGCGCCAACATCTCCCTCTCCTGCCATAACTCGCGTACAGCGGCGAGCTGCCGTCGGTCACGGACCTGATGAACGCCGGATGTCCGCCGCCACGGGTCGGTTTTGGGCGCTGCCGGCGGGCTGGAGCGGATGAACTCGAACTCTTCCTCGGCAATCCGTTCCTTGCCGTCCTCGACCAGCACTTCGGTGAGCCGATCACGAAGCTCAACCAGCACCTCCACGTCGAGGGCCGCATAGCGGAGCCAGGGTTCAGGCAGCGGGCGCCGCGACCAGTCGGCGGCGGAATGCTCCTTGGCGAGGGTGCAGCCGAGCAGATGCTCAATGACCGCGGCCAATCCGACCCGGGGGAAGCCTGCGAGCCGGGCTGCAAGCTCAGTGTCGAACAGTTTGTCCGGCCACATTCCGAGCTCTGAAAGGCACGGCAGGTCCTGCGATGCCGCATGCAGGATCCATTCCACGCCCGAAAGTGCTTCATCGATGATGCGCAGGTCCGGGAACGGTTCCGGGTCGATCAGCCATGTTCCCGCGCCTTCCCTGCGAATCTGCACCAGGAAAGCACGCTGCCCGTACCGAAATCCGGACGCGCGTTCCGCGTCGACGCCGGCAGGTCCTGTCCCGGAGGCGAGGGCACGTGCCGCCCGCTCAAGACCTGCCTGCGTGTCGATGACAAAGGGGACACCATCCCGCGGTTCATCAAGGAGCGGCAGGACAGGGGTCGAATCGGGGGTGGATGCGCCGTCGCCTGGGATGCGGCTGTCAGGCTCGGAGTGCACGGTCATGATGATGCCAGTCTAACCGGGCGGTCCGGAAGATTCGGGGGATTTCTGCGCGTGCGCGGTAACGGCGGTGTAGAAGCGATGGGGGTTCTAATTCCGGCGCCGGTTCGGTAGTGCCGCCACGCCATCCGGCAGCGGAGGGAGACCGGCGAAGGTGCACACCATATCTGCCCACGCCTCAAGGTGCTTCCGGACGCTGTCGGAGTCGGGGGTCCAGGATGCGCGCAGCTCGATGTCGATGGTGTCCGTGCGGTCGGCGAGAGACCCGTAACTCTCAGACAGGATGCGCGTCGCTGTGCCGCCGGCGGACCTGTAGGAGGCGTCATGGTTCTGCAATGCCTCGACCAACCAGGTCCACGCTACGGATCCCAGTAGTGCGTCATTGCCCATATCCGGCTCCAGCTGAGCGCGGATGTAGGTGACGATGCGGAAGGTTCCATCCCAGACCTCGGAGCCTTCCGGGTCATACAGCAGGATGAATCGGCCGGTTGCGAGCTCTTCAGCGTGGTCATGCTGGAAGGCTGCCCGAGCCGGTCCATGAACCGGGAGCGGACCGGGCTGGGTATCCTGCAGTACTTCGGCTCCAAGCGCCACTGCGTAGGGCGCGAGGCGGGAGGGGGCCGGGATCTCGTCGAGGCGAAGCTCGTTGCGGCACCTTGCTTGCCGTAAATCGGCCAGGGCTTTAAGGAATTCAGGGGGAACCTGCGAGAGGTCACCAATTGCACTCACTCTCGTAGGTTAAGCCCCAATCGGCCTCCTGTACCGACAGCCACGCCGCGCAGGCGGGCAAGCCGGCGTTGTGCAGACCGAATGACAGGAATCAGGCGCGGCCGGCCTCGCGCCGGATGGCTTCCGCGAAAGCATCGACGTCCTCTGGAGTTGTGTCGAAAGTGCACATCCATCGAACCTCGCCGGTCGCCTGGTTCCAGTCGTAGAAGCGGAACTGTTCCCGGATCCGGTCCGCCGCACCTGGGGGGAGGATGGCGAAGACGGCGTTCGCCGTCGTCGGCTGGGTGAGCTGCACGCCCTTGATTTCGGCGACTGCTTCGGTGAGCCGTGCCGCCATGGCGTTGGCATGTGCGGCTGAGCGCAGCCACAGCCCGTCTTCCAGCAGTGCCACCAACTGCGCGGACACGAACCGCATCTTGGAAGCGAGCTGCATGTTCATCTTCCGGAGGTACTCCAGGCCGCTTGTGGCAGCCGGGTTGAGGACGACCACGCATTCACCGAACATGAGCCCGTTCTTCGTTCCGCCGAAGGACAGGACGTCAACCCCGGCGTCGCGGGTGAAGCTTCGCAGCGGCACATCGAGCGCGGCGGCGGCGTTCGCGATGCGGGCTCCGTCCATGTGGAGGTGCATGCCCCTGGCATGAACGTGGTCGGAGATGGCGCGGATCTCTCCGGGCGTGTACAGCGTGCCAAGTTCGGTTGTCTGGGTGATGGACACGGCGAGCGGCTGTGCACGGTGTTCATCACCCCAGCCCCAGGCTTCTTGATCGATCAGTTCCGGAGTCAGTTTTCCGTCGGGCGTGGGCACGGCCAGAAGCTTGATCCCACCGATACGCTCCGGGGCACCGTTCTCGTCGACATTGATGTGCGCCGTCTTGGCACAAATTACCGCACCCCAGCGCGGGAGGAGGGACTGGAGGCTCAGTACGTTCGCTCCGGTTCCGTTGAATACGGGGTACGCGAGGGTACCCTCTCCGAAATGCTCCTGCATGAGTTCCTGCAGCCGGCTGGTGTAGGCGTCTTCCCCGTAGGCGACCTGGTGGCCCTCATTCGCGGCAGCCAGCGCCGCCAGAACCTCGGGGTGCACGCCGGAATAGTTATCGGAAGCGAAGCCGCGCACGTTGGGATCATGCAGGCGGGCAGGAGCGGAAATGGTGTCAGTCACTAGTCCAGTATCTCGTATCGGGGGAGTCGGGTAGGGGGCCATCAGGTCGTGAGGTCGAGCCGCTGGCCGTTGACGACTGCGGTCGGGAGGTCGAACAGGCCGGTCATCGCTGCGGCCAGATCGGTGACATGGGTGTAGGCAGGGAAGCGGCGTTCGGGGCTCTCGGCGCGCATCTTGTCGTCCAGAAGCGCCTTGACCACCACGATGGATGCGGCACCGCGTGCTTTGCCGTTTGATTCGAACTCCTGCGCTACCGCACGCATCCACGTCTCTGCCGCGGCTTTGACTGCAGCGTACGAGGCACTGCCGGCGGTAGGAGAGTCCACGGCCGTGGCCGAAACAATCGCGAGCCTGCCGCGCGGTGACTCCGCAAGATCCCCGATGAAGGCCCTTGAGGTGTTGCGAAGGGTGGTGAGCACGGAACGGTGGAGAAAGTCGTAATCCTCGTCTGACTGGCCCGCGATACCGGCACCTCCGCGCCAGCCACCCACCAAATGCATCAGCCCGTCAACACTGGTTCCACCCGCGCGCAGATCCTGAGCCAACGCCTGAACCGCAGCGAAATCGGTAAGGTCGCAGGTCCGCAGGTCGACGGACTGAAGATGGCCAAGCGCTCGCTGCAGGCGCGTGGAATCGGATCCGACCGCGACGACGTGAGCGCCGGCCGCGACGAAGGCCTCGGCTGTGGCGATGCCTGCCTGGCTGGTCGCGCCCGCGATGAGTACGGTCAGCCCCGAAAGGTCAGGCGACTTCGTCATGCAGTCGCCCCGGTGATGCCTGCGGTGGATTCGATGACGTCCTTCATCTTCCTGTCCAGCGCCTCAAAGAACATCGACAGCGGGAATTCGTCGTCGAGGACTGCGTCGGTGAGTCCTCGTACAGGTCCGTCCAGGGGCAGCGCGTCGGGGCCCTTCGCCCACACTGAAGCCGGATGCGGTGTGACGGTCTCGGAGACCAGTTCATAGGCTGCGAGCCAGTGCGCGATCTTCGGCCTGTCGATTGACCGCCAGTAAAGCTGTTGGATCTCCTCACCGAGTGCAATGACGACGCCGGGGACTTCCTCCCAGTCGATGGTCAGGGTGGTGTCGGTCCAGTGCAGGACATGGTGCTGGTGCAGCCAGGCGAAGAGTAGCTGGCCGCCGAGACCGTCGTAGTTCCGAACCCGGCTGCCGGTGATTGCGAAGCGGAAGATGCGGTCGAAAATGACCGCGTACTGGACAAGGCGGGCATGGCGGCGGGCCTCGTCGGAGGCGTCGTCGTCGGCCGCTATCCTTACGGACTCGCGGAAGGCGGTGAGATCGCACCGCAGCTCCTCGAGCGAATACAGGAAGTACGGCATGCGCTGCTTGATCATGAACGGATCGAACGGCAAGTCACCGCGCATGTGGGTGCGGTCGTGGATCAGGTCCCACATGACGAAGGTTTCCTCCGCCAGTTGCTGGTCCTCGATGAGCTGTCGGGCTTCTTCGGGGAGTTCGAGACGGGTGATGCCTGCCGCTGCCGTGACCACGCGACGGAAGCGCGCCGCTTCCCGGTCGGCGAAGATGGCGCCCCAGGTGAACTGTGGTGTCTGCCGTACCGCGACGGTTTCAGGGAACAGTACGGCGGAATTTGTGTCATAGCCCGGCGTGAAATCCAGGAAACGGATCGGAACGAAGAGCTTGTTCGAGTACTCGCCGGACTCGAGTTCGGCGATGAAATCGGGCCACAGAACTTCGATGAGGACTGCTTCGACGAACCGGTTGGAGCTGCCGTTCTGTGTGTACATCGGGAAGACGACGAGGTGCCGGCGCCCGTCGACCCGATCAAGCTGCGGTTGGAACTCGATCAGGGAGTCGAGGAAATCGGGCACGCCCATCCCGGAAGCCTTCCACTGCGCGAAGTCGCGGAGCAGTGCCTCGTGATAATCGGCATCGTGCGGGAAGAGGTGAGCCAGCTCGCGGATTGACTCGACGATGGTGTCAACGTGGCCACCCGCAGCCGGGATATCGGCCTGCTCTGCGATCGATCCGTCCTTCGCCTGAAGGGTTTGCAGCGAGCCCGCCGCACGCTTGAGAACCTTCCATGCCGGGAGGTTCTCCGGGTTGATGGATGGCTGGTGCCGGACGTCGGAGTCGAGGGTCTGGGTCACGATTCCTCCTCAAAATGTAGGTGAGCTGTTCTGTTGTCACGAGCGTAGCAACAGAACAGCTCAGCTGATTCTCAGAAGCGAGCAGAGTAAGAAACTCTTATGTATTGTGTCAGTGCATCGTGCAGGAGGGAAAGCGGTCCTTGAGGTACCCGTCAGCGCCCCTGCCATCGGAGCCGGCAGAGCGTCAGCCCTGGGGAACGAGCCTCATCGAAATGGAATTGATGCAGTACCTCTGGTCAGTAGGCGTGCCGTAGCCTTCGCCTTCAAAAACATGCCCCAGGTGCGAATCGCAGCGGGCGCAGCGAACCTCAATCCGCTCCATGCCGAGGGCGCGGTCCTTGATGTACCGGACCCTGTCTTCAGCTAAGGGCGCCCAGAATGAGGGCCATCCACAGTGTGAATCGAACTTCTCATTGCTCGTGAATAGTTCATGTCCGCATGCCCGGCACTGATACACGCCCTTGGCATGGGTGTCATGGTATTCACCGGTGAACGGTCGCTCGGTTCCCGCCTGGCGCAGCACGTAGTACTCCTCAGGCGTCAGTTCCCGCCGCCATTCCGCGTCGGTCTTCTCGATGGGGGAGTTGTCAGTGCGCGGTGCGGATTCTGGTGTGCTCATGGTTGGGTAACGCCTAGGAGTCTCCGATAAATCCCGAGCCAGCATAAAGATGCAGGACGGGAACGCCAAGCTTGTCCTGCGCGCGGGTGGCCCAGTCCCTGTGGAGAGTGTCAGCTACCGCATGGGGCCGGGTGATGACCACGGCCTGGCGCGCTCCCCGCTCCCTGACTGTGTTGACCACCATGTCGACGGCGCTGCCCCGGCCCGTGAGACCATCGGCTTTCAGCCCGGCTGCCCTCAGGGCGTCGAGGGAGCTCTGCAGGGCATGATCGGCTGTGACACGAACCTCGTCGTCGCTCGGGCGGTGGGAGAGGCTCTGGAATGCCTCGCTGAGTTCGAGGAGGCTCAGGTGGTGGAGAAACTCACCGAGCACGTTCGTGTGATGGTCCTCGGGCACCACCACCGTATAGGCAGTGTCACCGCCGTCGACCAGGGCGGACAGATTGGCGGCGTCCGCCTCCGTCAGAGGGACTTCTGCGAGTACAACGATTGTTTCCTCCATGTGCCAACCCTAGACCCCGGCACGGCCGCCTCCTAGGGTGAGCGACACTCCGCGTAGGACTGTTCGCTCCCGCACCGTGCATTTGGGCAAGAATAGGGCTATGCCATTCACCTCTCCTCCGGCCGTTGCGGACCGTCAAGCGTGGCTTCGCTGGGCGGTATTTGGAATCGGAACCGGCGCCGCTGTCAGTTCCGTGATCGCGGGCGCCACTGCCGCTCTCGCCGCCCATTTCGCAAAAGAGGTGGTGAGCCCCCGCAAGCGTGACGAGAACCTCGCGATCCTCGCGGTCGTCCAAACGGGCGATGGCATGGAAGTGATTCTGCCTGCCAACGAGGACACCACGGTCGAAGGCACCTACAGCCTCTACTTCGACGAGGGCCGCGGGCACGCACGGATAGGCGCGATACGGTCCTTCGTCCCGCGGGAGGGAACCGTGCAGCGTGAGGTGGAGATCGTCTACTCAGGCGACATCCGGTCAGCAGTACGCGGGTGGTGGAGCGGCGCCGTGTATCCCACGCCTTCGGCCCTTGGTTTCGCCGACGAACGCGTGGATGTGCCGGTCGCAGGAGGAACCGCCCCGGCCTGGCTTGTGCGTGCAGAAGAACCGGCAGCCACCTGGGCGATCATGGTGCACGGCCGGGGAGTGCAGCGCTGCGAGGGGCTGCGTGGAGTGCGAACAGCACGGGAGCTCGGCATGACCAGTCTGCTGGTGTCCTACCGGAACGACGGTGAAGCGCCACTCGCTGCCGACGGTAGATACGGGCTGGGTATGACCGAGTGGCAGGACATCGAGTCGGCGATGGAGTACGCGTTCAGCCACGGGGCAGAGGACGTTGTGTTGTTCGGCTGGTCGATGGGAGGTGCAATTTGCCTGCAGGCCGCTGATATCTCCAAGTACCGTACGCGGATCCGGGCCCTGGTGCTGGACGGGCCGGTGATCGACTGGATGGATGTGCTCACCCACCAGGCCGAGCTGAACCGCATTCCTGCACCGGCGGGCAGGCTTGGGCAGTGGCTCATCTCGAACAGCCTCGGCCGGGTTGTGACGGGACTGTCCACACCGGTAAACCTCAAAAGCATGGACTGGGTCTCACGAGCCGACCAGGTGACTGTTCCGACCCTGATACTGCACAGTGAAGATGACGAGTTTGTTCCTGTGGGGCCCTCTGCTGAGCTTGCTGAACGCAATCCCACGTTTGTCACTTTCGAGCGTTTTCACCGGGCTCGGCATACCAAGGAATGGAACGTCGACCCGGAACGCTGGCACAGTGTCACCGTCGGCTGGCTGCGCCGTCAGGTGTTCGGTCGTACTGAACCGAAGCGGGCGCTAAGCCGCCCCTGACTCACGGATCTTGCGCTTGATCCGCCCTAGCATCGCGGCCATGCCGCGCATGCGGAGCGGCGTGATGGCACGGGTCAGGCCGAGGCGTTCAGGGACGTCGTCGGGCACCGCGAGAATCTGCGCTGCCGGCAGCCCGTCCAGACCCTCCTGAAGCACGCCGGCAAATCCACGCGTTGTAGGCGCTTCCGGAGGGGCTGAGAAGAACAGCGATACGGACTTCTCGGCGTCGTCGGCGATGTCGAGCGTGAGGAAGAGCGGGCTCTGACACTCGACGACCTGCTCAAGAAGCTCAGGGTGGTCCTTCAAATGCTCCGGCAGCGCAGGCAACCCCCGGGAGAACTCAAGGAGCAACTGAAGTCGGTCCGGTTCAGACAGCGCCTGGAAATCGTCCACGATCTCGGCGAGCTGTTGGGGTAATTCGGTTGTCTCCACTGTCATCCTCACGACTGCCCCGGGCATGTGCCCGGGGCGACTTCATCTTGCTGGACGCGCTTACCGTCGCCCGGCGGGCACGGGCGCTACGCCGGGTTCGGCGCCTTTCACGATCGGTACACGTACTACATTGCCCCACTCGGTCCAGGATCCGTCGTAGTTGCGCACATTCTCAAAACCAAGCAGGTGCTGGAGTACAAACCAGGTGTGGCTGGAACGCTCGCCGATACGGCAGTAGGCAACGACATCATCGCCCTCATCCAATCCTGCCTCACCGCGGTAGATCGTATCCAGTTCGTCGCGCGGGCGGAAGGTTCCATCCTCCGCGGCAGCACGGGCCCAGGGCACTGAAACCGCCGAAGGGATGTGTCCGCCGCGAAGCGCACCTTCCTCCGGATAAGCCGGCATGTGCGTACGGGCACCGGTGTACTCGTCAGTGGACCTGACGTCGATCAGCGGGTTACCGAAGTGATCGAGAACGTCTGAGAGGTACGCCCGGATAGGAGCGTCATTGCGTTCGACCACGGGGTAGTCGGTTGGATCCGGCTGCGGTACGTCAGTGGCAAGAGGACGGCCCTCGGCTATCCACTTGTCGCGTCCGCCGTCGAGCAGACGTACGTCCTCATGCCCGAACAGGGTGAATACCCACAATGCGTAAGCGGCCCACCAGTTCGACTTGTCACCGTAGATCACAACGGTGCTGTCCCGGGAAATGCCCTTGGCCGACATGAGGCGGGCGAAGCCTTCGCCGTCCACGTAATCGCGGGTGACCTCGTCATTGAGGTCGGTGTGCCAGTCGATCTTGACAGCGCCCTCAATATGTCCGGTCTCGTAAAGGAGTACGTCCTCATCGGACTCAACAACAACGAGCCCGGGCGTATCAATATTGTCCGCGAGCCACTGGGTAGAAACGAGGCGCTCGGGGTGGGCGTACTGGGCAAACTTCTCATTGGGATCTGTTGCGACACTCATCCGTTGGGAGCCTTCCTGCATAGACGATTGCTCTTTCCCACCTAGCCTAACCACGGGTTCTGCCGATTGCTTCCGCCCAGGTCACAGGACGCCATATTGATAGTGCCTTACGTGGCGGGATCGCGGCAGCGCCGGTGGGCGGCGTGGAAGGCTGCTGGCGTATCCTTGCCTAGCACGTCATCCGACGGCGTGCTCCTCACGACCCCTGACGAAAGACGCACTCATCTGTGGCCACCATTGAGCACCTGACCCAGCGATCCCCCCGGGTTTCGGTGGATGAACTGCTGGACGGTTTCTTCCCATCGCAGCGATTCGGGGATGTGTCCTTCGAGTCTTACCGGCCGGATCCGCAGCAGCCGTCCCAGGCAGCGGCCGTCAAGGAGCTCCGACACTTTGCCGCGACCGTGAATGCGCCCAAGCCGAGCGGACTGCGGAAGTTCTTCGGTGCGAAGCGTGACGAGAGCCGGGCCGGCATCTACATGGACGGCGGTTTTGGAGTGGGCAAGACCCACCTCCTTGCCTCGCTCTGGCATGCCACTGCGGGAAAGAAGGCCTTCGGTACGTTCGTGGAATACACGAACCTCGTCGGTGCACTCTCCTTCAGGCACACGGTGGATGCCCTGAGCACCTATCAGTTGGTCTGCATCGATGAATTTGAGCTCGATGATCCGGGCGACACCGTTCTGATGTCCCGATTGATGCGCGAATTGGCAGACGCCGGTGTGAAGCTCGCTGCGACGTCCAACACCCTCCCGGGATCTCTGGGGGAGGGCAGGTTCGCAGCCGTGGACTTCCAGCGGGAGATACAGGTCCTTGCGGACCAGTTCGAGGTCATCAGAATCGATGGCGAGGACTACCGTCATCGCGGGCTTCCCGAAGCGCCGGCTCCGCTGACAGAACAGCAGGTGCGTCGTCGTGCGCGACACTTCCCGGACGATGTAACCGTCGCCGAAGACCATTTCGGAGACCTGATCAAGCACCTGGCGGGTGTTCATCCCAGCCGGTACCGCCAACTCATCGACGGGATCGACGCTGTTGCGTGGCATGAGGTGAACACCATTACGGAGCAGGCGGTCGCCCTGCGGTTCGTTGTGCTGGCTGACCGTCTCTACGACCGTGATGTGCCCATCCTCGCCAGCGGCGCCCCTCTGAGTGACCTCTTTACGCCGGAGATGATGACCGGCGGGCACATGAAGAAGTATTATCGCGCGGTTTCGCGTTTGACGGCGCTGGCTCGGCAGGGCGGAGAATCGGGCACCTGAGAGACCCGATACAGAAACGTCGGGCAACACAAAGGCGCCGACACTGCCTCTCGGCAGGGTCGGCGCCTTCTTGTCGTGCTAAAGGCTGTTATCGGGCCGAAGTGTCGGGGAAGCCAGTCGGCCGCCGGCCGTCCTGACCGTCCACCTTGTCGACCATCGAGGAGGCCCTGGACTGAACAGAGGTGATCTTGCCGGAGTACTTGCCACCGGTCTTGCTGTCAATGAACCTGCCAGCGTGTCCGATGCCCTCCTTGATCTTCCCTGAATTCTTGCCCACAAGTCCGGCTGTCTTGCCCTTCAACGCTCCAGCCCTGCCTTTGAGCCCGTCAATTACAGACACAGACACCTCCCTTCTTTCCTGTGGAACCTGTTGTTCCACCGCATCAACCATCATAGGTAGCCGGGTACACGCGGCCAAGGGATCAGGCTTTCGCCCTGAGCGTGATCCGTCTTGCCGCCGGCGGGGCACTATGAGAACCTAGGCGGGCCAAGCCGGCACCCGGACGAGGTGCGTCGTACCCGGAGAGCGAAAAGACGGCGCTTGAGGAGCGGATCGACCATGGCGTGGGTAGTACTGGTTGTGTCGGGAGTGCTCGAGGCAGTGTGGGCTACTGCGCTCGGCAAGTCCGATGGATTCAGCAAGGTGGGCCCGACGGTTATTTTTGCGGTCGGGTTGGTGTTGAGTATGGCTGGGCTCGCCTGGGCTATGCGGACCCTGCCGACCGGCACGGCTTATGCCGTGTGGGTAGGCATCGGCGCAGCCTTGACGGTCAGCTACGCAATGCTTTTCGACGGTGAGGCTGCTTCTCTGCTGAAGGTCCTGCTGGTGCTTGGAATCGTCGGCTGTGTGATTGGACTGAAGGTTCTTCACTGAGACTTCCGAGCCCGGGAAAACAGACAGGCTCCATCCCGGAGGATGGAGCCTGTCTGTCGCTTATCAGAGCGGACGACGGGATTCGAACCCGCGACATCCACCTTGGCAAGGTGGTGCTCTAGCCAGCTGAGCTACGTCCGCGAAAAGGCGCCTCTCATGGAGGCGCCCTGGGTGGGCGATACTGGGATCGAACCAGTGACCTCTTCCGTGTCAGGGAAGCGCGCTACCGCTGCGCCAATCGCCCAAGTCTTGCAATTCACCGTATAGAGGTGGGGACGGGATTCGAACCCGCGTATACGGCTTTGCAGGCCGCTGCCTCGCCTCTCGGCCACCCCACCGTGACCCACCGAAGCAGGATCACCGGCCGAAGCCAGCGAATACAGTGACTTGCGAGCGGACGACGGGATTCGAACCCGCGACATCCACCTTGGCAAGGTGGTGCTCTAGCCAGCTGAGCTACGTCCGCAGAGAAAATCGCCGTGTGCCAGCAGGTTTTCCTTCTGCCTTCGGCGTCTTTCCAACGAGTAAAAACAATATCGGAGGAACACACGTTCGTCCAATTGGGAAGCGCACGGAGCGCCTCACCCAGCTTCCGCTTAAATACGGTATAAGCCGCATGATCGTTTCCGCAATACATGGAGGCAATACAGAACTGTCATACAGGGATGACACACTTGAAGCATGACCGAGCCGCTCCTCGCGCACGCCACAGAACGCGGGCGCATGTATTCCAGATCCGTTTCGGAGCCACCCCTGGTCCCTTCCATCACGACCGTCATCTCGCAAGCGCAGAGTTCTTCGCTCGATGGCTGGTTCGGGTACATGGCCGCCAGTGCCCTCGCACAGGATCCGCGCCTCGCCTCATCGCTGGGAAATCCAAGCGAGATGCGGGCCGTCATCCAGGATGCATCGAAGGCCGCTGAACGCTACCGGAATGACGCAGCCCGCCGGGGCACAAGGGTGCACTACTACTGTGAGCAGGTTGCCTTGCGGGCTCTCGACCGGCCGCATCGCGTCGCGGAAGCGCGCACAGATCTTGCCCAGCACGGGGAGGATGCCTTCGCTGCGCGGTTCGACGAGTGGTGGGATCTCTACCAGGTCAAGCCGATCGCTCCCGAGATCACTGTCTGGAACTCAGAACTGGGCTACGCAGGGACCCTCGACCTCGTGGCCACCATAGCCGGTCGGTTGTGCATCCTCGACTTCAAGACCCGTGCCACGGACAGGGACGGAATGGTCAAACCGCTTGACGAGAAGGTGGTTATGCAACTTGTTGCCGGGATGAAGGCGCAGGAATCGTTGGTAGACCCACAAACCGGCACATGGGAACCGTGGAAATACGGCGACGACCCAATTCTGCTGGGCGTGGCAATCGGCCAGACCGAGGTCCGGGCGCATCGGGCCAACCCGGATGTGCTCAAGGAGCACTGGTTCAAGTTCTGCGCTCTGCGGCGCGCATGGGAAGCCGGTGGCAACGCAGCCGTCGCCGGTCGCCCCCTTCTTTCGGTGCCGCCGCCGTCCCGATCGCCTGGGCAGGTCCCTTCAGAAGAAGCTGCCCGTATGGAACACGAGCCCGAAGCCGGCAGCCCCGGTTACGCTGGCCACAGCAGTGCACCGGTCCACTCGTTGGGCAGCTGAGGATCACGCCTGACCTAGAATTGACCAAGAATTTCGGAAGTGGCGCCGACCCAGCAGCGGACCTGGTAAAGCGCCGCTTCCGAGGCAATTTCCCATGACGAACAGGTGAGGACGCACAACCGAATGGCGGTTCTGAGTATCCGGATGATCGGGGATCCCGTACTGCGGACGCCCGCGGCAGAGGTGACCGAGTACGGTCCTGACCTGACCCGGCTGGTGCAGAGCATGGTTGAGACCATGCACAGCGTCAACGGAGCAGGACTCGCGGCCCCTCAGGTAGGAGTAGGGCTGCGTGTTTTCACGTATGCAATCGACGGGGAGGAGGGGCATGTTGTGAATCCTGTGCTGACACTCTCCGACGGCCTCCAGACCGACGACCAGGAAGGCTGCCTCTCCGTTCCCGGTATCGGTTTTGCACTGCCACGCGCCGAAAAAGTCCAGCTTCGAGGGTTCGATGTCACCGGAGGGCCAGTCTTCCTCGAAGCCACGGGCATGCTTGCCCGGTGTTTCCAGCATGAAACGGATCATCTGAACGGCCGTCTGTACATCGACCGGTTGCAGGGAGAAGATCGCCGTAAGGCGATGCGCGCCCTTCGGCACTCCCAGTACAGCGCGGTCACAGCGGAAACCCTGAACAAACGCTCCACAACAGTCGGGTCGGTGTTCGGTATCGGTGCGTCCTCACCGGGACACAAGGAAGCCGGCGCGTGAGAATACTGTTTGCCGGAACGCCACAGGTGGCCGTCCCGTCATTGAACGAGATCCGCCGGGCCGGTCACGAGGTGGTTGCGGTCCTCACCCGCGAAGACGCCCCTGTAGGCCGGAAGAAGGTCCTCACGCCGAGTCCGGTTGCACGCGCAGCAACCGATGCCGGCCTTGAAATCATCAAGGCCAACCGCATTGACGCGTCGGTCATCTCGCGTCTCGACGCGCTGGACCTGGATGCGGCGGCGATAGTCGCCTACGGCGGTCTGGTCCCGCCGGCTGCCCTCGAAGTGCCCCGGTATGGCTGGATCAACCTGCATTTCTCCCTGCTGCCCGCCTGGCGGGGTGCAGCACCGGTGCAGCACGCCTTGATCAACGGGGATGACATCACGGGTGCCTCAACGTTCCTCCTTGAAGAGGGTTTGGACACCGGGCCCGTGTTCGGAACACTGACTGAAGCCGTCCGCCCTGGAGACACCAGCGGCGCGCTCCTTGAACGCCTGTCGGAGAGCGGCGCTGTCCTTCTGGCCCAGACCCTGTCCGCATTGGAGCAGGGTCGCGCCGTTCCTGTTCCCCAGCAGGGAGAGGTTTCCCTCGCTCCTAAGCTCTCCAGCGCTGAGGGGCGAATCCGGTGGAGTGATCCTGCGCTTGCTATCAAGCGCCGAATCAGTGGCGTGACTCCGGAACCGGGAGCATGGACGCTCCTGGGCGGCCAGCGCTTCAAACTGGGAACCGTGGTCCTTCGTCCCGAGATTCACGAGGTTCCTCCGGGCGTCGTTCTCGAACGGGACGGAGCGGTGCTTGTGGGAACGGGTTCACACGCCGTGGAGCTGACGGAAGTTCAGCCCTCGGGACGTACCATGCTAGCCGCGCCCGATTGGTTCCGCGGAGCACGCCGAGAGGATCTGGAGTTCGAATGACACCCGAACATCGCCCGGGAGGGCCAAGCCGTCGCAACGAGCGGGGGAGGGAGCGGAACCGGTCCGGCGCCCGCCAATTTTCCGCGACGGCGCCGGCCGAACGTACTCGTCGAGCGGACCCTGCGCGTCTGGTCGCCTTCGAGGTCCTTCGTGCTGTTGCATCCGACGACGCCTACGCCAACCTGGTGCTGCCGGCCAGCATCCGCAAGCACCGGCTTGGCCGCCAGGACGCGGGGTTCGCCACCGAGCTGGCGTACGGCGCGCTCAGGGGACAGGGCACCTACGACGCCATTCTTGAGTTGTGCGTTGACCGCCCGCTCGCCCAGCTCGACCCGGCCATTCTTGACGCGCTGCGTCTGGGCGTCCACCAGTTGATGGCCATGCGGGTACCGCCCCACGCTGCTCTCGATCAGACCGTCGGCCTCGCGCGAGCCGTGATCGGAGCCGGACCCTCCTCGCTGACGAACGCGGTGCTCCGAAAGGTTTCCCGCAAATCTTTCGCAGGGTGGCTGGAGGTGCTGACCGAAGGCGTCGAGGATCCGATTCGAGTCAGCTCCCTCCGACACAGCCACCCAGACTGGATCGTCCGCACCATGAGGCAGAGCCTTGTGGGGCACGGGCGCTCCGTTTCCGAGATCGATGACCTGCTTGAGGCAGACAATGCTGCGCCCATCGTTAACCTGGTCGCGCTGCCCGGTATCGGGTCACTCGATGAGGCGATGGAAGCCGGCGCCCGTGCCGGGGAGTTGGTGGAGGGGTCGGCACTCTACGCCGCCGGTGATGTCGGCCGGCTCGAATCCGTCCGGGCCGGCAGGGTCAGGGTGCAGGACGCCGGATCCCAGATGGTTGCACGTGCACTGGCAGCCGTCGAGCTCGATCGTTCCGAGCGGACCAGCGAGGACTGGTTGGATCTGTGCGCGGGTCCCGGCGGTAAATCCGCCCTGCTCGCGGCGATCGCTGCCCAGCACGGGCACGCCCTGGTGGCGAACGAACCTGCCGAACACCGTGCGGCCCTGGTTCGCCAGGCGCTTGCAGCGGTGGATCCAGCCGTCTGGAGCGTCCGGGTGGGGGACGGCCGTACCATCGGGGAGGCATACCCGGATGGCTTCGACCGCATCCTGGTTGATGCACCGTGTACGGGGCTTGGCGCGCTGCGCCGCAGGCCCGAGGCGCGGTGGCGTCGCAAGCCGTCGGATCTGGCGGAACTGGGGCCGCTGCAGCGCGCCCTCCTGTCGGAGGCACTCGACACCGTGCGACCGGGCGGGGTGGTGGCGTATGTCACCTGCTCCCCGCATCCCGCCGAAACAACCGCCGTCGTTCAGGACGGTCTTCGCGGCAGGGAAGGGTTCTCGTTGATCGATGCCGGTGACGTACTCGATGATGTGAGCAAGAGCGGTTCCCTGCAGGCGGGCCACGACATGACGGCACAACTGTGGCCGCATGTTCACGGCACCGACGCCATGTTCCTCGCCCTCATCCGCCGGGCTGCGCTCTAGTTTCAGCGCCCGAAGGACGCCACCCTCAACGAAAGGTCGAGTATGAGAACCTGCTGTATCCACCCGAGCATTCTGTCGGCGGACTTCGTCAATCTTCAGTCCGAGCTGGAACGCATCTCCACGGCGGACGCGGTGCACGTGGATGTCATGGATAACAGCTTCGTTCCAAACCTGACCCTGGGACTTCCGGTGGTAAAGCGGATTCAGGCGGTGAGCCCCGTCCCGCTGGACGTGCACCTCATGATTGACGACGCCGACCGCTGGGCCCCCGAGTACGCCGCCGCCGGGGCAGCGTCGGTGACCTTCCATGCCGAAGCCGCGCAGGCACCCATCCGGCTGGCTCGTGAGTTGCGCTCAGCCGGATCCCGCGCCGGTATGGCGCTGCGTCCGGCCACCCCGGTCGATCCCTATCTGGACATGCTCGGTGAGCTGGACATGCTGCTCATCATGACGGTGGAGCCCGGGTTCGGCGGGCAGTCCTTCCTCGACTCGACCCTTCCGAAGATCCGGCGTGCCGCGGAAGCTATCCGCGGCGCGGACTTGCCCGTTGCCATTCAGGTTGACGGCGGTATCACCGAGGAAACCATAGCCCGCGCGGCAGAGGCCGGCGCCACGATGTTCGTTGCGGGTTCGTCCGTCTATGGTGCCGACAATCCGGCGGCTGCGATCGAGGGGCTTCGGCGCGCTGCCTCCTAACCTCGAGCGGCCTGGCCTTGATCCCTGAGCCGCCGGGCTAGTTGACGGGAATGCCAGTCAGGCTGATGCGGAGGCTACGCGTGTCGGCGGCTGCCTGCCGGAGCACGTCCTGACGTGGGTCGGGAACCGGCAGGAGCGGCAGGCGGGGAAGGTCGCGGTATGCGGCCAGCTTTGCGTGCGCCAGACACTCGGAGATCAGCTTGGCGTCTCCGCCGGGCTGTAGACAGTCCGGCGGGTCCTGGGCGAAGAGGGCCGCCGCGCGCTCAGCTGTGGTTTCGACCAGCGCATCGGCCTGGTTAGCCCTCCTTCGGGCAAACCGTTGCTGGGACCAGCCGCCGGCCGCTGTGCGTGACTGGACGTAGCGCGTACCGTTTTTCGAGGCGATGAGAGCGCCGGCCCTGGCAAGCCCGACGCCGTAACCGCCGCGGCGTATCAGCAGCAGTCCCACGGTCCGTGGAAGGGACGCCTGCCGGATCAGGTCCTCCACCGCGCTCTCCGGCTCGCAATGCACCGTCTCACTGGGAACCTCGTCGTGGCCCGGGGGTGCCAGAGGGGCTGCGATTGCGGCCGTGCAACCGTTGGCAGCGCGCAGGACGACAACTCCGGGTGCGCCGCCGGGACGCTCGGCCTGGAAGTGCCCGTTGCGTTCACCGAAGCGCCTCACCCAGCCTGCAAGGCGGTCGGGCGGGACCAGTACTGTTCGGTTGTCCTGCACTGCGCCTCCTTACGGATTCCGGGCGTTCGGTGTCAGAGGATCACAGTAGCCTTGGCTCTGTGAATGACCTATTCAGCCTCGACTCCGACGCGTATGACGAGCCGGCCACGTTCGCCGGGAATGAGCGGAACCGTCCGCGCAGTCCGCTGCCGGTACGCATGCGTCCGCGAACGGTTGACGAAGTGGTTGGGCAGCAGCACCTGCTCGGCGCGGGATCGCCGCTGCGGACCCTTGCCGGGGGTGAGCCTGCCGCGCGCACAGGCGCTCCGACGTCTGTCATCCTCTGGGGTCCGCCGGGAACAGGGAAGACCACGCTGGCGCACGTCATCGCGCGGGGGCCCGGCCGCAAGTTCGTGGAGCTCTCCGCCATCACCGCCGGCGTCAAGGATGTCCGCCGGGTGATGGACGAGGCGCTGTCCAACCGGGACCTGCACCGCATCACAACGGTCCTCTTCCTTGATGAGATCCACCGGTTCAACAAGGCACAGCAGGATGCCCTCCTCCCGGGCGTGGAGAACGGCTGGGTTGTGCTTATAGCCGCCACCACGGAAAACCCGTCCTTCTCCGTGGTATCCCCGCTGCTGTCGCGATCGCTCCTGCAAACGCTGAAGCCGCTCACCGAAGAGGACATCAGGTCACTGCTTCAACGTGCTGTGGATGACCCGCGCGGCTTCGCGGGGGAGGTCGCAGTCGACGACGACGCCTTGGACCATCTGGTGAGGCTGGCAGCCGGTGACGCGCGGCGTGGGCTGACAGCACTGGAGGCAGCTGCCGGCGTCGCACAGTCAGCGGAAGCGGCGGCCGAACAGCGGGAGCCGGAGGATGACGATGATCATTCCGGCCCGGTCCGCATCACGCTGGACCACGCCGAGAAGGCGGTGGACGTCGCGGCTCTGCGTTACGACCGGGCGGGGGACCAGCACTATGACGTGGCCAGTGCGTTCATCAAGTCGCTGCGCGGGTCCGATGTCGACGCAGCCCTGCACTATCTTGCACGCATGCTCGAATCCGGCGAAGACCCCCGCTTCGTGGCGCGCCGATTGATGATTTCAGCGGCGGAAGATGTCGGGATGGCCGATCCCACCGCGCTGCAGACCGCCGTCGCGGCAGCGCAGGCGGTCCAACTGGTTGGGATGCCGGAGGGGCGGATCATCCTCGCGGAAGCGGTGGTGCATATCGCAACTGCACCGAAGTCGAACGCCGCCTACAACGGAATCAATCGGGCCATCGCAGACGTTCGGGCCGGTAAAGGACAGGGAATACCCGCGCATCTCCGCGATGCCCATTACCCCGGCGCCAGCCAACTGGGCCACGGCAAAGGGTACGTGTACTCCCATGATGAACCGCACGGGATCGCCAGGCAGCAGTATGCGCCTGACGATCTCGTCGGCACCGATTATTATCTTCCCACCGACCGGGGTACAGAACGGGCAGTTGCTACCCGGCTGGAGAAACTCCGCGCCATTATTCGGAACCGCTGAGCACTGCTAGGATTGTTCGTTGACTGGCAAGTCGCGGCTCATCCATGCCCGTCGTTCAACCCGCATCAGGTGATTCCGCCTGGACCAGTGGGGAAGCGCAGGCAAATTGAGAACCCGCGAACTGTAGTACCGGAAAAGCGGCCCCTTCCGGCTCTCCGAACGTGGAGGCCAGCGACACAAGAAAGAGTTCACACGGTGTTTCGCCGTCGTGATCTGCTTCGCCGCAAACAGTGAAAGGTAAACGTGGCTAACAACACACGTGCCCGCCGCAAGGTGCGCATCTCGCGCGCCCTCGGCATTGCTCTGACCCCGAAGGCCGAGAAGTACCTGGAGCGTCGTCCGTACGCACCGGGTCAGCACGGCCGTTCCCGCCGCAAGCAGGACAGCGACTACGCAGTACGTCTGCGCGAGAAGCAGCGTCTGCGCGCCCAGTACGGTATCCGCGAAGCGCAGATGACCCGCGTCTTCGAGGAAGCACGCCGTACTTCCGGCCTGACCGGTGAGAACCTGATCGAACTGCTCGAAATGCGTCTCGACGCACTGGTGCTGCGCGCCGGTTTCGCTCGCACCATCGCCCAGGCACGCCAGCTCGTGGTTCACCGCCACATCATGGTTGACGGCGCACGCGTGGACCGCCCGTCCTTCCGTGTCAAGGAAGGCCAGCTCATCCACGTACACAGCCGCAGCGAAACCATGGTGCCGCTGCAGGTTGCTGCTGCCGGCGCCCACCGCGACGTGCTTCCGGCTGTCCCCGGCTACCTCGACGTCCAGCTCGAGAAGCTTCAGGCACGCCTGGTTCGCCGCCCCAAGCGCTCTGAGGTCCCCGTGACCTGTGAAGAGCAGCTCGTGGTCGAATACTACGCACGCTGATCCAGCGCCGACTTCGGCGTTTCGGCAGTACAACTGAACATCAGTTACTCAAGAGCCCGCGGCGCACGCCGCGGGCTCTTGAGTAGGTAAGGTACATAGGGAATCGCGGGCAGCCGTCCGCCATGCGCGAAGGCTAAGGAGTTGTTCACGAATGTCAGGTGGAGATATCGCCGGACTCATTGCCGCCGGAGTTTTTGCGGTCCTGGTCGCATTGCTCGCCATTCCGGTGTGGAAGCTGGGGAAGGTCTTCGATGAGCTCCGTCAGGCCATCCGCTCGGTGACTGAGGGCACCACGCCCCTCATCGACGAGGTCACCAGCACGGTGTCGACAACGCACCAGCAGCTGAAGCACGTCGACGGGATCACCTCGAACGTGTCGGATGCCTCCGCCAACATCTCGGCCCTTTCATCACTGGTCGCGGCCACGGTCGGATCCCCGCTCATCAAGGTGGCAGCGTTCTCCTACGGCGTGCGAAACGCGCTGGCCTCCAGGCGCAAGCCGACCTCCCGCCGTCGTAGTCGCTGATCACCAACTGCAGCACAAGACGCACGCACAACAAAGGAATTCTTGATGATCAAGAGGGTTTTCTGGCTCGCAGCAGGCGCGGCCATCGGTGTCGTAGCGGTACGCAAAGTATCTGCGATGAAGTCGGCAGTGGGCCCGGAAGGGCTGAACCGCGCCGTCGCACAACTCACGGACAGCGTCGCCGACTTCGCCGACGCGCTCCGGCAGGGAATGCAGGAGCGCGAGACCGATCTGCGCACTGCCCTCGGCATTGACTCAGAGCCCCGCCCCTGATCCCCGATCAGGCCCCGAACACCAGACATCGCCGCTGCGCACCATCCGCGCGCAACACCGAAGGATCCCCATGAAGTCGCAAGAGATTGCCCGTCGCTGGCTTGACTACTTCGAACGCCAGGGGCACACACGCGTGCCGTCAGCCTCCCTGGTGTCCAGCGACCCGTCGCTGCTGTTCACCGTCGCAGGCATGGTCCCGTTCATTCCCTACCTGACGGCACGTGAAGTTCCTCCGTACAACCGCGCAACGAGCATCCAGAAATGCATTCGCACGGCCGATATCGAAGAAGTGGGCAAAACAGCCCGCCACGGCACGTTCTTCCAGATGTGCGGAAACTTCTCCTTCGGCGACTACTTCAAGCAGAATGCCATCCGCATGGCGTGGGACCTGCTGACCAGCAGCGTTGAAGACGGCGGATTCGGTCTCCCTGCCGACCGACTGTGGGTCACGGTTTACCAGGAAGACGACGAAGCCCTCGCAATCTGGCGGGACGAAATAGGATTCCCGGTCGAGCGCATCCAGAAGTTCGGCAAGAAGGACAACTACTGGAACACCGGACAGCCCGGCCCCGGCGGACCCTGCTCGGAAATCTTCTACGACCGCGGCCCGGAGTACGGCAAGGATGGCGGACCGGAGGCCGACGAAGATCGCTACATCGAAATCTGGAACCTCGTATTCATGCAGTACCGGCTCTCCGCCGTGCGCAGCAAAGAGGATTTCGACATCGCCGGTGAATTGCCGCAGAAGAACATTGACACAGGCCTTGGGCTGGAACGACTGGCAATGGTGCTCCAGGGCGTCGAAAACATGTACGAGACCGACCAGGTGCGCCCGGTCCTGGACAAGGCAGCCGATCTGTCGGGTCGCGAATACACCAGTGCAGAGTCCGACGACGATCCCCACCACCAGGACGACGTGCGGATGCGCGTCGTGGCCGACCACATTCGCTCGGCCCTGATGCTCATCACTGACGGCGTCACTCCCTCCAATGAGGGCAGGGGCTACGTTCTGCGCCGGCTCATCCGCCGCGCAGTCCGCGCCATGCGCCTGCTGGGTGTCGAGAAGGCCTGCCTGCCGGATCTCCTGCCCGTCTCACGTGATGCCATGAAGGGCGTTTACCCTGAGGTTGAGCGAGACTTCGAGCGCATCAGCAGGATCGCGTATGCGGAAGAGAAGGCGTTCCTGCGCACCATCGCCTCAGGAACAGCCCGGCTCGAAGAGGCTGTCCGGGAGTCCAAGGGTGCCGGCCGCGCGCTGTCCGGCGAAGACGCGTTCAGCCTCCATGACACCTACGGGTTCCCGATCGACCTGACACTCGAAATGGCCGAAGAGGCCGGTGTGAAGGTCGATGCCGAAGGATTCCGCGCGCTCATGCTCGAGCAGCGGCAACGTGCTCAGGCTGATGCCCGCGGGAAAAAAGCCGGGCACGCCGACATGACGGTGTTCAATGAGTTGCTCGCAACCGGTGAAACAGTGTTCACCGGGTATGACGAACTGACCAGCGAAGCAGTGGTGCGCGGCATTATCAGCAACGGCGCGTCAGTTCCGGTCGCTCGTGCCGGCGAAGAGATTGAACTGATCCTTGACCGCACTCCTTTCTACGCCGAAGCAGGCGGGCAGGCAGCCGACGTCGGTTTGATCACGGGGAACGGCTTCACCGTGGAAGTGACCGACGTCCAGAGGCCCATCAAGGGGCTGAGCGTCCACCGTGGCGTTGTGCGCGAGGGAGAAATCACGCAGGACGCCCTTGTGACCGCGGCCGTCGACCGTCAGCGCCGTCATGCGGGGGAGCAGGCGCACTCCGGTACGCACATCGTTCATGCTGCCCTTCATCAGGTCCTCGGCCCTGAGGCCCTGCAACGCGGTTCCTTCAACAAAGCCGGCTACCTGCGCTTCGACTTCTCGTGGGGCGAGGGCATCAGCTCCTCGGCGCGATCGGAAATTGAGGAAGTCTCGAACCTGGCCATCCGCAGCAACCACACCGTCCAAACGAAGGTGATGGGCCTGGATGATGCCAAGGCACTCGGTGCGACGGCACTGTTCGGAGAGGCGTACGGAGACCGTGTGCGCGTCGTCGAGATCGACGGTGCGTGGTCGCGTGAGCTGTGCGGCGGCACCCACGTTGAATCGACGTCGCTGATCGGGACGCTGACGCTGCTCGGTGAGCAGTCGGTCGGATCCGGCAATCGCCGGGTTGAGGCGCTCGTCGGTATGGATGCCTTCAGGCACGCTGCCGCAGAACGCGCGCTCGTCACCGAGCTGTCCGAAATGCTCAAAGTACCCTCGCCGCAGCTGCCTGAACGCCTGAGCGCAACTCTCAACCGGCTCAAGGCCGCCGAGAAAGAGCTCGAGCGACTCCGGAAGGAACAGCTCTCAAGCACTGCTGCCGCACTGGTCAATACAGCAGAGGACATTGATGGCGTGCGTTTGATCGCGCACGACGCCGGTGCGGTCGGCAGTGCGGATGACCTCCGGAATCTCGCGCTGGATCTGCGGGGACGCCTCGGCGCGGGTGCCTCCGTAGTAGCTGTGGCCGGTGTCAGCAAGGACCGTCCGGTGGTCCTTGTGGTCACCAATGAGGAAGCACGCAACGCGGGGGTCAAGGCGGGCGCACTGGTGCGTACCGCTGCAGGTATCCTCGGCGGCGGAGGCGGCGGCAAGGATGACATGGCACAGGGTGGCGGGTCCGATCCCGTGAAAGTGCCGGCGGCGTTGGAATCAATCCGCGCAGCTGTCGCGGGCCGATAACAGAGCTGCTGACCGTGGCTCCCGGAGAATACCCGCGCGGCGTCAAGATCGGCGTCGACGTCGGCATGGTGCGCGTGGGAGTCGCCGCAAGCGACAGGGACGGCCTCATGGCGACCCCGGTTCGTACCATGCGGCGGGATACCCGAAAGAACAATGACCTCCGCTTGTTGCTCGGGAACATCCGGGAGCTGGGGGCCGTTGAAGTCTTCGTTGGGTTGCCCCGCAACCTGAGCGGAACCGAATCCGCATCCACAGCCATGGCGCGGGACTACGCTGCAGCGCTCGTGGATGTGCTGTTCGACGCCGGACTGGACGTGCCTGTCCGGCTCGTAGATGAACGGCTCACGTCGGTTTCGGCGCATAGATCCCTCCGGCAGGCTGGCTTGAACAGTCGTGAACACCGTAAGGTGGTAGATCAAGTGGCAGCCGTGGAGATACTCCAACACGCCATAGATATGCAACGAAACCTTGAGCGGGACGTGGGGGAGCCGGTCGTTCAGCATCGGCGGCGGAGTAATGACCATCCGACGCCGGCCTCATCCGAGGAGTTAGACATTTCGCAGACCAACAGTGGGAGGAAAGAGGAGCAGTGAGCCATCGTCATCCTCCTTCCCCAGCAGCCGATCACGGATCCGAGCAGCACCCGGACGAATATCTGGACGAATACTACTCGGAGCATCCTGAGCCCGTAGAGCAGTTCTTCGAGGCAGACGACGTCCCGTCCCGCCGCAGACGCGGGCCTTCCAAGGCGCGTCAGCGCCGCCGTAGGCGCCGGACTATCGTCATGCTGATCGTGGTGCTCGGCTTTGTCGGAGTGGTGGTCGCCGTCGCGATGTTCCTCAGGAGTCTCCTTGGGGTTGGCGAAGTCACCGACTACGCCGGGCCAGGCACAGGGTCGGTGACCTTCACCGTCGAGGAAGGCGCAGGCCCACTGATCATCGGCAATGGCCTTGAGCAGCAGGACATCGTCGCCAGTTCAGAAGAATTCCTGAAGGCCCTTGGTGGTGTCGCTGACGGGCGTGTGATCCAGCCCGGCGACTATGAGATGAAGTACCAGATGAGCGCGGAGGAGGCAGCCAGAGCGCTGCTCGCCGAGGGTGACTCGATGGTTCACTATGCCGCCGTCGCCAGGGACCTGAGGCAAAACGAGACCTTCGGCATTCTGGCTGAATCCACCGGGATACCCCGCGAAGAGTTCGAAGCCTTGGCGGAGGATCCAACCCAGTTCGGCATACCGGAGCAGTCGCCAAGTCTGGAGGGTTACCTCTATCCCGGCGAGTACCGCTTCGACCTCGAAATCACCGCCGCCGAGGTTATCCAGCAGATGGTTGATAATACCTACGCGGCCCTCGAAGAGGCCGGTGTCACCGATCCCGCAGAGCAGTACCGCATCCTCACCATCGCGAGTATCGTGCAGGCAGAGGCAGGCCAGGCGGATTACGGCCAGGTAGCCGGCTCGATCATGAATCGGTTGGGTCCGGATAATACCGAGACGAATGGACTGATCCAGTCCGATGCGACCGTGACCTACGGGCTCGACCGCAAGAGCTATAACCTGACAGACGAGGAAAAGACCGACAAGTCCAACCCGTACAACACGTACGCGATTCCCGGCTTGCCGGTTGGGCCAATCGGTTCCCCGAGCGCGGAAGCGATCGAGGCAGCGGTCAACCCGGACGATGTGCCCTACTACTACTGGGTCACGGTCAACCTCGACAGCGGTGAGACCAAGTTCTCCGAAACTCTTGCCGAACACGCACAGTACGTTCAGGAGTACCAGGCATGGTGCGCTGACAACGCCGGAAGGTGTGAATAAGTGGTCTTTGACCGGACGCCGGCCCGACATCGGGCCGGCGTCATTGGTCATCCCATAGCGCACTCAAAGTCCCCGCAGCTTCACAGTGCTGCGTACGCCATGTTGGATTTCGACTGCAGCTACACGGCGATTGACACTGCTCCAGACTCGCTCGGCGCCATCCTTCGGGAGGTCCGGGCTGACCCTGCCTGGTGTGGGCTCTCTGTCACGATGCCGCACAAAGCTGCCGCGCTGGCTTACCTGGATGAGGTAGCGCCGGACGCCGCCGCACTGGGCGTGATCAACACCGTGCTTGCCGTCGATGGCGACCAGCGACGTTTGGTGGGCTACAACACGGACGTGGAGGGGATTGTCCGTGCGGTTCGCCATGCCGGAGCCGAACGTCCGGAGCAGGCGCTCGTCCTGGGTGGTGGCGGCACCGCTTCGGCGGCTGTTGCAGCGCTTGCCCAAATGGGGGTGGAGCGCGCTGATATCTGCGTCAGGTCCCCGCTGAAAGCCGGGTCCCTGGTTGAGCTGGGTCGTCGGCTCGGCATTGCTGTGGACCTGAGGGATTTCGCCGCGGCCGCGGGGTTGTGCAGCGCTTCTCCGCTGGTCATCTCGACGCTGCCGCCGCACGGGGCGGACGAACTGGCTGCTCTCCTCAACGTCGCACCGTCTTTCGCCGATGACTCCGGCTCGCCGGAACCACGCGTGCTGCTTGATGTGGCGTACGACCCGTGGCCCAGTGCCCTCGCTGAGGCTTGGTCCGCCAGGGGCGGGGTCATCGTTCCGGGCCTGGAAATGTTGCTCTACCAGGCGGTGGCCCAAGTGAAGCTCTTCGCCGGTGAGGCTTTCCGCGATGAGTCTGCTGTCATAAATGTGATGTGTGACGCGGTGGGGGCTCCCCGGCGCTAGTTGGGGTCGTGGCCCGTGGCAGGATGGATGTATGTTGCGTTGGTTGACGGCCGGGGAATCCCACGGCCCTGCTCTGGTCGGAATCATCGAGGGAATGCCCGCGGGCGTTGAAGTTGCCAGTGAGGCCATTCAAGCCGCTCTGGCACGTCGCCGCCTCGGCTATGGTCGCGGCGCCCGGATGAAGTTCGAACAGGACCAGGTTCGGATTATCGGAGGTGTCCGGCACGGCCTGACACAGGGCG
Source organism: Arthrobacter sp. M71 S08 (assembly GCF_059089725.1). Lineage (NCBI taxonomy): Bacteria > Bacillati > Actinomycetota > Actinomycetes > Micrococcales > Micrococcaceae > Arthrobacter > Arthrobacter sp. M71 S08. Next base: position 113,836 of record NZ_JBNHEY010000008.1, on the reverse strand, counting down.
GTCCGGTGGCGATCGAGGTGGGGAACACCGAATGGCCGAAGTGGGAACAGGTCATGTCCGCCGATCCGGTCGACGCCGCGATTCTCAGGGATTCTGCGCGTAACGCTCCCCTCACGAGGCCCCGCCCCGGTCACGCCGATTTCACCGGCATGCAGAAGTACGGTTTTGATGAGGCCCGGCCGGTGCTGGAACGCGCAAGTGCGCGGGAAACTGCTGCGCGAGTGGCCCTTGGCACCGTCGCTGCTCAGTTTCTTTCCGCTCTGGGCATTGAACTTGTCAGCCACACTGTCGGCGTCGCCTCCGTTGCCGTTCCCGAAGGGTCGCCGCTTCCCGCGCCCCGCGACCTCCTTGCACTGGACGAGGACCCGCTGCGCTGTTTTGACCGCGAGACGTCAATCGCAATGGTCGCCGAGGTCGACGCCGCACACAAGGAGGGGGAAACCCTCGGCGGAGTAGTCGAGGTCCTCGCCTACGGTCTTCCTCCCGGACTTGGAAGCTACGTGCACTGGGACCGCCGGCTGGACGCGCGCCTCGCCGGCGCGCTCATGGGTATCCAGGCGATCAAGGGCGTTGAGGTCGGCGACGGTTTTGAGACTGCGCGACGTCGCGGATCGGCGGCTCATGACGAGATAGTCCGTGAGGAAACCGGACGGATCGGCCGGTCAACCAACCGGGCCGGAGGTATCGAAGGCGGTATGAGCATCGGCGACGTCCTGCGCGTGCGCGCTGCGATGAAGCCCATCGCCACAGTCCCCCGGGCGCTCCAAACAATCGACGTGACTACTGGCGACGCCGCCAAGGCACATCACCAGCGCTCCGACGTGTGCGCGGTCCCAGCAGCCGGTGTGGTTGCCGAGGCTATGGTCGCACTCGTTCTGGCAGAAGCGGTAACGGAGAAGTTCGGCGGTGACTCGGTGCAGGAGACAAAGCGCAACCTCGACTCCTACCTTGAGAGCATCCCGGCGTCCCTGAATTCGGTCGCGCGCTGATGCTGCCGGCGGCTCATGGACCGCTGGTACTCATCGGCCTCATGGCCACCGGCAAGTCGACCATCGGGCGGCGGATCGCCTCCCGGCATGGCTGGCGATTCGTCGACACAGATGCCGTGATAGTCGACCGGCATGGCCCCATACCGGCAATCTTCGCTGAACAGGGTGAGCCAGGTTTTCGGCGTATTGAGGCCGAGGTCGTTAGCGAAGTCCTTTCAGGAGCTGGAGCCGGCGCCGTCATCTCCCTCGGCGGAGGTTCGGTTCTCCACGAAGACACTCGGCGGCTGTTGAAGGATGCCTTTGTGGTCTTCCTCGACGCTGACCTTGCAACGGTTCTTCCACGGTTGGTCGGCAACACCGGCAGGCCGTTGCTGGCGGGAGATGCGGGGGAAACCTGGGCACGGCTTGACCAGGAACGGCGCCCTATCTACGAAGCACTGGCGGACGCGGTGATAGACACACGCGACGCTTCACCCGATACCGTGGTTGACCGTCTCGAGACGCAGCTGCGCCGGACCATATTTACTGAGGAAGGAACCTTCGGCAATGACCGCTGAACCTACTGCCATCCGCGTCACGGGCAGTGTCCCGTCAGAGAATTACGACGTCGTGGTTGGACGTGGATTGCTGGACCGGCTGGCGCCGCTGCTGGGCGAGCGGGTCCGGCGCGTGCTGGTGATCCATCCCCGCGCGCTCCGCTCCACAGGGGACACAGTGCGGGAGCAGCTGGCGGCGGAAGGATTCACAGCGGTAACGGCGGAAATTCCCGATGCCGAGGAAGGCAAGCATATCCAGGTGGCGGCGTTCTGCTGGCAGGTGCTCGGACAGAATGACTTCACGCGGTCTGACGCAATCGTGGCCGTCGGGGGAGGCGCTGTCACCGACCTCGCCGGTTTTGTGGCAGCGACCTGGCTCCGCGGCGTCAAGGTGGTACATCTGCCCACCACGCTCCTCGGTATGGTCGATGCGGCTGTGGGCGGCAAGACCGGGATCAACACGGCTGAGGGGAAGAACCTCGTGGGTGCCTTCCATCCGCCGGCGGGTGTGCTCGCCGATCTGGACGCGCTGCAAACGCTTCCCACCAATGAGCTGATCACCGGCATGGCCGAGGTTGTGAAGTGCGGATTCATCGCCGACCCGCGCATTCTCGAGTTGGTCGAATCCGATCCTGAGGCCGTCAAGGACCCGACCAGCGACGCCGTCCGGGAGCTGGTGGAGCGTTCAATAGCGGTCAAGGCGGCGGTTGTGTCGGAGGACCTCAAGGAATCCGGTCGACGCGAGTTCCTGAACTATGGGCACACACTGGCGCACGCGATCGAGCTGGCGGAACGGTACTCCTGGCGGCACGGTGCGGCCGTGTCGGTAGGCCTGGTCTTCGCGGCGGAGCTCTCCCGGATGGTCGGCCGGCTTGACGACGCGACTGCGGACAGGCACCGCGCCATCCTGGAAACACTCGGCCTTCCGGTGACCTACCGGCGGGATCGCTGGGCAGCGCTCCTGGACGGCATGCGGCGGGACAAGAAGGCACGCGGCGACCTGTTGCGCTTCGTAGTGCTCGACGGCGTCGCCCGCCCCGGAATCCTCGAGGTCCCGGACACATCACTCCTGTTCGCTGCGTACCAGGAGATCGCTTCCTGATCCGGTTCCGTCCGGCAGGGTACACTGGACTCTGGTCTTTTGGCGAGCAGATCCTGAGCAGTCGTGCACTGCGCCTGCTGCGACGTAAGCCAAACATCAGTCAATCGACGAAAGAGAATCCGTGGCCACCACGAACGACATCAAGAATGGCACCGTCCTCAAGCTCGAGGGGAACCTCTGGAACGTGCTTGAGTTCCAGCATGTAAAGCCTGGCAAGGGTGGCGCTTTTGTCCGCACCAAGCTCCGTAACATCCTCTCGGGCAAGGTCGTCGACAAGACCTTCAACGCCGGTCTCAAGATCGAGACCGCCACCGTGGACCGCCGCGATTACCAGTACCTGTACAAGGACGGCGACGACTTCGTGTTCATGGACACGACGGACTACGACCAGATCACCGTTCCTGGGGCAACCGTGGGCAACGCCGAGAACTTCATGCTTGAGAGCCAGATGGCAACAATTGCCATGCACGAGGGTTCACCGCTGTACCTTGAGCTGCCGCCGTCGGTTGTTCTGGAGATCACCTACACCGAACCGGGCCTTCAGGGCGATCGTTCGACCGGCGGCACCAAGCCTGCCACTGTTGAAACCGGATATGAGATCCAGGTACCGCTGTTCCTGGAAACCGGTACCAAGGTCAAGGTCGACACCCGCTCCGGTGAGTACCTGGGACGCGTCAACGAGTGAGCGCCCGTAGCAAAGCACGGCGTCGGGCGCTGGATATCCTGTTCGAGGCCGAGCAGCGGTCCGTGTCGCCTATCGAGGCACTGCAGGGCCGACGCGAAAAGACTGACACAGTCATCAACGAGTACTCCGTGGAGATCATCGAAGGCGTGATGGCACACGGCACGCAGATCGATGAATTTCTGAGCACCTATTCGCAGGGCTGGACGTTGGACCGTATGCCGGCCGTGGACCGGATGATCCTGCGAGTCGGGTCCTGGGAGTTGCTGTACAACGAGGATGTGCCGGATACCGTCGCGGTCAGTGAGGCCGTGCAGCTTGCAACCATGCTGTCGACGGACGAGTCCCCCGCGTTCATCAACGGTCTGCTTGGCCGTCTTCAGCAGCTCAAGCCCACTCTGCTGGCGTAGTCCGCGGACTGATCAGTGCCGGACTTCGTGTCCGGACAAGCGCGCCGGTATGTCAGAACCGGCGCGCAGACGCGGCGGTGATGATCTGACGACGGGCTGCATTGAGGTCGTGGAGCAGGTGGAGTTCCAGTGCCCGATCAGAACCGTTGGCATGACCGGCACGCAACCTTTGGCGCACGAAAGCCAGGCGCACCGCCGTGTTGATAAAGCGCTTCATGGCTGCAGCGGCTCCCACACGCCGGGCCCACGCGAGTGCCGATGAACGGCCGCGCGGCGAAGCCACCATGTCGACCTCCTGCCCGGTGATCCAGCCGGAGCTTGAGTATTCGGCGAGCCGTTGGTGGGTCACGGCGCGTTCGGCGCGACGCAGGGCGAATACAACCGCTATCACCGCGATGAACAGCGGCACCTGGACCAGGAAATAGAACGAGAAGAAGTCTGTGAACAGGACCACCAGTCCGCCGTTCCACAGCATGTGACCGGCAATCGCGGGGATAAGGCCGATCACGAATGCGACGACCAGTCCGCCCCTGGTGCGGCCTTTCGCGACCGCCAATCCGAGTACGAGACCCAGCGCGCCGGTGAACATGACGTGGGCAAAGGGTGAAAACAGCCCGCGCATCACAAACACCGTGATCAGCCCGCCGAGTCCTGCCGGGTCAGTGAGCGCCGACCCGAAGTACAACACGTTCTCGGTGAAGGCGAATCCGGCCGCGATCGTGCCGGCGTAGACAATGCCGTCGACAGGCCCGTCGAAGTGGCTGCGGCGGGAGAGAACGAGGATGAGGACGCCCATGCCCTTCGCGAGTTCTTCGACGATCGGGGCCTGCAAGACCGGACCCACAATGTCGGGGCTCGCTCCGTTGAAACCTGCGCTGAGAAGCATGGTGACGGTGGGGCCGAGCAGGAATGTGACGCCGACCGACATTCCGGCACCCCACAGGAAGGCGAACACCAAGGCTCCACGCGGCTCGGGGTCCCACCGGTCCACCCAACGGATACCGACCAGACAGATGGTGAGCGGTACGAGTGCCAGTGCCGCGCAGAGAACCAGCGCGGCGGTCCCGAGCTGGGCAGTGACCATCACCGCCACGCCCACAAGGACCAGCGCTGCGCCGATGAGCAGCAGTGCATTGACGACGGCGTAGCCCGGCGGGTAGGCGCGCTTCCTCGCAGGCGGTTTCAGGCCCGCGTGGATCTCAGGGGAGGGCGGAACCGGCGGCCCCGGGTGTACCTGCTGCCACATTCCCAGCGGCGGCTGCTCTGCTGAAGGGACCTCACTGCCCGGTCCCGTGTACGCACTCCCGGAGTTCATACTCATGCACACAGGATAGGTGCCGGAGATGTCTATGGTAGTTTGAAGCCGCAGCCAACCCTTTAAAGGCCGTCCTGTGAGGCGGAGAAGGAGGACGCGTTCCTTGAGTGTATCGAGCCCTGAATCCGGAGGGTCCGTGTTCCGTACGGTCCTCGGTGATGCTGATATTGACCGGGCCCTGACCCGGATCGCCCACGAGATCCTCGAAGCCAACAAGGGCTCCCAGGACCTTGTCCTGCTCGGCATTCCCCGCCGTGGCTTCCCGCTGGCCCAACGGTTGGCGCGCAAAATCGCCCGCACTGATCCAGGCGTGGATCCTGAGCGGATGGTCGGCCGCCTGGACGTCACAATGTTCCGCGACGACCTGCGCAAGCATCCCACCCGCCCCCCGGGCCCCACCAAGCTTCCTCCCGCAGGCATCGACAATAAGGTTGTGGTGCTGGTCGACGACGTGCTCTACTCCGGCCGCACCATCCGCGCAGCACTGGACGCAATTGTCGACATTGGTCGACCCAGGATCGTCCGGCTCGCGGTGCTGGTGGACCGTGGGCACCGGGAACTGCCGATCCGTGCCGACCACGTGGGAAAGAACCTTCCCACCTCCTCCGCCGAGAAGGTCCGCGTGAGGATCAGCGAGGTTGACTCCGTCGACGAAGTAGTGATCGAGGGTCCGGCATGAAGCACCTCCTGTCCACAGAAAGCCTGACGAGCACGGACGCCATCCGCATTCTCGATACAGCCGAGGAAATGGCCGAGGTCGGAGAAAGGGAAGTCAAGAAGCTTCCAGCGCTGCGCGGACGCACCGTCGTCAACCTCTTCTTCGAGGACTCGACCCGAACGCGGATCTCGTTCGAAGCGGCAGCAAAGCGGCTGTCGGCCGACGTCATCAACTTCGCTGCCAAGGGTTCTTCAGTGTCCAAGGGTGAATCGCTCAAGGACACCGCGCAGACCCTTGAGGCGATGAGCGCCGATGCCGTGGTGATCAGGCACTGGGCATCCGGTGCTCCCGCGAGGCTTGCCGCCTCGGACTGGATCGACGCCGCTGTAATCAACGCCGGCGATGGGACTCACGAGCATCCAACCCAGGCCCTGCTGGATGCGTTCACGCTCCGCCGGCACTGGTCGAAGGTTGCGGGTCGTCCATCCCTCGGTGAGGATCTGAGGGGTCTGCGCATCGCGATCGTGGGGGACGTCCTGCACTCCCGGGTCGCCCGTTCCAACCTGTGGCTTCTCACGACGCTCGGTGCGGAGGTGACCCTGGTGGCGCCTCCCACCCTGGTCCCCGTCGGTATCGCCGACTGGCCGTGCAAGGTCAGCTTCGACCTCGATGAGGTCCTTGCGACCGGCCCCCACGCGATCATGATGCTCAGGGTGCAGGGCGAGCGTATGAACGCTGCGTTCTTCCCTTCCACCCGTGAGTACACCCGCACCTGGGGATTCGACGACGAGCGGCTGGCTACGCTCGAGGCATCGGCAGGCAAGGACACGATCATCATGCACCCGGGTCCCATGAACCGCGGCCTTGAGATTTCATCGGCTGCCGCTGACTCACCCCGCTCAACGGTCCTTGCGCAGGTACGCAATGGCGTATCTGTCCGGATGGCCGTCCTCTATCTGCTGCTGTCGGGCGATGACTCCGCACAGCCAACCCCCGCCCAGGAGGCAACAGTATGAGCACCAGCTACCTGATCAAGGGCGCCACGACCGCAGCCGGTGAAACCGGCGTTGATGTACTGATTTCACACGGGCGCATCGCCGAGCGGGGGAGGTCGTTGTCGGCAGCGGGCGCCGTCGTCGTCAACGCCGACGGGCTGGTCCTGTTGCCGGGCATGGTGGATATCCACACACATCTTCGCGAACCCGGCCGCGAGGATGCCGAGACGGTGGAGACGGGCACACGTGCGGCTGCCCTGGGCGGTTACACGGCAGTGCACGCCATGGCCAACAGCATGCCGGTTGCCGACACAGCCGGCGTGGTGGAGCAGGTCCACGCGCTGGGGCGGCGCGCCGGTTGGGTCGACGTCCGGCCCGTCGGAGCGGTAACCATCGGGCTCGCGGGGGAGAGGCTCGCTGAACTCGGAGCCATGGCGCAATCCCGCGCAGGCGTTCGGGTCTTCTCCGATGACGGCATCTGCGTATCCGATCCGGTGCTGATGCGCCGTGCGCTCGAGTACGTGAAGGCGTTCGACGGCGTGGTCGCCCAGCACGCGCAGGAACCGCGCCTCACCGAGGGCGCCCAGATGAATGAGGGCTCGGTGTCCGCTGTCCTGGGCCTGGCCGGCTGGCCCGCGGTTGCCGAAGAAAGCATCATCGCCCGGGACGTCCTGCTGGCTCAGCACGTCGGTTCGCGCCTCCACGTCTGCCACGTTTCGACGGCCGGCTCGGTCGAGATCATCCGCTGGGCGAAGCAGCGCGGCGTCAACGTTACTGCCGAAGTCACGCCCCACCACCTCCTGCTCACCGATGAGCTCGTCCGCACGTGGAACCCGGTGTACAAGGTCAACCCGCCACTACGCACTGACGACGACGTTACGGCTCTCCGTGAGGCGCTGGCCGACGGGACCATCGACGTCGTCGGGACGGACCACGCCCCGCATCCTTCCGAGCACAAGGAATGCGAATGGGCCCAGGCTGCCATGGGCATGACGGGGCTCGAGACGGCACTGTCCGTGGTGCAGCACACCATGATCGAGACCGGGCTGATGGACTGGTCACGCTTTGCCGAGGCAACGTCCATCCTCCCCGCACGAATCGGCCGGGTGGTGACGCAGGGAACGCAGCTGGAATCCGGGGTGACGGCAAATCTCACGCTGGTGGATCCCTCAGCCCGGTGGACAGTAGATCCACATAGGATGGCCACCAAGGGCCGTAACAGTCCCTTCGCCGGCCTTGAGCTGCCGGGTGCAGTCATCGCAACCTTCTACGCCGGCCACCCCACGGTGCTGGAGGGGCGGCTCAACACACCGCATCCCGATGCGCAGGGGGACTGACGCGTGGACCTAGGTACAACCGCCATAGTTACCTCACTGGTTGCCATCGTGCTGCTGATTGGTCTCATGGCCCTCGGCTGGCGCAACCGGCTCAAGCGCCAGGAAGCAGTGCAGGCTCCGCCCAGTGCCCCGGAGGATCCCGGAGCGCCCCTCTACGCGGCCGAAGGCCAGTACGTGGTCACTACAACCGGGGGAGACTGGCTGGACCGCGTCACCGCGCACGGTCTCGGGAACAAGGCAACGGCAACCGCCGCCGTCTACCCGCACGGCCTCCTGTTCGACCGCTCCGGTGATACCGGGGTGTACATCGCCAGGCAGAACCTGACGGGTGTGCGCCTGGAGCGGGGCATGGCCGGAAAGTTCGTCGAAAAGGACGGACTGGTGGTGGTGTCCTGGACGATGGATTCACAGACCTTCGATACCGGTTTCCGGACCAGGTACGCCGCGGACAAAACGCAGCTCCTGGCAGCGATCAGCGCACTGATCGAGGACGCCGATCCCCTCAACAACCCCACAAGCAAGGAAGTACAGTGACAACACACGCGGGAGTAACAGGAGCCGGTGCCGCGGCGGTTTTGGTCCTTGAGGACGGTCGGACTTTCCGAGGACAAAGCTACGGCGCACGCGGCACGGCGCTTGGCGAGGCGGTCTTCGCGACCGGCATGACCGGATACCAGGAAACGATCACGGACCCGTCCTACGCGCGCCAACTCGTGGTCCAGACGGCGCCCCATATTGGCAATACCGGTGTGAACCGCGACGACGCCGAGTCCCGCCGGATCTGGGTTGCCGGGTACATTGTGCGCGACGCAGCACGGCGTCCGTCCAACTGGCGCTCGGAAAAGAGCCTTGATGACGAGCTGGTCGAGCAGGGCATCGTGGGGATCCAGGGCGTCGACACACGTGCCATCACCCGCCACCTGCGTGAGCGCGGCGCCATGAAAGCCGGAATTTTCTCCGGAGCTGACGCTGACCGCAGCGAGGCCCAGCTGCTTGCAGAGGTAAACGGCCAGCGCAGCATGGAGGGCTCACGGCTCGCGGAAGAAGTGAGCATCGACTCCCGCTACGTCGTCGAGCCTTCCGACCACGGTTGGGAAGGTGAGCCGCTGTTCACCGTCGCTGCGCTCGACCTCGGAATCAAGGCGATGACTCCCAGGCACTTCGCCCAGCGCGGAGTGCGCACAGTCGTGCTGCCTGCGGACGCAACGTACGACGACGTCGCAGCCGTAGGTGCCGACGGTGTCTTCATGTCGAACGGTCCGGGGGATCCCTCCACTGCTGACGCCCAGGTTTCGCTGCTGCGTCAGGTCCTCGATGCGAAGAAACCGTTCTTCGGTATCTGCTTCGGCAACCAGATCCTCGGCCGGGCTCTGGGTTTCGGCACCTACAAGCTGCGCTACGGACACCGCGGGATCAACCAGCCCGTGCTCGACCGGCGTACCGGCAAGGTCGAGATCACCAGCCAGAATCACGGCTTCGCCGTGGATGCCCCGCTCGACGGGCCGGTTACGGCACCCGAGGAGCGCTTCGGGCGGGTTGAGGTAAGCCACGTGAGCCTCAATGACGACGTCGTCGAAGGCCTCGCGTGTCTGGATCTGCCGGCGTTCTCCGTCCAGTACCACCCCGAAGCAGCGGCCGGTCCGCACGACTCCGCGTACCTGTTCGACAGGTTCATCGACCTCATGGCTGAGGCCGCCCGCATGGGCGACGGCTCTAACGAGCTTGATGCTTCAGAGGTCTCCAAAGCTCCCACCCCCGCGCAGGAAGAAAACTAGATGCCCCGCAGAACCGATCTCACCTCCATCCTGGTCATCGGATCGGGACCCATCGTCATCGGGCAGGCCGCCGAGTTCGACTACTCAGGCACCCAGGCGCTGCGCGTTCTAAAGGAGGAAGGCCTCCGGGTCGTCCTGGTCAACTCGAACCCGGCAACGATCATGACCGACCCGGAGTTCGCCGACGCAACCTACGTCGAGCCGATCACGCCGGAAGTAGTCGAGAAGATCATCGCCAAGGAACGCCCGGACGCGATCCTTCCCACCCTGGGCGGTCAGACGGCGCTCAACACCGCGATCGCCCTGGACAAGAACGGCGTCCTCGAGAAATACGGCGTGGAACTTATCGGCGCAAACATCGCCGCTATTGAACTCGGCGAGGACCGCGAGAAGTTCAAGGGCGTCGTGGAGCGCTGCGGCGCCGAGTCGGCCCGGTCACGCATCATCAACACACTCGATGCTGCGCTGGAGGCAGCAGAGGACCTGGGTTACCCGATGGTGGTGCGTCCGTCCTTCACCATGGGCGGCCTGGGCTCCGGCCTTGCCTACAACGAGCAGGACCTGCGTCGCATCGTGGGCCAGGGCCTGCAGTACAGCCCTACCAGCGAGGTGCTGCTCGAGGAGAGCATCCTCGGGTGGAAGGAATACGAGCTGGAGATGATGCGCGACAAGAACGACAACGTCGTCGTCGTCTGTTCCATCGAGAACTTCGACCCGGTCGGGGTCCACACGGGTGACTCCATCACCGTGGCCCCCGCGCTTACCCTCACCGACCGCGAGTACCAGCGTATGCGGGACATCGCCATCGCCGTCATCCGCGAGGTGGGCGTGGATACCGGCGGCTGCAACATCCAGTTCGCGGTAGAGCCGGACACGGGCCGCGTGGTGGTCATTGAGATGAACCCGCGCGTGTCCCGTTCCTCGGCCCTGGCGTCGAAAGCCACCGGGTTCGCCATCGCGAAGATCGCGACCAAGCTCTCCCTCGGGTACACGCTGGACGAGATCCCGAACGACATCACCCGTCAGACCCCTGCATCCTTCGAACCCACCCTCGACTACGTCGTGGTCAAGGTGCCGAGGTTCGCCTTCGAGAAGTTCCCCGCTGCGGATCCGACGCTCACCACCACCATGAAATCCGTCGGCGAGGCCATGGCCATGGGTCGCAACTTCACGGAGGCCCTCCAGAAGGCGCTGCGTTCCCTTGAACAGAAGGGCTCACAGCTGACCTTCGACTCGGTCAGCGAATTCGATGTCCCCGAACTCATTGAGGCCGCCAAGCGCCCGACGACGGAACGCCTCTCCCAGGTGCAGCGCGCGCTGCTGGGCGGTGCAAGCGTCGAAGACCTCTACGAGGCCACGGGCATCGATCCCTGGTTCCTGGACCAGCTCGTGCTCCTCAATGAGGTGGCGGCTATCGTCCGCAAGGAGGGAATCAAACCGGACACGCTGCGGCTGGCGAAACGGCACGGTTTCTCGGACGAGCAGATCGGCCTCCTGACGCACACTCCGGAGGCCGTGGTGCGGGGAGTGCGCCATGCACTCGATATCCGGCCGGTCTTCAAGACCGTGGACACCTGCGCAGCCGAGTTCGCGGCGTACACCCCGTACCACTATTCGTCCTACGACGAGGAGGACGAGGTTGGCCTCCACGCCAAGCCGTCCATCATCATCCTCGGCTCCGGTCCGAACCGCATCGGACAGGGTATCGAGTTCGACTACTCGTGTGTCCACGCCACGATGGCACTGCGCAAGGCCGGCTACGAGACTGTGATGGTCAACTGCAATCCGGAGACCGTCTCCACCGACTACGACGTCTCCACCCGGCTTTACTTCGAGCCCCTCACCCTGGAGGACGTGCTCGAGGTCATCGCGGCGGAGGAGCGCACCGGCGGTGTCATGGGCGTCTTCGTACAGCTCGGCGGCCAGACTCCGCTGAAGCTGTCCCAGGCTCTCGCTAACGCGGGCATTCCGATCCTCGGTACGTCCCCCGAAGCCATCGACCTGGCCGAACACCGTGGAGAGTTCGCGCGGGTTCTGGCCGAAGCCGGATTGATAGCCCCGAAGAACGGTACGGCCGTCTCCTTCGAGGACGCCCGCGCCATCGCCGACGAGATCGGTTACCCGGTCCTGGTCCGCCCGTCCTACGTGCTGGGCGGCCGCGGGATGGAGATCGTGTACGACGAGGCGCACCTGTCCCGCTACATCTCCAACGCCACGGAAATCACCCTGGACCACCCGGTCCTGATCGACCGCTTCCTCGAAGATGCGGTGGAGATCGACGTCGATGCGCTGTACGACGGCAAGGACCTTTACCTTGGCGGAATCATGGAGCACATCGAGGAAGCGGGCATCCACTCCGGTGACTCTGCCTGCGTGTTGCCGCCGATCACGCTGGGAACGAATGTGCTGGAGCGGGTCCGCGTGGCGACCCACGCGATTGCCGAAGGCGTCGGTGTCCGGGGCCTCATCAACATTCAGTTCGCCCTTGCGTCCGATGTGCTCTACGTGCTTGAAGCAAATCCGCGTGCCTCACGGACGGTGCCGTTCGTATCGAAGGCAACAGGCGTGCAGATGGCGAAAGCGGCTGCCCTCATCGGCACGGGTGTCACCATCCACCAGCTCCGCACCGCGTACAAGATGCTGCCCGAGACCGGTGACGGTTCACGGCTGCCGCTGTCCGCTCCGGTGTCCGTGAAGGAAGCTGTGCTTCCATTCAGCCGCTTCCGCACGCCGGAAGGCACCGTCGTGGACTCCCTGCTCGGTCCCGAAATGCGTTCCACGGGCGAGGTCATGGGCATCGACAAGCACTTCGATACCGCCTTCGCCAAGAGTCAGGCCGCAGCGAACAATGCACTGCCGACACAGGGCAAGGTGTTTATCTCAGTCGCCAACCGCGACAAGCGTTCGGTGATCATGGGCGTCAAGCGGCTCTCCGACCTTGGCTTCGAGATCGTCTCCACCGGGGGTACCGCCGACGTCCTGCGCCGGAACGGCATTCAGGCGACACCGGTCCGCAAGGTCGCCGAAGGTAGCAGTGCCGAAGGCGAGGGCACGATCGCTGATCTGGTGATCGCCGGCGAAATCGACATGGTGTTCAACACGCCCTCGGGCGGTGAGGCACGCAGCGATGGCTACCAGCTGCGCGCGGCGGCCACGTCGATCGGCATCCCGTGCATCACCACCGTGGCCGAGTTCAACGCGGCGGTGCAGGCGATCGAGGCGCTGCGCACCTACCAGTGGTCCGTCACGAGCCTGCAGGACCACGCGCGCGCCATCCGCGGCGAAACCGTCACCGAGCCGGTTGGAGCGTAGGGTGACGTTCGGTCTGCGGCTGGATGCCGCCGTCGGGCGTTTCGGGAACCTGTGTGTGGGAATTGACCCGCACCCGGCGCTGCTTGCGGCGTGGGGGCTTCCCGATACGCCTGCCGGCGTCGACCGGTTTTCCGCGACAGTGCTGGATGCCGTCGCGGGCAGGGTTGCGATCATCAAGCCGCAGGTCGCCCTGTTCGAACGTCACGGCTCGCAGGGGATGGCTGCGCTGGAGCGTTTGCTGGCCCGAAGCGCCGAGGGCGGGGTTCTGACCATCGCGGACGCCAAACGCGGGGACATCGGGTCGACCATGGCCGGTTATGCCGATGCCTGGCTGCGCGATGGCTCCGCCCTGGCAGCAGATGCGTTGACGTTGAGCCCCTACCTCGGCTTCGAGTCGTTGCGCCCCGCGCTGACTGCGGCCCGGGAGACAGGCCGCGGGGTGTTCGTCCTGGCGCTGACCTCCAACCCTGAAGGCGCATCTGTACAGCACGTGGGCGGAGAGAATTCGGTTGCCCGCCGGATCGTCGAGGCAGCCGCTGCCGAGAACGACGACGGCATGCCAGGTTCAGTCGGTCTGGTGATCGGCGCCACCGCCGGGGAAGCCGTGCGGCGCCTCGGCCTGGACCTCACTGCGCTGAACGGCCCCATCCTGGCCCCCGGAATAGGGGCTCAGGGCGCCGGGCGGCAGGAGCTTCGCGACACCTTCGCCAGCGCCTCCGGCATCGTCCTGCCCAATTCGAGCAGGGAGATCCTGAGCGCCGGGCCCGCGGTCGAAGGACTGCGCGAAGCCATAACGGCGACTCAGCGTTCGGTGGACCTGTCCGGTGACGCCGGTCCTCGAACGGATTGATTTTCGGCCAGCCGAGCAGATAGGTTCAGTGCAAGCCGAAACTCCAGACCCGTGACTGCCGGTGCTTGGCCGACGGTTCAACTGCCTAGGGAGCCCGAGTGAGCCTGAAGCCTCTCACTGATAGCGAACGAACACTGGCGCGGGAAAAAGCAACGGCTGCGAGGGCTGCCCGAGCGGAGCTGAAGGCCCGGCTGAAGTCCGGTGAGATCACCGTCGAGGACGTTATCAACGGCTCAGGCCAGGAGGAAGCCATCGGAAGGCTCCGGGTTCTGGACCTGTTGAAGGCACTGCCCGGCGTGGGGGAGAAGCGGGCTGCCGGGATCATGGACGCCGTAGGAATCGCCGCTACCCGCAGGGTTCGGGGTCTCGGCATCCATCAGCGCAAGGCTCTCGTTGAGCATCTGATGCATCATCCGGCGAACAACCGCCACTAGAGAAGGAAGTATTCGTGAATCAGCCGCGGCTGACCGTGCTTGCGGGCCCAACGGCTGTGGGCAAAGGGACCGTATCGACCTACATCCGCGACAATTACCCCGAGGTGGAGTTGTCCGTCTCGGCCACCACCCGTCCGCCCCGTCCAGGCGAAACGGACGGCGTCCACTACCACTTCGTTTCACCCGAGGAGTTCGACGTCCTCGTGGAAAGCGACCAGATGCTGGAGTGGGCGGTGGTGCACGGGCGTAACCGCTACGGCACGCTGAGGCGCACCGTGATCGCCGCAATGGAAGCAGGAAAGACCGTCCTGCTGGAGATCGATCTCCAGGGGGCGCGGCAGGTGAAGAAGAACATGCCGGACGCGAATTTTGTGTTTCTTGCGCCTCCCAGCTGGGAGGAAATGGTGCGTCGCCTCGTCGGCAGGGGCACCGAAACTCTCGAGGAACAGCAGCAGCGCCTTGAAACCGCTAAACTGGAACTTGCTGCCGAACCGGAATTTGACCACACCGTGATTAATGACGACGTTCAGCGTGCAGCAGATGAGCTTGTTTCATTGATGGGCCTGACCGCGCACTCGCACTCAAAGCACGCGCAGTAGCTTTACGGCCCAGCGACTATTGGAGATTTTGTGTCTACTCACCCCGAAGGCATCATCAACCCGCCGATCGACTCCCTGCTGGAGGCATCGGACTCGAAGTACGCCCTCGTGATTTACGGAGCCAAGCGTGCCCGGCAGATCAACGCGTACTACTCGCAGCTGCATGAGGGCCTGTTCGAGTACGTTGGTCCGCTCGTGGAGACGAAGCTGAACGAGAAGCCGCTGTCCATCGCCCTGCGCGAGATCAACGAGGGCATGCTCGTCGCGGCGCCCGCCGAAGCTTCGGAGTAAGCCCCGACGGGAAGTAAAAAACCGACGTGCGTATCGTCCTGGGAGTTGGAGGAGGGATCGCCGCCTACAAGGTGGCGTCCCTCCTGCGTTTGTTCACTGAAGCCGGTCACAACGTGACGGTCATACCCACCGAGGCAGCACAGCGCTTCGTGGGAACACCAACCTGGGAAGCGCTCTCGGGGAACCCGGTCAGCAACAGCGTCTTCGACGCCGTCGACCAGGTACGCCACGTCCGCCTGGGTCAGGAAGCCGATCTGGTGGTGGTTGCTCCCGCGACCGCAGACCTACTGGCCCGTGCAACCGCCGGTATGGCTGACGACCTCCTGACCGGTACCCTTCTGGTGACCCGCGCGCCGGTTCTCTTTGCACCGGCCATGCACACCGAAATGTGGCAGCATCCGGCCACCGTCGCCAACGTGGCGACGCTGAGGCAACGCGGCGCCGTCGTACTGGAACCGGCGACCGGACGCCTCACGGGCACGGACAGCGGCCCGGGTCGGTTGCCGGAGCCTGAAGCCATCTTCGCGGCCGCGCTGCAGGCGGTGGCCACGCCCGTGGATCCCGCGACCCGCCCGCTGGCCGGCCGCACGGTCACCATCACAGCCGGCGGCACGCGCGAGCCGCTCGACCCGGTCCGTTTCCTCGGCAACCGGTCCTCGGGAAAGCAGGGCGTGGCTCTGGCCGAAGCCGCGCTCGACGCCGGCGCGACGGTCCAGTTCATCGCAGCCCATATGGAGGTGCCGCCGCCGGCGGGTGTGGAACTGACGATCGTCGAGACCGCCGACGAGCTGCGGGAGGCCACGCTGAAGCTTGCCCAGCACTCGGATGCCCTCATCATGGCTGCGGCAGTCGCGGATTTCCGGCCGGAGACTGTCTCGGAGACCAAGGTCAAAAAGCGCGACGACGGTGAAAACCCCGTCATCACCCTCATCAGGAACCCCGACATCCTCGTCGAAACCGTGCAGCAGCGGCGCGAGCTGGGGTCACCCTCGGTGATCGTGGGATTCGCAGCTGAAACCGGTGACGACGACGCCACACCGCTCACGCACGGGATGCGGAAACTCGAACGCAAGGGTTGCGACCTGCTCGTCCTCAACCGGGTGGGCAGGACCCTGGTCTTCGGCCAGGACTCCACCGAGATAACCATCCTGGAGGCGGGGGGCGCGGAACCGGAGACCGTCAGCGGCAGCAAGACCAGCGTGGCCGGAGTGGTTGTCGCGCGGGTCGCCGCGGCTCTCAATCCTGCGGGTCAGACCGCCTGACGGCTCCCGATGTGCCCTCCGGCAGAGCACCGTCGTCGTAGCACCCGGTCACACAAGCCGCCAGATACATCGACCGACCAAGTAGAGTGATCACGTGAATTCACCCCATACGCCTAGCCCTTCCTTGCGATTGTTCACCTCGGAATCGGTAACGGAGGGCCATCCCGACAAGATCTGCGACCAGATCAGCGACGGCATCCTGGATGCGCTGCTGGAAGCAGATCCGCGCTCGCGCGTGGCGGTGGAAACCCTCGTGACCACGGGCCTTGTCCACGTGGCCGGCGAGGTCACCACTGACGCCTACGTCGAGATCCCCGAGATCGTCCGCAAGACCATCCTCGGGATCGGCTATGACTCCTCGGCGAACGGGTTCGACGGCGCACGCTGCGGCGTATCGGTCTCCATCGGCCAGCAGTCGCCCGAGATCGCCTCCGGTGTGTTCACCTCACTCGAGACGCGCGAGGGAACCAGCACGGACCCCTACGATGCCCAGGGCGCAGGCGACCAGGGAATCATGTTCGGGTATGCCAGCGACGAGACGCCGGTCCTGATGCCCACCCCGATCTGGCTGGCCCACCGGCTGTCCGAGCAACTCACCGACGTCCGTAAGAACGGCACCCTGTCCTACCTCCGTCCGGACGGCAAGACCCAGGTCACGGTCGGTTACGACGGCGACAAACCGGTCAGTGTGGACTCGGTGGTCATCTCCTCCCAGCACGCGCAGGGCGTTGATCTTGAGACCCTGCGCTCCGACCTCGTGGAACACGTGATCACGCCGGTTCTGTCGACCTCCCACCTGGATGTCTCGGATGTCCGCCACATCCTGAATCCCGGCGGTGAGTTCGTGATCGGTGGGCCCGTGGGGGACGCCGGCCTCACCGGGCGCAAGATCATCGTGGACACCTACGGCGGAATGGCACGCCACGGAGGCGGTGCGTTCAGCGGCAAGGATCCGTCGAAAGTGGATCGCTCGGCGGCGTACGCCATGCGCTGGGTGGCCAAGAATGTGGTCGCCTCCGGGCTTGCGCGCCGCGCGGAGATCCAGATCGCCTATGCAATCGGCATGGCGCACCCGGTCGGTATCTATGTGGAGACATTCGGGACCGAGCAGGTCGATCCCGCCGCAATCGGGTCTGCCATCACCGAGATCTTCGACCTTCGCCCCCTGGCCATCATCAACTCCCTTGATCTGCTCCGGCCGATCTACCAGAAGACTGCCGCACACGGGCACTTCGGGCGCGAGGGCGAAGGCTTCAACTGGGAGCTCACCGACCGCACCGACGAACTGAAGAGCTACTTCAACGCCTAGGAACCGCCTCAAGCCGATGAGTTCCAACGACGGGCAGCAGCTGTCGCTGCTGCAGGGCTTCACCGCACCGGCAGCACCCCGCGGGAAGTCCCCGGTTGCTGCCGAGCTGCCCGTCGCCCGGGTCATCATCGATTCACCGTTGCCTCATCTGGACCGTCCGTTCGATTACCTCGTTCCCGCGGAGCACGACGACGACGCCGTCCCCGGCGCACGGGTGAAAGTCCGATTCGCCGGCCGCGACCATGCGGCGTTCCTGGTGGAGCGTCGCGCTGCCTCTGACAGCCCGGCGCGTTTGCTGCCCCTGACCAAGGTGGTCTCCGGCCAGCCGGTCGCCAGCCCCGAGATCCTGGCCTTGGCTGCCGCGGTCGCTGCCCGGTACGCCGGGTCCACCAGTGACGTTCTCCGATCGGCGGTGCCTCCGCGTGTGGCCCGCGTCGAGAAGGAATTCAGCGCCGGGCCAGTGCCGGCCCCTGCCGGTAGCCACGGTGAGGAGCGCCCGGACTGCCTTTTCGCCCGTTATGCCAATGGCAACTCCTTCCTGGCCCGGGTGGCCGCGGGCGAGAGTCCACGTGCGGTGCTGACGACACTCGCTGGCTATGGGCCGGCCGGCTGGCCGGCGGAACTGGCCGAAGCGGTCCACGCAGCATGGACGGTGGGGCGCGGCGCCGTCGTCGTTGTTCCAGACCAGCGTGACCTCATGCGGGTGGAAGAGGCGCTGCGGGAACGCATCGGTCCGGACAGCTTCGTCCGGCTCACCGCGGAAGACGGGCCCACTCCGCGCTACCGCAACTTCCTCAGGCTCCTGCACGGCCACGTTCGGGTGGCGGTGGGGACACGGTCCGCAGCCTACGCGCCGGTACAGGATCTGGGGCTGGTATGCCTCTGGGATGACGGTGATGAGTCCCACAGCGAACCACGCGCACCGTACCAGCACACCCGTGACGTGCTCCTGCTGCGCAGCGAACTGCACGACTGCGCCCTGCTCTTTGCATCGGCGTCGAGAAGCGTTGAATCCCAGAGGCTGGTCGACAGCGGGTGGGCGCAGGCAATTGAGGCGGACAGGCCGACCGTCCGGCACCTGACGCCACGTGTCCTTCATTCTGCAGATACCTATCACGCAGAACGGGAACCCCTGACCCACCAGGTCCGAATCCCTCCGGTGGCCTGGCGTGCAGCCCGGGACGGACTGCAGCGCGGGCCTGTCCTGATCCAGGTGGCGCGCACCGGTTTCTCACCGGCGTTGGCGTGCGAGGACTGCCGGGAACCCGCACGGTGCCGACACTGCGCCGGTCCACTGGCGCAGTCCGGCCGGGGGTCCGCGGTCGCGTGCCGCTGGTGTGGACGCCCCGAGCACACCTGGCGCTGCCCGCACTGCGCGGGCGGCAGGCTTCGCTCGGCCGTGAGCGGCGCCGCCCGGACCGCCGACGAGCTGGGACGTGCATTTCCCGGCGCCGTCGTCGTCTCCTCATCGGGCGACCACATTCTTGATGAGATCGACGATTCTCCCCGCGTGGTCGTGGCGACACCGGGTGCCGAGCCGGTGTGCGCGTCGGGCTACGCCGCGGTACTCCTGCTTGACGGGAATGCCCTCTTGGGTAGGGAATCCCTGCGGTCCCTTGAGAGCACGCTGCAGCGCTGGTTCAACGCGGCGGTGCTTGCCCGGTCCGCTTCGGCGGGCGGTGTTGTAGTGGTCACGGCAGACGACGACGCCGCCGCCGGGCACCTTGTGCGCTGGGACCCGGCCGGGGCCGCCGCGCGCGACCTTGCGTTGAGGACCGAGCTGGGGCTGCCGCCGGCGGTGCGGTACGCAGCGCTGACCGGCTCCCTGGAAGCACTGGCTGCCTTCATTGACGGGCTCGACGTGCCGCCGTCGTGCAGGATGGTGGGGCCGACGGCAGTGCGAACGGCAGCGGGACCCCCCGCCGCCCAGAAGCCTGGCCAGCAGTCAGCCGCCGGATCGCACCGGACCCTGCTGTTCTTCCGCTACCGGGACGCTGCGAATGTAGTCGGTGCCCTGCGCGCCCGTCGGGCGTCCCTCTCGGCCAGACGAACCACGGAGCCGGTGCACGTGCGGGTGGATGGCATCGACGTGCTCTAGTGCCCCTGTACGGGTGCGGTGCGGCCGCGTCGCCGGGCATGCAGATCGACCGCTTCTTCAAGGGCGGCGATAAGTGAGTCCGCTGACGTCTCCCAGGAGTGGGTATCGGCCTGCGCGCGGCCCGCGATCGAGGAGTTTTTCCAGTGCAGCGGATCATCGAGCGTCCGCACGGCCCGCGTGAACTCCTCCGGGGAGTCAGGGTCCACGTACAGCGCAGCGCTTCCCCCGACCTCACGGAAGATCGGTGTATCCGCCGCGACTACGGGTGTGCCGAGCGCCATTGCCTCTATGACGGGAAGTCCGTAACCCTCGGCGCGGGAGAGGGTTACGAGAGCGGTTGCCGCTCGCAGCAACCGCTCGTATTCTTCGTCGCTGACACCATTGTGGAAGACCACTGTCGCCCCGGTCGGAACAATGGCCTCCAACTCCCGCCGGCGCTCAGGCGTGATCCGGCTCAGGAGATGAAGCGTGTAGTCGGGCAGCCCGGCCATCCCCGCCAGCAGCGTCTCGACGTTCTTGTAGGGCATGAACGATCCCATGTACAGCAGGGACTTCTCGGGCGGAATCTCCGTCGACCGGGGCGTGGCGGCAGGCTGCGGGGCGTTGCCGACAATGCGGATCGGGCGGCGCGTCAGCCGATATTGCTGCATCAGCGCGCGCGTGGTCTCCGAAATCGTGGCGACGACGTCGGCACGGTTCAGCAACAACCGCTGCGGCCAGTAGGCCAGGTGGTACAGCCGCCAGAGAATCCGGACAGGAAGCGGCAGGAACCCCGGGGGAGTGCGGTTCTGGTAGTAGATGAGGTCATGCAGCGTGAGAACCAGCGGGTAGCGGCGGCCGACGGACCCCATGGTCTGCATGGGGCAGAACACTGCGTCGGCACCGAGCCGATTGATCCGTCGGGCGACGAACAGCTCAGCGGGGGAGAGAGGGCTGTTGATCAACACGTGCGGGACGTCCGGCAGCAGTGCCAGCTGGCGGCGATCGTGGATGAGCATGGTCACGTCAGCCCGGTGCGAGAGCGCCTCGATCAGGCTGGCGCCGTAGCGGCTGATGCCGTCATGGTGATCATGGCGGGTGAACCTGGCGTCGATCAGTACTTTCATGGAGTCCTCGCATTGACGAAATCGGAGATATGCCCGGCGGCGGCATGCGGCGTTTCGTAGTGAATGAGGTGACCAACCTCCGGAAGGACCACGAGGGTGGAATCGGGAATCAGCGCCGCGAGCTCCCGTTGCGTCTGCACCGTGCCGAGATCGTCCTTTTCCGCAGCGATCAGGAGCACGGGCAGCCGCAGCCGCGAAGCGCTGTCCCGTACGGTTGCGCTGATCGATGCGGTGAACGCTTGCAGCACCACGTCGCGCGAGGCAAAGGCGCTGAAGTAGGCACGGTGCTGGGCATGGATCCACCGGCGCAGCGAACGGTCCCGTGTCTTCGCCATCAGTTCACTCATCGCGCGCACGATGAGCCGGTTACGCAGCAGCGCCTGTCCGGCCTGCTCGGGCAGCGCCGCCCCGAGGCGGTAATAAAGCTCGGCCAGCCGGGTGGCAATCCGGCTCGCGCCCTCGAGGGCCGGTGCGCTGATGGGGTTTATCAGCACGAGCGCGGCGTAGGCGTTCGGAGCGTCAGCCGCAGCCCTGCTTGCGATGATGGATCCGAAGGAATGCCCCACGAGGACCGTCTCCGGGCCGAGGGTGAGCATCTCGACGCTGCTTCGGACGAACGTTGCGTAAGCCGCCACATCGTGCGTTCCTTCCAGCGGTTCGGACTCACCGAAGCCCGGAAGGTCGGGCGTGATCACGCGGTGGGCGGGGAGCTCCTCGATGATGCGTAACAACCCGTGGTGGTCACCCCGGAACCCGTGCACCATGAAGAGCGCAGGGGCATCAGGCGTATCGTGAACCGCGGGGAAATCCCAGAACCGTTGGCGTTTGCCGTCCAGATACAGTGTTCGCACCGTGGCGGGGCGTGTCAGGGATATCACCTCAGTTGACCAGGTCCGGGTGGGATCCGACACGGGTGTCCGTGTTGAGTTGCTCGATGGCGGTCATGTCGACGGCATCAAGGGTGAAGTCGTCGATGGAAAGATTCTCCACGATCCTCTCCCGCGTGCTCGCCTTGACTACTGCCGCCCCGCCAATCTGCAGATGCCAGCGAAGGATGACCTGTGCCGGGGAGCGGGAATGTTTTGCGGCGATGTGCGTGATGGTGGAGTTGGTCAGCAGTGTCCCGCGGGCGAGCGGGCTCCACGCCTGGGTGAGGATGCCGTGTTCGGCATTGAACTCCCTGAGACCCTGCTGCTGCAGTAACGGGTGGAGCTCGATCTGGTTGACCGCGGGCACCACTTCTGTCTGGGATAGGAGTTTCTCGAGGTGGTGGCGCTGGAAGTTGGATACACCGATCGCACGGATCCTGCCCCTGGCATAGAGCTCCTCCAGCGCCCGCCAGGAATCCACATAGAGGTCCTTGCCGGGGCACGGCCAATGGATCAGGTAGAGATCCAGGTAGTCGAGACCGAGGCGCGTGAGGGAGTCCTCGAACGCCGCATGGGTTGCGCGGTAACCATGGCTGTCATTCCAGAGCTTGGAGGTCACGAAGACGTCGCTGCGGGCAACATAGCCGGCACTGACGGCATCCTGGAGGGCACGGCCGACACCCTGCTCGTTGCCGTACATAGCCGCAGTGTCGAGCAGGCGGTAGCCGGCTTCAAGCGCAAGCGCGCAGAGTCCGTGGGCATCCTCCGCGGGAACCTTATAGAGGCCGTAACCCAACCGGTCCATCAGGACGCCGTTGGAGAGAGATACCTTCCCGGGTTTATGCATACTTCGACTTTACCGAGGGTTGGGGCGGGTGCGGTCGCAGCCGGCACGCGTCGGACTACGTCTGGCGGACGAGTGCGCGTGCTGACCGTTCGTCCAGGATCAGGTCGGTGACCAGGCCTGCCGCGAGCGCCCCGCGCAGACCGTTTATCTTCGATTCACCGGATACCACGCAGATACGCCGACTCACCTGGGCAAGCATCCCCAGGTCGGGGCCGGTGCTCCTTTCATTGATTACGATGTCGCTGTGTGAGCCGTCCGCGCGGAAGAAGACGGTCGCCACATCGCCAACGACCTCGTGCTCGCGGAGAATGGCGAGGTCTTCCTCGTCGAGGTAGCCGCCGGCATACACATGGCTGGGAATGCCGGAGCCGGTTGATCCGACGCCGAAGATGGCCATGGTCATCCGCTCCTGCAGGTCCAGGATCCGCCCGACGCTGCGCTCCGCCCACATCGCCGTCTTCGTCGCGGCGTGATCGAAGAATGCAGGGACCGGGAACTGCTCAACCCGCGCGCCGTAGGCCGCGCCGAAGCGCCGGAGGATTTCGCTGGCGTAGGTGATGCCCGTCGTCTGGGTGTTGCCTGCGCCGTTCAGCTGAACGATGGTGCTGTCGTGGGTGGTCTTGCGCGTCAGGTGATGGCTCACGGCGCTGATCGTTGACCCCCAGGCGACGCCGATAATCGCGTTCGAGTCGACGAGCGGACCGAGGGTCCGGGCAGCCTGGATAGCGACCCGGTCCAGCGCATCCGAATCACTCACGAGATCCGTTACCGGAACAACATGCGCTTCCACACCGAAGCGGTTCCCGATTTCCCGTTCCAGTGCGGGCGCCCGGTCGAGGGGATTGTTGATCTGGATCTGGACGAGGCCGGTGTCGCGGGCCATGGAAAGAAGCCGCGACACGGTGGATCTCGAGGTCCGCAGCTCCCGGGCGATGGCGTTCATCGTCAGGTCCTGCAGGTAGTACATCTGGGCCGCCCGCAGCGCGTCCCGGCTGCGGCGCGGTGTGAGCTCAGTGGATAGGGCATTTTCCCGGTCGGGGGTGTTTCGTGCAGGACTGTTCACTGGTTTCTCCGGGAGGGTGTGCACGTTTGTGCAATGTGATTGACGAGTATTCCCAACCCTCCAAAGAATAGGTTGCGGAACCCGATTTCACCACTAGTTGAGGAGCCCAGCCGCCCGTGAGGAACAGCACCGGGCCGACGACGCCGTCGGCCGAACAGAATCGTCCAGCCCGCGACAGCGTCCAGGAGCTGAAGAACCGACCGAAAGCTTCCGTCCTGATCATCGGCGGCGGCATCAACGGCGTCGGGACCTTCCGGGACCTGTCGCTGCAGGGCATCGACGTCACACTCGTGGAACGGGGGGACTACTGCCAGGGTGCCTCCGGTGCGTCCTCACACATGATTCACGGCGGCATCCGCTACCTCGAGAACGGCGAGTTCCGGCTGGTTCGTGAGTCCGTCGTCGAGCGCAATGCACTGTTGAAGCTCGCGCCCCACTACGTCAAGCCGCTCCAGACGACGATCCCCGTCTTCAGCACCTTCTCCGGCATCCTCTCTGCCCCGCTGCGCTTCCTGACCCACCGCCACGGTGCGCACCGTGAGCGCGGCGCCGTTTTGATCAAGGCAGGGCTGACGCTGTACGACGCGTTCTCCCGCGCAGGCGGCACCGTACCCCGCCACAGGTTCGTCGGGCGAAAGTCCTCCCTGGCTCAGCTTCCCAAGCTCCGCCCGGACGTGAAGTACACCGCCACCTATTTCGACGCCTCGGTGCACAACCCCGAGCGTCTGACCCTCGACATCCTCAGGGACGGACTGGCAGCCAACCCCCGGTCCCGCGCCGTCAACTATGTCAGCGCGGTGGGAAGCAACGAAGAGGGGATCGTCCTGCGCGACGAGCTCACCGGCGACGTCTTTCCGGTCCAGGCCGACGTCGTCGTCAATGCCTCTGGCGCGTGGGTGGACGGCACCAACAGCGCGCTCGGGCAGCCTAGCCGCTTCATGGGCGGAACCAAAGGGTCGCATATCGTGCTCGACCACCCGGAACTCCTGGCAGCCTGTGCGGGGAGGGAGATCTTCTTCGAGCACTCGGATGGACGCATCGTCCTCATCTATCCAATGGGTGAGCGTGTGCTGGTGGGCACCACGGACATCGAAACGGATATGGATACCCCGGCTGTCTGCACCGATGCAGAGATCGACTACTTCTTCGATCTGATTCATCACGTGTTTCCCACGGTGCGGGTCGGCCGGGACAGTATCGTCTACAGTTTCTCGGGCGTTCGCCCCCTACCCCGGCATGATGACACGCAGCCCGGCTTCGTCTCCCGCGACTACCGGATCGAGCGTGGAACCACCGCCGGCCGCCCCACGCTTAGCCTCATCGGCGGCAAATGGACCACCTTCCGCGCGCTCTCGGAACACCTCGCGGACGAGGTACTCGGTCTGCTGCAGCGCGGCAGGATTGTGTCCACTTCCGCTCTGCCGATCGGGGGTGGGCTGGGGTTCCCCCAGCAGCCGCGCGACGTCGCAGCCTGGATCGAAGCCAACGGCGCCGGGTTGCCCGCCAATCAGGTCAGCCTCCTGCTTGGCCGTTACGGCACACGGGCGGCGAATGTCGCCGCCTTCATTGCGGCCGGTGAGGACTCCCACCTGCACACCACGAAGGAGGTTTCAACCCGCGAACTCGAGTACATGGTGCGGTACGAGCAGGTGCAGCACATTTCCGACGTCCTCATCCGGCGGACCGCGCTGGCCTTCAACGGCCTCGCCAGCGCCGAGCTCATCGATGAACTTGCGGACGTCCTAAGCGGTCTCCTCGGATGGTCGGCGTCCGACCGGAAGAACGAAGTCGAAGATACCCGCCGAATATTGCAGGAACAACACAAGGTAAGTGTGCATAGCTTGGTTGCGTAAGTAATCGGAAACCTCCGGTCGCCCGCGGGCGACCGGGAACCAACGGCAGATTCTGCCGGAGGAGTAGCGCGGTGCCGCGACCACCATGGCACCGGGGCCAACGTGGCCTACCGTTTGAATCAATTGAGGAGTCAAAGATGTCTCTGGAAGTATTCGTCGCCGAAATGTTCGGCACGTTCATGCTGCTGTTGCTTGGTACAGGAGTCGTGGCCAACGTCGCGCTGGCGGGAACCAAGGGCAACAACGGAGGGTTCCTGATGGTGAACTTCGGCTGGGGCCTTGGCGTCTTCGCCGGTGTTTTCGTCGCGGCGCTCTCAGGAGCCCACCTGAACTTCGCTGTCACGGTCGGCCTCTGGGTGAACGCGGACGTCGGGGAATTCGCTCCGGGCGTCGACAAGAACGTCATCAATGCACTGGCCTACTTTGGCGCGCAGATGCTCGGATCGATCCTCGGTGCTGTGGGTTGCTGGCTCGCATACAAGCAGCACTTCGACGCTGAGCCGGACCCCGCCAACAAGCTCGGCGTGTTCTCCACGGCCCCTGCCATCAGGTCGAGCGCCTGGAACCTGGTGACTGAGATCATCGGTACCTTCGTTCTCGTGTTCGTCATCCTCGCGTTCGCTTCAACCCCCTCAGGCCTTGGCCCGCTGGCCGTCGCGCTTCTCGTCGTCGGTATCGGTGCGTCGCTTGGCGGACCCACCGGGTACGCCATCAACCCGAACCGTGACCTTGGCCCCCGTATTGCACATGCATTCCTCCCGATCAAGGGCAAGGGAAGCAGCGACTGGGGCTACGCCTGGGTTCCGGTTGTAGGACCGATCATCGGTGGTCTGCTGGGTGGCCTTGGCGCCATGCTGATCACCTACCCTGCAGTCTGACCATCAATAACCAACCGGTGGTCCCGGCCGATCCGGGCCGCCGCCGTCTCAAACACCAGCAACACACTCAATGAGGAGCAGTAATGCCGCAGTACGTAATCGCCATTGACCAGGGAACCACCTCAAGCCGCGCAATCGTCTTCGACCACCAGGGAAACATCGTTTCCTCCGGGCAGAAGGAGCACGAGCAGATCTTCCCTAAAGCAGGCTGGGTGGAGCACAACCCGCGCGAAATCTGGGACAACACCCGCGAGGTCATCGGCAACGCACTCTCAAAAGCAAACCTGACCCGTCATGACATCGCCGCGGTGGGCATCACGAACCAGCGCGAAACAGCAGTGGTATGGGATAAAAACACAGGCCAGCCGGTGTACAACGCCATTGTCTGGCAGGACACCCGCACACAACCGATCGTGGACGAGCTGGCAGCCGACGGTGGAGTGGAAAGGTTCAAGCAGACTGTCGGCCTGCCGCTGGCAACCTACTTCTCCGGGACCAAAATCAAATGGATCCTCGACAACGTGGAAGGCGCCCGGGAGAAGGCCGAAGCCGGAGACCTGCTCTTCGGCAACACTGACTCCTGGGTGATCTGGAACCTCACGGGCGGCACCGACGGCGGCGTGCACATCACCGACGTCACGAACGCTTCCCGCACCCTTTTCATGGACCTCGAGACGCTGAGCTGGGACTCGTCGATCCTCGACACGTTCGGCGTGCCCGCCTCGATGATGCCGGAGATCAGATCCTCCTCCGAGGTCTACGGCAAGGTACACAGCTCCCAGCTTCTCCGTGAGGTGCCGGTAGCGGGAATCCTCGGCGACCAGCAGGCTGCGACCTTCGGTCAGGCAGCGTTCGAGAAGGGCGGTGCGAAGAACACCTACGGCACCGGTAACTTCATGATCGTCAACACCGGGGAAGAGATTGTCCACTCCAAGAACGGCCTGCTCACGACCGTCTGCTACAAGCTCGGCGATGCCAAGCCCATCTACGCGCTCGAAGGTTCGATCGCCGTCACCGGTTCACTCATCCAGTGGCTCCGTGACAACCTCGGGATCATCAAGAGCGCTCCCGAGGTTGAGCAGCTCGCCAAGACTGTCGACGACAACGGTGGGGTCTACATTGTCCCGGCGTTCTCGGGACTCTTCGCACCGTACTGGCGTTCCGACGCCCGCGGCGCGATCGTCGGCCTCACACGCTTCGTGAACAAGGGTCACATCGCCCGCGCCGCGCTGGAGGCAACTGCTTTCCAGACCCGCGAGGTGCTCGACGCCGCCAACGCCGATTCCGGCGTCAACATGGAGGACCTCCGGGTCGACGGCGGCATGGTCGCCAATGACGCGCTGATGCAATTCCAGGCTGACATCCTCGGTATCCCCGTCATCCGACCGAAAGTCACCGAAACCACCGCGCTGGGCGCCGCCTACGCCGCCGGTCTCGCCGTCGAATTCTGGAAAGACACCGACGAGCTGTCCGCCAACTGGTCCGAAGACAAGCGCTGGAACCCATCCATGGACGACGCCGAACGCGATCGCCAGCTGCGCAACTGGAAGAAGGCCGTCACCAAGACCTTCGATTGGGTGGACGAGGACGTCAGCTAAGGCGCGATAGACCCACAATAGGCACCACCAAGATAGAGGCGGAGCGGACATTGTCCGCTCCGCCTCTCTTCACATCTGAAGTACGAGCTCGGTCCGCGTCCCGGCGGCCACCGCGGTCCGGTTAGCGCAGTACTTCCCCTGAGACGTTGTCCGGGTTACCGAAACGGTGCGCTGTGATGGTCACTGCCTGCTCACGCAGGAACGGCAGAAGCTCGATCCTGCCTGCTTCCGTGACCGGCCCACTGTAGATCGATATGTCCGGGTCGCCGTCAGTTGCCTCACAGAGCTCCGAATAACCGCCTCCAACGAGACGGACGCGACCAAGGTTCGCTGAAGGCGCTGCCGCGAGCCATGTGGCGTCGTCCTCCACCCGGTGGCTGACATTGTGCGCGGACAAGACTGCTGCCAGGGCGGGAGCAAGCGGCTCCGGCGTCGAAACCGACATGGACGATCCGCTTCTCAGCCCAGCAGCAACCACACGGATGAAGTCGCTCAGGGTTCCGGCTTCATTGAGCCTTACGGTAACCGGCACCGGCAGGTAGCGGAATTCGTTCCGTTCGACGCCAAGGGCTGAGACATCAGCATGGGAACCGAAGGTACGTACCCAGTGACGCTGGTCGTCCGCAGCAGAGCGTGCGAGGAAACCCCGATCGCGGTCGGATACCTCCGCTGCATGCAGAAGCTGGCGAACGGGTTCGCTCAGCGGAGCATGGACATTCCCGGGGTGCAGTTCCTCGCGCTCCCAGGTGCCGAGGTGGATGAGGTAGTTGGGTCCGCCTGCCTTTGCGCCGGGCCCTACGGCTGACCGCTTCCAGCCGCCGAACGGCTGTCGACGAACGATCGCACCGGTGATCCCGCGGTTCACGTACAGGTTGCCCGCCTCCACCGAGTCAAGCCACTGCGACACCTCATCCGGGTTCAGGGTGTGAATGCCACCGGTCAGACCGTAGGCGCTGGCGTTCTGCCACTCGATCGCCTGCTCGAGCGTGTCGGCGTGCATAATACCGAGCACCGGGCCGAAGAACTCCGTCATATGGAAGTAGCTGCCGGGCTTTACACCGGTGCGCACGCCCGGGCTCCAGAGCCGGCCGGTGTCGTCAAGCTGCCTGGGCTTGACGAGCCAGGACTCGCCGTCGCCGAGCGTAGTGAGTGCGTCCTTCAGCTTGCCCTCGGCCGGCTCGATGATCGGGCCCACCTCCGTCTCCGGATCCTCCGGGTACCCGACCTGGAGGGAAGCCGCGGCGTCGACCAGCTGGTTGCGGAACCGCGCGGATGTACCCGCCGAGCCTACGAGGATCGCGAGCGAGGCGGCGGAGCACTTCTGGCCGGCATGGCCGAATGCGGACCTGACGACGTCGGCTGCGGCCAGGTCGAGGTCCGAGCTGGGGGTGACGATGAGCGAGTTCTTTCCGCTCGTCTCCGCGAGCAGTGGGAGGTCTTTCCGCCAGGACCTGAAGAGCTCCGCGGTGTCGTAGGCGCCCGTAAGGATGACCCGGTCGACATCGGGGTGGGAGATCAGGTGCTGCCCGACCGGTCCCTCGGCGACGTCGGCGAACACAAGGATGTCCCGGGGGACGCCCGCATCCCAGAGCGCCTCCACCATCACTGCCGCGCACCGCTTGGCCTGCGGCGCCGGCTTGAGGATGACGGCGCTGCCGGCAGCCAGTGGGGCGAGCGCAGAACCGGCGGCAATGGCGACGGGGAAGTTCCACGGCGGGGTAGCGACGGTCAACGTCGCCGGTACGAACCGTGCACCTTCCACTGTGTCGAGTTCTTCGGCGAGCAGGGCGTAATAGTTTGCGAAATCGATCGCCTCCGAGATTTCCGGATCAGACTCGGCCACTGTCTTGCCGGTTTCGCTTGCAGACACCTCCACGAGGTCTCCACGTCGGGCGGCGAGCTCTGCGGCGGCGCTTCGAAGCACCTTCGCGCGCTCAGCTCCCGACTTCGATGCCCAATCCCGCTGCGCAGCGCGCGCGGAGCGGATGGCGGCGTCGACGTCGTCGTTGGTTTCAAGCGTGGATGCCTCGACCAGGGCAACGCCGAGGGTGGACGAGGGAACGCGGCTGAGAACGTCGCTGGCCCACTCACGGATCACGGGAAGCGAGGGATCGGAGTCCGCTTGATTCTTGAACTCGCCGGGACCGGTTGCCGTAAAGCGGTCCGGGGTCTGTGACCGGTTCGGCTGCGGAACCGTGAAATCGAGTCCCGCAAGCGAGGCGAGGAAGCGGTTCTTCTCCCGCTCGAAAAGCTCTTCGCTCTTCGTGAGTTCGAAGACTGCACTCATGAAGTTTTGCTGGCTCGCGTTCTCCTCGAGGCGGCGGATCAGGTAGCTGATGGCGACGTCGAACTGCGCGGGCTTCACCACGGGAGTGTAGAGGAGCAGCGAGCCTACCTCCTTGCGGACTTCTGCGGCCTGGTCTTCCGCCATACCGAGCAGCATCTCGAACTCGATCCGGTCCTCGACCCCACGTGCGACCGAGAGGGTTCGCGCCAGGGCGATGTCGAAGAGGTTGTGTCCGGCAACGCCGATCCGCACCGCGTCCGCGTTTTCGGGACGCAGCGCCCAGTCCAGACAGAGCTTGTAGTTGGTGTCGCTGGCCTGCTTGCTGGGCAGCGTTGCAGGCTCCCAGTTGTGGACGGCGGCGTCCACCAGTTCCATTGCGAGGTTGGCGCCCTTGACGAGGCGGACCTTGATGGCCGACCCACCGGCGGCACGCCGTTCCTGCGCCCACGCAGTCAGATCCTGGAGGGTAGCGAGCGCGTCCGGCAGGTACGCCTGCAGCACGATCCCTGCTTCGAGGTTGCGCAGTTCCGGCTTCTCAAGGATGCGCTTGAACACCGCGACCGTGAGGTGGAGGTCGTGGTACTCCTCCATGTCGAGGTTGATGAACTTCGGAGCCGGCGACGAGGCGGCAAGGTGGTACAGCGGAAGTAACCGCTGAGCGACCCGCTCGACAGTCCCCTCGAAATCCCACAGATTGAGGGTGCTGACCACGGAGGAGACCTTGATGGAGACGTAGTCGACGTCGTCGCGCGCCAGCAGTTCCCTGGTTCCGTTGAGCCGGGCGTCTGCTTCCTTGTCACCCAGGACAGCTTCACCGAGGAGGTTGATGTTCAGGCGCACACCCTCGCCGCGGAGGGCGGCAATGGACTTGCCCAGGCGGGCGGGCCGCGCGTCAACGATGAGGTGTCCGACCATTTCACGCAGCACGCGCTGGGCCACGGGAACCACGACCCGGGGCAGAACCGGCGCCATCACGCCGCCGAGCCGTACCGCGCCCTTCATGTACCAGGGCAGGAACGACGGCGCCTTCCGGGCCAGTTGCGCGAGGTTTCGCGCTGCAACGGCCGGGTCCTCGGGACGAATCACCCTGTCCACGAAACCGATCGTGAAATCGAGTCCGTTCTGATCCTTGAGGACTTCTGCCAGAAGCTGCGCCGACTTCGAGCCGCGTGTTGTGCCGGCGCGTGCCGCACGGTCTGCGGTGCCGTCATGGTCATCGAGATGGAGCCATCGCCGGACGAGGGCAACCGCATCATCGCCGAGGGTCTGCGGCGATGGATCGGCGGTGGGGATGGTTTGTGTCATTGTTTTTCGTCTACCTAACGACGACGGGCCAGATAACCTGCAGAGCAGTCCACCTCCTGAGGGTGGCTGGCCGATCAGCCGCGGGCGCATTCCGCCTCGGCATGCTGGGTGCGATAACAGAAATCAGCGCCCAATGGAAATATGGTAACTCTTGCAGCACGCTGCCCGTACCAAACTGCGCTAAGGTTGAAGCATGTTCGCCCAACTGCTCCTTATCTAGCCGCGCACAACCGCGCGGCAGCCCCTCCTGTGTCGAGGGGCTTTTGTATGTCCGGGGCCTGATTCGGTTCCGACAACGCATTCACGGGAGCGGTGAAGCGGATTGAAGACGGTCACCAGTGATCAACAGACAGGGCAAGTAACAGTGAGCATCAATCCCACGACCGAAGAGTCGGATGCCGGCGCGTACAGTTTCGCGGACATCGAAGCGAAATGGCCCTCGGTGTGGGAGAAGCTCGACACCTTCACCCCGGTTGACGACGGCAGCAGGGAACGCCGCTACGTTCTCGACATGTTCCCCTATCCTTCCGGCGACCTCCACATGGGGCACGCAGAAGCATTCGCCATGGGGGACGTCGTCGCCCGCTACTGGCGTCAGTTGGGCTACGACGTCCTGCACCCGATCGGCTGGGACTCCTTCGGGCTGCCTGCCGAGAACGCTGCGATCAAACACAACGCGCACCCCAGCGAGTGGACCTACGCGAACATCGAGACACAGGCAGCATCCTTCAAGCGTTACGCCATCAGTGCCGACTGGTCCCGCCGGATTCACACCTCGGACCCCGAGTACTACCGGTGGACGCAGTGGCTGTTCCTGCGGTTCTTCGAGAAGGGGCTCGCGTACCGCAAGGACCACCCGGTCAACTGGTGCCCCAAGGACCAGACGGTGCTCGCCAACGAGCAGGTCGTCAACGGTGCCTGCGAGCGGTGCGGCAGCCCGGTCACCAAGAAGAGCCTCAACCAGTGGTACTTCCGCATCACTGACTATGCGGACCGGCTGCTCGACGACATGGAGCCCCTGGCGGGACACTGGCCGGACCGGGTGCTGGCAATGCAGCGGAACTGGATCGGCCGCTCTGAAGGCGCTCACGTGACCTTCACCATCGAAGCGGACGGCGACCTGCCGGCAGCCGATGTCACAGTCTTCACCACACGTCCGGACACCCTGCACGGTGCCACCTTCTTCGTTGTTGCCGCCGATGCCCAGCTGGCCGCCGATCTCGCCACCCCCGAGCATGCTTCCGCCCTCGCTGAATATCGGGTGAGCGTGAATGCGCTGAGCGACATCGAGCGTCAGTCCACCGAACGGGAGAAGACCGGCGTCTTCACCGGACGTTATGCGGTGAATCCCCTGAACGGGGAGAAGCTGCCCGTATGGGCGGCAGATTATGTACTGGCGGACTACGGGACGGGCGCCATCATGGCCGTTCCCGCCCACGACCAGCGGGACCTGGACTTCGCGCGTGCCTTCGGCCTCCCCGTCCGCATGGTGGTGGATACAGGAGAAGAGGATCCGGCGGTCACGGGCAAGGCGACCACGGGAGAGGGGACGCTGGTCAACTCCGGTGAGCTGAACGGCCTCAGTAAGGAGGCCGCCATCCAGCGCGCGATCGAACTCGTCGCAGCCCAGGGCACCGGCGAGCGCACAGTAAATTACCGGCTGCGGGACTGGCTGTTGTCCAGGCAGCGCTTCTGGGGTACGCCCATCCCGATCATTCACTGCGCGGCGTGCGGCGAAGTTCCGGTTCCTGATGAGCAGCTGCCGGTCCGCCTCCCCAGCAACCTGCGTGGGGAAGACCTGGCGCCCAAGGGAACGTCACCGCTGGCCGCCGCGACCGACTGGGTCAACGTGCAGTGCCCGCAGTGCTCAGGACCTGCCACACGGGACACCGACACGATGGACACATTCGTCGACTCGTCCTGGTACTACCTCCGATTCGTCGATCCGAAATCCACGGACGCGCCGTTCGACGCCGGGAAGGTCAACCAGTGGCTGCCGGTCGGTCAGTACGTCGGCGGTGTGGAGCACGCCATCCTGCACCTGCTCTACAGCCGGTTCTTCACCAAGGTCCTGTTCGATCTGGGCCTGGTCAACTTCACGGAGCCGTTCTCGGCGTTGCTCAACCAGGGCCAGGTCCTGAACGGCGGCAAGGCCATGAGCAAATCCCTCGGCAACGGCGTGAACCTGGGCGAACAGCTTGACCGTTACGGCGTCGATGCAATCCGCCTGACCATGGTGTTTGCCTCCCCGCCGGAGGACGACGTCGACTGGGCCGATGTCTCGCCGTCGGGTTCGGCCAAGTTCCTCGCCCGTGCCTGGCGGCTCGGTGCCGACGTAACGTCCCAGCCCGGCGCTGACCCTGCGTCCGGCGACCGTGCGCTGAGGTCGGTCACGCACCGGACCGTGGCCGATGCCGCGGATCTGCTGAAGAACAACAAGTTCAACGTCGTGATCGCGAAGGTCATGGAACTGGTGAACGCCACCCGCAAGGCGATTGACTCGGGAGCCGGAGGCGCGGACCCGGCTGTCCGTGAGGCAGCGGAGACCACCGCCATTATCCTGAGCCTCTTTGCGCCCTACACCGCAGAGGATCTGTGGGAACGGCTCGGTCACCCTGCTTCGGTGGCCGCGGCCGGCTGGCCGGTAGTGGATGAGTCACTGCTGGTTCAGGACACGGTTACGGCCGTCGTGCAGGTGCAGGGAAAGGTGCGTGACCGCCTCGAAGTACCGGCTGACATCACCGAAGACGCGCTGCGTGAGTTGGCCCTCGGAACCGCGCAGGTGCAGCGGACGCTGGCGGGGAGGGACATCCGGACGGTCATCGTCCGGGCGCCGAAACTGGTGAACATCGTTCCGGCCTGATCGGTTGGGGAGAAGGTCTTACCGTGGCCTGGCTTGATCGCCGAGTTAGCCGCAGCGTCGTCGGGACAGGGGAAACGCCTGAACCGGTGACGGCGGTCGTTACGGATTCCGCTGCTGCCTTCCCGCAGACGTGGATAACCGGGCCTGGTCCTGCCGCGGGCGTCACCATTGTCCCCATGCCGGTGATCATCTCGGACCGCCATTACGGCGAGGGCGCGGATAACCTGCTGGAGCCGCTGTCGGTAGCGCTGGTCGAGGGGGCGGAAGTAAGAACGTCGCGCCCATCTCCGGGTCACTTCCAAAGCGTGTACAGGCGCCTGGAGCAGGAGGGCGCGAGGGAGATTGTCTCTATCCACCTCTCCGGGGAACTATCCGGAACGGTTGAAGCCGCCCGTTGGGCAGCGCGCACAGTCTCCCTTCCCGTTCACGTAGTTGATAGCAGGACCGTTGGAATGGCGCAGGGGTGCGGAGTCGCTGCAGCGGTCCTTGCACTGCAGAGCGGGGCCACCGCCTCCCAGGCGGCCGACCGGGCCGCAGCCACGTGCGCGCGGACGAGCCTGCTGTTCTATGTTCCGAGTCTTGAGCAATTGCGCCGCGGCGGCCGGATAGGCGCAGCGGCAGGGTTCTTCGGGAACCTGCTCGCGGTAAAACCGCTCCTGACCGTGAGGAACGGAGCGATCGAGCCTTTGGAGAAGGTACGCACGGCCGTGCGAGCGAGGCAGCGCCTCGACGAACTGGTGAGCGAAGACCTACAGCGCCGTCCGCGTGGCAGCATTGCGGCATTCCACTATTTCGGCAACCGGGCTCAAGCGGAAGCCGCCGCCTCCCGACTGCCCGAGGGTGCCGATGCCGTGCTGACCCAACTGCCGGCCGTTCTCGCCGCCCACACCGGGCTGGGCGTTCTGGCGGTCGCTATCTCCGACCCGTTGATACCGACGCCCGCCTGATCTTCCGCTCCACATTCGCACGGATACATGCGAATTGTGCACATAACAAACGGGGTGTGGCGCCGGGGGAGGAGGCGTCCATACGCTGATCCCATGGCAAGGCACCGCTGGGCGACGGGGGAGCACATCTCCAGCCCGGACCGGCTGGAGCGTATCCTTCAACTCAGCCGCGCCCCGGATCCGGCCGCCGAGCGGGGTTGGGGAGAGGTCGACAAGGACAGCACGTCTGACAGAGGGTCTTTTGATCTCAGCGATCTTCCCGCACACGGTGCCGGTCGCCCGGATGCCGAACGTCGGCGTTCCGGCAGACGCTGGGTCGCTACGCGCCGGGCGGCGTTGCTGGCGGCAGGCTGCGCCCTCGCAGTTGGAGGCTGGCAATTCATCAGCGCCGACCGGGGAACCACCGAAGTTGTGCCGATCGGCCCGCCCTCCTCTTCGGCAACCGGCGCGCCGGCCGGCGAGCACCCTTCCGCTGAAGTTGCCCAACCTGCCGAAGGGACACAGACAGTTCCCCAGCCGGAGGGGCCGGGCGGAGCAGACGCAGGGACCGTCGTCGTACACGTTGCTGGAGCCGTGCAGGCACCCGGCGTCGTCGAGGCGGCTGTTGGCTCGCGGGTCTTCGAAGTGCTGGAGAAGGCTGGAGGCGCCCTGCCGGACGCGGAACTCTCTGCTGTCAACCTCGCTGCCGTCGTCCAAGACGGCCAGCAGATCGTCATTCCCCTCGCCGGAGAGCCGGTACCGCCGGTCAATGCGGCCCCAGGGCCAGGCCCCGGGACGGGGAGTGCGCTCACCAATCTCAACACCGCCGACGTCGCCGAACTCGAGGAACTGCCCAGGGTGGGGCCGGTCCTGGCCGAGCGCATCGTGGAGTGGCGTACCCAGCACGGCCCTTTCACGCAACCGGAAGACCTTGATGCTGTGCCCGGAATAGGCCCGACGATGCTCGAATCCTTGCTGCCTCTGGTGACGGTCTGAATGGGAAGCACGCGGTCAGCGCCATGGGAACGCTTTGTGCTCTCTGCAGCCCGCCGACCGGCAAACACGCTGCACGCTGGGGCGGCGCGGCAGGAACGTGACTCCGGGCCACGGACTGGACGCGTCGCCCGCGGGCGGTCAAAGCCGGACGAAGCCAGGCACAGTCCCGCGCGGGACCTCCGGCTCCTCCCGGCAGCAGCTGTCGCCTGGGGCACCGCGGCGCTCGCAATCCGGCTGGACGCCGAGGGCGCACTGCTGCTCGGCGGCCTGCTTGTACTAGGCACACTCTGCTGCGTCGCCGTCGCAGTTGTGGGCAGGAGAAGGAATCCGGCAGTGCAGGTGTTACTCATTGCCCTCGCCGTGGGAGCCATGGTGTGCATTCCCACAGCCGCGCATCTGGAACAGCGCTACTCTCCTTCGCTGAGCGCCGCCGTCTCAGCCCAGGCACAGGTCACGGTCACACTTCGGGCCACTGCGGATCCACGGCAAGCCTCAACCGCCGGCCCGGACGGGGCTCCACGTTGGCTACTTGAAGCCCAGCTCCTCGATGGGACGTTCAACGGTTCACGATTCACCTCGAGCGCGCCGGTTGTGGTGCTTGGCAGTGCGGCATGGAGCTCCGTCACTCACGGGGACGTCATGCGCACGGCGGGAAAACCGCTGGCCACCGACCCCGGGGATCGTGCGGAAGCATTGCTGATCGCAACGAGAGGCCCGGCACTGCTTGAGGAGCAACCCACGGCAGGATCACCAGTTGAGGGCTTGAGGCAGCGATTCCTGACGCTATCGTCCTCCACTGGTGTGCCCGACGATGGCCTGATGCCGGGCATGGTCATCGGCGCCAGGTCCTCGGTGAGCCAGGACCTCGTGGAGACAATGAAAGCGACCGGACTGACGCACCTTACAGCGGTTTCGGGGGCCAACTGCAGTTATGTGCTCGCTTTCGTGTTTGTCCTCTGCCGGGCGTGCAGGCTCCCCCGGTGGGCCGCCGCCGTAATCGGTATTGGAGCTCTTGTGGGGTTCGTCCTGCTCGTCCGGCCGGAGCCAAGCGTCCTGCGGGCCGCCGTCATGGGCGCAATCGGTGTTCTTGCCATACTCAGCGGCCGCGGCCGGCTTTCCATGACGCTACTGTTCCTGTCCATCGCTGTCCTACTGGCCGCGGACCCCTGGCTGAGCATCGAATACGCGTTCATCCTTTCAGTTGCCGCCACCTGCGGGTTGGTGCTTGTCGGTCCACTCGTTGCGGATCGTTTGGCGGTGTGGCTGCCGACCTGGGCAGCGCAACTGATTGCTGTTCCGCTCGCCGCGCAGCTCTTCTGTGCGCCGGTTCTGGCCCTTATTCAGCCGAGTTTGCCGACGTACTCCCTGCCCGCCAACATCGCGGCGTCACCGCTGGTTCCCTTCATCACCATCACCGGTATGGTGTCCGTTGTGCTCGTGGCGGTGGCGCCATGGTCCGCTGTGCCTTTCGCAGCCGGGGCAGGGTGGGTGGCAGCGGGAGTCGCGCAGATCGCCCGATTCTTCGCCTCCGCCCCGCTTGCCGCGATACCGTGGCCGGCCGGAATTGGAGGCGTGACCCTGACAACGCTGGCAAGCGCCCTCGTGCTTGCGGCTGTGTTGCGGGGCTCGGAGGTTGTCACAGCAACCCGTGCTGCAATCCTCGCGGCACGTTGGACGGTTGCCCATGACCACGCCGGGCGGGCAGGATCCGTCACGTCCAGCCTGGTGATGCGCTCCGTGCTCTGGATAACGGCGGGCTGCGTTCTCGGTTCCGCGGCCGTCTGGGTGTGGAACGGCGCCTACGCTCATCGAGCTGAGGACTGGACGGTCGCCGCATGCGACGTCGGGCAGGGGGATGGGCTGGCGGTCAGGACCGGTGCGCGCAGTGCCATGGTATTCGACGCCGGTCCTGAAGCCGCACTGATGGATTCCTGTCTCGACCGTCTGGGCGTGGATACGGTCGATGTCCTTGTGCTGACCCACCTCCATGAGGACCACTACAACGGAATCGCGGGGGTGTTCCAGGACCGCTCGGTGGACCGCCTGCTTTACTCCACAGCGGAGGAATCCCTTCCTTCCATAGTGTCCGAGACGACAGCCGGCGTCGGCATCACCGGCGAACAGGTAAGCGCCGGGGCGACAGGGAGCGTCGGCAACGTTGACTGGACCGTCCTGTGGCCCAAGCCCGGACCTGTTGCGAGCTCCGAGAATAATGCCTCCGCCGTAGTGCTCGTAACAGTGGCCGGAGACCCCGGACACCCCGATTTCGACATACTGTTCACCGGTGATCTGGAGGAAGACGCCGCCGACCGCTTCCTGGCCGGCCATGCCCAGCTCACCGAGGTTGGGGTGGACGTTCTGAAGGTGGCGCACCATGGCGCCCGCAATGGTGGAGCGGGCATGATCGATGCGCTCTCCCCGAAACTGGCGCTCATATCAGTCGGTAGCCGGAACGATTATGGCCACCCGCATGCTGAAACGCTCGACGCGCTCGAGGCAGCGGGTGCGCGTATTCTCCGTACAGACCTGAGCGGCACCATCCTGCTTACCCTGGAGGGCAACGCGGTGCATATCAGGGCCACGCGGTGAGCTTGGATGCTCCGCACGCCCATGGCAAAGTTGAGCCAGCCCATCCCTATTGATCAGGAGCCACGTCTGTGTCCCCAAGCCCTGCAGTTTCGGTTGCTACGAGCTGGCGCGAGGTTGCCCCGGCACCTGTCATCCTGCTGCTCGGTCCGGAAGATTACCTCGCTACCCGCGCTTCCGAATCCGTTCGACGGCGCATGCGGGAAACTGAGCCGGACGCCGAGGCAGTCCGTCTGGACGCCGCGCAGTATGAGGCCGGGTCACTGATTGTGCTGGGTAGCCCGTCGCTCTTCGGCGGTACGCAGATCATCGAAGCCCGAGGCCTCGCCCAGATGAACGATGCGTTTCTGCAGGACGCGCTGGATTACATCTCGAATCCCGCTCCCGACGTGGTGCTCGTCATGCACCATGCCGGTGGAACCCGCGGCAAAAAGCTGCTCGACGCCCTGAAGGCAGGAAAGGCGGTCCTGGTTGAGTGCCAACCCCTGAAGAAGGACTCCGACAAGGCTGACTTTGTTACCGCGGAGTTCCGTCACGCACGGCGCCGAATCGAGCCTGACGCAGTGCGGGCACTCGTCGCCGCGGTGGGGTCCAGCCTCTCCGAACTGGCGGCCGCCTGCCATCAGCTCGCCTCGGATTCAGACGGAGTGATCTCCGCGGAAACGGTGGAGAAATACTATGGCGGCCGGATCGAGGCAACGGGTTTCAAGGTGGCTGACGCCGCTCTGGCCGGCCGCGGCGGACAGGCGCTCGCCATGCTTCGTCATGCGCTCTCTACCGGTGCCGACCCCGTGCCGCTGGTTGCAGCGTTAGCCATGAAATTGCGCGCGGTAGCGAAGATCTATGGAGTCAGGGGCAGTTCCGCCCAGCTGGCCAAGGAATTGGGCATGGCACCGTGGCAGGTGGATCAGGCGCGGCGCGAAGCCCAGCGGTGGACACCGGAGGGCCTCAACCATTGCATCCAGGTCCTCGCGGAAGCTGATGCCCAGGTCAAGGGTGAGGCGAGGGATCCGATTTACGCGGTGGAGCGCGCAGTCACGGCCATAGCACTGGGCGGATCCGCACCGGGCGGATCGCGCTGATGGTGCTGGCTGCTAGCTGACAGCTGAATCGGCGGCGGTGATCGCGACGGCGGCTAAACAGCAATGGCCGGCCCCTGAGGGCCGGCCACTACAGCACGCTGAAACGGAAGGGCAATTAGCCGAGGTTGTTAACCCTCTTGGCGATTCCCGACTTGCGGTTAGCTGCGTTGTTCTTGTGCAGAACGCCCTTGCTTACGGCCTTGTCCAGCTTGCGGCCGGCAACGGCGAGCGCAGCCACCGCAGCATCCTTGTCGGAGGACTCGACAGCAGTGTTGACGGCGCGGATAGCCGTCTTCAGCTCGGACTTAACCGAGTTGTTGCGCTGACGTGCCTTCTCGTTGGTGAGAATGCGCTTCTTCTGGGACTTGATATTTGCCACGTATAAGACTCTCTTTGTATTGCGGACTGGTCGTGAGGGATATTCGGTGCGGCCAGAGACTGAGCGGCGTGGGGATACCGTGGCGACCGAGCCGAAGTGCCCGTCGACCTGCGCGGACACACAGCTATATAGGCTACCAGAACTAGCGGGCCCGCGCCTCCAGAGCCCTGTCGGCGATTCGCGGACGCGAGGCTGCGAGGCTCATTGCCCGGATGTGCGGTCCAGCCGGCTCATGACGCGATCGAAGACATGGCGGTCGAGGGTGGCGCCGATGCGGCGGACATCCTGCGGGTCAATCGTGAGCAGACGGTCCAGATAAACTTCGCTGGGCCTGCCCTGCCTGTCCCACGCGCCGCTCCCGATGTCGACGTATCCATCGTGTTGGTTCTCGGCATTGTTCCGGTCCCGGGATGTAAGCATGAGAGCGAGGAGAGCACCGGGGTCGCGCCCGATGATCAGAACCGGTCTGTCCTTTCCCTGGTCCGGGTCATCCTCGTACGGCACCCACGTCCAGACAATTTCTCCGGGATCCGCGGTGTTTCCGGGTTGTGGGTCATAGCGGCCCGAAGGAGTGCGGCGGGCAGGAGACCGTCCCGCACCGGCTTGACCTGTCCTGCGTCGAAGAGGGATGCGGCTCGACGACCCGCTCCCGGCGTCCGATTCACCGGCCCGGGTTCGGCCCGGGCGGGTGGCGATCGACTTCAGTACCGCTTCAGCAAGACGGAACAGCGACTGTCCTAGGGATGACATGGGGCAGCGTACCCGCCAGATTGCAGGCTCGAGACATACCCATGGGACAATGGGATCTGCACATTTCCGCGCGGTCCGCGGCGCCGGCGTCGTCGTCCTCCGCGGACATCCCGAAGTCCCCAAAGTAAGAGGTACCGAGTGTCACCCATGGCCCGCACCGCTCCGGTGCCCGCTGCCACGGATCCCGCGATCAT
Source organism: Arthrobacter sp. M71 S08 (assembly GCF_059089725.1). Taxonomy (NCBI): domain Bacteria; kingdom Bacillati; phylum Actinomycetota; class Actinomycetes; order Micrococcales; family Micrococcaceae; genus Arthrobacter; species Arthrobacter sp. M71 S08. The sequence goes on along the minus strand of NZ_JBNHEY010000008.1, from coordinate 72,300 downwards.
CAGGAACTTCTGCATCATCGCCCATATCGACCATGGCAAATCCACGCTGGCCGATCGTATGCTCCAACTCACCGGCGTGGTGGAGCAGCGGGACATGAAGGCCCAGTACCTGGACCGCATGGACATTGAGCGCGAGCGCGGAATCACCATCAAGTCACAGGCCGTAAGGCTCCCGTGGGAACTTGAGGGCGTCAGCTATGCCCTCAACATGATCGACACTCCCGGCCACGTGGACTTCACCTATGAGGTCTCACGATCGCTTGCGGCGTGCGAGGGCGCAATCCTCCTGGTCGACGCCGCGCAGGGGATCGAGGCACAAACCCTGGCCAACCTCTATCTCGCGATGGAAAACGATCTCACGATCATCCCGGTGCTGAACAAAATTGACCTGCCGGCGGCCCAGCCCGAGAAGTACGCGGCAGAGCTGGCGAGCCTGATCGGCGGCAGGCCCGAGGACGTTCTGCTGGTTTCAGGAAAGACGGGCGTCGGAGTCGAAGCGCTCCTCGACAAGATTGTCCGTGACCTCCCCTCACCCGTGGGCGACGCCAATGCGCCGGCCCGGGCCATGATCTTCGACTCGGTTTACGACACCTACCGTGGTGTCGTGACCTATGTCCGCGTGGTTGACGGTCACCTGAGCCCGCGTGAGCGCATCCAGATGATGTCAACCCGTGCCAGCCATGAACTCCTCGAGATTGGTGTCAGTTCACCCGAACCCACACCGTCCAAGGGGCTGGGCGTGGGCGAAGTGGGCTACCTCATCACCGGGGTCAAGGACGTCCGGCAGTCCAAAGTCGGCGATACCGTCACCAATCTGGCAAAGCCTGCAGCGTCGTCGCTGAGCGGCTATGCGGATCCAAAACCGATGGTCTTCTCCGGTCTATATCCTCTGGACGGCGCGGACTATCCGGTGCTTCGTGATGCGCTGGAGAAGCTAATGCTCAACGATGCCGCGCTCGTGTATGAGCCGGAGACCTCTGCCGCGCTTGGATTCGGTTTCCGCGTGGGTTTCCTCGGTCTGCTCCACCTGGAGATCACCCGAGAGCGCCTCGAACGTGAATACAACCTGAGCCTGATCTCCACTGCGCCGAACGTCGAGTATGAAGTGACTCTCGAGGACAAGAACGTCGTTCACGTCACCAACCCGAGCGAATACCCCGTCGGCAAGATCGCGGAGGTTCGCGAACCGATGGTTTCTGCCACAATCCTCGCACCCAACGAGTTCGTCGGCACCATCATGGAGTTGTGTCAGAGTCGGCGCGGTGTCATGGGCGGAATGGACTACCTTTCGGAGGATCGGGTGGAGATACGGTACCGGCTCCCGCTGGCCGAGATCGTCTTCGACTTCTTCGACATGCTCAAATCCAGGACCCGCGGGTACGCATCGCTGGACTGGAAGGCCGACGGCGATCAGGTAGCCGATCTGGTCAAGGTCGACATCATGCTCCAGGGAGAGCAGGTCGATGCCTTCTCCGCAATCACGCACCGTGACAAGGCGTATGCCTATGGCGTCATGATGACCGGAAAGCTGCGCGAACTGATTCCACGGCAGCAGTTTGAGGTCCCCATTCAGGCCGCCATCGGCGCGCGCATTATCGCGAGGGAAAACATCCGGGCTATCCGCAAGGATGTGCTCGCCAAGTGCTACGGCGGTGACATCACCCGGAAGCGCAAGCTGCTCGAAAAGCAGAAGGAAGGCAAGAAGCGCATGAAGATGGTGGGCCGAGTGGAGGTTCCCCAGGAAGCGTTCATCGCCGCTCTGTCGTCGGACGAGTCCAAGGACAAAGCCAAGAAGTGACTGTAGTACTCCGCCGGGAGGGCAACCATGCCTAGCGCACTACCGCTCGGTGACCCCGCTCCGTCCGATGGCGTGCTGCCTCCGACGGCGGCGGCCGGTGCGATCGATCGCGACTTCGGGCTGTACGTGCACATCCCCTTCTGCGCTGTCCGCTGCGGTTACTGCGATTTCAACACGTACACAGCGGCCGAGCTTGGCGGCGGAGCGTCGCAGGCCAACTATGCACTCTCCGTTCAGCGGGAGCTTACCTTCGCTGCCGGGGCGCTGGCAGCCTCCGGAGTCGCCGAGCGTCCGCTGACCACGGTGTTCTTCGGTGGGGGGACGCCCACGCTCCTGCCGTCGCGGGATCTGGCGCAGGTGCTGCAGACCGCCGGGGACGTTTGGGGCCTGGCGCCCGGAGCCGAGGTGACCACCGAAGCGAATCCCGACTCGGTCTCTCCCGAATCGCTCGATGAACTGGCACGCGCCGGGTTCACCCGGGTGTCTTTCGGCATGCAGTCCGCCGTGCCGCACGTGCTGGCCGTACTGGACCGTACCCACTCACCGGCGCGGGTTCCACTTGCGGTCGAGTGGGCGCGCGCTGCGGGACTGAAGGTGAGCCTTGACCTGATCTACGGCACGCCCGGCGAGGAGCTTCAGGACTGGCAGACGTCCCTCGAAGCCGCGCTGGCGCTCGAGCCCGATCACCTGTCCGCATACGCTCTCATCATTGAAGACGGCACGGCGCTGGCGAGGCGGATGCGGCGCGGTGAGGTTCCAATGGTCGACGACGATGACCACGCCGACAAGTACGAACTCGCCGAAAAGATGCTCCAGTCCGCTGGGATGTCCTGGTATGAAGTAAGCAACTGGGCGCGTACCGAAGCGGATCGGTGCCGCCACAATATCGCCTACTGGAAGGGGCACGACTGGTGGGGTGCCGGTCCTGGGGCCCATTCTCACGTAGGCGGAACGCGCTGGTGGAACGTCAAGCATCCATCTGCCTACGCCCAGCGTCTGGGCGCAGGCGCTTCCCCCGCGGCCGGGAGGGAAACACTGGATGACAACTCGCGCTATGTCGAGGATGTCCTCCTGCGCAGCAGGCTGGCCGAGGGGTATCCAACAACCGAACTGCACGCCGCGGGACGCCGCGCAGTCGCCGGATTGATTGCCGACGGGCTGATCGAGCCCACCGCGGCATTCAAGGGGATTGTGCGCCTGAGTGGGCGGGGGCGGCTGCTTGCTGACGCCGTCGTTCGCCGACTTCTGCCCGACTGATCTCCTAGTGGAAGATCCGCAGGTTGAACGGGTACCGGTACGGCCGGCCGCGGTTCACATGGATTCCTGCCGCAACGGCGAAGGCCGCAAGGGTCACCCAGATGAGGGCATTGAGGACCGCGAAAATCCCGCCGATTCCGGGTAGCAGAGACAACAGCAGGCAGACTGCCGCAGCGATGCTCGGCGGGAAAGTGAAGTTGAACGCTTCCTTCGATTCCTGTTCGGTGAAGGGTCCGCGGTCCCGGTAAATCAGGAAAATGATCAGTGACGGGACGAAGCCCAGGATTCCGAGGAAATGGGCGAGCGTTGCCCACTGACGGTCCTCCGACGGAGTCAGCGGTGGAGCGCTGGGACTGGCACCCTGGAATGCGGGGACATTGTCCGGGGGTGCAGGGCGTGACGACGCGTCACTGTGCCGGTCTGCGCTGTTAGACAACGGAACTTCCTTCAAACTGTGGGACTTCACCGCGCGTTCGCGCAGAACTTACTCCATAAGGGTACTTGGTGGACTGGATGCCCGGCGTCGTCCACTCCTGCAGGAGCCCGGTGCTACGCGTCTGATCCCGGTATGGTCAGGAAATCGATGACTTCCTCGACGCGGGCCAGCAACGACGGTTCGAGATCAGCATAGGTAGTGACACCGCCAAGGATGCGCTTCCAGCCGGCGGCAACATCTGCCTGGGTGGAGTGCGGCCAGCCCAGGCGGGTCAGTATCCCTGTCTTCCAGTCCTCCCCGCGGGGAATGACCGGCCACGCCTCGAGTCCGAGCGCCCTCGGTTTCACGGCCTGCCAGACGTCGACGTAGGGGTGCCCTACGATCAGCACGTTGTGCGCAGCACCCTGCACCTTCATGGCTTGGGCCGCTATCCGGGCTTCCTTGGTACCCGGCAGAAGGTGGTCCACTAGGATTCCCAGGCGGCGGTCGCTGGATGGTGCGAAGTCACGCACCGCGCCCGCAAGATCATCGACACCGTGCAAAGGTTCGACGACGATGCCCTCGACGCGCAGATCGTCGCCCCATACTTTCTCCACGAGTTCGGCGTCGTGGCGGCCTTCAACCCAGATCCTGCTCGCCCGTGCCGTGCGCGCCCGCTGGCCCGCAACACGGACGGAACCTGAAGCAGTCCGTTGTTGCGGTACCGCCGCGTGCTTCAGCGCAGCAACCAGCTCAACCGGTGAACCCTCGTAGTGGAAACCGAAGCCGAGCGGAAACGTGCGGCGCTTGCCGCGGCGGTCCTCCAATATCATGACGTGCATCCCGCCCGACTTCTCGGTCCGTAGAATCTCGCCCACGAACCCGCTTTGGACGTCTTCAAGAACGACGCCGGGGCGGGCCTCGATCTTTTCGATTACGGCGCGTCGGGGCTGGGAGAGATCCTGTGCGCCCCACTGGTGATACGACATGTGACTTCTCTCGCTTCCGCAAATCCCTGCCGTCGGTGCAGGCAGAGCCAATGCTAACAATCGCCTCAGACGTATTAGACTTGGCACTTAGGCGTGTTGAGTGCTAACTCAAGAAGCGGGCAGCGAAGTACATCGGAGGTGAACATGAGTGAGCCCAGGCGGCTTGAAGTGCTGCGAGCCATCGTTGAGGATTACGTCCATTCCCGTGAGCCGGTGGGGTCCAAGGCTCTGGTTGAACGCCACAAGCTGGGTGTGTCCTCGGCGACTATCCGCAATGACATGGCGCTTCTGGAAGAAGAAGGCCTTATTACCGCCCCGCATACCAGTTCCGGCCGTATCCCCACAGACAAGGGTTACCGCCTGTTCGTAGACCGGATCGCCGAGGTGAAGCCGCTGTCGGCACCGGAGAAGCGGGCCATCCGGGCGCTCCTGGAAGGCGCCGAAGATCTCGACGACGTCCTGGAACGCACGGTTCGATTGCTGGCGCAGCTCACCAACCAGGTCGCCGTGGTGCAGTACCCGCACCTGGGTGCAGCGTCCGTCCGCCACATCGAGTTCGTCCTGCTTGCACCGGCCCGCGTCCTCGTGGTGCTCATCTCCACTAACGGTGCGGTACAGCAGCGGGTGGTCCCCGTTCCCGCCGACGCGAACGAGACTGCACTTGCCGAGCTGCGTCAGCGCTTCCTTGAGAAGGTGTCTGGCGTGCGGCTGCCGTCGGTGCCGCAGGAACTCGGCGCGTGCGCTGCGGAGCTTCCCCCGGCGCTGCAGCCGTTGGGCCAGGCACTCGCACATGGTCTCGAACAGTTGTCGGCCGCCAACCGCGAGGACCGCATTGTGTTGGCCGGCACAGCCAACCTTGCCCGTTCGACGCTAGACTTTCCCCTCACCATCGGCCCCGTTCTGGAAGCGCTTGAAGAACAGGTAGTCATGCTTCGTCTGCTTTCGGAGATGGAGCAGGACGCGCTTGGCGTCTCGGTCCGCATCGGCCGGGAAAACCCTTACGGCGGTCTCGCAGAGGCGTCCGTGATTGTCACCGGATACGGACCGGACGCGCTGGCGAAGGTGGGGGTTCTCGGACCCACCAGAATGGATTACCCCACCACCATGGCTGCCGTCAGGGCGGTAGCCCGTTACCTTTCCCGCATCCTCGATGAATCGTGACCGGATGACGGATCCCATGAACAGCAGCCGCTTACGCGGTGAGATAACAGGAAGTGATGTGCAGGAGTGAGTAATCACTACGATGTCCTTGGCGTTGCACGCGATGCCAGCGGCGAAGAAATAAAGAAGGCGTACCGCAAACTCGCCCGCAAACTCCACCCGGACGTCAACGTCGGCCCTGAAGCGGCTGAGGAGTTCAAGCTGGTTACCCGCGCGTACGAGGTGCTTTCGGATCCGCAGAAGCGGCGTGTCTATGACACCACTGGAAACGAAAACGGCACCGATAACGGGTTCGGCGGCGGCTACGCCGGCCCCGGCTTCGCCTTCCACGACATCTTCGAGACCTTCTTCGGTGGAGGCGGTCCCAGCGGTCCGCCGTCGCGTACCCAGCGCGGCCAGGATGCCCTCATCGCGGTCCGTATCGATCTGAAGGATGCGGTGTTCGGCTCCAACAAGAAGATCGAGGTGGACTCCGCGGCAGTATGCCCCACCTGTGACGGATCCTGCACCCAGCCCGGGACGTCACCGAGAACCTGCGATATCTGCGGTGGATCCGGCCAGGTCCAGCGTGCGGTCCGGTCCATCCTGGGCCAGGTTATGACGACCGCAACCTGCGGCACCTGCCAGGGGTACGGAACCGTGATCCCGCACCCCTGTAATGAGTGCAACGGGGACGGCCGGATACGATCCCGCCGCAGCCTGACTATCAAGGTGCCTGCCGGTGTATCGACGGGTACGCGAATCCAGCTGTCCGGTCAGGGCGAGGCAGGCATTGCGGGCGGTCCCCAGGGGGACCTGTACGTCGAGATCCGGGTCAACAGCGACCCGACCTTCCTGCGGGAGGGCGACGATCTTCACGCCACTCTGAGCGTGCCCATGACCGCGGCAGCTCTTGGCACCACCGTGACCATGACCAGCTTCGACGGCGACCAGGAACTCATGATCAAGCCGGGTACCCAGTCCGGTGAAGTCATCGCACTCAAGGGTCTTGGAGTCACGCATCTGCGCGGATATGGCAGGGGAGATCTCCTCGTACACCTGAGCGTCGAAACTCCCCGCAACCTCGACAGCGCCCAGGAGGAGCTCCTTCGACGTCTGGCGGAAATGCGCGGCGAGCAGTTCACCGAAGGTCAGCTGGCCAGCAGCGGATCAGGGGTCTTCGCCCGGTTGCGTGAGCGCCTCGGAAATCTCTGACCGGCAGCCCGGACCATGACCAACCAGGCTTTCTTCGGCGACCCCGAGGACGTTCAAGGCGCTGTCGCGGGCGCCAGCATCACGCTGCGAGGTAGGGAAGCGCATCACGCTGCGACCGTGAAGCGTGTGGTGCCCGGCGAGACAATCGACGTGGTGGACGGTAGAGGACATCGACTGAGCTGTACCGTCGTCGATGCAACACCTGCTGCCGTCGTAATGACGGTCGACAGGATCTCTTTCGATCCGCTTCCTGAATTCCGCATCGTCCTGGTGCAGGCGCTGGCGAAGGGGGACCGCGCGGAACTGGCGGTCGAGGCGGCAACCGAACTCGGCGTTGACGCAGTGCTGCCCTGGCAAGCGGATCGCAGCATTGTGCGGTGGCGTGCCGATAAAGCCGTAAAGGGCCGCGCTAAGTGGGAGTCCCTGGTCCGCACCGCTTCGAAACAGAGTCGGCGCACCAGAGTGCCGGACGTCCTCGATGTGCTGGACAGCCGGGGACTCGGGCGTTGGCTTGACGGCGTAGAGCATCCCGTCCTGCTGCACGAGGAAGCACAGGAATCCCTCGCGGGCTTCTGGAACCGCGAGCCGGGAGGCAGAACAGGAACGCTGGCCGTCATTGTGGGGCCGGAAGGGGGAGTGAGCCCGCAGGAAGTCGAACTGCTTGCCGGCCACGGAGCCTTGCCGGTGCAGCTCGGAAACAATGTCCTGCGCGCCTCGACGGCCGGGCCGGCGGCGCTTGCCGTGCTCAACCAGCTCTCGGGCCGCTGGTAGCTCCTCGCACCTAGGATAGCTGGGTGCTGACAGCAGCAAATCAGCGGATGCTGACCAGCTTGTCATCGGCGATGTCGTCGGCGGCAGGCCCTGATCCGGGATCTGTCTCCGAGGCCTCGTAAACCTCAACGAGGTAGGTTCCCTGCTCCAGGGCCACACTGAATTCATACAGCCCTACCGTGCCTGTTCCCACCTCGACCGGAACGGTTCCGTTCACAACATTCTCAGCAGGCACACCGCCCCCGTCGACGCGTCGGACCCTCCATTCAAGGCTTGTGTCCGTCGTCGTTGTGCTGCCCTGAATGATCACAGTCCGATCGGTGCGGACCGAGCTGTCCTGCGGGTTAATGATCCAGACGGGTGCAACTGCGCTGACGTCCCGCCGCAGAAGGGAACCCAACGCGATATGTCCGAAAGCTTCGTAGCCCGCCTTGCCGTCCACCAGCAGGCGCACACTGCTCGGACTTCCGCTCGCGATCAGGCCGGAGTTGGCGGCTGCGGCCGTCGCGGTATACACCAGCTGCTGCACTGCCCGCGCAGCAGTCTCCGCGTCAACCCCTGTGGCGAATGAATCGGAGGAAATGTCGACTGTGATCACGTTGTCCGGCGAGATCGAGGTGTTAACCGCGGAGGCGTTCTGCCAGGGGCTGTAGTAGTCGTCATCGAGAGGCTCAGCACTGGTCATCGCCCAGACGGCAGCGGCAATCGGGTCTCCTGTCGATTCGGCGGGCAGGAACTCGCGGTAGAGGAGTCCGCTCGCCTCACCCAGCCAGTAGACCGGAAGCAGGGAGGCCGCGTCTGTGGCTTCGGGGCTTCGCAAAGCGAGCTCAGGCATACTCGCCGCCGACTCCAGCAGCACTTCTGCCTGAGGCGCGATCTCCGTGTTGGACTCGGCCGGCCCTCCGATGGTGCAGGCCTGTAGCCCGAGCGCGCTCGCGAGAAGTATGGACACCTTCCAGCGGCGGCCCTTCGGAGGTACGAAAAGAGGGATGGCGGCCATGCTTTTCCATCTCCTCTCATTTATCAATGTCGATCCGCTCGCTATCAGCACCGGCTGAAATGTCAACATCAGGGATGATGACACCGGAAGCCGGAGCTGCCATGCGCAGTAGTAATTCAGCTTGGCATAGGAAGTGTCAGCTACCGGCTGGTTTTCCTCAATCGCCGCACGACTGAGACGTGATTGATATCGGGCCGTTGCGTTCCTGAGACATTTTGTCCGCCCAGCCGGTCGGAGTCGTTGGTCCGCACATTCCATGCGAGCAGTAGCTGGCCTGCGGCGGTACGCTAGTAGAAGGCTTCTTCAAAGGCCTGGATCAGGACATAACCGGAAATTCCGGCGGCACGAGGAGAGATGGAAGGCCCACGGGCCGATAATATGACGGATTCTGCAGTGGGTATGGGGGCAGCAGGCCTGGACAGCCGGGTCATCGAGTTCGATTCAGCCGACCAGATGGTGCAGGCTCTCGGCGCAAATGACGAGGCTCTTGCCATGATCGAGGGTGCTTTCCCGGGCGTCAGCCTTCACGTACGCGGCAATGACCTCTCCATCACCGGTCCCGCGACGGACGTTGGGCGCACTGAGCGTCTGATCAGCGAGATCCGGACCCTCGCGGCCACACAGACACCGGTGACAGCGCAGGTGTTGGAGCAGCTCCTTTTCATGCTCAAGACGCAGGGTGCTGCGAAGCCGGCCGATGTCCTGTCGATGAATATCCTCTCTTCGCGCGGCCGTACCATCCGCCCGAAGACGGTCAACCAAAAGAACTATGTTGAAGCGATTGATGCGCATACCATCGTCTTCGGCATCGGCCCGGCTGGAACCGGCAAAACCTACCTGGCAATGGCGAAGGCGGTTCAGGCTCTCCAGCACAAGGAAGTTAACCGGATCATCCTCACTCGGCCGGCGGTCGAGGCAGGGGAGCGCTTGGGCTTCCTCCCCGGAACTCTGAACGACAAGATCGATCCGTACCTGCGTCCGCTCTACGACGCCCTTCACGACATGATGGATCCCGATTCGATTCCGCGCCTGATGGCCGCCGGAACGATCGAGGTCGCTCCGCTTGCGTACATGCGCGGCCGTACCCTGAATGATGCGTTCATCATCCTCGATGAAGCGCAGAACACCACTCCCGAGCAGATGAAGATGTTCCTCACCCGGCTGGGCTTCGGTTCGAGGATGGTGGTCACCGGTGACGTGACCCAGGTCGACCTGCCGGGCGGGACCAGTTCCGGGCTGCGCGTGGTGAGTGAGATCCTGCAGGGTGTCGACGACGTCGCCTTCTCCACACTGGATGCCACCGACGTCGTACGACATCGCCTGGTCGGTGACATCGTGTCCGCCTACGGCAAATGGGACGAATCCCAGCGGGTTGCCATGAACGGACGCCGGAGCCCCGGGAAGACGGGCCGCAATGAGCATTGAGGTCAACAACGAGTCCGGTATCGCGGTGGACGACGAGTCGCTGGTCCGGCTCGGCCGACACGTGCTCGAACGGCTCTATGTGCACCCGGAGTCCGAGCTGTCCATCATCCTGGTGGACGTTGATGCCATGGAAAAGCTCCACATAGAGTGGATGGACGAGCCGGGACCCACTGACGTCCTGTCATTTCCGATGGACGAGCTGCGGCCGGGTACGGCTGCTCGTCCTACTGCCTCGGGCATACTCGGTGATGTTGTCCTGTGCCCCGAGGTAGCCCGCACCCAGGCCGCCAACGCCGGGCACAGTATGGGCGAGGAGCTTCTCCTGCTCACCACTCACGGCATGCTTCACCTACTGGGCTTCGATCATGCCGAGCCCGAGGAGGAGAAGGAAATGTTTGGCCTTCAGCGCCAGCTCCTCGCCGATTTCCTCGGCGGCACCGCTCCTATGGAAACAACCCAGTGACCAGCTTCCCAGCAGTGGAGCAGTCCAGCCCATGATCGTATTCCTTTTGGCGCTGATGGCCATCGTCTTCGTACTTATTGCCGCGCTGGTAACGGCTGCAGAGGCGGCCTTCAGTTTTCTTCCACGCCAGGACGCCGAGGCGCATCTGCATGGGCCAATGGGCGAGCCGGTCCGGCGCATCCTGGAATCCCCCGTGGCGCATATGCATGCGCTGCGCTTCTGGCGCGTCTGGTTCGAAATGGCCGCAGCCGTTGCAGTTGCCCTCCTGTTCGCCGATGTACTGGACAACATATGGATTGCAGGGCTGCTGGCCACAGTGACGATGGCCGGTCTCGGCTTTGTTCTCGTCGGGGTCTCTCCCCGTCAACTCGGCCGAACGCACGCGGCCACACTGGTCCCGCTCACCGCGCGCATGGTGGGTGTCCTGCGCTTCGTCCTCGGGCCTATTCCGCGCTGGCTCGTTGGTGTCGGAAGCGCTATTTCTCCCGGATCAGCCCGCGCCGAGGCAGCATTCTTCACGGAGGAAGAATTCCGGGAGCTGCTCTCGCGGGCCAGTGAGGCGGAAATGATCGAGGACAGCGAAGCGGAGCTGATCCATTCGGTTTTCGAGCTCGGAGACACCAAGGTGCGGTCCGTGATGGTCCCGCGCACCGACATGGTCTCCATCGAGGCCGGATCCACACTCCGGCAGGCCATGTCCCTCTTTCTCCGCTCCGGGTATTCCCGCGTCCCGGTCATCGGAGACAACGCCGACGACGTCCGGGGAATCCTGTACATGAAGGACGTCGTCGCGGTGCTGAACGCAGACAATAACAGTGACCACGACGCTGTCGATGGAGTCAGCCGCGACGTCCGGTACGTGCCCGAGTCGAAGCCGGTCGGGGATTTCCTCCAGGAACTGCAACGGGAATCCACCCACGTTGCCATCGTCATCGACGAATACGGCGGCACCGCAGGCCTCGTGACGCTGGAGGACCTGATCGAGGAAATAGTCGGAGAGATCGTCGACGAGTATGACTCCGAAGTTCCTGAGATGGAACAGCTGCCCGAGGGCGGCTTCCGCGTCAGCGCCCGGATGAGCATCGATGACCTGGGCGAACTCTTCGACATGGACCTCGAGGATGACGAGGTGGACACGGTGGGTGGCCTCCTCGCGAAAACCCTCGGCCGTGTGCCGATTGTCGGAAGCGAGGTTCAGGTCGGAGATATTGTCCTTCGCGCAGAGCGTGTCGAAGGACGTCGCAACCGCGTCTCGCACATCCTCGCCTGGAGGGTCGAACGGACCTCGGACGAAGACGTGCACACAGACCAGGTGAGTGAAGATTCGAGGGAGACGGTGGACAACAAATGAGCACCCAGCAGTACCGGGCGGGCTTCATCTCGCTGGTCGGCCGGCCCAACGCCGGAAAATCGACGCTGACCAACGCGCTGGTCGGACACAAAGTGGCGATCACCTCCGCCAAACCCCAGACGACCCGGCACACCATCCGCGGTATTGTGCACCGTGAAGACGCGCAGCTCATCCTCGTCGACACGCCGGGTCTGCACAGGCCCCGCACCCTGCTCGGCCAGCGCCTCAACGACCTCGTTGCCGACACGCTCGCCGAGGTGGACGCCATCGGGTTCTGCCTCCCCGCCAACGAGCAGGTCGGACCGGGCGACCGCTACATCTCCGCACAGCTGGCGCAGCTGAAGGGCAAACCGATCATCGCAGTGGTCACAAAGGCCGACCTCGTCAGCAAAGAGGCGCTGGCGCGTCAGCTGCTCGCAGTGACCGAACTGGGGCGGGAAGTGCTGGGAGAAGAGGGGTGGGCCGACGTCGTGCCTGTTTCCGCGGTGGACGGCTACCAGGTGACTACAGTGGCGGACGTCTTTGCTTCCCATATGCCGGAATCTCCTCCGCTGTATCCCGACGGTGAGCTGACCGATGAGCCTGAGGCCGTCATGGTCGCCGAACTGGTGCGGGAAGCTGCCCTCGAGGGGGTTCGGGACGAACTCCCTCATTCCCTGGCTGTTGTCGTGGAGGAAATCGTCCCGCGCGAAGGCCGTCCGGAAGGCAACCCGCTGCTCGACGTCCGGGTCAATCTCTACGTCGAGCGTTCGTCGCAAAAGGCCATCATTATCGGCAAGGGCGGTGCGCGTCTGCGTGAGGTGGGCACCGTGGCGAGGAAGGGGATCGAAGCCCTGCTGGGGACGAAGGTCTACCTCGACCTTCACGTCAAGATAGCGAAGGACTGGCAGCGTGATCCCAGGCAGCTCGTGAAGCTCGGATTCTAGCGCTGCAGGGCCGCTCGCGGTCCGGGCACTTCGGGCAGCAGGTGCTCGTTGACCTACAGATGTCCCGTTCGCAGGGGCAACAAGTCTTAGAACCAACTCGAAAGGGCCGAGCGTCATGAGTGAATCCGGCGGTGAGCGGACTGGCTCCCCGGATGGCATCCGGCTGGGGACCGGCGGACGGCATCTCGGCAGAGGACGGCCGCGTGTCCTGCAGATCGTGGCCATCTCGCTCGTCGCCGCGCTCGTGGCGGCCGTGGGAATCGTTGCGTTCTCCGTGCTTCGCCTGCAGGGAAACGTGGCCACGGAGCCCCTGAACCTCGGGGCAGGAGGTGAGACTCAGTTGCCGGTGGACCTGAGCAGGGATCCTGTTCAGATTCTCATCATCGGTAGTGACACCCGGGCGGGACAGGGCGGTGACGAGCCCGAGGATGAAGAGGGCCAGGCGGACGTCATGATGCTCATGACCATGTCCGCAGACCGAAGCAACGTCACGATGGTGAGTTTTCCCCGTGACCTGTTGGTCCCGCTGCCGGAATGCGTAAACCCCGACACCGGTGCGAGCAGCGACTCCATGGCGCTGGGTCAACTCAACAGCTCGCTGGCGAACGGCGGTCCCGGCTGCACAGTCGCGGCTATCAACGAAATCACCGGACTCCAGATCGACCACTTCATGATGGCCGACTTCAAAGCGGTGACCGAATTGTCGAAAGCAGTCGGCGGTGTAGAGGTCTGTGTCAACCAGGCAGTCGACGACGAATACTCGGGGCTGAAGCTCGACGCCGGTACCAGCGAGATCGAGGGGGAGCAGGCGCTGGCATTCCTGCGCACGCGGCATAGCTTTGGCAGCGGAGGAGATGAAGGACGCATCCGCGCCCAGCAGGCTTTCCTTGCCTCGCTGGCACGGAAGGTCAAGGAGGAAGGCACGCTGAGCAATATCCCGCGCCTGTACTCGATCGCCGAAGCGGTTACACAAAACCTCACGGTCGACGACGGCCTGGTCGAAATCCCCGAGTTGCTCAAACTTGCCGGCCGCCTGCAGCAGGTCGATCTCGGCAATGTTGCGTTCGTGACGGTCCCTGTCGTTCCCTACGAACCCGATGTGAACCGCCTCGTTTTGGACGAAGACAAGGCGGATGATCTTTTTGAGGCGCTCCGCGCCGACCGCGACATCACCAAGCCGGCACAGGAGCCCTCACCCTCAGCGAGTGCAAGCCCCAGCACCGATCCGTCCAGCGAGCCGGAGCCCACCCAGGAACCCGAGCCCACCCCGACCGAGGAAGAGCTCGGATTCGATCCCGCGCTGGTGCCCATCACCGTGCTCAACGCGTCCGGGGAATCGGAGCGCGGGGAGGAACTGCAGGACGTACTTCTTGAGGAGGGATACACCCAGGCGGCCGTCTCGGAGGGCGACGATCGCCCGGCTACCCAGCTGTTTGTGGGTCCCGGCTACGAGGGGATCGCGCCCGTGGTCGCCGAACTGTTCGGACTCTCTGAAGTCCAGGTGATTCCGAGCGCCAACACTGTTGGGCTTCAGCTGTCCGTCGGGAGCGATTTCACCGAGGGAAAGACGATCAAGACGGAGGGCGTGGCCGGGGACCTGCGCGGCCAGACAGCCGCCCAGGTCACCTGCCAGTCCTGACGGTGGTTACCAGATCCTGACGCGGTCCTCGGGAGCGAGCCAGAGTCCGTCCGTCTGCGTCACGTTGAAGGCGTTGTGGAATTCGTCCAGGTTGCGCACCACCTGGTTGCACCGGAACTCGTTCGGCGCATGAGGATCGATGGCGATGCGGCGCGCTGCCTCTTCGGGACGGATGTTCTGCCGCCAGCACTCCGCCCACGAGTAGAAGAATCGCTGGATGCCTGTCAGGCCGTCTATGACGGGCGGCTCGGCTCCGTCGAGGCTGATCAGGTACGCGGCGAGGCTGATTCCCAGTCCGCCGAGGTCACCAATGTTCTCGCCTAGGGTGAGTTTTCCATTGATCGGGTGATCCGGAGCCTCGGTGGGCGCCAGCTCGGCGTACTGACTGACCAACTGGCCGGTGAGTGCCTCGAACGCTGTCCTGTCCGCTTCGGTCCACCAGTTGTGCAGGGCTCCCGCCCCGTCGAACTGGGAGCCCTGGTCGTCGAATCCGTGCCCGATCTCATGACCGATGACGGCCCCGATTGCCCCGTAGTTCGCGGCGGGGTCCGCGTCGGCGTCGAAGAACGGCGGTTGCAGGATTGCGGCGGGGAAGACGATCTCGTTCATGGTCGGCATGTAGTAGGCGTTGACTGTCTGCGGAGTGAGGTGCCACTCGCCGCGGTCGATGGGACCGCCGAGCTTTGCCAGCTGCCGGTTCGTCTCAAACTCGGTTGCCCTCCGCACGTTGCCGTGGAGGTCGCCCGGCGTGATCCTCAGGTTCGAATAGTCGATCCAGCGTTCCGGGTAACCGATTTTGGTCGTGAAGAGCTGCAGCTTCTCGAGCGCCCGCTGGCGCGTGTCAGCGCTCATCCAGTCCAGCCGGGTGATCCTCTCACCGTATGCAGCCAGAAGGTTGTCAACGAGGTCCTGCATGGTGGCCTTGTGCGTTTCCGGGAAGTGGCGGGAAACGTATTCGCGACCGACCGCCTCGCCGAGAGCTCCTTCGACAACAGCAACTCCGCGCTTCCAGCGTTCCTTCAGCTGCGGCGTGCCACTGAGCTTGGTCCCGTAGAACGAGAAGTGGGCGTCAACAAACTCGTCGCTGAGGAAGGGGGCTGCATGCAGCAGTACCCTTGCGGCGAGCCAGTTCTTCCATACGGGCAGCGGGACCTCGTCCAGCGCCTCCGTCAGCCCGGCCACATAGGCCGGCTGGTTGACGATCACCTCGTCGCCAAGCCCGACGCCGGCAGCCAGCTCCGTGAGCCAGCTCCCCAGATGCGGAGCGTGGCCGGTCAGTTCCGCGATGCGGCGAAGGTTGTAGGTCGCCTGCGGATTGCGCCGGGTCACAGTGTCCATGTGTGACGACGCCAGTCTTGCCTCGAGGTCGAAGACGCTGGCTGCCGCTGCCCCGCTCTCCGGGCGTCCTGCGAGCTCGAAGAGCCGGTGGAGCAGCTCGACGTAGGCCAGGCGTGCCTCTTCGAATTTGCCCTCGCGGTAGTAGGACTCGTCGGGCAGCCCGAGGCCTGACTGGTAGAGGTGCAGCAGGTAACGCTCAGGGTTGCCGGCATCATTGCTGACGTAGGGCAGAACTATTCCGGCGGTGCCGGAGCGCGTCAGTTCGGCGTCGAGCCGGACGAATTCCTCGATCGTGCCAGCCGCATCAATCGCGGTGAGCAGCGGCTGGACCGGTGCTGCGCCCTCCCTGTTGAGGTGCGCGGTGTCCATGAAGTCCGCGAACAGGGCGCCGATACGGAAGCGGTCGCCGTCGTCGTCCTTGTCGGCTGCCGCGTCCTGGACGATGGCGCGCACGGCCAGTTCAGCTGCGTCCGCGAGCTGGGAAAACGAGCCCTCCCGGGCGCGGTCATCAGGAATGGGCGTGTTCCGAAGCCAGACGCCGTTGACGTGGCGGAAGAGGTCGTCCTGCGGGCGAACGGTGGGATCGACGTTCGAGAGATTGATGCCTGTTGCAGTCATGGAAGCTCCTTCGTTGGTGCGTCTTCTCATCCTAGGGGCCGTGCTAGTGTTGAATTGTGCGCGCAGAGCTGCTTCTTCTTAGCTGCCGTGGCGGGGCTCAACCGACCGGCTAGTCACACCATGACTACCCGATCGCAGGCCGAACCCCCGCTGCGGAGTTTGTGTTGCCGGCCGCCATCCTGTGAAGCCAGAGCCTGAGAAGCTCACCCAAGGAAAGGCCCCCACCGCCATGCGCAATGCACAGAAAACCTCCGGAATGCCATTCCACAAGTACGTCCCGTTCCAGGATCAGATCACCGTGGAACTCCCGGACCGGACCTGGCCGGACAAGACCATCACCAAGGCCCCGCGCTGGTGCGCCGTAGACCTCCGTGACGGTAACCAGGCGCTTATCGACCCCATGAGCCCCGAACGCAAGCACAAGATGTTCGACCTGCTCGTGAAGATGGGCTACAAGGAAATCGAGGTCGGTTTCCCGTCGGCGTCGCAGACCGACTTCGACTTCGTCCGCCAGCTCATCAAGGGCGACCGCATTCCGGACGACGTGACTATCCAGGTACTCACCCAGGCGCGTGAACACCTCATTGAGCGGACCTACGAGTCCCTTGAGGGCGCAGACCGCGCGATCGTGCACCTCTACAACTCGACGTCGGTGCTCCAGCGCCGGGTCGTGTTCAACCAGGACATGGACGGCATCGTCGATATCGCCCTGACCGGTGCGCGGCTGTGCCGGAAGTTCGAGGAGAACATGGGTGACACGCACATCACCTACGAGTACTCCCCGGAATCCTTCACCGGCACCGAGCTCGAATTCGCCGCGCGCATCTCCAATGAGGTCGCCGCTGTCTTCGAAGCGTCCGCCGATCGGCAGATGATTCTGAACCTGCCGGCAACCGTTGAGATGGCCACGCCGAACGTGTACGCCGACTCCATCGAGTGGATGTGCCGGAATCTGGCCAACCGGGACGCCGTGATCCTGTCCCTTCACCCGCACAACGACCGCGGCACCGGCGTCGCAGCGGCTGAACTCGGCTACCTTGCCGGTGCTGACCGCATCGAGGGATGCCTGTTCGGCAACGGGGAGCGAACCGGGAACGTCGATCTCGTGACGCTGGGAATGAACCTGTACGGGCAGGGCATCGACCCGCAGATCGACTTCTCGGACATGGACCACATCCGCCGCACGGCGGAGTACTGCAACCAGCTCAACGTGCCTGAGCGCTCACCGTACGGTGGAGACCTGGTATTCACCGCTTTCTCCGGTTCACACCAGGACGCCATCAAGAAGGGCTTCGAGCGGATGGAAGAGGACGCTGCCGCCGCTGGAAAAACGGTCGAGGAAATTCCCTGGGCGGTACCGTACCTGCCGATCGATCCCAAGGACATCGGGCGCTCCTACGAAGCCGTGATCCGCGTGAACTCCCAGTCCGGCAAGGGTGGCGTCGCCTATCTGCTGAAGCACGAGCACAGCCTGGACCTGCCGCGCAGGGCACAGATCGAATTTTCCGGAGTCGTGCAGCGCCGCACGGATACCGTCGGCGGTGAAGTCAGTGGTGCCGCGCTGTGGGAGATCTTCCAGGACGAGTACCTGCCGTCGCGTAACGGTTCCTGGGGGCACTATGTGCTCACCTCCACCAACACTGACGCCTCCGAGGACGGGCGCTTCAATCTGACGGCGACGCTCCTGATTGACGGCGTCCAGCAGCGGCGCACCGCGCAGGGCAACGGACCGATCGACGCGCTCGTATCGATCCTCGGTCAGGACGGCGTCGACGTACGCGTCCTTGACTACACGGAACATGCACTCTCCTCAGGCGGGAATGCCCGCGCTGCCGCGTACGTGGAGTGCGCGGTGGGAGAGCGGGTGCTCTGGGGCATCGGCATCGATTCCAACTCGACCATGGCATCCCTGAAGGCAGTCGTTTCCGCGGTCAATCGTGCCATTCGGGACCGTAGCTAGCGTTCCCGGACACGAATCCGGGGGTCGGGCGCGGCGACGGCAGCACCCGGCCGTACGGGTGGGAAAATAGAACGTGGCCAGATCATTCGCGTCGCGGACCTACCGTACGGAAGGCGTCGTCCTTCGTACGTACAAGCTCGGCGAAGCCGACCGCATCATTGTGCTCCTGACCCGTGAGCACGGCCAGGTCCGGGCAGTTGCGAAGGGTGTTCGGCGAACGAGCAGCAAATTCGGGGCACGCCTTGAACCATTCATGACGGTTGATCTTCAACTCGTCGCCGGACGCACGCTCGACGTCGTCACTCAGGCCCAGACGCGTGGCGCCTACGGACACGGTATCGCGGCCGACTATTCCCGCTATACGGCAGCGGCTGCAATAGCTGAGACCGCTGAAAAGCTTACGGACGCCGACGGCGAGTCAGCCGGAGCACAGTACGGTCTGGTTATCGGCGCCCTGTCCGCTCTGAGCAGAGGGCTCCACCCGTCGGAGCTAATCCTGGACTCCTATCTGCTGCGCGCACTCGCAACGGCCGGCTGGGCGCCAAGCTTCACCGACTGCGCCCGGTGCGGCGCAGCGGGCCCGCACACGGCATTTTCGGCCGCCCTGGGCGGAGCCGTGTGCGCCTCTTGCCGGCCGCCGGGCGCGGCGTCACCGTCCCCTGAAGCCATGACCCTGCTGGGCGCCCTGCTGTCGGGCGACTGGGCAGTGGCTGACGCCGCCGCGGATTATGCGCGGCGGGAAAGTGCGGGACTGGTGGCCGCCTACGTACAGTGGCATCTGGAACGAGCAGTTAAGGCCCTTAAACATGTGGAGCGTGTGTGACAACATCCCAAAGCGAGCCGTTGCAGCCGTGGCCTCACCCCAGCGGCGAGCTCCCGCCGCAGATCCCCGCCGAACTGGTTCCGGCGCACGTGGCGATTGTCATGGACGGAAACGGACGCTGGGCGAACCAGCGCGGTCTGCCCCGTACCGAGGGACACCGGGCGGGTGAAGCGGCACTGCTTGACGTGATGGCCGGTGCCATTGACATTGGTGTGCGTCACGTCAGCGTGTATGCCTTCTCCACGGAGAACTGGAAGCGTTCCCCGGACGAGGTGCGGTTCCTGATGGGGTTCAGCCGTGACGTCCTGCGGCGGCAGCGCGACCAGCTCAACGAGTGGGGAGTACGCATACGGTGGGCCGGACGTCGCCCGCGTCTCTGGCGCTCCGTCATCAACGAACTAGAGGTGGCGGAGGAACGCACCCGGTCCAACTCGGTCTGCACCCTCACAATGTGCGTCAATTATGGAGGACGGGCGGAGATTGCCGACGCTGCGCGCGCCATCGCCGAGGATGTCGCGGCCGGGCGGCTCAAGGCATCATCGGTGTCGGAAAGCACGATCCAGCGATACCTGGACGAACCGGACCTGCCGGACGTTGACCTCTTCCTCCGGACCTCGGGCGAGCAGCGCACGTCCAATTTCATGCTGTGGCAGTCGGCCTACGCCGAAATGGTGTTCATGGATGTCCTCTGGCCAGACGTTGACCGTCGCACCCTCTGGAAGGCGGTTGAGGAGTATGCCGCCCGTGACCGCCGTTACGGTGGAGCAGTGGACCGGGCCCGGGTCTGATCTTCGCTCTCCGCTACAGCCTTGCCGTAGCAGTGCATCCACCGATCAAGTTCCGCGTACACCTTCTGTCTCACCGGTGCCGCTGACAACAGCGTGTCGTGAAGGGCGCCGTCGAACCGGCACACCGTGACATGGGGTCCAAGCTGGAGCGCGCGCTGCGTCATGACAGTCACGTCAAGCACACTGTCGGAGGAGAGCATCGCGTCGTTCCACACGGGACTGATGGTTGACCGCGAGGAAGCCAGAACCAGAACCGGGACGTCAATCGAGAGTCCCCGGCGCACCTGCGCGTGCCCGGTCAGCACCGCGGTGAGCCAACCCGCCCGGATGGGAAACCCGAATTGCGGCCGCCACTGACCATTCAGTTCCCATTCGCCGTCGGCCTGGTTGCTGATGCTTCGCCAGTAGAAGCCGAACTCCGGCAACTTCAGACGTGCCTTCGGCCTGAACCGGGTGATCGGATCCAGCAGGCCCTGGGTAGTGGTGCGCAGTATCGCACTGCCCTGGACGTCCAGCCACGGGCTGTTGAGAACGAGGTTGGAGACCCGCCCGGGAAAACGGTGGGCCCACAGCGATGCGACCAGCGCCCCGGTGGAGTGCGCCATCAGGGTGATTCCCGACGGCGGTGCCCCGGTTCCGGTTTCGATGTCCTCCGCGAGGGCGGCCAGCGCGGCGTCGATGTCATCATCGTAACCCGACAGGTCCGTCACATACCCCGGTGTCTGCCACGGCCTGAGACTTCGTCCGTATTTACGCAGGTCCAGCGCATAGAACGCGATTCCCCGTTCCGTGAAAAAGTGCGCCAACTCGTGCTGGAAGAAGTAGTCGCTCCAGCCGTGAACGTACAGCACGGCCTGGACCGGTTCGGCGGCCTCACCGCGCCGGCCGGGAAGCTTCAGCATCCGTTGCGCTGTACTCAGGAAGTCGGTCGGGGCCTCGACCGGGGGCGGCGTATAGGAGACGAGCGTTGCAACACAGGGGCCCTCATCATCCGCGCCGAGTTCAAGCTCCGTGAGGGCAAAGCCATCACCGAGATGGTCCGGCTGCCAGTTGATGCCCATGAATCGAGGATATCGATGCAATCATCAACTTGGTGAAGCGGCGGGCGCCGTGGCAACTTTGAACCATGCGTATTTATCCCGTCTTCTTTCGCGTCGTTTTCAGCGGCATGGACCCTGAACGCGCGCACCGCGTCGGCTTCCGGCTGATCCGGTGGACGGGCAAGACGCCGGCCGCCAGCGTACTGCGCCGCATCACGCAGCCGGCCCCGGAACTGACCACGACGGCGTTTGGCGTCACCTTTCCGTCGCCGTTCGGTCTGGCCGCCGGTTTCGACAAGGAGGGTCACGGCATTGCCGCCCTCGCGGACCTGGGGTTCGGCCACATCGAAGTCGGAACGATCACGGGGCAGGCCCAGCCGGGCAACCCCAAGCCGCGGTTGTTCCGCCTGGTGAGAGACCGTGCGGTCATCAACCGGATGGGATTCAATAACGACGGCGCAGCCGCCGTCGCGCCACGGATCGCCGCAGCACGGCGGATTCTTGAGCGACGCTATCCGACACAGCGACCGGTCATCGGTGTGAACATCGGCAAGACAAAGACGGTCGACCTGCGCGATGCCGTTGCCGACTACCGCATCTCCGCGCAGGCGTTGGCTCCGCTCGCCGACTACCTTGTGGTGAACGTCAGCTCACCGAACACGCCCGGTCTTCGATTGCTGCAAAGCGTCAGTTCCCTCCGACCGCTCCTGAAAGCCGTGCGGAAATCAGCGGATGAGAGTGCGGGCCGGCACGTGCCGCTGCTGGTGAAGATCGCCCCCGACCTGAGCGATGAGGATATTGACGAGGTTGCATCGCTGGCACTGGAGCTGGAACTGGACGGCATCATCGCCACCAACACCACCGTTACGCGTGAAGGACTCACCACCGACGACGAAACCGTGATGGCATGCGGCGTCGGTGGCTTGAGCGGCGCACCGCTCAAGGAGCGTTCGCTGGAAGTCCTGAAGCGCCTGCGTCAGGCGGCCGGGCCGGAACTGGCCCTGATCTCGGTCGGCGGGGTGGAAACCGCCGAGGACGTCAGTGACCGCCTGGAGGCCGGGGCCACGCTTGTGCAGGGCTACACTGCGTTCCTCTACGAAGGTCCGTTCTGGGCCGCCTCGATCAACCGCGCTCTGAAGAATCGCGTGGCCCTGAGCCGTTGACAATCCTCGTACGCTGAGGCTGCCGGTTTGGCGTGAGCGGGCCGAACGTGGACTGAACGGGCGGACCTTCCTCTAGGCGGGGTATTGGCCGCGGCCTACCTGCGGCTTGGGCAGCCGGAGACGCCTGATCTGCATGGCGCGTGAGATGCCGTACCAGAGATCACCGCGCCCGGGCTCGCCGAACTTCTCAGTAAGGAGCTTCTTGAGCTTGCGGCGCAGGAGCAGGCAGTCAATGACGACGGCAACGATGATCACCCAGAAGGCGAGCATGATGTAACCCTGAAGCGTGAGGTTCGGGATGAAGCTGAGGAAAACGAAGACCAGCGCCGCAAACATCAGGAACTCAGCCACGTTCCACCGTGCGTCCACATAGTCGCGGACGAAGCGGCGCGCAGGACCCTTGTCGCGGAACGGCAGGTGCCGTTCATCGCCGCTCTCGAGGGCGCGGCGCATGCGCATCTGTTCCTCGCGCCGGGCCAGCCGGTTGGCTTCGCGTGCTGCCTTCCGGTCGTTGGGAACGAGCGGGCGCTTGCGTGCTGCTTGCTGGACACTGCGCTTCGGCGTAGGCGCGCCTTTGCCCACCGCCTTCAGGCGCTGCTCTTCAGCAGTTCGCTCAGCGGGAGTCTCAACAAAGGCAGCGTCTTTTTTTCGTCCAAACACTCCTCTAGGATACCCGTCCCCGGGGCAGCGGTTTCCGCCCGCGTGTGTAGGCTCGGTGGCATGAACAAGCTATCTACCGAGGCACTGTCGGACACCACCGTTGCTGCCCTGCGTTCCAGCGTCGACTCCGCGTTCCCCCGCACAGTCGAGGAGCTGAAGTCACTCGTGGCCATCCCGGGCGTGGCATGGGAAGCGTTCGACCCGGCAGAGCTCGACCGGAGTGCGGAAGCGGTCGCGTCGCTCGTGCGTTCTGCAGGTATCGAGGACGTTCGCATCCTGCGCGTGGACAACAATGGCGCACCAGGCGGACCTGCCGTCGTCGCGCAGCGCCCCGCTGCTGAGGGGAAGCCGACCGTTCTGCTTTATGCACACCACGATGTGCAGCCGCCCGGGGCGCCGGAATTGTGGGAGAGCGAGCCCTTCGTCGCACACGAGCGTGGGGGCCGGTTATACGGCAGGGGAGCGGCCGATGACAAAGCCGGCATCATGGCGCACATCGGCGCGTTCCGTGCGGTCTCCGATGTTCTGGGTGATGACTTCGGCGTTGGCATCACCCTGTTCATTGAAGGCGAAGAGGAGGCCGGGTCTCCCACCTTCCGCCGGTTCCTGGAGGAACACCGCGAGCTCTTGCGATCCGACGTCATCGTGGTTGCTGACTCGAGTAACTGGAAGGTCGGTATACCGGCGCTCACTACCAGCCTGCGCGGGCTGGTGGACGGCACGATTGAGGTTCGGGTTCTCGAACATGCGGTGCATTCCGGTATGTTCGGCGGCCCGGTGCTTGACGCGCCCACGCTGCTCTCCAGGCTGATTGCAACCCTGCACGACGACAACGGCAGCGTCGCCATCGAAGGCCTGCTTGCTACAGACACCGCCGAGGTGGAATACCCTGAGGCGGATTACCGCGCGGACGCGTCCGTCCTTGACGGCGTGCAGCTGGCGGGCACCGGTTCCCTTGCTTCACGGTTGTGGACCCAACCCGCGCTCTCCATCATCGGCATCGATGCTCCAAGCGTGGCGGTATCGTCAAACACTCTGCTGCCTAGCGCGAGGGCGAAGTTCAGCCTTCGTCTTGCACCCGGGCAGGACCCACAGGAGGCGATGTCCGCCGTCGAACGCCATGTGAAGGTCAACGCCCCGTTCGGCGCCGCTGTCACATTCACCCCCGGAGAGTCCGGCAATCCTTTCTCCACCGACACCACCAGGCCTGCCGCCCAGGTCGCCATGTGGGCGCTGCGGACAGCCTGGGGGACGGACGCCGTTGAGGCCGGGATCGGCGGATCCATACCGTTCATTGCAGATCTGACGGAGGTCTACCCCGACGCGCAGATACTGGTGACCGGAGTGGAGGACCCTGATTCTAGGGCGCACAGCGCCAACGAATCGCTCCATCTGGGTGAGTTCAGGCGCGCGGTGTTGGCCGAGGCGCTGATGCTCGCCCGGTTCAACGACGCCGGCTGACCCACGGCGTGCCCGGCAGCGCCCCGGGCGACGGAATGTTTCGAGTGCACGTTTCGTTACATAGCTGGGCAGGCCGTGACGACCGGACGTACCATGGAACGGACAGCGCCGCGAGGTGCTAATGGCCATATGCCGCCGTCGTCGTAGTTGCAGACACGGAACCGGCGGGGTAGGCACAAAGCTAAGGAGAACGCACATCATGAGCACATCAACAAGCGAACCGACCACTGAGACGGCCGCAGACACCGAACTGCCGGTACACGAGGTCAACCTGTCAGATGTCGCGGCCAACAAGGTACGGAGTCTTCTGGAGCAGGAGGGTCGCACCGACCTCAGGCTGCGGGTTGCAGTTCAGCCCGGTGGGTGTTCCGGACTGATCTACCAGCTCTACTTCGATGAGCGTGTGCTCGACGGCGATGCAGTGAGGGATTTCGACGGCGTGGAAGTAATCGTCGACCGGATGAGCGTCCCTTATCTCGCGGGAGCCTCCATCGATTTCGAGGACACCATCTCCAAGCAGGGCTTCACTATCGACAACCCGAACGCAGGCGGTTCCTGCGCCTGCGGCGATTCCTTCCACTAGGAACCTCACACCGGCAGATGATAAAGCCTCCGTCACGTATCCAAAACGGCTACGTGACGGGGGCTTTGTTGTCACACGATGGCTGCCGTTACAGGTAAGCTCTACAGTGAGTAGTAAAACTGAAAGTGCATCGCATTTGAGCAGTAGCTCAAGTAGCGGCGTGCACCAAAGATGCTGCCACCGTCGGTGGCACCGCACGTAAGAAAAGGAAGGGCCGTCTGTGAGTTCGCAGGACCGAACCGGCAGCCGACGCGCAAAGATTTTCAAGGTCTCAAGCCTCGTGGTCATGGCTGCGCTGTTCTTGTCTGGTTGTTCATCAGAAGTCCAAAAAGGTTGGTTGCCCGCTGAGCGCGACAACACCGACCACACCGGCCGGATCATTGACCTTTGGGTCAACTCCTGGATCGCCGCCCTGGTAGTAGGCGTGATCACCTGGGGCCTGATCATCTGGTGCATCGTGGCGTACCGCCGTCGTCGGGACGAGACCGGCTACCCGCGCCAAATCAGCTACAACCTTCCGTTGGAAGTGTTCTACCTGACCATCCCGCTGTTCATGGTGCTGGTGTTCTTCTACTTCACCGACCGCGATCAGCAGGCGATTGACACCCGCGTCGAGGATCCCGATGTCATCATCGACGTCCGTGGGAAGCAGTGGTCGTGGGACTTCAACTACGTCCTCGAGGACAAGTACGACTCCGGCGTTCAGGCGCAGCTCAACGGTGAGCCGGGAGTTCCTGAGTCTCTGCCGACGCTGTACCTTCCTGTCAACCAGACGGTCGAGTTCCGCCTCAACGCGCGTGACGTTCTTCACTCTTTCTGGGTTCCGGCCTTCCTTCAGAAGCGCGACATGATCCCGGAGCGGGAAAACTACATCACCCTTACACCAACTCGTGAGGGCGTCTTCGAAGGCAAGTGTGCCGAGCTGTGCGGCGAGTACCACTCGGAAATGCTGTTCAACGTGGCCGTTGTTTCCGAAGAGGAATACCGAGCGCATCTGGAAACCCTTGAGGATGGCCAGCTGGGCGAAGAGTACGACCGCAATCCGCAGACCATTACCGGCGAGGACCCCAGTGGAGCCGACGAGCAAATTGGGCGTGATTAATTAGATGTCTACTTACGAATACACCGCTACGGACGCCGGCACTACTGTTGCGCCGCGGGTGGTCCCGAGGTCCAAGGGACGCATCGTCGTCAACTGGATCACCTCAACTGACCACAAGACGATCGGGTACATGTACCTGATCGCGTCGTTTGTCTTCTTCTGCCTGGGTGGAGTGATGGCGCTCGTCATCCGCGCCGAACTGTTCGAGCCGGGTATGCAGATCCTGCAGACCAAGGAGCAGTACAACCAGCTGTTCACCATGCACGGCACAGTGATGCTGCTGATGTTCGCAACCCCGCTGTTCGCCGGCTTCACCAACGTCATCATGCCGTTGCAGATCGGCGCTCCTGACGTCGCGTTCCCGCGGCTGAACGCTTTGGCTTTCTGGTTCTTCCTGTTCGGCAGCACAATTGCCGTTTCGGGCTTCATCACTCCGCAGGGAGCCGCGTCGTTCGGGTGGTTCGCGTACGCGCCGCTGTCGAACACAACATTCTCACCGGGCGTTGGTGGTGACCTGTGGGTCTTTGGCCTCGCCTTGTCCGGCTTCGGTACCATCCTGGGCGCCGTCAACTTCATCACGACGATCATCTGCATGCGCGCTCCCGGCATGACGATGTGGCGCATGCCGATCTTCACCTGGAACGCACTGGTCACGTCGATTCTCGTACTGATGGCATTCCCCCCGCTGGCCGCCGCACTCTTCGCGCTCGGCGCTGACCGCCGGTTCGGTGCGCATATCTTCGACCCGGACAATGGCGGTGCCATCCTTTGGCAGCACCTCTTCTGGTTCTTCGGCCATCCCGAGGTTTACATCATCGCGCTGCCGTTCTTCGGAATCGTCTCCGAGATCTTCCCGGTCTTCAGCCGCAAGCCGATCTTCGGTTACAAGGGTCTTGTATACGCGACGATCGCCATTGCTGCACTGTCGGTGACTGTGTGGGCACACCACATGTACGTGACCGGCGCGGTGCTGCTGCCCTTCTTCGCGTTCATGACCATGCTGATCGCAGTACCTACCGGAGTGAAGTTCTTCAACTGGATCGGCACTATGTGGCGGGGATCGATTACCTTCGAGACCCCGATGCTCTGGAGCCTCGGGTTCCTCGTCACCTTCCTCTTCGGCGGGTTGACCGGAATCATTCTTGCCTCACCGCCGCTGGACTTCCACGTCTCTGACACCTACTTCGTGGTTGCCCACTTCCACTACGTGGTCTTCGGCACCGTGGTGTTCGCGATGTTCGCCGGATTCTACTTCTGGTGGCCGAAGTGGACCGGCAAGATGCTCAACGAGCGTCTGGGCAAGATCCACTTCTGGCTCCTGTTCCTCGGCTTCCACGGCACGTTCCTGATCCAGCACTGGCTCGGTGTCATCGGGATGCCCCGTCGGTACGCCGACTACCTGCCCGAGGACATGTTCACCGCAATGAACCAGTTCTCGACCATCGCATCGTTTGTTCTCGGCGCCTCACTGATTCCGTTCTTCTGGAACGTTTATGTGACCTGGCGCAGCGGAACCAAGGTCGAGGTTGATGATCCCTGGGGCTTCGGAGCATCACTGGAGTGGGCAACTTCGTGCCCGCCGCCGCGGCACAACTTCACGTCGCTGCCCCGTATCCGTTCTGAACGGCCCGCGCTGGACCTGCACCACCCAGAGCTCGCACAGTGGCATACCCCAAGTTCACCGGCAGGCCAGCTGCTGGGATCCGCCGATCGGAAGGACGCGTAAGTGAAGGTAGAAACTCGGCTCTTCTTCTGGGGCGTACCCTTCTTTGTCCCGGTATCCCTCGTCTACGGATTCCTGACCAACTGGTCCGAATGGGTTGGCATTCTCGGCATCCTCCTTGTGGGTGGCCTCGCCGGAATGATCGGCTTCTACCTGGGCTTCACGGGGCGGCGTGTTGGCCTCCGCCCGGAGGATCGCCGCGACGCTGAAATCCACGAAGGCTCCGGGGAACAGGGACACTTCAGCCCCTGGAGCTGGTGGCCGCTGGTACTCGGACTGTCAGCAGCAGGCGGCTTCCTTGGTCTCGCCGCCGGTTGGTGGATTCTTTACATCTCCGCAGGGCTCGCAGCCATCGCACTCGTCGGCTGGGTTTACGAATACAGCAGGGGAGACCACGCCCACTAGGCGTAGCAGGCACTGCACGGACGAAAGGCTCCACACACTCGGTGTGGAGTCTTTCGTGCGTCCTGGTACCTCACTGCTGCTCGGTGTATAGGCGCCGAGCGATAGAATGAACTGACCAGACCGGTCCACTTTCATACGGGTCGGTTACAGGCGCCCTGAGGAGTCCACCATGCGAGATCAGCTCAGCGGACTCAGCACCGCGCTCGATGGCAAGGGCGCCAAGCACGTACAGCTCCGCGAGTTGCTGCGTGCTTACATACTGGAGCACGCGGAGCCGGGCACAGCCATTCCCTCGGAACGCAAATTGACGGAACACTTCGGTGTCGCCCGCATGACGGTACGGCACGCGATCGATGCGCTTGTCGCTGAAGAGGTACTGGAGCGGATCGTCGGACTGGGAACATTCGTCGCTCATACAAAGCTGGACCTCCAGATGAAGCTCACCTCGTACAGCGAGGAGATGCACCGGCGGGGCATGGTGCCTGATGCCCGCGTCCTGAGCTTCGAGCAGATAGCAGCGACGCCACTGATCGCACGCGAGCTTCAGATAGACCAGGGAGCGCCAGTTGTGCGGTTCCGGCGCCAGCTTTTAGCGGACCGTGAGCCCATGAGCGTCGACGAAAACTTCATCCCGGCTCACCGGGTGCCCGGCATTCTCGACGATGATCCTCCCACGTCCCTGTACAACGTGCTCAGCGAGAGGTACGGGTTGGTGATGGAGTGGGGGGAGGACACTGTGGAAGCCACTGCTGCTTCCCCCTCCATTGCGCGTCTATTGAACGTGGAGATGGGCGCACCGCTCCTGAAGATCCAGAGGCACGCATACGTTGCCCGTGCGATGGTGGACTATTCCGTCTCGTACTACCGGGCGGATCGGTACAAACTGTGGGTTCCGCTCCAGCGCCCGGGTGTGCGGACGCCGAGGACATACACAGCCAAACGCTTCAGCTAGACGGCTGGTTACGCCCGGACCCTCTGTCTGCGATTACAGGTCCGGGACTGGCCTGACGCGTATAGCGAGCGGCAGGCAGACACCAGAGAGCGGGGCGCACGATGCCGTGCGCCCCGCTCTCTGGGTAATTGCAACGCGACTAGTGGCTGGAGATTGAAGCCTTGTCGTGTTCGCCGGCGACCTCGCCGTGGTGCCCGTGTGAGTGGGCCTCCTCGAGCTCCCTCGGCGTAACCGGCGCAACGCGATCCTCGAAGAAGAATCGAGACGCCCAAGCGCGGCTCTTTTCGTTCCTCGACACATGGCCGTTGACATCCGGCTGAGCAGTCAGAGCTTCGGGGGAGTCAAAGCTGACCAGCTTGTACCGCTTGTACTCATCTACGGGCTCGTGGACCTCAATGAACTCGCCGTGGGGAAGCCGTACGATACGTCCCGTCTCGCGACCATGGAGCACTATCTCGCGATCCTTGCGCTGGAGAGCGAGGGCAATGCGCCGGGCAACAACGAAGCCGACGATCGGCCCGAAGATCACCAGAGCACGCAACCAGTAGGTCACATCGTTGAGCGACACCATGAAGTGTGTGGCGATCAGGTCGGAGCTGGCTGCTGCCCACATGACGCAGTAGAAGATGACGCCTGCCACGCCGATGCCGGTGCGGGTAGGAGCGTTCCGTGGGCGATCAAGGAGGTGCTTTTCACGGCGGTCCTTGGTTACCCAGGCCTCGATCCAGGGCCATGCAAACAGGAGCATGAAGACGATGCCCGCCGGCACGAGCGCCGGGAACAGGACGTTCATGGACAGCGTGTTCGTGCCCCAGGGGAACGGAATGTTCCACTCGAACGGGAAGTTGCCGATAGCGCCCGGCATAAGCCGCAGAGCGCCGTCAACCCATCCGATGTACCAGTCCGGCTGAGTGCCGGCGGACACGGGCGACGGGTCATACGGTCCGTAGTTCCAGATCGGGTTGATCGTGAATGCTGCCGAGATTGCGGCGACGATACCGAAGACGATGAAGAAGAAGCCGCCGGCTTTGGCCGCGTATACAGGACCAACCGGGTAGCCCACTACATTGTCATTGGTCCGGCCCGGGCCGGGGAACTGGGTGTGCTTGTGAACCACCACCAGGAAAAGGTGCATTGCGATCAAAAGGAGGATCAGTGCCGGAATGAGCAGGATGTGAAGCACATACAGGCGGGGGATGACCACGGTGCCGGGGAATTCGCCTCCGAAGAGGAAGAAGCTGATGTAGGTGCCTACAACAGGGATCGACTTGATGACACCGTCGATGATGCGGAGGCCGTTTCCGGAGAGCAGATCGTCCGGGAGCGAGTAGCCGGTGAAACCTGCAGCCATCGCCAGGATGAGCAGGACGCCGCCGATCACCCAGTTGAGCTCACGGGGCCGACGGAACGCGCCGGTGAAGAAAACCCGCAGCATATGCACGGATACAGCAGCGACGAAGAGCAATGCCGACCAGTGGTGGACCTGACGCATGAAGAGCCCGCCGCGGATATCGAAGGAGATATCCAGGGAGGTGGCGTACGCCATGGACATTTCGATGCCGCGCAGGGGTACGTAGCTTCCGTCGTAATGCGTTTCGGCCATCGATGGGTCGAAGAAGAAAGTCAGGAACGTACCCGAAAGCAACAGGATCACGAAGGAGTAGAGCGCGACCTCACCGAACATGAACGTCCAGTGGTCGGGAAAGATCTTCCGCCCGAACTCCTTCACAATGGCGGATCCGCCAACACGGGTGTCGACGAAGTCGGTGATCTTACCGACGCTGGTTTTGGGCTGGTACTGCTGTCCAGCTGCCGAGCTGCTCATATCAGCCACGCTCCCAGTAACTTGGTCCTACGGGTTCTTGGAAGTCGCTCGTCGCTACCAGGTAACCTTCCTCATCCACAGAGATGGGAAGCTGGGGCAGCGGGCGGGTTGCCGGGCCGAAGATAACCTTGCATTCCTGTGTGAGGTCGAAGGTTGACTGGTGGCACGGACACAGCAGGTGATGTGTCTGCTGTTCGTAAAGGGCTACAGGGCAGCCCACATGAGTACAAATCTTGGAGTAGGCAACGATGCCCTGGTAGCCCCAGTCCTCGCGGCCGGGGGAAGCGTTCAGCGATTCAGGGTTCAAGCGCATCAGGAGAACTACGGCCTTGGCCTTCTCTTCGAGCTTGTGCTCCGATTCGTTCAAACCTTCAGGAATGACGTGGAAGGCCGAGCCGATGGTGACGTCAGAAGCTTTGATCGGAGTCCCGCTCGGGTCACGGGTCAGGCGCACCCCTTCGTCCCACATCGTCTGACGCAGTACGTCGCCTGGCAGCGGACCGAGATCGCGAAAGATTGCAATAGCAGGGAAAATCGCCAGAATGCCGGCTCCAAGAAGAGTGTTCCGGATGAGCGGGCGGCGCTTGATCCCTGATTCTTCGAGGATATCGCCCACAATCATCGCGGCATCCGCGCGGTCAGCCTCGGGGCGGATCTCGTGGCGGTCCTCGGCGATCTCATGGTCCGGCATCAGGGTTTTAGCCCAGTGCACGATGCCTACTCCGATGCCGAGCATCGCGAAGGCAGTTCCCAGACCGAGCAGGAGGTTCTGGAGACGCAGCGTGCCGATTGTCTGGTCGAGCGGAATGAAGAAGTATCCGAAGAAGAAGAGCAGCGTTCCAAAGATGGAGAGGAGGAACAACACTCCAACCTGGCGCTCTGCGCGCTTCTCTGCGCGAGGATCTCTGTCAGCCAAACGGGGCCGGTGCGGCGGGAGTCCAGGATCCTGGAACCTCTGAACGCCGCCCTGACCAGGCTTAGCTACGGTAACCGCGTCTTCCGGGCTGCCGTGACTATGGTCGGCCATGATCCCTCTCATCCTTCTTTAGAAACTTCACTCATAAATCCTGTGTAATTGGTTCTTTTGCTGCGCCAACAGCCCGTTACGAGGAGCGGGATGTCAGCCAGACGGTAAAGGCAATGATCACTCCGAGTCCGGCTACCCAGATGAAGAGACCCTCAGAGACCGGGCCGAGCGAACCGAGGTCCGCTCCGCCGGGCGAGCCCTGTTCTTCAATGGTCTTCAGGAAGGCAATGATGTCCTGCTTGTCCTCGGGCGTGATGTTCGCATCGCTGAACACGGGCATGTTCTGCGGGCCTGTGACCATAGCCTCATAAATGTGCTTCTCGCTTACGCCATCGAGCGCCGGCGCGAACTTGCCTCGGGTGAGAGCACCGCCGGCAGCTGCTGCGTTGTGGCACATCGCGCAGTTCACGCGGAACAATTCTCCGCCTGCAGCCGGGTCGACTCCCTCGCCTGAGGTGTCGAGGAGATCTTCACCGGGAATAGCCGGACCGGCACCCAGAGAGGCGACGTAAGCGGACATTTGCTGGACTTGCTCTTCAGTGAACTGGACCGGCTTCTGCAGAGCCTGAGGCCCCTGCATCTGCAGCGGCATGCGCCCCGTGCCGACCTGGAAGTCAACGGCTGCCGCTCCCACACCAACGAGCGACGGGCCGTTCGCCGTGCCTACGGCGCCCATGCCATGGCAGGTCGCGCAGTTGGCCATGAAGAGCTTCTCGCCTTCTTCGATGTCGCTGGCAGAAAAGCCGGTTTGTGCTTTGGCCTCGTTCGCGTTGCTCGCGACGGCGTAGATGCCACCCGTTAGTAACAAGCCCATGAGCAGCAGCGCTATTGCTGCCAGGGGGTGACGCCGCCTCTGCGAAAGTGCCTTCACGTCCTGTTTCCTGCCTTCTGTATTGCCTTGGTACGTTCCACGATTGATGTCAGCCACCGTCGCGACCGCCACGCTAATTCTACCCCGGGTAGAAAAGGGTTCAAGAGAAATCTACTTCAAGAAGTAGATGATGATGAACAGCGCGATCCACACCACGTCGACGAAGTGCCAGTAGTACGAGGTGACGATCGCAGAAGTTGCTTCAAAGTGTCCGAACCGCTTGGCCGCGTACGCCCGTCCAATGATGAACAGGAACGCAATCAGGCCTCCGGCCACGTGCAGGCCATGGAAACCGGTGGTGATGTAGAAGGCCGAGCCGTAGGCGTTCGCGGACAGGGAGACGCCCTCGGCCACCAGTTCTGCGTACTCGTATGCCTGGACGGCGACAAAGACTGCACCCATCAGGAAGGTCAGCAGGTACCACTCGACCATGCCCCATTTGGTGAAGTTGAAGATTCCGCCGATCCTGCGCGGCTGGAGGCGCTCAGCAGCGAACACACCCATCTGGCAGGTGAAAGAACTGGACACCAGAATGATGGTGTTGATCAGGGCGAAGGGCACGTTGAGCTTCTCGGTCTCTGCAGCCCAGAGTTCGCCTGATGTGGAGCGCAATGTGAAATACATGGCGAAGAGTCCGGCAAAGAACATGAGTTCACTGGATAGCCATACAACGGTGCCAACCGAGACCATGTTCGGCCGGTTCAGTGTTGGATGCGCAGTGGAGCTGGGGGCATGGGTCGCTGTCGTCACCCTGACATTATGTCTCTAAAAGTTCCTACTTCACCAATGCGAAACGGCGTCGGCGCGCCCCATGAACAACCACTAGGGCGGGACTTGCCCGTAATGGCGCGGGAGTAATAACGTGATGACTTTCTACAATTCGTAGATAACCTAGGGGAGTGACTGCGATTTCCGCTCCCGAAGCCCCTTCAACAAGCTGGCCCCAGCTGATCTCGAAGCTGATTGAGGGGGAGGATCTCACGGCTCCGCAGGCCCGTTGGGCGATGGATTCCATCATGGAAGGAATCGCCTCGCAAGCACAGATTGCCGGGTTCCTCGTGGGCCTACGGTCAAAGGGCGAGTCCGTCGAGGAGCTCACCGGACTCGTGGAAGCCATGCTCGCCCGTGCCCATCGAATCGACGTGGCAGGACCGGCGCTGGACATTGTGGGGACCGGGGGAGACGGACTGAACACCCTGAATATCTCCACTATGTCTTCGTTGGTTGCTGTCGGTGCAGGCGCACGGGTAATCAAGCACGGCAATCGCGGTGCGTCCTCCTCCTCAGGGGCCGCAGATGTTATCGAGGCATTGGGAGTCCGGCTGGATTTGTCAGTGGAGGACGTCGCACGTTCGGCCGAGCAGGCAAACATCACCTTCTGCTTTGCGCAGGTCTTTCATCCTTCGATGCGGCACGTCGCGGTGCCGCGAAGGGAACTAGGTGTGCCGACGGCCTTCAACTTTCTCGGTCCCCTCAGCAATCCGGCCGGCGTGGAAGCCCAGGCGCTGGGTTGCGCGAATGAGCGCATGGCTCCACTGATGGCCGGCGTTCTTGCTGCCAGGGGGATTCGTGCGCTTGTCTTTCGCGGTAGTGACGGTCGCGACAAACTGACGACCAGCGGCTCGTCGACTGTGTGGGAGGTGCGAGGCGGCGTCACCACAGAGCACACGGTCCATCCCGAAGATTTCGATCTCCCGGTCGCGACCGTTGAGGCCCTGAGGGGCTCGGACGCGCAAAGCAACGCGAAAGTGGTGCGGGCTCTGTTGGCGGGGGAGAAGGGGCCGGTGCGCGACGCCGTCGTACTCAACGCGGCGGCAGGGCTGACAGCGCTGGACACCGAGCACTCGGCGCCGCTCGTGGAGCGCATGAGGGCGAACATGACCCGCGCTCGGGAGTCCATCGATTCCGGCGCTGCGCAGGCGGCGCTGGATCGATGGGTTGCCGTCACCAGCGGCTAGTTCCGGATCAGCCTTCGAAGCCGAGGGAGAAAGCGGCGTCCAGGTCGTGATTCGAGTAGGACCGGAATGCGATTTGGGTGGTGGTCGATTCGACGCCCTCCACTTTGGACAGCCGGTCAGCGATGACGTCCGCGAGTTCCTCGTGGCGTTTCACCCGTGCAATGGCGATCAGGTCCCATTCGCCGGTGACTGAATACACCTCGCTGATGCCTTCGAGTTCCGAGATCTCCTGGGCGCACTCGGGAATCCTGGAGGCGTCGGTCTGGATGAGTACAAAAGCGGTGATCATGTGGCTGCTCCTTGGTTATGGCTGGGGGAGTGAGGAATGGTCGACTGACTACGACGACGGCGCTTCCGCGCCAGGGCTGCGACTGCACGCGGGACGATGAGGAACAGCCCCAGGACACAGACCGCGACGATCTGGAAAGACAGCGCCGCGCTCTCTCCGAAGAGGACGCGAAGTATCAGGCCACCGGTGGCCGTGCCGATCCAGAGCGGGCACGCGGTGCGCAACAGCGCGGTGGGCTGACGCCAGGGACGCAGAATTGCCGTCGCTGCCAGATACGCGAACATGAAGGGGAGTGCCGTGGTCACGATGCCCGAGGGGGAAAGCGTCCCGTAGTGGGAAAGGTGACCGAGGAGCGCGAAGAGCGTGATCAGCACGACGTCGGCGGCCAGCCAGGCGCCATAGCCCGGTCCGGCCCCATCACGGCTGCGGGCCCTTACGCTCGTCATGGGTTCAGCCTACTGGTTCCCGACGCAGGAGCCGGCTCCTGTGTCCGCTGGCTGACGCGGGAAGAACCTGCGCAAATCTGTTCCATGGTCGTGACCCCGGATCTACCCTTGAGACATGTGCAGGAATATCAGGACACTCCACAATTTCGAGCCCGCAGCAACCAGTGAAGAAGTTCACGCGGCGGCCCTTCAGTACGTCCGGAAGATCAGCGGTGTCACCAAACCGTCAAGGGCGAACCAGGAGGCCTTCGACAAGGCCGTTGAGGAAATCGGATTCGTCACCGAGCGGCTGCTGTCAGAGCTTGTCACCACGGCGCCGCCGAAAGACCGGGATGAAGAAGCGGCCAAGGCGAAAGAGCGTTCAGCGCGTCGCTTCGCCAACGCCTGACCCGCCTTTTGCCCTGGGTGTCGCGGGGGATCAGGCGGTTGCGGCACTGGGAGTCCAAACCGTCCGTGGTGCACTATGGTGACGGAGCGCACCGCAAGCGTGTCAGACATGAGAAGGCACCGGTGGCCCACAGACGCGACACGAGGAGACCGATATGAGCACCCGCCTGAATCCGTACCTTGGCTTCCGTGACACAGCCAGGGACGCCATGACCTACTACAAGTCCGTCTTCGGGGGTGAACTCACCCTCAGCACCTTCCGGGATCTTCATGCCACCGAGGATGAGAGCGAACTGGACAAGATCATGCACGGAATGTTGACCACCGCAAACGGAATGGTCCTCATGGCAGCTGACACCCCGAACAGCATGGATTACAACCCGGGCAATACGTTTTCAATTTCCCTGAGCGGTGAAGACGAGGACGAGCTGCGAGGTTATTGGGACCGCCTTTCCGGGGACGGCACAGTCACCGTTCCGCTCGAAGTTGCACCGTGGGGCGATCGATTCGGGATGTGCACCGATAAGTTCGGAGTCGCCTGGCTGATCAACATCGCAGGCAAGCCCCAGCAATAAGGGAAGCTCCGGCAGGTCGTCGGCGGCGGTCTGCTGGGATGCACGACGAGGTGAGAGGGGGATGTCCGATCTCAATCAAGGTGGCACTTCTATATCGCTCTGACAGGGGGCTATGCCATGTTCAACGAGACTAACGCGCAGGTTTCGTCTCACTGGACGTGGCACTTCGGAATCTCGAGCGATCGCACGCCTAGTTCGGGGGAAGAATGGCGAGCGTCGCCGAGTTGCTGCTGTACCCGACGCAATAATTGAGATACTTCGAGCAGTGGTAGCACCTCGCTGAATGCTCTGGTTTGGGGCAGGATATGAGGTGTGGTCAAGAAAACGCCAGATGAGGCGAGCTCCCAGGTCCTATCCAAGAAGGACTACGAAAAGGAACTGCTGCGGTTGCAGGAGGAACTGGTCGCCTTGCAGGAGTGGGTGCGCGCAACCGGAACGCGGCTGGTCGTTATTTTCGAAGGACGCGACACAGCCGGTAAGGGCGGAACGATCCAACGCATCAGCGGTGCGCTCAACCCGCGCTCCTGCCGGGTTGTTGCGCTCCCGGCGCCGACGGAGCGCGAGCGGTCGCAGTGGTACTTTCAGCGCTACATTTCCCATCTGCCGGCGGCCGGGGAGATGGTGCTGTTCGACCGTTCTTGGTACAACCGGGCCGGGGTGGAGCGGGTGATGGGCTTTTGTACTGACGAACAGTATGCCCACTTCGTCGACACGGTGCCCATGCTCGAGGAGGCAATGATCTCCGATGGGATCGTCCTGGTGAAGTACTGGTTGAGTCTTTCCGACTCCGAGCAGCGCCGTCGGTTCCAGCGCCGCATCGATAACCCGGCTAAGCGTTGGAAGCTGAGCCCCATGGACCTTGAGGCGCAGGCCCGCTGGGTTGACTACGCCGAGGCCAAGGACAAGATGTTTGAGTTCAGTGACACCGAGCGCAGCCCGTGGTGGGTGGTGGACGCCGATAACAAGAAGGAGGCCCGGCTCAATCTGATGGCCCATCTGCTGTCGCTGTTGCCTTACGAGCAGCCGGAGTTGCCGGACATCGAGTTGCCCGACCGCCAGAACCGGACCTACGAGCGACCGCCGTTGGACCGCCAGCGGTTCGTGCCCCAGCGCTACGAGATCGGAAAGTCTGAAAAAGGGCCGAAGGGCAAGAAAAAGGATTCCGCCCAGCATAAGTCCCGTTGAGTGGACCAATCGTTATTTGTTGTTAGGGACATGCGCCTCGGGTTCCCGCCCTCCCTCCTAAACCACTAGTTGACATAATGTCGATTATCGGCACTTGATATCGCCAAGTCTTCTCACATGCGGCGCACCTATTGCGCCCGCAGTGCCAGGAGTACGCTGGCGATGTGAACGATCCCGAACTCGTGGCATTGCCGGCAGGATTCGAACGGTTCCATCGACGGGACTTCGTCAACTACCAACTTAATCGGGCGCACGCGCTGGGCTTCGCCGACCGCCAGGAACTGGTCGACGCCGCGGCAGACGTAAGGTCATTCGATGATTGCGTCACTGTCTTCGAGGCGTTGTCGAACCGTGCGGCTGCCGATGCCCGGCCCCGGAATGCGGCGGGTTATGCACGGATCGCTGAATTCTTCACGTCGCCATGGTCCGCGGAGAAAACGAACCGCTACCGCCGCTTTCTGAAGCTCTTCGACACCACATACGCAGATACTTGCCTCGTGCGTCATGACATCCCCTACGCCGATGCGGCAATGCCGGCGTATCTCCTCCCGGCTGCCGGGACGCCAACCGGCGAGACGGTGCTGCTCCTCGGCGGGCTCGACTCCTTAATTGAAGAGTTCTTCCCCATCTGTCAGCGTGTCGCCGCTGCCGGCTTCGATGTGATTGCCTTCGAAGGGCCCGGACAAGGCGGTGCGCGGGCGTTGCACGGGCTCACCTCCGACCACGACTGGGAAAAGCCTGTCGGCGCGGTATTGGACCACTTCAGCCTCGACCAGGCAGCCCTCATCGGCATCTCGATGGGCGGACACTGGGCGTTGCGTGCTGCAGGACGCGAGCCCCGCATTCGACGTGTCGTTGCGTGGCCACCGGTGTACGACTGGCTTCACCGGGTCCCGCCCGTGTTGCGCGCCCCGGTCCGCACGATGGTGCAGCACCGGCGCTTCATGCGCTGGAGCGTGTGTACCCGAGCGCGGCTGTCGCCGACTCTGCGCTTCGTGGTCGAGCAGGTCCTGTACATGCTCGACAGCGACGATCCGGCCGATGTTGCCGAGTGGTTCCTGGGCATGAATGCCGACCACCTCGACAGCGGGCGGGTGACCCAGGATGTGCTGCTGATGTGCGGCGAAAACGACGCCTTCCAACCACCGGCATTGACCCAAGCCCAGGCTCAAGCGCTCGTTGCCGCCCGAAGCGTCACGACCCGCATTTTCACCCGCGCCGAGCAGGCCGATCAGCATTGCCAGATGGGGAACCTTGAGCTCGCCTGCGAGGTTCTCACCACGTGGTTGCAGGCTGCAGACACGAACTTGGGTTCTTCCAGGCAATGATCCGGTCCCGCTCACCCTGGGGTATCAAGTGACGAGACGCACTCATCCTGCTTCTACACGTCTCGCTGCCAACTTACGCTGGTCCGGAAGGGGCCGGGCGGCCGTATCCAAACAGAACGTGCTGATTGTCCTCTGCCTGACGGAAATCACGAGTTGGGGCATCCTGTTCTACGCATTCCCGGTTCTTGCCGGTGAGATCAGCTCCACCACCGGCTGGTCGTTGCCGGTAGTCACCGGTGCATTCTCCATCGGCCTGGTATGTTCGGCGCTCACCGGATTGGTGGTCGGGCGCATCCTGGATCGCCACGGCCCGCGAGCCGTCATGACCACGGGATCCGTTCTGGCCGTACCGGCACTGTGCCTGGTCGCTACGGCCGGCAGCCTGCCGATCTTTTTCAGTGGGTGGATCCTGGCGGGCATTGCCATGGGTATGGTTCTTTATCCACCGGCATTCGCGGCCGTCACTCGATGGTGGACCAGCCGCCGTACGCGCGCACTGACAATTCTCACTATCGTCGGCGGACTTGCCAGCACCGTCTTCGCGCCCCTGACTGCTGTGCTCTCCGCCGGCGTCGGCTGGCGCGCCACCTATCTGGTCCTTGCAGCGGTGCTTCTTGTGGTGACCGTTCCTGCGCACTTCTTCGGGCTCCGCAGGCCATGGGAGCCGCACCGAGGAAGCTCCGATGAGCCGTCACTCACGGATAACCCGCCCGCGGCCATCATCCGAAGTGTGCCCTTCGTCGCCCTCATCGCCGCCGTGAGCCTTGCGGCCCTGGCGTCATTCGCCGCCGTCGTCAATCTGGTTCCGTTGCTGACAGAGCGCGGGATCGGCACCACTCTGGCGGCAACAGCGCTCGGGGTCGGCGGTATCGGACAAGTCCTCGGCAGGCTGGGCTACGGCCTGTTCGAGCGGCTTCCGCTCCGGCTGCGGACGGCGCTTGTGCTGCTCGCAACAACGCTCACGACGGCGCTGCTTGGCCTAACGGAAACGTTCAGCGCCGCGTTACTGATCGCCCTCGCGGCCGGTGTGGCACGCGGGATTTTCACCCTGCTGCACGCAACTGCCGTACCTGATCGCTGGGGGTCAGCAAACTACGGGCGCCTGACAGCGCTCGTGGCCGCGCCGATCACCCTCGCGACAGCGCTTGGGCCTTGGGCTGGTGCCGGACTCGCCGCCATGCTCGGAAGCTACTCCCGTGCCTTTCTGGTCCTGGCCGGGATCAACGCCGTCGCAGTCCTGGTGGCGTTCTACAGCGTGCCACGTGCCGTCCCCGGGGATGACAGGCGAGCCTAGTATGGAGCGATGGATAACTACGCGCGCGAGGACATACGGGCGCTGGTACGCGACGTCCTTGAACAGGAGCAGCCGCCGATTGTCCAGCTCGGTGATCCAGTGCTGCGGATGCCCGCCGCGACGTTTGACGGCCAACTCGATGACGCAGAGCTTGCCGCGCTCCTTGCCGTAATGCGCAAGGCCATGCATGACGCGCCAGGGGTCGGACTGGCTGCGCCGCAACTCGGGATCCCCCTGCGGATAGCGGTGATCGAGGACGTCCTCCCCCAGCCGGATGAGATTGTTGAGCTTCGCGAACGCCCGCTACTGCCCTACTTCGCGATGATCAATCCGACGTACACGCCGGTGGGACGCGACACGGCGTCGTTCTTCGAGGGCTGTCTGTCCTTCAGCGGCTGGCAGGCTGTGGTGACGCGGCACCGCACCGTCCAGCTTGAGTACCGAACTCCTGAAGGGCTGGACGCCACCAGGCAGTTCACCGGGTGGCCAGCCCGCATTGTCCAGCACGAAACCGACCATCTCAACGGCGTGATCTACATCGACAAGGCGAACACGCGGTCGCTCGTAAGCAGCGCGGCATACGGCGAGCGCTGGGCGCAGCCCGGGATTGGACTGACCCAACGCGCTCTCAACTTCTGATGCGCCCGTGGTCAGGCCGGCTGGTTCTTCTTGCTGGGTAGCTTGTCCGCCCACCACCGCAGGATGTGCTCGAACCGCTGACGGCGGTGCCAGGGAGTGCCGGAACGCGAGAGTTCGTGGTTCTCCCCCGGGAAAATCAGCATCTGAGTCTCCACGCCGTGGCGCTTCAGGGCCGTGTAGTAGCGCTGAGCCTGTTCGAGTGGGCAGCGCAGGTCCTCCTCCGAATGGATGACAAAGGTGGGTGTACGCACCTTGTCAACGTGCGCGTATGGGCTCTGTGCCAGAACCTTCTCGGGGTCCTCACCCGTGTAGGCCTCCGAGAAGAACCACCCGATATCCGAGGAGCCGATGAAGGACTCCGGGTCAAGGAAACCCCGTTCCACAATGGCACCCTGGAACCGATGGTCGTTGGCGATCAGCCAGGCCGTCAGGTAGCCGCCGTAGGAACCGCCCATCACGCCCAGCTTGTCGCCGTCGAGCTGGTCGTACTTGTGGACCGCCCCCTCAAGGAAGGCAAGGACATCCTGCATGTCCACCGTCCCCATGGCTTCCTTGATAATGCGGCCGTGTTCCTGTCCGTAACCTGCGGCGCCGCGGGGATTGCACATGAGAACCGCGTATCCGGCTTCAAGGTAGACCTGCGCCTCGTCGAAGTAACCCCACCCGTACTGCGCGTACGGCCCGCCGTGGATGTTCAGCAGCACCGGGTGCGGCCCTTCGCCCTCCGGCACGAGAACCCATCCGTGCACCGGATAGCCGTCTGGCGCGGTGAACGTTTCCTCGACGGGTTCGACCACCGTGGTTTCGGTGCGCAGATCAGCGGAAAAGTCCGTCAGCGGGGTGAGCGCCCCGCCGTCGATCCGTGCAACGTCACCCATGGTGCGCGGATCGGTATAGGCGACGACGACGGCGCCAGCCACGCTTGCGGCGCCGGTCACGATGTACTCGCCGTCCGCCACGGTCTGTACGACTCCCTCCGAATCGATCCGACGCAAATCACCGGCGCCGCGACTGCGGTTGAAGACGAGAACGCTGTCCGCTCCCGCCGGGACGATCTCACCGACCTCCCCCAGATCGAAGGTGGCGGGGTCAGTGAGTAGCCGTACCTGCGCGGGGTCCTCGACGGGCGCGACGTACAGAGCCGTGTTGCGGGCAACAAAATCGACACCGCTGGGTGAGAGCGAACTCCCGAGGTAGAAAAGCCATCGGCCGTCTTCGCTGTGGACGGGGTTGCCGCAGTTGAGCAACTCGTCCGTGAAATTGCTCAGACGCTCCCGGTCGGATCCGTCCAGCCCGATGGAATAGATATCCGAGCGGAGGTTCGTCGCCGAGTCAGGTTCAAGCGATGCACTGAACAGGATGCGGGATCCATCAGCGGTGAATCTCGGTGCAGAGTGGTCCGCATCCGCGTCGGTGAGCTGCTTCGGCTCGGAGAATGCTGACGGCGTATCCTCCTCCGCTGAACGTGCTGCCCGTCCCACCGGCTTGACGAACGGCTCCTCCCCCAGCGACGGCACGTCCAGGAGGTACAGCTGGGTCCGCTTGTCCCCGGTATAACCGACCCCGTTCATCTGATACTTGTATCCACTGATGAGCCGCGGGTCCTCCTGGCCGGCGGAGATACCGTCCACGGTGCCGTAGCGTCCGTCCTCGGGAGCACGAGCGCTGAAGACCAGATACCGCGAATCGGGCGACCATTCGAAGTCGGACACACCGAGCGGCCGGTCAGTCAGTTGCAGTGGCTCCCCTCCCCTGCTGTCGGTGATGAACAGCTGTGGCTTTTCGCCCTGACGGGCCCTCAGAAAGGCTATTGCTTCGCCGTCCGGCGAGTGTTTCGGAGTGGTGTCCCGAAAACCCCGGGTCAGGCGGCGGGGTGTACCGTCAGCCAACGGCACCTCCCACAACTGGCCGACGTAATCGTCGGCGTCGTAGTCCGGCCTGGTTACGGAGACTACGCATCGTCGGGCGTCCGGATGGAGCGAGGGTGTGCTCACTGATTTCAACAGGTTGAGTGTGTTTGGTTTCACAAACCGAGACTATGCCTCCAAGGCGTCACCGCTCAAAGTGGAAGGGCGGGCACCTAGGATGGTCCAGTGTCGCCTTTTCGCGGATCTGTCCTCCTCTGTCCGGTGTGTCAGGGCCGACTCACCACGGAGCCCTTCGACTGGCCGGGGGCCTCAGGGGACGACGGCGTCCCAGGACTTCTCCGGTGCGAAACAGGGCATCGGTTCGAAGCCGCCAGACAGGGTTATTTCAACCTTCTGACGGGTCGGGGAACCGGCTTCGAAGCAGATACCGCAGAAATGGTCCAGGCACGCATCGATTTCCTCGGCAGCGGCCACTTCCTACCCCTCGCAGATGCAGTCTGCGCTGCAGCGACTGAACTCGCCGCTGACTGGCCGATGATTCTGGATGTCGGTGCGGGCACCGGGTACTACCTGGGGGCTTTGCGGCAACGGATGCCGGCGTCTGCAGCCATCGCCCTCGACATTTCAAAGTTTGCGCTGAGACGTGCCGCCAAACTTCTGCCCGGTGTCTTGTGCCTGGTGTGGGACGTCTGGAGGCCGCTGCCCGTCGAAGAAGGAAGCGTGGACCTGCTCATCAATATCTTCGCTCCGCGTAATCCCGCAGAATTCGCGCGCGTCTCGCGAGACGGAGGACTCCTGCTCGTGGTTACTCCCCTGTCCCGGCACCTGCAGGAGATCGCAGAGACCGCAGGGCTCCTCGAAATTCGCCCGGGTAAGGACGAGGACGTCGCCGCCAGCCTGGGCGGCTCGTTCGAGTTGGCTGCAACCAGGGTCGTGGAATTCACCATGACGCTGTCGCCCGGGGACGTGCGCAATGTCGCGGCTATGGGGCCGGCCGGCCACCACGGAAATCCTGTTGAGGTTGATCTGCTCCCGGAGAGCCTGCCTGTTACGGCGGCTTTTACCGTTCAGACGTTCCGCCGCCGCGTTCGCCCCATCCGCGGCGTAAGCGGGTAGTCACTTGCAGCGATCCGGCCGGCGAGCGTTACACGAAGGATATTCCCGGAGGGCTATATTCCGTTGCGCGGGTTTGGCATGATGGTAGTAGGCACTATGCATACGGTTACAGCGTCAGCAGGTGTCGACACCGAGGGGAAACGCAATGTTCGATTGGCTTGTACAGAACACCTGGATCCTGTGGCTCGTGCTCATGCTCGGATTGGCCGCTGTTGAAACTCTCACCCTTGACCTCTTCTTTCTCATGCTCGCAACCGGTGCGCTCGCGGGACTCGTTGGGGCGTTAGCCGGAACCACCTTCTTTATCCAGGTAGTCATCTTCTGCGTGGTCTCGCTCATGATGGTGCTGCTGGTAAGACCCGTGGCTCTGCAGCACCTGAAAGGCGGCTCAGCCGAAAAGTTGAGCAATATCGACCGACTGATCGGCGAGCCCGCCCTCGCCCTGGAACCTGTTACCGGCCGGTCCGGAACAGTCAAGATCGGCGGCGATACCTGGACTGCACGCAGCGCCGACGGTTCATCGTTGCCCGCAGGCAGCCAGGTGACGGTTTCCCGTATCGACGGGGCAACCGCCGTCGTCGTCGGCACGCA
Source organism: Arthrobacter sp. M71 S08 (assembly GCF_059089725.1). Lineage (NCBI taxonomy): Bacteria > Bacillati > Actinomycetota > Actinomycetes > Micrococcales > Micrococcaceae > Arthrobacter > Arthrobacter sp. M71 S08. The sequence goes on along the minus strand of NZ_JBNHEY010000008.1, from coordinate 27,896 downwards.
CCAAGCCGAAAGCGGTCCGATCACCTCGTCCTGAGCCGAGATCCGGCACCATCCACAACACAAGGGGAACCATGTTCACAGATTCAGGCGCAATCGGACTCACCATCGTCCTGATTGTTCTGATCGTTTTCGTTCTGATCATCCTGGTCAAGTCCGTGCGGATCATCCCGCAGGCTCGCGCCGGTGTGGTTGAACGGCTCGGAAAGTACCAGCGGACGCTCCTGCCGGGGCTGACGATCCTCATTCCGTTTGTTGATCGGCTGTTGCCGCTCCTCGACCTACGCGAACAGGTTGTGTCGTTCCCTCCCCAGCCAGTGATCACCGAGGACAACCTGGTGGTGTCCATCGACACGGTGGTCTATTTCCAGGTGACCGACGCACGCGCCGCCACTTATGAGATCGCCAACTACATTCAGGCGGTCGAACAGTTGACCACCACGACGCTTCGAAACGTTGTCGGTGGCCTGAATCTGGAAGAGGCCCTGACTTCGCGTGACCAGATCAATGGCCAGCTCCGTGGAGTCCTCGATGACGCCACCGGCCGATGGGGTATCCGGGTCTCGAGGGTGGAGCTGAAGGCCATCGACCCGCCGCACTCCATCCAGGATTCCATGGAGAAGCAGATGCGTGCGGAACGCGACCGCCGGGCTGCCATCCTTACCGCGGAAGGAACCAAGCAGTCGCAGATTCTTACAGCTGAGGGACAACGACAGGCAGCTATCCTTGCTGCCGAAGGTGATGCCAAAGCCGCCATCCTGAGGGCCGACGGCGAGTCGCAGGCTATCCAGAAGGTCTTCGACGCCATACACAAGGGCAACCCGACCCAGAAGCTCCTCGCTTACCAGTACCTGCAGACATTGCCGAAACTGGCGGAGGGCAACTCGAACAAGCTGTGGATCATTCCGAGCGAAGTAGGGGAAGCACTCAAGGGCATCGGGAATGTTCTCGGCGCCCAGGACGGTGAGAACTCCGAGCGGAGTTCGCCCCTCACCGCTCCTGCGGAAGACAACTCTCGGTCCTGACTGTCCTCCTACGGGGGGGTATACCGGCGCTCCCACTCGCGGCAGCACCGAATTGGGTGATTCATGCTGCGTTCGGTATAGTTGGGTGTTTGCCGGATGAAGCGCCGCCGGGAACAGACGGTGGCCCACCGGCGTTATACCTGTGGTAACGCGGCGTTGACGTCGTGGTGTTGCGCATCCCGTTGGGTGTGCAGCAGGGGCAACTGGAAGTCCAGGATGCCATACGTAGTTAGGGAGAAAAGATGAGCGACCGTAGCCTGCGGGGTATGCGCCTTGGCGCCCAGAGCATGGAAACCGAATCCGGCGTGGAGCCGGCACCCCGGCAACGTATTGAGTACCGTTGCGAGGACGGAGAGCGCGTCTTCGTTACCTTTGCCGCGGAAGCGGAGATCCCCCCGGTGTGGGTCTCCAAGACGGGCAAGGAGGCGCTGCTCGTCGATGGAGAGCGTCCCGACACCTCAGGAGACAAGCCGGTTCGTACCCACTGGGACATGCTGCTTGAGCGTCGTTCCATGGAGGAGCTGGAGCAGATTCTCGAGGATCGGCTCAATATCCTCAGGGAGCGCCGCGGAGAGCGCCGCTCGGCCTGACCGATTCAAAGATGGCCCGGGTACTTCACAGAAGTACCCGGGCTTTTTGGTGTCCGCAGGACACCCGTGAACCGCTGGTCTACTTGCCTGCCGAGAGGCGGCCTGTCAGCGTCCGCCATCGGGCGGCGAGACCCCAGACTGTGACGTTGGCGATGGCTTCAAAGACGATATTGCCGCTCATTTTGGAATCGCCATACTCGCGCTCGACAAACGTGATCGGCACTTCGACGATGCGGAGTCCCTTTTTTGCCACCCTGAACGTCATGTCGACCTGAAACCCATACCCGACGGAATCCACGGTGGACAGATCGATGCTTTCGAGGGTTTCGCGACGGAACGCACGGTAGCCGGCTGTTATGTCACGCACGGACAGCCCCAGCATCATCCGCGAGTACAGACTCCCGGCACGCGAGAGCAGCTTCCGATGGAACGGCCAGTTGACAACGGATCCACCGGGAACCCAACGCGAGCCAATCACCAGGTGGGCCCCGGAAACGGCTTCAAGGAGGGAAGGAAGCTGCTCCGGCCGGTGGGAACCGTCCGCGTCCATTTCGACGATGATGTCGTACCCACGCTCAAGAGCCCAACGAAAACCCGCGATGTACGCAGCGCCCAGGCCTTCCTTGCCCTCGCGGTGCAGGACATGCACAGCACCGTCGCTGGCGGCTCTGGTGTCCGCCAGCCCTCCAGTGCCATCAGGGCTGTTGTCGTCCACTACCAGTACATCTGAGTGGGGCACCGCTACCCGGAGCCGGTCAAGAGTCAGAGGGAGTGACTGGCGCTCGTTGAAGGTAGGAATGATGGTGACAACGCGCACTCATGAACCTTTCGATGGGGCAGGTGCGCATGGCGCAGCAGCTCAGTATCCGGACCGGCTTACCAGTATAGGCCGACGACTTGAGCGAGCCCTTCACAACCGTGAGCGTTGTCTGAACCTCAGCAGCGTGTGTACAAGGAAGCAGTCATCAGTTGGAACGTGTCACAGAGTTGGGTTCTGCGGGGTAGGTTCGCACGCCTTCGGGCCAGCAGTGATCAATCGATCGGCGCTGTTTTCTACTGACGTGCAAACCTACCCGTTGTGAGTACCGAGCCTTCCACCGCGCGAAAGAGCCTAACATTCACGTTCGGTCCCCCTTGGCGTCACGTATGCGGCGGCTCGGTCAGGTCTATCCGGAAGTGCCGAATTCCGACCCGTAGATCTAACAGCTTACGTCCTGTGGAGGACGTGTCAACAGGCGCCTGACCTGCTGTTTTATTCGTTTGTGCAGGTCAGCCAGTGGGCCGGCCGGGTAATCGGATCGGTCTGTGGATCGCGTTTACCGGAGGCCCAGGTCATCGCAGCCATAGAGTTGCTCGCCCCTGTGCACCGTTTCCAGGCAGCGTGGCTCCTTCCCGTCGTCGAGCGCGGGGAGCAGCGGTGTACCGGCCCGCGGATCGGTGCTCCAGGACTGCACCCTGCTGTCTGGTGTCTGCACCATCAGCTCTTCCACCTCCCACACGGCGTAGGATGCTGGCGCGCCGGGAACCAGCTGACCGAGGAGCGGGTTCTCTGCTCCCACCGCACGCCACCCGGCGCGAGTGTGCGCCAGGAAGGCAGCACGCGCTGAGATCCGTTCCTCCGCGCTGGCGTGCGCTATGCAGGCCCGGACTGACTGCCACGGCGACATCCGGGTGACGGGCGAGTCGGACCCAAGGCACACCGGCACGCCCTGACTCAGCAGGCTTCCCACCCTGTTCATCGGGGTATAGCGGTCCCGGCCGAGACGCTGTTCGTACAATCCGCCCGGCGCCCCCCACAGCGCGTCAAAGCCTGGCTGGGCGCTCACGATGGCGCCGAAGTGCACCAGGCTGCGGATAGCTGCGTCGTCGGCCATTTCCACGTGCTCCAGTCGGTGCCGCGAGGCTCGCACCCTATCGATCCCATGAACAGCAGCCGTCTTCTCCAACCCGGCGATGACCGTATCCAGTCCTTCGTCGCCGATGACGTGGAACCCGGCCTGCCTGCCGGCCGCCGTCGCTGCTCCGAGGTGGGCTGCAACGTCGTCGGTGTGCATGAAAGTGGTTCCGCAGGAGTGCGGCGCGTCCGCATAGGGAGCCCGCATGCGCGCCGTGTGAGAACCGATTGAACCGTCGACGTTCAGGTCTCCGCCGAGCCCTAGGACCCGCCCGTCGAAGCCCTCGAGGATACTGCGCATCTCCTCTGCAGAAGTCGCCGGCTGCCCCCAGTACGCAAGGATTTCCGGATGGGGACCCTCGAGCGCGAGCAGCGAAAGGACGTCTTCGCGGGGCGCGATGTGGGGGGCGGCCATTTCAACGACGGCAACAATCCCGTGGGCCGCTGCGTGGTTCAGTGCTGTCCGCTGAAGGTCCTCCCGCTCGTCGGCACCTAGGTTCCGGACGGCAGTCCGGGCAGCCAGGTGCGCGTCGCGTACGACGAAGCCGTCGTCCCACCCGTCGTAGGCATCCAGGGAAAGGCGCTGGGCCAGTGACGCGGAGACGACGGCGGAGTGAACGTCAGCCCGCACCAGATAGACGTCGCGGCCTCCTGAGGCATTGTCGAGTTCAGCCGCGGTCGGCGGGCGACGATCGGACCACCGTGATTCGTCCCAGCCGTTACCTATGATCGTTCCTGACGTACCCGCGCCGGCCTGCGCGATCAGGTCCAGCAGCTCACCGAGACTGTTAATCCCGGTGAGGTCGAGTGAGGTGAGCGCGAGCCCCGACTCGGTGGTGTGTACGTGCGAGTCGACGAACCCAGGGGCGATGAGCGCTCCCTGCAGGTCGACCACGTCCATGCTGCTGTCCGCCAGGGCGGCCGCCGCGTGCTCGGACCCGACCCAGGCCACCGTATCGCCCGTGACAAGCATGGCAGTGGCGAACGGATCAGCGGCGCTGTAGACGGAGCCGTTGCGGTACAGAATGGGCTTCGGGTCATGTGGAGACACAGGCGGATAACTTTCGGATCGAGAACGAGGGATTTGCTATTCGGTCACAGCGGAGTAGGCGACGACGCCACGCCGGATGAGGTCGATCGAGTCGATGCACAACCGGCGGAATCCGGGGGGCAGGTCGGGCACCTTCGCCAGCTGGTCGATCAGGTCGATGATCTGCTTCGCCCAGCGCACGAAGTCGCCTGCTGCGAGGTCGGTTCCCTGCAGCGCGCTCTGAAGGCCCTTGCCGCGTGCCCACTTGTAGACCGGCCAGACGAGGCCGAAATCGGGTTCACTGGTGACCGAAAGGCGGTACTGCTCCTCGAGATCGGTCAGTCGGGACCATTGGCGGATGACAATGTCGATGGAGGTTTCCAGGGATACTGAAGGCATGCGCGGGCGAAGGCCGCGTTCCTCCCGCTTGGCCTGGTAGACCAGTGCCGAGGCAAGCGCCGCGAGTTCGGCTGCGTCGAGATCCTGGAAGGCGCCGTGCTCAAGGGACAGAGCGATAAGGAGATCCTTTTCGCCATAGATACGGCGAAGCTTCTGCCCCGCAGGGGAGATCGCCAGGCCGTGCTCGTCGTGTTCCTGCAGGTACCCGTAGCTGAGGAGAACTTCGGAGACCCGGTCGAACGTCTTCGCGATGGTGTTTGTGCGGCCCTGGATTTGCTGGGCCAAACGGTCTGTCTCCCGCCGAAGCTTCCACCATCTCTCAGCCCACCGGGCGTGGTTCTCCCGATCGCTGCAGCCGTGGCAGGGGTGAGCCCTCAACCGTCGGCGCAGGTCAGCAATGGCTTTCTCCTGGCGTTCGGTGCCGACAGTCGGGAACTCCACCGGTGTCCTCGTGGTGGGCGGCCGTCGGTCGTTCAGGGAGTTCCGGAGGGAAGCAGCGAGGTCCCGGCGGTCCTTGGGCTTCCGTGCGTCGAACTGTTTCGGAACCCGAACCCGCGACAGCACCTCCACAGGCCCGTCGAGATCCTGTGCGGACAGCCGGCGCACATGCTTTTCCAGAGTGAGGACGGTGGGCCGTGGATCACGGGCTGCATCTCCGGCGAGAACAACCGCGTAACCGGTGATCCGCCCGGCCGGGATGTCGACGACGTCGCCTGGGCGAAGCGCTTCCAGTGAGGCTGCTGCCGCGCTTCGACGGTTACGGGAACCGGCCTTCGACGCGGCAGTTTCCAGATCGGAGAGTTCCCGGCGGATCGCTGAGTATTCGGAGAAGTCGCCGAGGTGGCATGTCATCGCCTCGGCGTAACCCTTCAGGGATTCCTCGCGTGTGCGGACCTGTCGGGCGAGGCCGACCACGGAGCGGTCAGCCTGGAACTGCGCGAAGGAGGTTTCCAGTATTTCCCGCGTTCGGTGCTGCCCGAACTGGGATATCAGGTTGATGCTCATGTTGTATGTCGGCCGGAAGCTGGAGTTCAGCGGATAGGTACGGCGCGATGCCAATCCTGCGACCGCTCCAGGGTCAGTTCCGGGCTGCCACAGAACGACGGCGTGGCCCTCCACGTCGATACCCCGCCGGCCTGCCCGCCCGGTGAGCTGTGTGTACTCCCCCGCAGTTATGTTGACATGGGCTTCCCCATTGAACTTGTCGAGTTTCTCGAGCACAACGGATCTCGCTGGCATGTTGACGCCGAGCGCCAGCGTCTCGGTGGCGAATACCGCTTTGACCAGCCCCTCCTCGAAGAGCTTCTCGACCACTTCCTTGAAGGTGGGAAGCATTCCCGCATGGTGCGCGGCGAATCCCCTGATCAGTCCTTCGCGCCAGGCCCAGAACCCGAGCACTTCCAGGTCTTCCTCCGGTATGTCGAGGGTTGCTTCCTCGATCCGGTCGCTGATGATGCCCCGCTCGTATTCGGTGGTGAGCCATAGTCCAGCGTCAAGGCACTGGCTTACTGCGGCCTCACAGCCGTTACGGGAAAAAATGAATGTGATCGCGGGAAGAAGCCCTCCCCGGTCAAGTGCGGCGATCACCTGTGGCCGACTTGCCCGCCGCACGGCCGTCTGCGGTTGCTGGAAGCGGTTCTGCCCACGTCCACGCTTGGTGCCCGTCCCCCAGCGCGCCCTCTGATTCAGTCGTGTTTCGGTGGTGGCGAGGTCCAGCAACTCCGGGTTCACGGCGAACTTGTCCTCGGCGCCGCTGGACGATCCTTCGGCGGCCGCTTCGTCGAACGCCACCTCGCCCGCGAAGAGGTCGAGCAACTGCTGACCGACCATCACGTGCTGCCAAAGCGGTACGGGCCTGTGCTCTGACACCACGACGTCGGTGTGGCCGCGCACGGTATGCAGCCAGGCTCCAAACTCCTCAGCGTTGGACACGGTCGCGCTCAGGGAGACGACCTTGACCTCGGTTGGGAGGTGGATAATCACTTCCTCCCACACCGCGCCCCGGAACCGGTCCGCCAGATAGTGCACCTCGTCCATGACGACGTATCCGAGGCCTGCCAGTGTGTCAGAGTCCGCGTACAGCATGTTGCGGAGCACTTCCGTGGTCATGACGACGACGGGAGCCTCCGAGTTGATGCTCGTGTCACCGGTGAGGAGCCCAACGCGGTCGGCACCGTGCAGGGCGGCGAGCTCAGCATATTTCTGGTTACTGAGCGCTTTGATGGGAGTCGTGTAGAAGGCCTTCAGGTCCTGGCTGAGCGCCATGAAGATCGCGAATTCCCCGACGACGGTTTTGCCTGCACCGGTTGGCGCCGCGACCAGCACTCCCCTGCCGGCCTCCAGGGAGGTGCAGGCGTCCCGCTGAAACTCGTCCAGCTCGAAACCGAGAGTCTGTTCGAACTGATGCAGACGGGTTTTTTCATACCGGTTACGCGCCTGCGCTGCCTGGTACCGCTCGGCTGGGGAGGTCATGGTTCAAGCCTAGACTCTCCGAACCTCCGGCTACGGCATTCGAGTAGGCGTCAGAGCCCGTCGATCCTCGATGCGGTGTCGGCGTTCGCTTCGATGTCTGCCTCCCGCGCAGCGTTTCGCTTATCGCGGCGCTTGTCATTGAGGAGGCACAGGCCAATCGCAACAAAGAACAGGAGCAACAGCGGTATGGCCAGGTAAAACATGCTCATCGCGTCACCGCCCGGCGCTGCCATAGCCGCGAACAGGCAGATCAGGAACACGGTGATGCGCCATGATTTGAGTATCTGTTTGCCCTTGATGATGCCCACGAGGTTCAGTCCGAACAGCACCACGGGCAGGAGGAAGGCGATACCGAAGGCCAGCATCAGCCGCAGCAGGAAGGTTATATACACGGGGACGGAGATGAGGTTCGCGAACCCCTCCGGCGTGAAGTCGGTCAGCACCCGCACAGCGCTGGGCAGGATGAGCCAGGCCAGGTAAAGGCCCGCGATGAACAGTGGGACGGCGACGGCGATGAATCCGAGCGCAATGCGCCGTTCTTTCGAACGCAGCCCCGGGGTGATGAACGCCCACAGCTGGTAGAGCCAGACCGGACTGGCGATGACGAGACCGAGAAAGACCGAGATCTGGATCATCAGGTCGAAGGGGGACCCGACGCCGTCGAAGTTCAGTGCTGCGTTTCGGCCGTCGAGCTGGTTGATATTGCGCACCGGTGTTGCCATTGCTTCAAGCACCGGATTGTAGATGAAGAACCCGATGACGGTGCCCACCACAACGGCGATGGCCGACTTGAAGAGCCGGTTGCGCGCTTCGATGAGGTGTTCCTTGAGCGCCATCCGCCCTTCGGGATTCGCTTTGCGCCCTTTCACCCGCGGCATAGTGCTCAGCTGGTGGAGGACGTGCTACCCGGGCCCGAGGAGCGGGTGGACCCGTGCTGGGGATCGTCGTGGGTGCGCTGCGTCTCGTCGTGGCGCGACTGATTCACTACGCGGCCTTCGACCGGCGAGGACCCGTCCTCGTGGTCTGAGCCGTTCTCTTCCTTCATCTGCCGGACCTCAGACTTGAAGATGCGAAGCGACTGGCCGACGCTGCGTGCCAGACCAGGAAGCTTGGGCGCACCAAACAGCAGAATCGCAATGACGATGATGATAAGGATGTGCCAACCCTGGATCTGCATGACGAAATGTCCTCTCGGTGAGTCTAAGTTCAAGTCTAGGTCATAGGTGCGGTAAATCACGCAGGAGCTGGGGCTGCCTACGAAGCGACCGCCGTCGTACTCTGCGCTCCAGCCGCTGCCATGCGCGCGCCCTCGAAGCGAGGGAGTTTTCAGCCCGAACGGCTGCAGGCGACTTGAAGACGGCAAGCCGGGTGGGCGGCGCATCTCCGGCTTCGGCAGCGTCGAAATCAGGAGCCAACAACTCGGAGGCCCGACCTACTTCGTCCATCAGGGCGGTGAAGCCGCGAAACAGGCGCCAGGCGAGGAAACCCAGAAAAAGGAGCGCCAGCGCGGCAAGCGCCAGCCACAGGATAATCCACGTCCACCATTCCATAGGTCCAGTCTAGTTGCCGGTGCGCTGTGCGTAGGCGGCCAACGCGGCGTCGACGAAATCCCGGGCGCTCTCCCGCTCTGCTTCCGGTTCCGCCACGGTGCAACCACCGCCGAGACTCGCGACGAGCCCAGGCAGCCAGGTGGTTGAGCCGACCCTGATCTCCGCGGCCATCCTGCCGTCGCTTGTCTCTGCGGTGCGCTCGGCGGCATACGACTGGGCGATCCAGTGGGCCCCCGCGCCCAGGAGGAGTACGACGGCGCGGTCCGCGCTGGAAAGGTCGAAGATGACGGACGGTGATTCAGCCTCGACGGTAGCCGGCCGCTCAGTCAGTTCGACGTGCTGCACGCGGTCCAGGCGGAAATTGCGCCGGCCGACTGCGCTGTGGCACCAGGCATCGAGGTACCAGGCGTCGTCGTGAAGGAAAGCCCTCAACGGCTCGACGAACCTGTCGGTCACCTCATCCCGGGCGGGTACGACATAACGCAGGTGCAGCTGTCTGTGCTGTTCGATGCCCGCGCGCACTGTGGCAAGCACGGGGGCGACCTCGTCCTCGGTGATCCTCGTTGCGATCGAATCGTTCATTCGGGCTGCATCACCCGCTCCCGCGCGGAGCTTCTCCCGGGCGGAGCGGACCGCAGAGTCATCGGGCAGGCCCGGAAGGTTGATCAGCGTGTCGAGTCCTACCAGGAGGGCGCACACCTCGTCAAGACCGAAGCGAATCGGATCGCCCAGCGACTGCGGGTCGGTGATGTGGATACGGTCATCCTCAAGCTGAATGTCGATCAGGCCGTCCGGATAGAAGCGCGGGCCGCTGACGAAGAGCAATTCAACATCCTTGATCAGCTGGGCCGGAGACACCCCGAAGTCGCGGGCCGCGACGGCGACCTCCACTCCGGGGTGGTTCAGAAGGTAGGGCACCAGGTCGAGCAGGCGCAGCAGGCGGTCCTCAGTTGAGCTGCCTGGGCGGGCGGAGGTAGACGGCGCAACCGTCCCCTCGAAAGCAAACGACGGCGGCACCTCCCGGAGCGCACGCGCCGCCCCTTCCAGCCGGCGTTGTACCTCCGCGACGAGGGAGTCCGGGGAGAGAACTACAGCGTTTCGGCCGAAGGACGCAATGTCGCCAGCAGTCGTAGCCTCATCTGAATAGCTGAAGTCGAGCGTGTCCCACCCCTCGCTTCGTTCCGTCGACATAGCACCCGGCCGTGCCCTGAGGATGTGGCAGGTTCCCGTCCTCACAGCGACTGTTGCGCGCCGACCAAGCGCGTCCGTAGTGAGCGTGGCGAGGGAAGCAGACATCGAAAAGTCCAGCGGCACGCTGTAGGTTCCGGCCTGCGTCGTGGGCGGCGTGGTGATCCGGGTGAGGCGGAACCAGCGCTCCGCCTGGCGGTCAATGTCGAAGCCCACGAGGTACCAGTGCCCGAACCGGCTGCCCATTCCCCACGGCTGCACGGTGCGGTCCCGCTCCTCGCCGGTGCTCGCTGCCCGGTACCCGAAGCGGATGACGCGACGTCCGGTGGTTGCCTGCCAGAGTTCGTCCCAGAACGGTTCGTTCGTGCGGATCCGCGCGTCTATCGGCGACGGGGAGGCCGACTCCGTGCTTACTCCCCTGCCCTGGAGCTTCCGAAGCGCCCGCGATGCCGCTGAACCCAACGAGGCTTCCTCCCACATGCCTGCAGCAATGGTGAGGGCCGCTGATTCCGCCGCGGTGAAGCTCATACCCGGGAGACGGTAGTCTTCCGCGTTGATCCGATAGCGAGCGGACGCATTGTCATTCTCGAACAGGGGGTCCTCGGTGAATGACTCAAGCGGGATACCCTGTTCGCGCAGCGTGGCCTTGTCGCGGTCGAAGAGCTTCTCGCGCGCGGCGACGGTCGATGCCTGTTCGTACTGTTCGATCTCACGAAACAGTTCCTCCTTGGTCCACCCCTGCCGGGTGGACAGGAGCAGCATCACCAGGGTGAGCAGGCGTTCTGTACGTTTCGCGGACACGCTGGCAAGGATACCTTCTCGGGCTCCGCGAAGACGACGAAGGGCGGGCAGCTTCACTTTTCGGTGTTGCTGCCCGCCCTTCAGACCGATTGGTGCTAGCGAACGCCCATGAGGTCCACGACGAAAATCAGGGATTCGCCAGGTGCAATTGCGGAACCCGCGCCGCGATCTCCGTATGCGAGGTGTGGGGGAATTTCCAGACGGCGTCGCCCGCCGACCTTCATGCCGGGGATTCCCTGATCCCATCCCTGGATGACCTGCCCGACACCGATCCGGAAGTCCAGCGGCGTGCCGCGGTTCCAAGAGGAGTCAAACTCCTCGCCGGTGGAGAATGCCACTCCGACATAGTGGGCGGAGACGGTATCCCCCGCCTGAGCTTCCCGACCGGTGCCCTCGATCAGGTCCTTGATGACTAGATCCTCAGGCAGATCCTCACCCGGGAAATCGACCTCGGGCTTGGTCCGGTCGTATTCGCGCTGACCAAACGACATGGTGGCTCTCCTTTACTTACTCTGCGGCTACTTTTTCGACGATTTCAACGTAGAAGGCGAGCGGACCCGCCGGTCCCTGCGCGGGCTGGTCACCGTAGGCCATGGCCGACGGGATAACGAGCAGGACTTTCGAGCCGACCTTCAAGCCGGACAGACCCTGGGTCCAGCCCGGGATGACTCCGTTGAGCGGGAACTCCGTCGGCTCGCCCCGGTCAAAGCTGGAATCGAACTGCTCACCCTGCCAGGACCACCCGGTGTAGTTTGCGGCGATGGTGTCTGTTTCGGTGATCTCCTCGCCGGTCCCCTCCTCGATGACCTTGACGACGAGGTCGGACGGGGCATCATTGTCCGGGAACTCGATCGAGGGAACACCCTCGCTGTCAAGCGTCACGGTGGGAAGCTGTCCGGCTTCCTCAAGCTCAGCAACCTCCTCGGAGGAAAGCTTCTTGGGGGGATTCTCGGCGCTGATCACCTGCAGTATAAGCAGCACGTTCTGGGACTGGGGCTGCTCCTCTTCGGCAGGGATAGCGAACGCAATCTGTGAACCGACCTTCGACCCGAGCATGACCTCGTACAGCGACGGGTAGACCTCCTGAAGCTGGTCGTCGAGCGGCAAGCCCTGTGGGGCGCCTTCTTCATAGGAGTCCCGAAGCGCGCTGCCGTCCTCTGGGTTGAGTGAGAGGACATGAACCTGGAGGTTCTGGCCTGCCTCGATGACGGCGCCGTCACCCTGGGTCACGACGCGTGCGCCCTGCTCTGTGATGTCAAGCGGTGCATCGAATTCAACCTCCGGCGCGGTGTCCGGGCCGGCGTCAGAGACCTCGACGGACTCGAGGGTGTCGGCTACACCGGCGGACTTGCTGTCTCCGAAATCCGCCGGCGTGGTTGCCCCGCCGCAGGCGGTCAGGAACAGCATTGCGGGCAGCAGGAATGCTAATACTTTTCGCACGGTATTTCTTTCAAGTGGAGTGGAGAACGCGGTTCCGCGATCCTGCCGGTCGTCCTCTCGGCACCGGACTTTACCTACCCTAACGGTTTGGGCGAGGAAGTTTCTCCTATCCCGGTGACCGTAGGGATGCTTACAGATGCTCCAGGAGGGCGCTGACCCGCTCGTCTTCGGAGGCAAAAGGATCCTTGCAGAGGATCGTTTGCTGTGCACGGTCATTGAGTTTCAGGTGCACCCAGTCGACCGTGAAGTCCCGGTTGGCTTCCTTGGCCCGGCGCACGAATTCCCCACGAAGCCGGGCACGGGTGGTCTGTGGGGGGATGTCCACCGCAGCCTTGATGTCGACATCGTCCACGACCCGCGCCGTTTCTCCGCGTGCCTGCAGCATGAAAAACAGGCCCCGAGCTCGGGATATATCGTGGTACGTCAGGTCAATTTGTGCGACCCGCGCAGAATCCAGGTCCAGATTGTTTCGTTCCATGTAGCGGTCGACGAGCTTCTTCTTGATTGCCCAGTCAACCTCGCGATCGACCAACGCGTGGTTGTCCGTCTCCACCGCCCGCAGGGTGCGTTCCCACAGTTCCAGTACCCGTGGAAGATGCGGTGTGTGCGCACCTTCAGCTTCAACGAAGGCGCGGGCACGGTTGAGGTACTCGTGCTGGATATCGAGGGCAGACACCCGTCTGCCGTTGGCCAGCTTCAGCGGTTGCCTGCCGGTGAGGTCGTGGGAGATCTCACGGATGCTCCGGATCGGGTTTTCAAGCCGGAAGTCCCGCATTATGATTCCGGCTTCGATCATGCGCAGGATCAGGTCAACGGAGCCGACCTTCAGGAGAGTGGTCGTCTCCGACATGTTCGAGTCACCGGCGATCACATGGAGCCGACGGTAGAACTCAGCATCAGCGTGCGGTTCGTCGCGCGTATTGATGATCGGCCTGGATCGGGTTGTCGCTGAAGAAACGCCTTCCCAGATGTGGTCGGCCCGCTGGGAGAAGGCGTACAGGGAGCCGGACTGGGTCTTCAGCACCTTTCCGGCCCCGACCAGGAGCTGGCGCGTCACAAGGAACGGAATCAGAATGTCGGACAGCCGTGAGAATTCCAGTTTGCGTGGAATGAGGTAGTTCTCGTGGGAGCCGTAGGAGTTGCCCGCAGAATCCGTGTTGTTCTTGAAGAGATAGACGCGGCCGTCATAGCCTTCCTGACCGAGTTTGCGCTGGGCCTCGGCGATCAGGTCCTCGAGGATGAGTTCCCCGGCGCGATCGTGCGCGATCAGTTGTGCGACGTCGTCGCACTCGGCAGTGGCGTACTCCGGGTGGGACCCCACATCCAGGTAGAGCCGGGACCCATTGGTCAGGAAGACGTTCGATGACCGCCCCCAGCTGACCACCTTTCGGAAGAGGTAGCGGGCAACTTCCTCCGGGGACAGCGGCCGCGAGTTGGGACCGGAGTAGGCGATCCCGAACTCCGTCTCAATCCCGTAGATCCGGCGGTCCATTAGAGTGACACCCGCTCGTTGTTCAGCATGGCGTCCAGCTCATGCCCGGAAATGCGGCGAAACGCCCGGACACTGCCCCGGGTGGTGAGCGGGTCGCGGTCCAGAACGGCTACTTCGAGGGTCTTGGAGCTAAGGGGCCCTCGCGGTTCGGAGGTGGTGCCGCCGCTATCCCGAAGGGAGTCGACCGCCGCGCGAATGACCTCGCCGAAGTCCTGTTCGGCACTCCAGCGGCCTTTCAGCGCTTCGACGACGGCGTCCGCCTGGCCACCCATCACGATGAACCCGGTCTCGTCGGCGATGGAGCCGTCAAAGGTCAAACGGTAAATGTGGTCCTCGGCGATGGTCATGCCTACTTCAGGCACAGCGAGTTCCACCTCGAACGGTTTACTCTCCGCGGTAAACACGGCACCAAGGCTCTGCGCGTAGACGCTTGCGAGACCTCGCGCAGTGACGTCCTCGCGGTCATAGGAGTAGCCGCGGACATCCGCGTACCGAACGCCGGCCTGCCGGAGGCTCTCGAACTCGTTGTACTTCCCCACCGCAGCGAACGCGATGCGGTCGTAGATCTCACCGAGCTTGTGCAGCGACGGTGAGGGATTCTCCGCCACCAGCGCGATACCTTCCCTGCAGGAGAGGACAGCAACGGAACGCCCGCGCGCGATGCCCTTCCGCGCAAAATCGGCGCGGTCCTTCATGAGCTGTTCCGGAGAGACGTAGAACTGCTGAGTCATGGTTAGGCCTCCCGCCCTGATACCGAACGCGATGCAATGATCTCCTCGGCTGCCCGGGCGAGGCTCCGCTCGGGGATACGCCGTGCTCCGGCGCCGTTTACGGTGTAGACCACAGGCCAGAGCTGCCGAACGACGTCGGGGCCACCGGTCGCGGAATCGTCGTCAGCGGCGTCGTACAGGGACTCCACCGCAACTTTCACCGCCGCGTCCTCTCCGAGGTTGGGCTTCCACAGCTTCTTCAGTGCACCTCGGGCGAAAACCGATCCGGATCCAACCGAATGATGTTCCTGCTCTTCGTACCGCCCGCCGGTGACGTCATAGGAGAAGAGCCGCCCGACCCTGCGGGTGGTGTCGAACCCTGCGAACAGGGGAACAACGGCCAGACCCTGGAGAGCAAGGGGTAGGTTTGCCCTGATCATGGCGGCGAGCCGGTTTGCCTTGCCATCAAGACTCATCCGCGTGCCTTCGATTTTCTCGTAGTGCTCCAGCTCAACCTGGAACAGGCGCGTGATATCGAGGGCGATTCCGGCGCTTCCGGCAATCCCCAGTACCGAGAACATGTCCGCCGGAAATACCTTCTCTATGTGACGGCTGGCAATGACGTTGCCCATGGTAGCCCGCCGGTCACCGGCCATGAGGACGCCGCCCGCATAGGTCAGCGACACGATGGTTGTGGCGTGCGGAGCAAGGTCAGCGCCGCCGGAGTGATTTGTTGCGTTGCGGGCAGAGGGGAGTACGGCTGGGTTCTGCGCGGCTATGTAGTCAGAGAAAGAGGTGGATGCGGCCCGGCCTATGGTTGCGGCCGCGTCTTCCGGCAGCATGCGTTACTGTCCGCCCTTCTGTACAAATCCCCGGACGAACTCCTCCGCGTTGGACTCCAGGACGCCGTCGATCTCATCAAGGAGATCATCGACCCCTTCTGTCTCCGCATTGTCCTGCGACTGGCCGGCGGCTGGGGCTGTCGCGGGGTCGGGAGTGACCTCGTCCTGCTCTTCGGGGCGCGATCCGGTATTCCGCTGATCCTGTGTTGCCATGATGAGTGCCCTTCTCTTCGGCCTGTTGTCGGCTACTTCTATGGTGCCATGCTGGGTTCCGGACCGCCCTGTAAGCGGGAGACAAATTCCTCAGCCGTCCGCGAACCCGCGAACAGTTCCTCCGTCAGCGCTGCTGTTCCGCGAAGCGGCTCGCGAGTCTGAATACGCTGCAGTCTGCGCTGTGAGGGCAGCTCAAAAATGATGGAGTCCCAGCTCGCGCCGACAACCTCCTTCGGGAAAGAGGAGATGCAGCGTCCGCGGAAGTATGCGCGCGTGTCCCGCGGTGGATCAGCGACGGCCGCAACGACGTGGTCGTCGCTCACCAGCCGCTCCATTGCGCCCCTGGCTGCCAGCCGGTAGTAAATTCCTTTGTCCGGCCTGAGGTCGGCGTACTGCAGGTCAATCAGCGCCAGCCGGGGGTCATTCCACTCCAGGGAATCCCGGTCCCGGTAAGCCTGCAGGACCTTCAATTTAGCGACCCAGTCCACTTGCCGTGCAGCCTCCATGGGATCCCGGCGGAGCGTTATGATCAGGGATTCCCACCGACGGAGCACATCGGCAGTTTGCCGATCCCCACCGCCCTGCGTGTCCACCGCACTGCGCGCCGCCTCCAAGTAAATTTCCTGGACGTCCAGCGCGGTGACCCTCCGCCCGTCAGAAAGGGTGACGAGGTGGCGCAGCGTCGGGTCATGGCTAATAGCCTGGAGTTCCCTCACGGGTTCAGCGATGGCGGGGACCGGAACCAGCTCATTTTCGATCAGTGACAGAATCAGTGAGGTTGTGCCCAGCTTCAGGTAATTGGATACCTCGCTCAGGTTTGCAT
Organism: Arthrobacter sp. M71 S08; assembly: GCF_059089725.1. Classification (NCBI taxonomy): domain Bacteria; kingdom Bacillati; phylum Actinomycetota; class Actinomycetes; order Micrococcales; family Micrococcaceae; genus Arthrobacter; species Arthrobacter sp. M71 S08. The sequence continues at coordinate 11,430 of NZ_JBNHEY010000008.1, read as the reverse complement.
CCCCGATGATGACATGAAGACGGCGATACTTTTCGGCGACTGCATGCGGTTCATCCCGGGTGTTGATGATCGGCCTGCGCACAGTTGTCTCAAGACCCACCTCATTCTCGAAGAAGTCCGCCCGCTGGCTGAGCTGATAGCCAGGCTGTTGGTTCAGTGCACCGATACCTACCCGTCCGGCCCCGCAGATCACCTGGCGCGTCACGAAGAATGGAATCAGCGCCGTAGCGATCCTGCCGAAGGGAACGCTCCGCGGAACAAGGTAGTTTTCATGGGACCCGTAGGAGACGCTCTTGCTGTCCGTGTTGTTTTTGTAAAGGATCACCGGCGCGAAACCGGGCGTCGCAGCGATGCGCGCCATTGCCCGCTGCACCACGACGTCGCCTGCCCGGTCCCAGCGCACGGAGTCCAGGGGGCTCGTCACCTCGGGACTTGAGTACTCGGGGTGCGCATGGTCCACATAGAGCCGGGCACCGTTGCTGAGGACGAGATTCATCAGCACCGCGGCATCTTCTGCTGGATCACCGGTGCCCTGGTCAACGAGCGCCACCTGTTCCGCCGTCAGGACGGGCGGCTCATCGGTGAGCTGCGAGGGCTCAGCTGCCGCGCGGCCGACCTGCCATCCGCGTGCGTCAGACAGCGGAGCTTCGTCCGTATAGTCCCAGCGCGTGCCCGCGAGGTTTCCCAGACCTTCCCGCAGTGTTGCCGCGTAAGCATTCACCACCTGTGTCGAGAGCACCGTGGCGTTCGCGTCCGAGATCCCGGGAGCGATTATGCCGTATTCGGTTTCGGTGCCCATGACCCTGTGTACGGTCAGGAGCGGCAGATCGGTTGTGGATGTAACTTCGGAGGGATTTCCTGTCACAGATACTGCCCCGTGTTGGCCGCAGTTTCGATTGTCTTGCCGGGTTCCTGACCGGCCTTGCCCTGAACGATCGTCCGGATGTACGTGATACGTTCGCCCTTCTTGCCGGAGATGCGCGCCCAGTCGTCCGGATTGGTCGTGTTTGGCATGTCCTCGTGCTCGCGGAACTCGTCCACTACAGCCTGCAGAAGGTGTTCAATGCGCAGGCCCTTCTGCCCGTTCAACAGGAGATCCTTGATCGCGCTCTTCTTAGCGCGGTCCACGACATTCTGTATAACCGCACCCGAGTTGAAGTCCTTGAAGTACAGCATCTCAGTGTCCCCGTTGGCATAGGTGACTTCGAGGTACTCGTTTGACTTCTCCGTTGAGTACATTTTCTCCACTGTGCGGCGGATCATCGCCTGGATGGTAGTGGTAACGTCTCCGGCGTACTCTGCCAAATCATCACGGTGCAGCGGGAGGTTGCCGGTAACGTACTTGGCGAAAATCTCGGCCGCGCCCTCCGCATCGGGACGATGGATCTTGATCTTCACATCGAGGCGTCCGGGCCGGAGGATAGCCGGGTCGATCATGTCCTCGCGGTTGGAAGCGCCGATGACAATCACGTTCTCGAGTTTCTCCACACCGTCGATCTCGCTGAGAAGCTGCGGCACGATAGTGGTTTCCACATCGGAGGAAACCCCGGTGCCGCGGGTGCGGAACAGGGAGTCCATCTCGTCGAAGAAGACGACGACGGGCGAGCCGTCGGATGCCTTCTCCCGGGCACGGGCAAAGATCAGCCTAATGTGCCGTTCTGTCTCACCGACATACTTGTCCAGCAGCTCAGGTCCCTTGATATTGAGGAAATAGCTGCGGGTTTCTTCCGAGCCTGTCCGCTCGATAGCCCTCGCAGCTAGCGAGTTGGCAACGGCTTTGGCAATGAGTGTCTTCCCGCACCCGGGCGGGCCGTAGAGGAGGATGCCCTTGGGCGCCTTCAGTCCGTGCTCGCGGTACAGGTCCGGGTGAAGGAAGGGCAGCTCAACGGCATCGCGGATCTGCTCAATCTGCGGACCCAGCCCGCCGATATCCTCGTAGGCAATGTCCGGCACCTCTTCAAGCACGAGGTTTTCGACCTCGCTGCGCGCAATCTTCTCGAGAGCGTAACCCGTCCGGTTATCCACGGACAGGGCATCCCCGACCCGGATCTTCTGCTGCTGGAGCGGTCCGCTCAGGCGGACGACACGCTCTTCGTCGGCACGGCCGATTACGAGTACCCGGTCCTTACCCAGCAGCTCCTTGATGGTCACAAGTTCACCGGAACGTTCGAAAGAAAGCGCTGCAACGATTGTCAGGGACTCGTTGAGCAGGACTTCCTGCCCGGGCATGAGCTGGTCGACGTTGACCAGCGGGCTGACGGCAACCCTCAGCTTCCTGCCCGACTGGAAGATATCCGCGCTGTCCTGCATTGCAGCTTCCGCGCCGTTGACTCCGGTTTGGGAGGTACGCTCATTCACCTCGATGACGGTTGCGAAGCTGAACGGCGCTGCCCCCTCCTTCTCCAGCGCGCCCTTCAACCGCACGATCTCGGTTCGTGCTGCCTCCAGCGCGGAGACGAGCTTGGAGTTGTTCTGGGTTGCGGCCGCCAACTGCCGATCGATATGCCGCAGCTTGTCACGCAGAACGTTGATCTGGCGCTGGGCAACTGCAAGCTGCCCATCGGAGGGAGTTCGGGCTGGTTCCGGCGCTGACTGGGGCGTTCCGGAGTCGTTATTCGATGTATCCAACGCGATCGCCACCTTCTCCGTTGCTGTTGCGTTCTCTTTTGACCATAGCGCAGTGAACATGGGATTAGCCTGAAAGTGACAACTTCGTCACTTTCAGCTGAGGTCGACTCAGTCAGCCTGTTCGGTGGACTGGGAGTCGCGCCGCGCCTGTGCCTCCTCGGGTGGAAGAGCACCTCGCTGGATGGTTGAACTGGCGTCACGGGCAACCCGCCGAAGCCGTTTGTCCGATACCGCCCGCTCCCCCACTGCCTGCGGTGTCCACGCATTGAGGTCCTCGTCGCTGAAACCGGTCTTCGACGGCCGGCGCTTCGTGCTGATACCGGTCACACCGTGCGCAAGCCGCCGCGTTGTGAGCAGGAAGCCGGTGTGCGCCACCATTCGGTGATCGGGGCGGACCGCCAGACCCTCCAGATGCCATCCGCGCACCATCGATTCCCACGCTTCCGGCTCGGTGAATCGTCCGTCCGCGCGTATTGCCTCGGCCGTGCGGGACAACTGGGTCACAGTAGCGACATAGTTGATCCACACTCCGCCCGGCGCCAGCACGGTAGCGACCGCGTCGAGGCACTCCCACGGTGCAAGCATGTCAAGGACTACGCGGTCGACGCTTCCCGGCTTCTCTGCTTCGAGGACCTGCTCCTGGAAATCACCAAGCGTGATCTGCCAGGCGGGGTGTTCGCCGCCGAAGATCGTCTCGACGTTGCCCTTCGCGATGTCCGCGAACTCTTCGCGTCGCTCGAAAGAGTGCAGGTATCCACTGTCACCGACGGCACGCAGGAGTGAGATGGAGAGTGCTCCTGAACCGACGCCGGCTTCCACCACCCGCGCCCCCGGGAAGATGTCCGCCATTGTGACGATCTGACCGGCATCCTTCGGATACACGACCGCAGCGCCACGCGGCATCGAGAGCACGAAGTCCGAAAGCAGGGGGCGAAGCGCCTGGTACTGCGCACCGGTGGTGTTGGTGACGATCGTCCCCTCCGACGCCCCGATCAGCTGGTCATGGCTGAGGAAACCCCTGTGCGTGTGGAAGGCACCGCCGGGAGTCAGGGTGATGGTGTTCATCCGGCCCTTCTCGTCGGTCAGTTGCACGCGCTCGCCCGGACGCAGCGGTCCACGGCGCGCCGCCGCACCGTGGGGTTGCTGTGCGGCCTGGTGTTCAGACTGAGGTTCAGTCTCCGTCTCGAACTGGCTGGTGTTCATAAGATCCTCCGGTGGTTCTGCTAAGGCAGCCCGAAGGCGCCCACGAGCTTTGAGTGTCAGTTACTGCCTGGATGAGAGCGGCCGGTGATCGCCGCGATAACAACGGACTGGTGCAGCAGACCAGTAACCGTTCCCTGCCTGTCCGTCACCGCATACTCGCTGCCCGCGAGCCGGGCAAGATACTGCACGAGTTCCTGGCCTTCGGCGAACTCCGGAACATAGGCCCCAGGGGCAAGCGCGCGGGCCACTGCATTCACCGGTGTCGCATCTGCCTGCGAGTCCGGGACTGCCGCCAGTGCCCCGCGGTCCACAACAGCTTCCGGCAGACCGTTCGGACTGGTCAGAACGATGTCGACGCCCGGCCGATCGGTGAGCAGACGCTTGACCTGTTGCACGGTGGTTCCGGCCGGCATGCTCACGGCCGGGTGCTTCAGCCTGCCCGCGCTGACCTCCGGGAGCCTCAACCGCATTTTGGCGTTGGCAATTGCGGAGCTGGCTCCCAGCCAGAGGAAGCCGCCCATCACAACGGCGACGATCACCGTGATGGCGCTGGGCTGGGCACCGATAAGGAGCGGCACCAGCACGACGGCGGCGATCAGACCGACGGCAATCACCCGTCCCGTCCACCCAGCAGCCACCGTCCCCTTTTCCTGGCTCCCGGTCGCGCGCCAGACCGCGGACTCAACGATCCGTCCGCCGTCGAGCGGCAGACCCGGCAGCACATTGAACGCCGCAACAAGGAAATTGGCCCACACCAGAATGTTGGCGAGGAGATTGGTCACTCCGGAAGGCTCTATGAGTACGATCGCTCCCCAGCCGGCAAGGGCAAGCACGAAGTTTGCCGCGGGACCTGCAAGGGCGACGATGAGTGAGCGCCCGGGGCTGGCAGCGAAATTCTCGAACTGCGTATGACCGCCCCAGAGATTCAGTACGATACGCGTGGTCGGCCAGCCGAAACGGCGCGCGGACAGCGCATGGGCAAGCTCATGGATCAGGACTGAGGCCGCGAGCAGCACCGCGTATGCGAGAGCAATGCCGTAGGCTCCGAGGCCCAGTGCCGGATACAGGTCTGCGACTTGAGGCCCGAAGACAATGACCACGAAGGCCGCGATGATGAACCACGACCACGCCAGCACGACAGGGATGCCGAGAATGCGACCCAGCGGTATGCCGTCCTGTCGGGCCGCCTCAGGTTGCCGTGGCCTGTTCACGCAGTCCCCCTGCTACCGGCACGGTCGGCATACGACCCAACCAGGGTTTCGAGATCCTCAACACTTCGGCCGGCGAGGCTGGGCCACAGGTGGTCCGCGGAGTCTGGGGGCAATGCAACGAAATGGGGCACGCCGAGGGTCACCACTCCGGCTGCCCTGGCCGAGGTGACCCCTGGGAGGGAGTCCTCGATAGCTATGACGCGCTCCTTGCGCAGAACCCGGGCTTTCGAGAGTTCGTCAAACGCCGTCTGGTACGCCTCCGGATCGGGCTTGCCCTTGGCAACCCGATCGCCGGTGATAAGCAGTTCAAAGGTGCCGACCGGCAAATGGCGTTCCACTTCCGCGGCCAGCTGCTGCTCCGACATCGTGACCATTGCGCAGGGAATGTCCTGCTCACGGAGGGCGAGTAGAAGCTCGCGCGCACCTGGCCGCCACGGCACCGACTCGCGCACCTTTGCTGTCACCTGTTCCGTGAGCGTATCGATGATCCCGCGTACGCTTAGCTTCACGCCGGCGGCCTGCAGCACGCCGGCGGAAAAGGTAAGCGCCTGTCCGACCAGGCCCTCGGCCTGCTCATCCGACCAGGAGCCACCATGGGCGGCAACCAGCTGATACTCAGCCTCAATCCAGTACGGTTCCGTATCGACGATAGTGCCGTCCATGTCCCAGAGCACCGCCTGCAGGTCAAGCACTGCAGGCGCTTTGTGTTCAGCATGCTGTTCGATATCTGAGGGCACAGCCGTATCGCTGAAAGGGGTGACCATGCCCCAAGTCTACGTGGCCACGCCCGGCCGACCGGCGGGTCCGCTCTGCGCGAAGCAGCGTGGTAAGCCTGACAACGGCCGCGGCGGAGGTCTAGGGTGAAACGGTGAGTACGTTCGAAGAGAACCAGAACCAGGGCGTTCCTGACGGCCTTCCCGGGCTCTTCCCTGAGGGGGATGGTGAGCGCAGGGTTACGGTCATGCTCGCCGCGTTCGAAGGATGGAACGACGCCGGCGAGGCCGCAAGCGATGCCCTGAAGTTTGTCGGCAAGCAGTGGGGCGGGGAAAAAATCTCGACCATCGATGCTGACGAGTTCTATGATTTTCAATTCACCCGGCCAGTCATCAAACGCAACAGTTCAGGGCAGCGACGCATCAAGTGGCCCACGACGCGCATCAGCAGGGCCTCAGTGCCCGACAGCGATCTCGACGTCATCCTGGTTCACGGAGTCGAACCCTCCTATAAGTGGCGTGCGTACACCGCGGAACTTGTAGGTATGGCAAAGGAGCTCGAGGTGGACTGCCTTGTGCTGGTCGGTGCCCTGCTCGCGGATGTGCCTCATACCCGTCCCATCCCGGTCACGGTGTCTTCCGACGACGACCTGATTCGAGAGTCGCTCAACGTGGAGTCCTCGACCTATGAAGGCCCCATAGGAATCGTCGGGGTTCTTGCGGAGGTCGGCCAGCTCGCTGACATCCCGACGCTGTCCATGTGGGCGGCAGTTCCCCATTACGTCGGTCAATCTCCGTCACCCAAGGCACAGCTGGCACTGTTGAACCGCCTCGAAGAGCTGCTTCATGTCAGCCTGGATACCGCCGCGCTGGCGGAGGAGGCGGAAGCGTGGGAGCGCGGGGTCGACGAACTTTCCACTGAAGACCCGGAGGTCGCAGCGTACGTGCGGCAACTGGAGGAAGCGAAAGACACGGCAGACCTCCCAGAAGCGAGCGGCGAATCAATCGCACGCGAATTCGAGCGTTACCTAAAGAAACGAAGGAAGGACTAGTTGTGATGTCCAAGGAGGTTGTCCCGCCTCGAGGCGGTGAGTCGGCCTGACAGGCGAAGGCCTCCGGTAGTGAAGTGGAGCTGTCTAGTTCACCGCTTCACCCACCGGAGGCCAACATGTCCCACGCTAACGCTGTTTTGACCCCTCGTACCCGTTTGCGGTTAGCGCGGCTGGTCGTCGACGAGGGATGGACCTGTGCCGCGACGGCCAAGCATATCCAGGTTCGCTGGTCCACGTCGATGTCACCAAGTTCGGGAACTCCCCGACGGCGGCGGGCACCGGTTCCTGGACCGCCAGCAGAGCAAGCTCCATGCTCGGGCCACCGCCCACCGCACCGGTGAGCGCGGCAACGACTACCGGCCACGGATCGGTACCGCCTACGTCCATACCGTGATGACCATTCCAGGGTCGCCTACGCGGAAATCTGCGCCGACGAGAAGGCCGCCACCGCGATCGGCGTGCTGCATCGGGCGACCGCATGGTTCGCCACCCGGGGCGTCACTGTGGAACGAGTGCTCTCAGACAATGGGTCCTGCTACCGCTCCTACGCCTGGCGGAATGCCTGCACCGAGCTCGGCATCAAACCCAAGCGAAACCCGGCCCTACCGGCCCCAGACCAACGGAAAGATCGAACGCTTCCACCGCACCCTGGCCAACGGCTGGGCCTACGCCCGGTTCTGCACCTCCACGGCACAGCGCGATCAAGTCCTACCGGACTGGCTGCACTTCTATAATCACCATCGTGCCCACTCCGCCCTCGGAGGTCAGCCACCGATCACCCGACTGACCAACCTCCCTGAGCATTACAACTAGTCCTTCAACCGGATGCCCAGCAGGGCATCGAACGCGTCGGCAGCCAACTGAGCGCCGTCGTCGGTTCCCGTGAGGTGCGCGGTCTCGGCACACCACCGGTCCACCGCCTGCAGCGCCGCTGGAGCGTCAAGATCGTTCGACAAAGCCTCCCGAATTGATCCGAGGAGATGCTGGACGGACTCCACGGTCGCCCCGGCAAGCGCGGCGCGCCAAGTGTCCAGGCGGGACCGTGCGGCGTCGAGGCCAACCGAGGTCCATGACCAGTCAGAGCGGTAGTGGTTGGCGAGTATCGCGAGGCGAATGGCGGCAGGATCAGTGCCGGCTTCACGCAGTGCTGATACAAGCACCAGGTTGCCCTTGGACTTGCTCATCTTCTCGCCGTCGAGCCCCACCATGCCTGCGTGCGCGTAATGGCGGGCGAGCGGGCGGCCCGAAATCGCCTGGGCATGTCCGGAGCTCATCTCGTGGTGAGGGAACATCAGGTCTGATCCCCCGCCCTGGACAGCGAAGGGTGCGGGAAGGTGCTGAAGCGCAATCACCGAGCACTCAATGTGCCATCCGGGCCGTCCGGGACCGAGGGAAGCGCCGTCCCACGAGGGCTCCTCTGGCCGGGCAACGCGCCACAGCAGGGGGTCCAGCGGGTTGTGTTTGCCCGGGCGGGCGGGATCGCCGCCTCGCTCAGCGAAGGTGGGAACCATCTCCTCCTCGCTCATATGCGAGATGAAACCCGGCTTCCACTCCACTCCGCCCGAGGTGGCCGACAGCTGGGCCGCACGGTCGACCGAAAAGTAGACGTCGCCGTCGGGATCTGTTTCATGTCCCGGCACGCGATAGGCAAGATTGCGCTCAAGCAGGTCTTCGACCATCGGGACGATGGCCGCGACCGACTCGACCGCTCCCACGTAGTGGGAAGGTGCCAGAACGTTGAGGGCCTCCATGTCCGTGCGGAAAAGGTCCGTCTGCGAACGGGCGAGATCCATCCAGTCGACGTTGGTTGCAGTGGCGCGCTCCAGCAGTGGATCGTCAACGTCGGTGACGTTCTGGACGTAATCGACGACGTAACCCGCATCGCGCCAGAGCCGGTTCAGCACGTCGAATGCCACATAAGTTGCTGCGTGGCCCATGTGCGTGGCGTCATACGGAGTAATTCCGCAGACGTACAGTCCCTGCCGGGATTCGGCACCGAGCTCCAGAAGATTTTCCCGCGCGCTGTCCCAGAGGCGGATGGGCGGCGGGCTGCCGGGCAGGCCAGGAACGGTCCGGGAATTCCAGGAAATCACGGTACTACCTTACGGGGTCGGGAGTTGGCTTTCGGTGGACCTCCCAGAGGACCAGGAGTGCCGCTACGCGGAAATGACACCGAAGCCGAGAAGCAGGAAGATCACCAATCCGAGTCCAATCCGATACCACACAAAGATTCCGTAGCTTCGGGTTGATACGAACTTGAGGAACCAACCGATGATCACATACCCCACCGCGAACGCGATGATTGTTGCGAAAAGCGTTTCGAGTGCCCCGTACGGACCCGGCGTACCGGCGCTCTTGTACAGCTGGTACAGGCCGCTGCCGAAGACTGCGGGAATGGCAAGCAGGAATGAGTATCGGGCTGCACCCTCTCGGGTGTAACCCATCAGCAGGCCGGCGGTGATCGTTCCACCTGAGCGGGACACCCCGGGAATGAGAGCCAGCGCCTGCGCCAGGCCGTACAGGATTCCGTGCTTGTATGTCAGCCGGTCGAGGGTGAGCCGCTGCCGCCCAATGGCGTCCGCCGTGGCGAGGATCACACCGAAAACCACCAGCATGGTGGCTACCAGCCACATGCTCCGGAACGTGCTTTCGATCTGGTCCTGAAACAGCAGCCCAAGGATAACGATGGGGACGCTGCCGATGATAACGAGCCAACCTATTCGAGCATCCGGGTCGTTGCGCGGCACCTTGCGGGTGAGGGATCCGAACCATGCACTGATGATGCGGAGGATGTCCCGCCAGAAGTAGACAATCACCGCGGTTTCGGTCCCAAGCTGGGTGATGGCGGTGAAGGCAGCCCCCGGATCCTGTTCCCTCGGGAGTAGCTCTCCGACGATCCGCAGGTGTGCACTCGATGAGATTGGCAGGAATTCGGTAAGGCCCTGAACAAGGCCCAATACGGCCGCTTCTATCCAAATCACAAGTTAAGACCCTACGTCACCGTTTCGAACGCAGGCTTTAGGCTTGGCGTATGCAGTGGCGAAAAGTGGGTGGCAGCGGGCAACTGGTATCCGTGCTCGGCCTTGGAACAATGACCTGGGGTATGGACGTCGATGAAGAAGCGGCGCGGGAGCAGCTGCGTCTGTTCGTGGAGGCCGGCGGAACCCTGGTGAGCACTGCCGCCCGATTCTCTGACGGTCAGGCAGAGGCTGTGCTGGGTTCACTGCTGGGCGACGTTGTTGCCCGTTCAGAGGTGATTCTTGCCGTACTCGGCGGCATTCCCCAGCACTGGTCCGAGGGCCGTCTCGACGCCTCGCGCAAGGGCTTGCTTGACTCGCTGGACGCCTCCCTCTCACGCCTCGGAACGGACAGCGTTGATTATTGGCTGGCGCCGGCGGCCGGCGCAGAGGTACCTGTCGATGAAACCCTGGCAGCGCTGGAGTGCGCCTACCGCTCTGGACGCGCCCGCTATGTGGGTGTGACCAACTACACAGGTTGGGAACTCGCCCGGCTGTGCTCCGAAGCGGGGTTCCCGATCTCCGTTCACGAAACTGAATATTCGCTGCTGAGCCGACGCGCCGAGGACGAGGTGCTGCCGGCATCGGGCGCATACGGTATCGGAACTTTCGCCTGGGCGCCGCTGGGACGGGGTGCGCTGACCGGCAAATACCGCTCGCAACTGCCATCGGATTCCCGCGCCGCATCGGACGACTGGGCCGGGTACCTCGAACCGTACCTGGCCGGCCGAGCTGCTCGAATCACCGATGCGGTTTCAACCGCTGCCCGCGGATTGGAACTGCCGGCTGCTGAAGTGGCGCTTCGCTGGCTGCTTCACCGGCCAACGGTCGCCTCGGCCTTGCTCGGGGCACGTACGGGAGCACAGCTGAAGGAACTCCTGGGGTGCTCGCAGGAACCGCTGCCCGCGCAGATATCTGAGGTACTGGACGAGATCTCGGCACCCGCTAGCTGAATCAGGTGGGGGGAAGCCGGTCAGGAACCGCTGACTGCTTCGCCTTCTACTTCTTCCTCTTCGTCGTCTTCGTAAATGACGAGCGGGGTCACTTCACCGTAGGCGTCATACAGTGATTCCTCGTAGGCCTCAAAGGAATCAGCGATCGAAAGATAGGCCGACTCGACCGCGGGATCATCGTCTCCCCTGCGCGATGCTGCAGCGGCGAGGTGTTCTTCCAGTGCGGAAACCAGCGATTGCAATGCGACACGCGGATCGATGCTCATGGTCTAGACGTTATCGGTAAAGTGAAGCAAATTGGAGGGAAATGCGCGAACAATTTCTGAACTCAACCGCCATTCGGGAACGTGACTACGGCCGCCAGTACGAGTACCTCGTAGTCACCATCAGCGCTGGCGAACCGCTGTCCGCCGCACGCCAACTCCTCACCGAGCACGCGGAGTACGGCAAGTGGGAACTGGAGCGTAGCTGCATCTATATCGGCGGTCACCGAAGGTTCTGGCTCAGGCGCAAAGTGCTCCGGGTGCAGCGTACGGCCTGATGAGCACGCGCTAGTTGTACCCGGCCATCAGGTTGGTGCCAGTCGACTGATCGGTGGTTTGCCTCCGAGTGCGCTGTGACTGCGTTCAGTGTTGTAGTGCTCGAGCCATGGC
>NZ_JBNHEY010000007.1:0-182559 GCF_059089725.1 Arthrobacter sp. M71 S08 | reverse complement strand
ACCACACCGAAGTGCAACGACCAGCAAATCAACCAATCAAAAAACAATCGGTATCAACAAACATGGCACACTATTGAGTTCTCAAACAACAGAAGCACCCGGCACCAAACACAACCCTCAAGGCCGCATCATCGCTCCGGAGCAACTTTTCTAACTTACCCACCAAACCCCACCCCGTCAAATCCACCCCTTCACCCACATTCTGTGGCCACCAGAACGAGACTGGTTTTCGCTAGATGTGGATGTCGGCCGGATCCGAAGTGTTCGTCGGCGCGGATATAAACTGTAGCACCCCGGCCCCGAGTTGTAAATCGGCTGCCGGGGTGATGTTGAGTGGCTACACCTCAGTTGGGGTGAGGTACAGAACGCCCAGCGGCGGCACACGCAAGTCTGCATATGCGGGCAGGCCGTTGTGGGCTCCCTCGATCGCCTCGAAGGTGCCCATGTTCCCCACTCCCGAGCCGCCGAACTCCTCGGCGTCGGTGTTCAGCAGTTCGGTCCACTGCCCTGCCCACGGCATACCTACCCGGTAACCCTCGTGCGGGGAGCCGGAGAAGTTCGCGATGCATACAACCGGGTTCCCCTGCGTGTCCCAGCGAATGAAGGACAGAGTGTTGTGGGCGCCGTCGTTCTCGTCAATCCACTGGAACCCGGACGGGTCGTTGTCCCGCGCATACAGTGCCGGCGTATTCCGGTAGATGGAGTTGAGCGACCGCACCATTTTCTGCACGCCTTTATGAGGGATCGTGTCGGACAGCCACCAGTCCAGCCCGTGCTGCTCCGACCACTCCGATTCCTGGGCGAACTCCGTGCCCATGAAGATCAGCTGCTTGCCCGGATGCGCCCACTGGAACGCGAGATACGCCCGCACATTGGCCAGCTGCTGCCAACGGTCACCCGGCATCTTGCGAAGCAGGGACCCCTTGCCGTGGACTACCTCGTCATGGCTGATCGGGAGCAGGAAGTTCTCGGTGTACGCGTACACCATGGAGAACGTCGCCTTGCCGTGATGGTGCACCCGGTTAATCGGATCTTCGGAAATGTACTGGAGCGAATCATGCATCCAGCCCATGTTCCATTTGATTCCGAAGCCCAATCCACCCTGCGAGGTGGGTCGGGTGACGCCGTCGAACGCTGTTGATTCCTCGGCGATCATGACAATGCCGGGGACGCGCCTGTACGCGGTGGCGTTGACCTCCTGGAGGAAGGAGATCGCCTCGAGATTCTGGTTTCCGCCGAACCGGTTCGGCTGCCACTGGCCGTCCTCACGCGAATAGTCCAGATACAACATCGAAGCCACCGCGTCCACCCGCAGCCCGTCAATGTGGAATTCCTCCAGCCAGTACAACGCGTTTGCAACCAGGAAGTTTCGCACTTCCCTTCGACCGAAGTCGAAGATCAGGGTGCCCCAGTCCGGGTGCTCACCGAGCTGCGGATTGCCGTGCTCGTACAGCGTGTCGCCGTCGAACCGGGCAAGAGCCCATTCGTCCTTGGGGAAGTGGGCCGGCACCCAGTCCATGATGACGCCGATACCCGCCTGATGCAGTTTGTCCACGAGATACTTGAAGTCATCCGGATGTCCGAAACGGGCTGTCGGCGCGAAGTAGGACGTCACCTGATAACCCCACGAACCGCCGAAGGGATGCTCGGCGACAGGCATCAGCTCAACATGGGTGAACCCCTGCCACTGCACGTAGTCGACCAGTTCTTCGGCGAGCTGCTTGTAGTCCAGGCCCAGACGCCAGGATCCAAGATGGACCTCGTATACGCTCATCGGACCGTTGTGCGGGTCCTTGGCACTGCGTTCCTGGATCCACTCGTCGTCGCCGAACACGTAGCGGGACTCGACCACCCGGGACCCGGTGAGCGGCGGCACCTCGGTACCCCGGGCCATCGGATCAGCCTTCTCGCGCCACTGACCGTCCCGCCCCAGGACCTCGAACTTGTAGCAGGCACCGGCCTCGGCGCCCGGGACGAAGAGCTCCCAGATGCCGGAGCTGCCGAGCGAACGCATGGCATGCACTGATCCGTCCCAGCCATTGAAATCTGCCTTCACCCGAACCGACTGGGCGTTCGGCGCCCACACGGCGAAGCTGACTCCGGAAATATCTCCCAGCGACGAGGCGTAGCGGCGGACGTGTGCGCCGAGCGCCGTCCACAGCGTCTCGTGCCGCCCCTCCGCGAGGAGGTGCATGTCGATCTCGCCGAGTGTTGGCAGGAAGCGGTAGGCGTCATCCGTCAGTTGGGGCGCGCCGTCGTACACCACTTCCAAGCGATAGTCAGGGACATGCCCGGGGCGCTCGGGTTCAACGGTGCCTACCCAGATCCCGTTGTGCTCGTGGCTCAGCTCGACCCGGCCACTGCCGGTCACCACAGTCACACTTTCCGCGAGCCGGCGAAGGGTACGGATAGTGACATGCCCGTGCTGGTCAAGATGCGCGCCGAGCACAGCGTGGGGCTGGTAGTAACGGCCCTCAGAAACCTGCTGAAGGACGTCAGGGTCCACTGGAATAGGACCTCCGAGAGGTGCTTTTGCGGTTGCCGGATCCTGTGTCACTGCGGTTTCATCCTCCTGCCCAGCGGTGTCCTGACTTGTTGTCTTTTCCTCGGCGGAACCGCCGCCCTTGAGCATCCTTCGAACAGCTGAAACGGGTACATCCACCCAATCTGGTCGGTTTCTCAATTCGTACACCACCTCATAAAGTGCCTTGTCAAGCCACAATGCACGGAACAGTGCGCTCGCGCGGTCGACCGCTGTTCCGGCTTCGGCCGAATAACCTTCGAGGAACGCTGAGACCGATTCCACAGCCCAAGACTCCGCGGCCTGCGGCGCGACTGACGCCTCATGCACGCCCACGCCGGCTGCGTACTCGAGCGAACGTACAAGCCCGACGACGTCCCGGACCGGCACATCCGGCACGCTGCGTTCAGCAGCTGGGCGTAGCGGTTCGCCTTCGAAGTCGAGGACCAGCCAGGCACCGTCCTTCGTGGCAAGGATCTGGCCCAGGTGCAGATCTGCATGAATTCGCTGCAGCTCAGGAAGTTCCTTCAGCCCCTGAACCTCAGTGATGACCGCCTGGATCTCTGCATCAAACGGACCAACGGCCGAACCTGCTTCGCGCCAGGCCCACTCAATGCGGCTGGCCAGGGAGTCCCGGAACTCGGCCGCTTCCTGCTTCGTCGCCGGGCGGCTGCCGAAAGCTTCAGCGAGTTGAGTGTGGACCCGCGCGATGACTCGACCCAGCTCCCCCGCCTCAGTGGCGAACGAGTCACCTCCCTCCAGTGCGGTCATGGCCTGCCGCCAGGCATCCTTGCTGCCCGGAAGGAATTCACGGAGCACACTGAGGTGCCCGGTGACCCACTCGCTGTCGGACCGACCGTCCAGCCAGCTGCCCATCACCCAACCGAAAGTTTGAGGCACATCCGTAGACCCGGCGTCGGTGAGCTTCGCGCTCACCAGCACGTCGGGGCTCTCCCCTGCCGCCAGGACCCTGAAAAATTTCAGGATCATCGGGGTCTCCCCGGATGAAATTACGACTGAGGTATTCGACTGTTCGCCCCCCAGCACCGAGATGTCCGCCGAAGGGGTCACGCCGGCGGTGGACGCGAAACCACCGATTGCAGTGGCAGTGGTTCGCCCGTCTGCCGTCCCACCCTCGGTGCGGATGAGCTCGAGCCAGGCGGAGACGAACGTCGGGTCATGCGTGCCGTCGTAGACGTATCGGCGTCCAAGCTCGGCATGCTCGACTTCACCCAGTAGCCCGGCGTCTGCCCCGGGGAGAAGCTCGGAGCGGAAGGAAAGCGGCACATTGACGACGTCGAGTCTTCGTCCCGATTCGACAGCAACCAGGTGGACCTCGAGGCCCGCTTCGCCCGTTGGGTCCTCAAGCCGGATTCCACCGACTCGGCTCAGGGAGATTTCCCTGCCTTTGGAGGGGAACCAGCGCTGGCTCGGCATCCAGGCTGTGAGCAGGTCCGGAAGGGATGACGTCGATGTGTCCATTACTGTACTGCCTCCGAAATAGGAATTACGGGGATGGCTTCGGTATGTGGAGACGCGACATTGGAGCTCGCAGAGCGCAGGCGCAGCCAGTAGAAATCGTGGCTGCCCAACGTCAACGTGAGGTTGCCGTCCTCGGCGAACGCCGGGAACGGTGTACCGCCGAAGAGATCACGCAGCCCCCTGCCGGAGTACTCGGGCAGATGCAGACGTGCCGCTACCGGATGCTGGGAGAGGTTGAACACGCAGAGCACGACTTCCGGCTGCTCACCTTCGGGGTTGCCAGCCGGAACCTCACGAATAAAGGCCAGTACGGGCTCGGCCTCGGTAGGCACATTGCGATAGGTGCCGAGACCGAACGCAGGGTGCGACCGGCGCACTGCAAGCATCTGCCGCATCCAGTGCAACAACGAGCTCGAACTTGCAAGCTGCGCTTCAACGTTGACGTGGTTGTAGTGATAGACGAGAGACTGCACTACGGGCAGATACAGCTTCCCGGGATCTGCCGTGGAGAAACCGGCATTCCTGTCCGGGTTCCACTGCATCGGAGTGCGTGAGGCATCACGATCCTCAAGCCAGATGTTGTCACCCATACCGATCTCGTCCCCGTAGTAAAGGAACGGGCTGCCCGGCAGCGACAGGAGCAGGGCATGGATGAGCTCCACCTCGGCCCGGGAGTTATCCAGCAGCGGTGAGAGCCGACGCCGGATACCGATATTGGCGCGCATCCTCGAGTCAGGCGCGTACCACCCCAGCATCGCCTCGCGCTCCTCGTTGGTAACCATTTCGAGGGTGAGTTCGTCGTGGTTGCGGAGAAAGGTTCCCCACTGGGCGCCGGGCGGGATGTCCGGCGTCTCTGCCATGGTTTCAATAATCGGTGCGGCCTTCTGGTCACGCAGCGCATAGAAGAGCCGCGGCATGATCGGGAAGTGGAAGCACATGTGGCACTCGGCGCCGTCTTCGTCGCCGAAGTACTCCACCACTTGATCCGGCATCTGGTTGGCCTCGGCGATGATGACGCGTCCGGGATAGTTTTCGTCGACCATCGCCCGCAGGTCTTTAAGGAACTTGTGCGTAGCGGGCAGGTTCTCGCAGTTCGTGCCCTCTTCCTCGAAGAGGTACGGGATGGCGTCTGCCCGGAAGCCGTCGATTCCCTGGTCCAGCCAGAACCGTACGACATCGAACAGGGCCTCGATTACCTTCGGGTTCTCGAAATTGAGGTCCGGCTGGTGGCTGAAGAACCGGTGCCAGAAGAACTGACGGCGAACCGGATCGAATGTCCAGTTGGACTCCTCGGTGTCAACGAAGATGATCCGGGCGTCCTGGTACTTCTCGTCTGTGTCGCTCCAGACGTAGAAGTCGCCGTACGGTCCGTCCGGGTCAGTGCGTGATTCCTCGAACCACTGATGCTTGTCCGAGGTGTGGTTCAGCGGGAGGTCGATGATGACCCGCACCCCGCGTGCGTGAGCTTCAGCAACCAGGCGCTTGAAATCACTCAAGCTGCCGAACTCGTCGAGCACATCGTAGTAATCCGCGATGTCATAGCCGCCGTCACGCAAGGGGGACTTGAAGAACGGAGGAAGCCACAGGCAGTCGACACCAAGCCACTGCAGGTAGTCGAGCTTGTCGATCAGTCCTGTGAAGTCGCCGGAACCGTCGCCGTTGGCGTCCGCGAAACCGCGTACCAACACTTCATAGAACACTGCCTTGCGATACCAGTGCGGGTCATGGGCAAGGCCCGGGGCATGCAGCTGAAACGGGTTTGCCACTAACGCGTCCTCCTGACGGAAAGGATGTGTGCCGGTTCCACATGGGCATCCAGCCTGACATAGTTGTGGGCCCCCCACTGCCAACCTTGACCGGTGATGAGGTCGTCCACCCAGAAGGTGCCGTCCTCATTCCAGTCGCCCTCACCGAGGCCGAGGGCCTCGAGATTGAGGGATACGGTGCACTCCCGCGCGCTGTGAGGATCAACATTGACGACGACGATCAGAGTGTCCTTCCCCTGCGCGTCCTCGCCGAGGCCCTCCTTGTGCTTGGAGAACACTACAGTGGCGTCATCGGTGCTGTGGTGGACGGTGAGGTTCTCGAGGTCGCCGAGCGCCGGATGGGAGCGACGGATCTCGTTCAGCCGTGTGAGGAAGGGTGCGAGGCTCCGCCCCTGCGCCTCAGCGCCCTCATAGTCACGCGGGCGGTATTCGAACTTCTCGTTGTCGATATACTCCTCGGCGCCGGGGCGGGCGACGTGCTCGTACAGCTCGTACCCGGAGTAAACGCCCCACAGCGGGCTTGCCATGGAGGCGAGTACTGCCCTGACCTTGAACGCTGCTGGTCCGCCGTACTGGAGGTATTCAGTCAGGATGTCCGGAGTATTCACAAAGAAGTTTGGCCGGAAGAACGCTGCAGTTTCCCGGCTGACCTCCGTGAAGTACTGCTCCAGCTCCTGCTTGGTATTCCGCCAGGTGAAGTAGGTGTAGGACTGCTGGAATCCGGCGCGGCCAAGGGCGTGCATCATGGCCGGCCGCGTAAATGCCTCGGCCAGGAAGACGACGTCGGGGTGCTCCTTGTTGACCTGTCCAATGAGCCACTCCCAGAACTGGATCGGTTTGGTGTGCGGGTTGTCCACCCGGAAGATGCGTACGCCGTGGCTGACCCACAGCAGAACAATCCGAAGTACTTCGTTGTAGATGCCCTCAGGATCGTTGTCGAAGTTGATCGGATAGATGTCCTGGTACTTCTTCGGCGGATTCTCGGCATACGCGATTGAACCGTCTACCCGCGTGGTGAACCACTCGGGATGCTCCGTGACCCACGGATGGTCCGGGGAAGCCTGCAGCGCAAGGTCCAGTGCCACCTCGAGGTCCAGGTCCTGCGCCCGCTGCACGAAGGCGTCAAAGTCTTCGAAGGTCCCGAGGTCCGGGTGGATCGCATCGTGACCGCCCTCGGGTGCGCCGATCGCCCAAGGCGAACCGGGGTCACCCGGGCCGGCGTTCAGGGTGTTGTTGGGACCCTTGCGGTGCGTCGTACCGATGGGGTGGATCGGCGGGAGGTAGACGACGTCGAAACCCATCCGCGCGACGGCGGGCAGCCTCTTGGCTGCGGTGATGAAGTTGCCCGAGGTCCACTGCCCGTTGGAGGGATTGTAGGTGGCACCTTCAGACCGCGGAAAGAATTCGTACCAGGAGCCGCGGCCGGCTGCCTCACGCTCCACAAGGATGGGATACGGGTGCGAAGGGGTCACCAGCGCCCGCAGGGGCTCGCGCACAATGGCTGCACGGATGCCGGCCGAGTGCCCGGCGGCGAGACGCTCGTCGATCGGCAGTTCCCGGTTGCGCAGGCGCTCCGCGGTAGCGAGAAACAGATCCCGCTCTTCAGCCGGCCGCGAAGAGGACTGGTTGGTGAAGAGCACCGCGCCCTCCTCGAGCATCAGCTCAACGTCTACACCGGCGTCGATCTTCACGGTCGCGTTGTGGTGCCAGGTCTCATACAGGTCACCCCACCCCTCGATCAGGAAGGAGTGAAGGCCGATGCCGGGAGGACGGAGAGTGCCCTCGTAGCGGTCGGTTCCCATTCCCAGCGGAGTGAGCCGAACGCGCTGCACTTCTACCCCTTCGGGGTCGAGCAGCACGGCTGATACGCCGAGCTGGTCGTGTCCCTCCCGGAATACCGTGGCCCCCACCACGATGTCCGACCCGGGAATGGCCTTCGCGGGAAACGCTCCGCCCTCAACCACCGGAGAAACCTTGGTGATGGGAATCCGTCCAAATCGCAAATCTTCACTCATGGATGCGCCTGCCCTTGTACGTGTCGCCTCGCTTGAAGTGGTCACGGGTTAGACGTTATCCATTATTTGCCCAGATTGCTAAGGCGACTTCCTAAAGCGCAGGAGTGTTGCGCTTCACAATGCAAGCGTTTACGGCGATGAGGGCCCAAGACATACTCCGGCGCCGAAATGTACGCTAACCTACCCAACGTGAAGGCAATCCGTAGGTTTACTGTCCGTACCGTTCTTCCGCCGAGCATCGCTCCCCTAGGCAGATTGGCCGGCAACCTACGCTGGTCATGGCATCTGCCGACTGCCCGGCTCTTCCATGACATCAATCCGGAAGCCTGGGAAGCAAGCGGCCACGACCCTGTACAGTTCCTCGGTTCCGTGACCAGGGAGCAGCTGCAGCGTATCGCGGCCAACCAGGAGTTGGTGACGCGCATCCAGGATCTCGGCGAGGATCTCGAGAGATATCTCTCGCAACCCCGCTGGTACCAGACACTCGGAGAAGACGCACCGCAGTCAATCGCCTATTTCTCCCCTGAGTACGGCATCAGCGCCGTACTTCCCCAGTACTCCGGCGGCCTCGGCATCCTGGCCGGCGATCACCTCAAGGCGGCATCGGACCTCGGCGTCCCGCTGGTCGGCGTCGGCCTGCTTTACCAGGCCGGTTACTTCAAGCAGTCGCTGTCCCGGGATGCGTGGCAGCAGGAAACGTACCCCGTCCTCGACCCCGACGGGCTTCCGCTCACCCTCCTGCGCGAAGATGACGGAACCGCCGCAACGGTAGTGCTGCCGCTGCCCAACGGCCGTGAGCTTCGCGCCCACATCTGGAGGGCCGACGTCGGACGCGTTCCGCTGCTGCTGCTGGATTCCAATGTTCCGGGCAACGATGAGGCGGCCCGTAACGTCACCGACCGCCTGTACGGTGGCGGCGGTGACCAGCGACTGCAGCAGGAGCTTCTGCTCGGCATGGGCGGCGTGAAGGCACTGCGCATCTTCCAGCGGCTGACCGGGCTCCCCGCCCCCGAGGTGTTCCACACCAATGAGGGACACGCGGGTTTCCTCGGCATCGAGCGCATCCGTGAACTCATGGACTCCTCCGCAGACCAGCCGATGTCCTGGGAGGAAGCCCTCACCGCAGGCCGCGCCTCCACCGTCTTCACCACTCACACGCCCGTTCCTGCAGGTATCGACCGCTTCGAGCGCGCACAGATCCAGCATTTCTTCGACGCCGGCCTGGCGCCGTCCGTTCCCACAGAGCGGGTCCTGGAACTCGGCGCGGAGAATTACGAGGGCGGTGACGCGTCGAAATTCAATATGGCGGTCATGGGACTGCGGCTCGCGCAACGGGCGAACGGCGTCGCAAAGCTGCACGGTGAGGTCTCACGCGAGATGTTCTCCGGACTCTGGCCCGGCTTCGATGCCCGCGAGGTGCCCATCACATCGGTCACGAACGGCGTCCACGTTCCCACCTGGGTGGACCCGCTCATCGCAGACTTCGCCAGGGAAAGTTTCGGAGCGGAGTCGGTTCACGACCCGCAGTGGGCCCGCGTGTATGACGTCGAGGACGCCGACATCTGGCGGCTGCGTCGGATCATGCGGTCGAACCTCATCGACGACGTCCGGTCCCGGCTGAGGTCCTCATGGAAGAAGCGCGGAGCAGCCGACGCCGAGCTGGCGTGGACAGACAACGTCCTGGACCCGGACGTATTGACCATCGGGTTTGCGCGCCGTGTGCCCACCTACAAGCGGCTCACATTGATGCTCCGCGACCCCGACCGGCTCAAGGCGCTTCTGCTCCACCCCACAAATCCCATCCAGCTTGTCATCGCCGGGAAGTCACACCCGGCCGATGAGCAGGGAAAGCGCATGATCCAGGACCTCGTCCGGTTCACCGATGACCCCGAGGTCCGTCACCGCATCGTCTTCCTGCCGAACTATGACATCGCAATGGCTCGCACCCTCTTCCCGGGCTGCGACGTGTGGCTCAACAACCCGCTCAGGCCGCTTGAGGCGTGTGGCACCTCCGGCATGAAGTCGGCCATCAACGGCGGGCTCAACCTGTCCGTCCTGGACGGCTGGTGGGACGAGATGTACGACGGCGACAACGGCTGGGCGATCCCGACCGCCAACAACGGCGCCACAGCCGACGAGCGCGACGATATTGAGGCGGCGGCACTGTACGACCTCATCGAGGAACAGGTGGCCCCCCGCTTCTACAGCACCGAGCGCCCAACCGGAGCCGGAGCGGCCGGTCCGTCAACCTCATCGAGCGACGGCGTCCCCCACCAGTGGGTGGCGATGATCAAGCACACCATGGCCAAGCTTGGACCGGCGGTCTCCGCCGATCGCATGCTGCAGGACTACGTGGGTCAGCTCTACCAGCCCGCGGCCCGCTCCGCACGGCTGGCAGTCCGGGACGGCTACAGCTCCGCCCGGCAGGTGGCGTCATGGCGTTCGAAGATCAAGGACGGTTGGTCTGCTGTGCAGGTTGAGCACGTCGACTCGGTCGGCGTCACGGAGGAGCCGCAGATCGGCGACTCACTCACCGTCAACGCGTATGTCTCGCTGGGGAGCCTGAGTCCGGAGGACGTGACAGTGGAAGTGGTTCACGGCCGCGCGTCCGAGAACGACGACCTGAGCGAGGTAGCGGTGGCCGAGTTGAAGGTCGAGGAGGACCTCGGCCGTGGCCGGTTCCTCTTCAGCGGTGAAATCGTCATCGACCACTCAGGGTCTTTCGGGTACACCGTTCGCGTTCTTCCGCAGCACGAGACCCTCGCATCCAAGGCCGAACTTGGGCTCGTGGTGAACGCCTAAGCGCGGTAGACAGAAATCGAGTTCGACGCCGCGGTGTCTGCTTCTCCTGCACGGAGACGGGCACCGCGGCGTTTTCCATTGGCGACCGCAGTGCTGAACCGCAGTTCGAACATCTGGTCCTGAGTCTGAGGTGCGCCGAATCCCTGGAGGGCCGACGCTGTGGGGAGGACCACGCTGCGGTCCTCCAGGTGGCCGTTGACGACGATCAGTCCATCGATGGCACCGTTCGGGGAGCCAAGCAGCAGCTGGACGGTTCGGCACTCCGGGTCCGACCACTGATCCTGTGACATCGGTTCGCCGTCCGCGTTGAACCACAGCAGGTAGGAGGTCTCCTCCCGCGCAGGGTACCCGGCCGGTTGCTCGCTGAGGAACTCCCGGCGGATCCGCAGCAGTTCACGGGTGGCCGTGAGCATGGTCCGGGCCTCCTCGTTGTGGTTCCACTGCACCCAGGCCAGCTCGTTGTCCTGGCAGTAGGCATTGTTGTTGCCATGCTGGGTGCGCCCGAACTCATCACCGGCAGTGATCATTGGGACACCGAGCGCAAGGAGCTGTGTGGCCATCAGGTTGCGGGCCGTCAGCGAGCGGGCTGCGAGGATCGCTTCCTGCTCGGTCGGGCCTTCCACGCCGTGGTTATAGCTGCGGTTGTCATTGTGGCCGTCACGGTTGGCTTCGCCGTTGTCTTCGTTGTGTTTCCGGTTATATGCCGTGAGATCTGCAAGCGTGAACCCGTCGTGGGCTGTAACGAAGTTGATTGAAGAAACCGCGGTGCGTCCGGAACGTGCGAATACGTCTGCCGACCCGGCCAGGGAGCTCGCGAGCCGTGCCACCGTGCCGGCGCGATGCCCTTCGGCCAACGCCGCCTGGTCGCACAGCCAGAAGTCACGCGCTGTATCCCGGAAGCGGTCATTCCAGTCCGCCCAGCCCTGCGGGAAATTGCCCGTCTGCCAGCCGTTGTAGCCAACATCCCACGGTTCGGCGATGAGCTTTACGCCGCTCAGGACAGCGTCTGCGCCGATCGCGATCAGCAGGGGGTGCCGCGGGGTGAACTGGTGGCTCTCGTCCCGGCACAGCGCGACGGCCAGGTCGAAGCGGAATCCGTCGATCCCGAACTCGTCCACCCAGTACCGAAGGGAATCCAGCGCGAACTGGATGACGCGCGGTTCAGTGAAGTTGACCGTGTTTCCGCACCCGGTGGTGTCAAGGTACCGGCCGTCGTCGTTATGGCGGTAGTACTTCATTTCGCTCAGGCCGCGCCAGCAGAGCGCGGGTCCGCCCTGCGGGCCTTCGGCGGTGTGGTTGTAGACCACGTCGAGAATGACTTCGATCCCCGCATCGTGCAGTTCCCGCACCATGCCCTTCAGCTCATCCTGCACAGCCTTCGGGCCGGCCTCACGGGCGGACTCGGTGGCGTACTCGGGGTGCGGCGCGAAAAACCCCAGGGTGTTGTAGCCCCAATAGTTGCTCAGCCCGAGAGGTGCCAGGTGCGGCTCGTCAATATGAAAATGGACGGGCAGGAGCTCGACGGCGGTGACCCCCAGCTCAGTAAGGTGCCTGATCATCGCCCGGTGGGCAAGTCCGGCGTAGGTACCGCGCAACTCGTCCGGTACGTCCGGATGCAGCTGCGTGAGTCCCTTGACGTGTGCCTCGTAGATGACGGTGTCACGCCAGCGTGTGTCCGGCCGGCGCGACGAACCCCAGTCGAACGCCGGGTCAACAACGACGGAGAAGTAGAGCGGCTTTTCGCCGGACTGCACAGTGTCGATGGCGCGTCCGTAGGGATCCAGAAACAGCTGGCACGTATCGGGCTCACCGGACAGCGGCCGATCCGCAGGCCAAAACGCGTACTGCGACGACTCGTCCATCCCACTTACGAGGCCGTGATGAACGCCGTCCGTGAACTCCGGCAGTACAGCGGAGTTCCATTCGCCGTGGGCGTCCTGGTAGTGAAGGGTTACGGCATCCAGATCGGGTGCGTAGACGGCAACGTTGAAGAGGTCCGGCTGATTGTCGGTACACCGACGGACCCCCAGCGGAAAGGCTTGTGAACGTTGGGCGATCTCGGTGGTAAGGCTCATGGAGGGAGTTCGTTTCCTAACGGGCTTCGGCTGCCCGCTGGCGCGAAATCTCATACAGGCTGATGCCCACAGCCATCGACGCGTTCAGTGATTCCATGGCGGAATCGATGGGGATTGACACAATCTGGTCGCAATTCTCCCGTACCAGCCGGGACAGGCCCTTGCCCTCCGAGCCGACCACCAGGCACACCGGTTCGACGCCGAGGGTGATCTCGGGCAGGGAAATGTCGCCGTCGCCGTCGAGCCCGAGCACAAAGATGCCCAGGTCCTTGAAGGACTTCAGAGTCGAGTTCAGGTTGCCCACACGCGCTACGGGAACGCGCACAGCCGCTCCGGCGCTGGTCTTCCACGCTGACGCGGTGACGCCGACAGAGCGCCGCTCGGGCACAATGACGCCATGGCCGCTGAAGGCTGAAACGGATCGGATGATCGCGCCGAGGTTGCGCGGATCCGTGATGCCGTCCAGGGCCACGAAGAGCGGCGCCTGGGAAATGTGCCCCTTCTTCCACTTGCCTATCGCTTCGCGGGCCAGGTCCAGGCCGTCCGAATACTCGTAGGGCGGGATCTGAAGCATCAGTCCCTGATGGACGGAGCCGTCAGCCAGGCGGTCGAGTTCCGGTTTGCCGGTCTCCATGAGCGGGATACCCCGCTCGGTTGCGAGCTTGAGGGACTCACGGACACGGTCATCCACGTCGATGCGGATGGCAACGTGCAGCGCCTTTGCGGGAATGCCGGCCCGCAGGGCCTCAACGACGGCATTGCGCCCGGTCACATATTCTTCGCCGGACTTGGGCTTGGACCGGCTTGAAGCGGCCTTGCCCGCTAGCCGCTTTGCAGCGGACCGTTCCACCAGTTGCTTGCTCTTGTGCGCCTTGTGATAGGGGCGGTCTTCAGCCTTCGGCGTTGGCCCCTTGCCCTCGAGCGACTTCCGTCCGTGTCCGCCCGTGCCGATGGTGGGACCCTTCTTGGTCTTGCGGATAGCACCAGGACGTCCGTGGGGGTTGGCCATGGGGAAACACCTTTAGATAGAGGACTTGCGTGAGTCCAGTTTACGCGGGCAAACGCCCGGTCCTTCCCCCTGGCGCTTTCCAGAGCCGTCAGTCGCGGGCCAGGCTCCAGCGCGCGCCGTCCGCGGAGTCCTCAACGACGACGCCGGCTCCCGTCAGTGCGTCCCGGATGGCATCCGCGCGGGCCCAGTCCTTGCCGGCCCGGGCAGCCGCGCGCTCAGCCAGCTGGGACCGGATCAATGCGTCGAGCGCAGCGTGTTCCGGGGCTTCCTCGGCACCCTGCGCCGAACCGGTGTCGTCCAGTCCCAGTGCGGCGGTCATGGCGGTCACTGCGGCGGCCGCAGCGGCCGCGCCGTCGCCGTCCTTGTTAGCAAGCGCGGAGTTGCCGGCACGCACCGTCTCGTGGAGCGCAGCGAGCGCCCGGGGGACGTTGAGGTCATCATCCATGGCCTCAACAAAAGCGTCGGGAAGATTCTCCCAGTCCGCAAGGCCGCCGGCGTACCCGGACTTGGCGAGGAACCCGTCAATGCGCTCGACGGCGGCGGCCGCCTCCTGGAGGGACGTAGGCCGATAGTCCAGAACTGACCGATAGTGGGCCTGCCCAAGGTAGTAGCGGACCACCCGGGCACTGGCGAGCTGCAGCATGTCAGCGGGGCTGACCGTGTTGCCCACCGATTTGGACATCTTCTCACCCTCGTAGGTCACCATCCCGTTGTGCATCCAGAACCTGGCGAACGGGTGGCCGGCAGCCTGGGACTGCGCCATTTCGTTCTCGTGGTGAGGAAAGCGCAGATCGAGTCCGCCGCCGTGGATGTCGAATTCGGTACCGAGGTACTTGGTGACCATTGCGGAGCACTCGAGGTGCCACCCGGGCCTGCCGGCACCCCATGGGCTGGGCCAGGCCGCCGTCGTCGGCTCGCCTTCCTTCCATCCCTTCCAGAGCGCGAAATCCCGGGGGTCCCGCTTACGGTTGCTGAACTGCGCCTCGACATCCGGCGCCGCCTGCATGTCATCAACATTCTGGCGGGTCAGGCTTCCATAGGCAGGCCAGGACCGTACGTCGAAATAGACGTCCCCCGAGCCGTCCTCCGCCGGGTAGGCGTGACCGCGCTCGATAAGCTGCCCGATGAGCTGGTGCATCTCGGGGATGTGCCCGGTTGCGCGCGGCTCGTAGGTAGGGCGCTGGACACCGAGTGTGTCGTAAGCCTTGAGGAATTCCTGCTCGTAGCGGTAGGCCAAAGCCCACCACTCCTCGTTGGGCACGACATCCGGATCCTCCGGCGTTTCCTCGAAGGACGCTCTGGACTTGGCAAGGATCTTGTCGTCGATATCCGTGACGTTACGGACGACCGTGACAGTGAAGCCGCGCACCCGGAGCCAACGGGTGAGCTGGTCGAAAGCGATGGCTGAGCGCACATGGCCCACATGCGGCATTCCCTGCACGGTTGCCCCGCAGTAATACACCCGCGCTGCCCCGGGCGTCAGGGGCGTGAACTCACGGACTTCTGCGGTTGCGGTGTCATAGAATCTCAGGCTCACCGACCCAGACTACCCAATCCCGGTTCGTGAACCAGCAGCCGTGACTGGAGGCTTAGACGCGGACGACGACGGCGGTCGCGATCGCAGCGATACCCTCGCCCCGTCCGGTGAAACCCAGTCCATCGCTGGTGGTCGCCGATAGGGTGACCGGAGCACCGACCGCCTCGGACAGCACGGATTCCGCTTCGAGGCGGCGCAGCGTGAACCGCGGACGGTTTCCCACGAGCTGAACGGCGATATTGCCTATCTCGAAACCTGCCGCACGCACGATGCGGGCGGCCTCGGCCAGGAGGGTGACGCCGGAAGCGCCTGCGTATTCCGGTCTGTCGGTGCCGAAGTTGCTGCCAAGATCGCCCGTCCCCGAGGCGGAGAACAGAGCGTCCGCTGCGGCGTGGGCTACGGCGTCGCCGTCGGAATGGCCGGCAAGCCCGCGTTCCTGCGGCCACTCAAGGCCGGCGAGCCAGAGAGTTCTGGGCTGGTCCTCGGGTGCGAAAGCATGAACGTCTATACCGATGCCGGTGCGCGGAAGGTTGGCGGTCACTGCAGCTCCTGTGCGTGCTCGCGTGCCTGAAGAACGAGTGCTTCTGCGAGCATCAGGTCATTGGGTGTGGTCACTTTGAAAGCCAGCGGATCGCCAGGGGCAATTGTCACCGGTATGCCCAGGGCCTCGACCAGCATCGCGTCATCGGTGACGGAGGTGTCATCCTGCGAGGCCCCATGCGCCGCCTGCAGGGTCGCCGCGTCGAAGCCCTGAGGGGTCTGGATTGCGCGCAGCGATGTCCGGTCCGGAGTGGCCGTGACCGTGTTGCCTTCCACCACCTTGATGGTGTCGGACACCGGAATACCAGGTACGACGGCGGCAGCGCCCTGGCGCACCGCCTTCACCACAGCCTGAAAGACGTGCGGCGGGGTTAGGGCCCGGGCGGCATCGTGAACGAGGACGATGTTCACATTGCCTGGGAGAGCGCCCAGCCCGGCGCGTACGGATTCAGGCCGGCTTGCGCCGCCGTCGACGGCGCTGATACTGACGTTCGGGTGAACCCGGGCCTCGACAATTGAACGAAGTGTTGTGTCGCCGCGGGGCACAACAACTCTGACATGGCCAGCCACTGCCGAGGCAAGGACGCCGTCGAGGGCGTGCTCAAGCAACGTACGCCCGGCGCACTGAACGAGGGCCTTGGGCATGCCGCGCCCAAGACGCTCCCCGGCACCTGCGGCGACCACTATTACGCCGACACATGATCGATGTTCAGACACAGCTTCACCCTACGCGAAGCACAGAGCTGAGCATGTGCGTGTAACCGACTGTTGTGAACAAGCCACCAAAAGGAAAAGGACCGCAATGACGCGGTCCTTTTTCTTCCTAGGAAGCCAGTACTTCGTCGAGTACCGTGGCTGCCTTCTCTTCGTCAGTCTTCTCTGCCAGAGCGAGTTCCGAAATCAGGATCTGGCGAGCTTTCGCCAGCATCCGCTTCTCGCCTGCAGACAGACCGCGATCGTGATCGCGACGCCAAAGATCCCGAACCACTTCGGCGACCTTGATGACGTCACCCGATGCGAGCTTCTCCAGGTTGGCCTTGTACCGGCGTGACCAGTTCGTAGGCTCCTCGGTGAATTCAGCCCGGAGTACGTCAAAAACGTGCTCAAGGCCTTCTTTGCCCACAACATCGCGTACCCCGACGAGGTCAACGTTCTCTGCTGGCACTTCTATGGTCAGATCACCCTGCGCCACCTTGAGCTTGAGATACATCTTCTCTTCGCCCTTGATGACACGCATCTTGATCTCTTCGATCTTCGCTGCGCCGTGGTGAGGGTAAACAACTGTTTCGCCGACCTCAAAAACCATGTGGATAATCCCCTTTCCCGCAGATCAGTTTATCACGAAAACGACACGCCGATTACGCGTTTTCGCAGGTCAGCGGGGCGAATGGCGATCAATTAGCTATGATTCCGCTCTTGACGCAGGGCAGATTTGGTGTATGCGGATGCGCTGCGCAGGGCCGACCACCTGCCATAAAGTCCAATAATCGCTGCCATTGCCGATAGGCTGTTCCGTAGCGTTGTCCGTCGGTCCGCGTGACCAGCTACCACAGGAGTAAGTGCCGTGAAGAGTGCCCCGAAGAAACGAGTACAGCTGGCAGTAGCTGCCGGAAGCGCTGTACTGGCTCTCCTTGGAGCAACCGGTTGTTCCGCCACCAGCCTGCAGGCCACCACCCTTGAGTACGCCGCCTCGGACGGAATCGTGGAAAGCGTAGGGCCGGTTCAGCTGCGCAACATCCTCATCATCACCTCCGCTGAGGGAGAGCCGGGCACCATGCTGGGCACCATGTTCAATGAGTCGGACTCCCCCGTCCAGGTCACCATCGACGCGGAGAACGAGAGCTCACAAATCACCATCGAAGCCAACGACAAGTACGTCTTCGAAGACGAGGTGGACGACGACGGAACCCTTCAGGGCATCAGCGAAATCCCCGGTTCCCTGGTTGACCTCGAATTCACGGTTAACTCAGAGAGCGAGACGTTCCGCGTCCCTGTCCTGGACGGAACGCTCGAGGAGTACCGCGAATTTGTCCCCGGTGGTTTCACCCCGGAGCCTTCGCCTGCTACTCAGTCTCCTGAACAAGGCGCTGAACAAGGCCACTAGAACTTCAGCAAAAGGCGCCGGTCATGATGACCGGCGCCTTTTGCGTTTCTACTGCGTTCTTACGCTGATTTACGGTTCGTACTTGTAACCCAGACCCCGCACGGTAACTAGGTGGCGTGGCACCGAAGGGTCGGGTTCGATCTTTCCCCGAAGCCGTTTGACGTGAACGTCGAGGGTCTTGGTATCACCGACGTAGTCAGATCCCCATACCCGGTCAATAAGCTGTCCGCGGGTGAGCACCCTTCCGGAATTGCGCAGCAGCATCTCGAGCAGTTCAAACTCCTTCAGCGGCAACGAAACCTGCGCGCCGTTGACGCTCACCACGTGCCTCTCAACGTCCATGCGCACCGGACCGGCGGCGACGGTACTGGAGATCAGCTCCTCCGGCTCGCCCTGCCTGCGCAGGACCGCCCGGACCCGTGCGACCAGTTCCCGTGAAGAGTAGGGCTTCGTGACGTAATCGTCGGCCCCCAGTTCCAGGCCCACCACCTTGTCGATTTCCGAGTCCTTCGCCGTCAGCATGATGACCGGAACGCTGGAGCGCTGCCGCAACTGGCGGCACACTTCCGTGCCGGACAGTCCCGGGAGCTGAAGGTCGAGCAGCACAAGGTCCGCTCCGGCTCGATCGAACTCAGTCAGCGCATCAAGGCCATTATCGACGACGACGGCGTCAAAGCCCTCCTTGCCCAGCAGATAGGACAGAGGGTCGCTGAAGGACTCCTCGTCCTCAACGATCAGGATGCGGCTCACGCTTTCACTCCTTGATTCTGGGCGCTGTTGCCCTTGTCGCTATGCGCACTCTCGTGCTTCTTGCCTACCGGCGACGCACTTCCGGTGATGCTGGCGGCGGGCCCGGTGCCGGCGTCGTCCTGATTGTCCTCTGTGAGCTCCATCTCGGGCAGGCGCACCGTGAAGGTGCTGCCCTGGCCCGGCTGCGACCACACGGTCACTTCGCCACCGTGGTTCGAGACGACATGCTTGACGATGCTCAGGCCGAGGCCCGTGCCGCCGGTCTGTCGTGAGCGTGCCGCATCGATGCGGTAGAAGCGCTCAAAGATTCGTTCCTGTTCCTCGGGCGTGATGCCAAGGCCCTGGTCTGTGACGGAGATCTGCGCAAGCCCGTCGCGTGAGCGCAGGCCGACGCCCACCCTGGTTCCCTCCGGCGAGTAGCGGATGGCGTTGTCGATGAGGTTGCGAAAGGCAGTCATCAGTAGATCGGGGTCCCCGTACACCGGCGCATCAATCTTGCCGCCGACCACGATGTCGATGTGCTTGCTTTCCGCCGGGAGTTTGTTGCGGTCCACTGCCTCGGCGAGCACGGCATTGATATTGACCGGCTTCCCCCGCCGTACGACGTCCGTCCCCTGCAGCCGGGAAAGTTCGATGATGTCCTGGACCAGGGCCGAGAGACGGCCTGATTCCTTGTGCATCCGCTGGGCGAATCTGCGCACCGCCACCTCGTCCGACGCGGCGTCATCCAGCGCCTCGGCGAGAAGGGAGATGGCTCCGACGGGAGTCTTCAGTTCATGGGACACGTTTGCGACGAAGTCGTTGCGGATCTCTTCGGTGCGGGTGATCTCGGTACGATCATCAGCCAGGATCAGAATGTATTCCTCACCGAGCGCGGCAACGCGGGCTTGCACGATGATGGTGCCCTGCCCCAGGGGACCGCGCGGCAATTCCAGCTGACGCTCCTCGATGACCCCGTCCCGGCGAACCCGCGCGGTGAGTTCGAGGAGTTCTCGATGCACGATCGTGTGGCCCCGAACGAGCCCGAAAGCGTAGGCGGCCGGGCTGGCGCGGACCACGCCGTCGATCGCATCAACGATGACGTAGGCGCGTCCGACCACGGAGAGCACATCGGCCGCCCCTTTGGGGAGCACGGGTTCATCGGAGTCGAGGCGCGCACGGCGCTGCACCTCGCTGGCCCGGAACGCGAGGATGCCAGCCACGCCGATGGCGAGGCCGACCAGCCCGGCAACGAGACTCAGCAGTACAGGATCCACGAATCTAGCTTAGGCCGTGGTTGTGACGCCCCTTGCTGATCCGGTGGCTTTGGACCAGTGGTTCAACTAACGTTCACCTAAAGGCGCGTAACAGTTAAGCGGGAGCTGAAATCGTGCTGGACAGGACTGCGCATTTGCGCCCGTTCAGCACCTCAAAGGGAAAGGACGCCACGTGCGTAAGGTTTTTCAGGCGGAGCTTCACCATATCGGCGAAGAACTCATCGAGATCTCGAAGCTGGTTTCAGAGGCCATGCAGAAGGCCACTACCGCGCTTGAGGGAGCGGACACCGAGCTGGCGCAGGAAGTCATCGCCGCGGATGCACGCATCGACTTCCTTCAGAACGACCTCGACGAGCGTGCCATCGACGTGCTCGCACTCCAAGGGCCGGTTGCCAGTGACTTACGCATGATCGTCGGCGCCCTGCGGATGAGCGCGTCGCTCGAGCGGATGGGCGACCTCGCCCGGCACATCGCCCAGCTCGCGCGTCTTCGCTTCCCGGAGTATGTGATCCCCGAGAGCATCCGGCCCACCTTCAATGAGATGGCGCAGCTGGACATCGCGATCGCGAGCAAGGTCACCCAACTGCTCGAAACCCGCAATCTTGAGCTGAGCAACGAGATCTACGCGCACAACTCGCGGATCAATGAGCTGCACGCAGGAGTCTTCAAGGCTGTTGCCGCCGCGGACTGGATTGCATCCGCACCGACCACCGTGGATGTCACGCTTGCCAGCCGCTACTTCGAGCGTTTTGCTGACCACGGCGTCTCCGTTGCACGGAAGGTCACCTACCTCGTCACCGGGGAATGGCAGCCCAGCGCTCCACTCAACTGACACAACTGAGCCAGCAACGACGGCGGCCCGCCTCCTTTCCCAGGAGGCGGGCCGCCGTCGTTGTATAAATGCGTCGGCTGCTAGTGCTTGGCTTTGCCCTGGTTGGCGACCGCTTGGATGGCGGCCGCAGCGGCGTCGGCGTCGAGATACGTACCACCGGCCTTGATGGGCTTGAGGTCCTCGTCCAGTTCGTACACGAGCGGGATACCGGTGGGGATGTTCAGTGAGGCGATGTCCGCGTCGCTAATGCCGTCAAGGTGCTTGACCAGTGCGCGGAGGGAGTTACCGTGCGCCGCGATGAGCACCGTCTTGCCGGACTTGATGTCCACGCTGATATCGGATTCCCAGTACGGCAGGAACCGGTCAAGGACGTCCTTGAGGCACTCGGTACGCGGCACGTTGTCGCCGAGGTCCGCGTAGCGCGGATCATTGGCCTGGGAATACTCGCTGGAATCATCGAGGGGGGGCGGGGGCGTGTCATACGAGCGGCGCCACTCCATGAACTGTTCCTCGCCGAACTCGGCAAGCGTCTGCGCCTTGTCCTTGCCCTGCAGCGCACCGTAGTGCCGCTCGTTGAGGCGCCAGTCGCGCTTGACATCGATCCAGCTCCGATCAGCCGCTTCCAGCGCAAGGTTCGCGGTGATGATGGCACGCTTCTGCCGTGAGGTGTAGACGATGTCCGGCAGGATGTCATGCTCCACCAGCAGCTCGCCGCCGCGTACGGCTTCCTTGCGGCCCAGTTCCGTTAGCGCCACGTCCACCCAGCCTGTGAAAAGGTTCTTTTCATTCCACTCGCTCTGGCCATGGCGCAGCAGGATCACTTTGTAAGAAGTCATGGCCCAAGTCTGCCGTATTTGGCCATGAGCGGCATCCGATCGGCTCCGGATGGCGGTTTCATTACCCGTAACCTTGTACGGTGCCATTACGAAAGCCCGGTAAGCCGGTGGGAGCCATCACGCGGGGGACCACCAATCCGAACCGGTTGCGGCGCATGGACCGGTGGCTTGCCGGTCCACAGGCATGGCGTATCCGGGGAGCCGACGACCCGCTCGTGGTGGACCTTGGTTACGGCGCGACGCCGGTCACCGCCGTCGAGCTCTCCACTCGCCTGGGTGCAGTGCGTAACGACGTTGAGGTTGTGGGCATAGAGATCGACCCCGAGCGCGTCCGCGCGGCCCGTGCGCTTGAACGGCCGGGCCTGAGTTTTGTACAGGGCGGCTTCGAGTTGCCGCTCAACGGGCGGCGTCCGGTCGTAGTGCGCGCATTCAATGTGCTGCGCCAGTACGGTGAGGACGAGTACCTGGCGCACTGGGACCGTGTGCGCGGCGGGCTGTCGAAGAACGGGCTGTTCATTGACGGGACCTGTGACGAGATCGGACGGCGCTCCACCTGGGCGGCGGTCACCGTGGCGGGGCCGCTGTCGCTGAGTATCTCGCTGCGCTTTGGAGGGTTTGAGTTGCCCTCGGATGTGGCTGAACGGTTGCCGAAGGCGCTGATCCACCGCAATGTTCCCGGTGAACGGGTGTTCGATTACCTGCAGGCGCTCGATCGGGCCTGGTTCGACGCGGCGCCGCTCGGCTCCTTTGGTCACCGGCAGCGCTGGATGCGCATGTGTTCTTCAATGGCCAATGCGGGGTGGCCGCTTCTCGACGGCCCATCCCGGTGGCGTCTCGGCGAAATCACCGTCGCCTGGGAGGCCGTTTCTCCCCTGTGATTTGCCAGGCCCTGTGATTTACCAGGACCCGTAAGGTCCGCTGCCCTGAACTTCGCTGACCGCGGGCTTCACGTCGGCGAGGTAGACGCAGGCCGCGATGACGGCGGCGAGCTGCAGCAGGCCGAACAATCCGGCGGCACCCGCCCAGGCGGTGAGTGCGCCGATACCTGCAGCCCCGGCGGTCATGCCCAGCCAGAAACCCTTCGTGCGCTTGAACGTTGCTTCGAAGGACGAGGGCTTGCGCTGCACGCAGTCAGCCAGCGCCCACAGTTCAATACCGAGCGCGAGAAAAGCGAGGCCCTTGAACAGCCAGAACTCGGTCCACAGCACAATTTCCACGAAATCAGCCTAACCGTTATCCGGCGCGGATGAGAGTGCCGCTTCGAGATCAGTCCAACCGTTATCGGGCGTGGATGAGAGTGCCGTTTCGAGATCAGCCCAGAGATCCTCAACGTTTTCAATGCCCACGGACAGGCGAACCAGCGCCTCCGGGACCGTCTTGGGCTCGCCGGGCTGGCGCCGTCGTCGTTCGATCAGGGACTCGACGCCGCCCAGGGAAGTGGCCGGAAGCCACAGGCGGACGGCTGCAACGAGGGCATCGGCGGCTTCCCGCCCGCCGGTCGGCTCGATGCTGATGATGCCGCCGTAGCCCTTGAGCTGTGCGGTGGCGCGCTCGTGGCCCGGGTCTGCAGGTAATCCCGGATACCGGACGCGGGCGATGGACGGGTGAGCCTCAAGTCGCCGCGCAAGCTCCAGCGCGTTGGCCTGGCTTCGTTCCATCCTCAACGCAAGGGTGCGCAGTCCGCGAAGCGCGAGCCATACTTCGAACGGCCCGGCGATCGCGCCGTGCAGTGTTCGGTAGGAGGTCAACTGGTCGCGCAGTTCGGCGTTGGAGGTGACCAGCGCGCCGAGGACGACGTCGGAATGACCGGCCAGATACTTGGTGACGGAGTGCAGGACGACGTCGGCGCCGTAGTCCAGCGGCCGACACACCAGCGGTGTGTTGAAGGTGTTATCGACGACGACGACGGCGTGAGCTGCATGGGCAGCGTCCGTGAGGACCGCTGTGTCGGCAACTTCAAGCATGGGGTTGGTGGGGCTTTCCAGCCAGAGCATGTCGGCGCCGTCGAGCTGTTCCAGAACCTGGTCAGTGTCGGCGATGTCCACCTGCCTGACCGTCAGGCGGCCGCGGGCCTCCTCTGCGAGCGCCAGCGACACCGAGCCACCGTATGCGTGGCGCGGTATGACCACCACTCCCCCGGTCGGTACCAGCGACAGTGCCGCGGCGGCAGCTCCGAGTCCTGAGGCAAAAGCGAGCGCCGGCAGCGCGGCACCCTCAAGTTGGGCGAGCGCCTCCTCGAAGGGATCCCAGGTGGGGTTCGACATACGCGCATAGATGCGGTCGCTTCCGGTGGGCGGTGCGGTCTCGTGGAAGGTGGATGACAGCACAATCGGCGCGTTGACCGGTGAATCGTGCTCGCGGGACGGGCGGCCTGCGGCCACAGTGAGCGTATCCGGGGCAAGGTGCGCGTGCTGGGTCATTCAATCAGGTTAGTTGGTCCGGGTGGAGGTCTTTCGCATCGAGCGGGCAGTTATTACAGAGTCTTGAGCGAGAATCAGCTCCTGAATGCCCGCTCGACGCGGGTGGTCCACAGGCATGACCTTGGGGGAACGGGTATGCACCTCAAGTCGGTAGGCTGATTCAGTGACATCTCAGAGCCCCCGCCGCACCGCTGGCATGTTCATTGCCTTCGAAGGTGGAGACAGCGCCGGCAAATCCACGCAGGCTGTCCGGCTCGCTGAAGCGCTTGAGGCCGACGGCCATACAGTGGTCCGCACCCGCGAACCCGGCGGAACCGAGATCGGTGAGAAGCTGCGCTCCCTCGTCCTTGAACACGGGCACGGCCACATCGACGCCCGCACGGAGGCCCTGATCTTTGCCGCAGCCCGGGCTGCCCACGTACACCAGGTGATTCTCCCAGCGCTTGAGCGCGGCGACGTCGTGATCTGTGACCGCTACATCGACTCCTCCGTGGCCTACCAGGGCGTGGGCAGGGGTCTGGGTACGGACAGCGTGCTGGACATCAACATCTGGGCCGTCGAGGGACTGCGCCCCGATCTCACCGTGCTGCTGGACGTTGACCATGTGGAAGGGCGTGGACGCCGAACCTCGACTGCCGCGCCGGAAGACCGCATGGAATCGGAACCCGATTCCTTCCATGAGCAGATTCGGGCCGCTTTCCGTGAGCAGGCGTCGTCGAACCCCGAGCAATACCTCGTGCTGAACGCCTCCAACCCGCGCGATGAGCTGGCACAAACTATCGCGAGCACTGTCCGGGAACGCCTCGCATGAGCGTCTGGACGTTCCTGACCGGCCAGGCGGCAGCCGTGGAACAGCTGCGCCGCGCGGCAGCAGCTGAGCAGCCCAGCCACGCCTGGTTGTTCACCGGGCCTCCCGGCTCGGGCCGCTCGAACGCCGCGCGCGCCTTCGCCGCCGCACTACTCTGCGATCGCCACCTGCTGGAGGAGCGCGGTTGCGGTGAGTGCAAGGCGTGCAGGACGGCGTTGGCGGGCTCGCATGCGGACATCACCAATGTGACCACTGAGAAGGTCACGATCAGCATCGATGAGGCCCGCGAGCTGGTGCGAAAGGCACAGGACAAGCCGTCCACCGGCCGCTGGCGCGTCATCATTGTCGAAGACGCCGACCGTATGCAGGAACGCAGCACCAACGTTCTCCTGAAAGCGATCGAGGAACCTCCTCCGCGCACCATCTGGCTGCTCTGCGCACCGAGTCCCGGCGATGTGCTGGTGACCATCCGGTCCCGGTGCCGCTCCGTCAGTCTCCGCGTTCCGCCGGTCGAGGCGGTGACGGACCTGCTGGTGCAGCGGGACGGAATCGACCCGATCATCGCCGAAGCGGCCGCCCGTGCCGCCCAGAGCCACATCGGTGTCGCAAAACGTCTCGCCACCGACGCGGACGCCCGCGAACGGCGTAACCAGATCGTGCGGCTGCCGCTGAACCTGCGCAACATAGCCGGCGCCATGAAAGCCGCCGCGGATCTGGTGAAGCTCGCCGAAGCCGAAGCGCAGAGTTCCTTCGAGCAGCGGGACGCAGAGGAGAAGGCCGCTCTGCTGACCTCCCTCGGCGCCCCTGAATCCGGAACCCTGCCCCCGGCCATCCGTGCACAGGTCAAGCGGCTGGAGGAAGACCAGAACCGGCGGGCCAAACGTTCGAAGAACGACTATTTCGACCGGGCGCTCACTGACCTCACCTCGTTCTACCGCGACGTTCTCATGCTTCAGCTCGGCACGGGCGGTTACCTGGTGAACGAGCCGTTGCGGCCTGAACTCGAGCGCTATGCGCAGCACGGAACGCCGGAACAGACTCTCGGCCGGATCGAGGCCATCAACAAAGTGCGAACCCGAATCGTTGGAACGAATATCGCCCCGCTGCTGGCCATCGAAGCGATGGCTGTCAGCCTCCTGCCAGAGAAGGACCCATCTGCGTGACACACTCCCAACCCGCGCGCCGCTCACCCCTGCGCGCGCTGGCAGGTGCTGCCGCCGTCGTCGTCGGTCTGGTGCTTTCAGGCTGCACTGCTGGTCCGGAGACCGGCGCGGTGACCGCGCCCCCTGAAGTGATCGGGGATGTCCCGGAGAATCTTCAGGAGTTCTACTCCCAGGAGGTGAGCTGGGCTGAATGCGAGGACGAACTGGCCTGCGCCACCGTGAAGGTGCCCCTGGACTACAGCGATCCCGGCCGGGCATCCATTGACATCGCCGCGATTAGACTCGATGCCTCCGGTGACGCACAGGGCTCACTGCTGGTGAACCCCGGCGGTCCCGGCGGTTCCGGTTACAACCTGATTCGTGACTCGGCGGACTTCATTCTCAGCGACCGCTTGCGCCAGTCGTACGACGTGGTGGGTTTCGATCCGCGCGGGGTCAACCGGTCCTCCGCCGTGGAATGCCTGACGGACGAGGAACGCGACGAAGCGCGCACTGAGACGATTCCTCCGGAGGCCACCGACGCGGAGGCGCTGGAGATACTCGAGGCGGACTCGGCGGAGTACGCGGACCTGTGCGCGGAGCGAACCGGTGAACTGCTGGGTTACGTCGACACGGTCAGCGCCGCGAAAGACATGGACATCCTGCGCGCGGTGGTGGGTGACGCGCAGCTGAACTACCTGGGCTTTTCCTACGGGACCCAGCTGGGCGCGGCGTACGCCGGGCTGTTCCCTGACAATGTGGGGCGCTTTGTGCTCGACGGTGCCGTGGATCCCTCATTGAGTTCTGCCGAGATCACGGCGGGCCAGGTTGCCGCGTTCGACGAGGCGCTGCGGAATTACGTCGCCGATTGCCAGTCGAAGAGTGACTGTCCGCTTCCCGGTGACGTTGAGGAGGGCGTGGCGGTCATCGATGGCCTCTTCGAATCGGTTGAGGAGAGCCCGATGACCGCAGCCGACGGCCGGACGGTCACGATCGGAACCTTCTTCCAGGGCTTTGTGCTTCCGATGTACGACAGCGCGAGCTGGCCGGCTCTCACAGCGGCGATCGACAAGGCGCTGCAGGGCGATCCCACTGAATTCCTCCGGTTTGCCGACCTCAGCGCGGAGCGCCAACCCAACGGCGAATACCTCACCAACGCGTCGGCCGTGTTCACAGCGGTAACGTGCCTCGACTATCCTCTGTCAGCAGACCCGGAGGTGATGGAGGAAGAGGCGAAGGCGCTCGAGGCATCGTCGGCTGTGTTCGGTGAGTACCTCAGCTACGGCGCCCTCGCCTGCAAGGACTGGGCACACAAGCCGGTGCTCGAGCCCTCTCCCGCCAGTGCACCTGGTGCGCCACCCATGATCGTCATCGGAACCACCGGTGATCCCGCGACGCCATACGAGTGGTCGCTGGCCCTCGCCGACCAGCTGGAATCCGCCGTCCACGTGACATGGGAAGGGCAGGGTCATACAGCCTACGGTCGTGCCGGTGAGTGCATCGAATCGATCGTCGATGACTTCCTAATCAACGGCACCGTGCCCGACGACGGCGTCCGCTGCTGATTTTGACCAGTGAGCGCATGCTCTTATAGAGTTATTGCTTGTGGAATGAGCCTTTGAGTTTTCGAAGACTTTCCGCCACCAGCCTCCTTAGCTCAGTCGGTAGAGCGTCTCACTCGTAATGAGAAGGTCGCCAGTTCGACTCTGGCAGGAGGCTCTTTTTGTGCCCTGGCTTCTGTGGCTACCGAATACTGTCGCCTACCGTCGTCGAGCCAGCTTCCTCGCGACGAGAACGGCGGCGCCGCCCGCCGCTACCCACGGACCGCCCACGATCAACGGGTCTATCCACTGGTGATTGATGTCCGACCGTTTCACTCCGAAGCGCGACGCGATGCCGTGCCGGCGCTTCTCCGACAGGATGCCCGTCTGGGTTACGGGGTTGTCCGGCCGTGCTGAGGCGAAGGAGCGAAGATGGCTCTCCCACGCATCAACGCGGTCGCCGAGGATCAGGAGCAGCCAGTGAGCAGCACGCCCCTCGCTGTAGGACGCATACGCGTGGCGCCGAATCATCCCCGAGAGGCCCTTGAGTGGGACGGACGTGCCGAAGACCGGCGGAACAATCTCGTGTTCTATCGAGCGCTCGCGGTCATCCCTGCCTGGTTGCTCTTCGGGGAAGTCCCAGTGGGCGCCGGTGAAGAACGGGTCCAGCCGCTCCTTAGGGTAGGACGGCCGGTCCGCCGGGTCCAGATCTGCGCCCCATCCGGGAATGCGCGCCCTCAGTTCCTCGCGGGTCTCATTGTCCTTGGGCTTGTTGGCGACGTAAGGCGTTGAGTGCACGGAACTCTCCTAGCTTGCGTTCGGAACGATCAGCGGCTTGATGCAGTTATCCAGCTTGGCCGAGAAGATGTGATATCCCTCTGCGATGTGCTCGAGCGGTATGCGGTGGGTGACGATGTCGTTCGGCTTCAGATAGCCGTTACGAATGTGCTCCAAAAGCCTCGGCCACTGCCGTTTGACCGGGCATTGGTTCATCCGCAGCGTGAGCCCCTTGTTGACTGCGTCACCGAACTTCACCGCGCTGAAGACGGGCCCGTAGGCGCCGACGACGGAGACGTTGCCGCCCTTGCGTGCAGAATCGATGGCCCAGTTGAGCGCGATGGGTGAGCCGCCCTGAAGCTTGAACTTTGCTGCGCTCACGTGCTGAAGGAAGTTGCCGTCCGCCTCGGCCCCAACGGCGTCAATGACAACATCGGCGCCCAGATAGTCGGTGGTCTTCTTCATTTCGACCACAATGTCGTCGTATTCGGTGTAGTTGAACGTCTCGGCGTGCGCGAACGTCCGCGCCTTTTCCAGGCGGTACTCCAGTTGATCGATGACGATCACCCTGCCCGCTCCCATCAGCCACGCGGACTTCGCCGCGTAGAGCCCCACCGGTCCCGCACCGAAGACGACGACGGTGTCCCCCTCCACGATGTCGCCCAGCTGCGCGCCGAAATAGCCGGTGGCGAGGGCGTCGGTCATGAGGAGGGCGTCCTCGTCATCCAGCCACTCCGGAATGAGCGAGGGCCCGACATCAGCGAAGGGGACGCGCACGTATTCGGCCTGACCGCCGTCGTACCCGCCGCTGGTGTGCGAGTAGCCGTAGATGCCTCCCACCGCCGTCGCGTTGGGATTGACGTTGTGGCAGTTGGAGAAGAGACCACGGGCGCAGAAGTAGCAGGATCCGCAGTAGACATTGAACGGAACCATCACCCGGTCCCCCGGACTGAGGCTCTGCACAGAGCCGCCGACCTTCTCAACTACACCGATGAACTCGTGCCCGAACGTTGTTCCAACACGAGTGTCCGGAATCATGCCGTGGTAGAGATGCAGGTCCGAACCGCAGATCGCGGCTCTGGTAACCCGAATGATGGCATCATTCGGGTGCTCGATTGCAGGGATGTCTTTTTCTTCCACGCGGATCTTGTAAGGACCGCGGTACACCATTGCTCGCATAGTCGCCTCACTGTGGGCTGCTCATCGGAATAGTAAGCATACTGTCGATCGAGCCCGGCCGGTAGCACCGGATGCCGTAACCAGGGGCTCAGCTCGCCAGGGAAGCCCTCAACCAGAGGAAACTTCGCGGAGCAAGCCCGAGTCCGGAATCAAGGTGGACCTGGACACCGGCGAGCAGGTCCGCGGCTGTGCCATGGAATCCTGACAGCGTCTCGGCCGAGACCGTCTGGGGGTCATCCGCGAAGTTCGCGAGCACAAGGACCACAGTGCCGGCGCCGGGCCGCTGGTACCCGAGCACATGCCGGTTTCCGGTGTGGAAATCCACCAACCGCGTGCCCGCGAACTCCGGTGTGGTTGACCGGACGGCGATGAGCTCCTTCAATCCCGAGTACACCGCACCCTGGGGCGAGCCCGGATCCGTTCGCTTCGCATAACCCTCCATTGGATACTGCGGCCGGTGAACCCAGCGGCTGTCGGCCTCATGCCCGACTTCGGAGGTGTAGGCGTAGTCGTTTTCCTGGGCCACTTCGTCACCGAGGTAGATCAGCGCCAGGCCGCCAGTGCTCAGGATGATGGAATGCGCGAGGAGGATTCGCTCGACAGCAGCGGCTGGTTCCTGCTCCACTCCCAGAAGCGACGCCGTCGTCCCTGAGATGCGGCAGTCACCGGTTTTGGGGTTGTCCTGGAACGGGACGCCGTGCGCGAAGCTGCCGGGGAAGCGGTTGACGTAGAAGGAGTTTAGGAACCGGCGGTGCTCGAACCCGTTGATCCCCAGCTCGGCGGCGTCTTCATCGGCAAAGGTCCAACCGATGTCGTCGTGGCTGCGCACGTAGTTCACCCAGGTTGTGCCCTCGGGAAGGTCATGCCGACGTTCGAGCGCCTGTGACAGGAGCGAGACGTCCCGCGTGGCCATGGCATCCCAAATCAACGCCATCTGGAGGGGATTGTAGGAGAGTTGACACTCCCCCGGGTCGATGTACTCCGCCACCTGGTCCGGGTGCACGATTGCCTCGGACTTGAAAAGCAGCGAGGGCGCTGCCAGCCGGCATACCGCGTTGAACGCCTGCAGGAGCAGGTGCGCCTCTGGCAGGTTCTCGCAGGGGGTGCCCAGCTGTTTCCAGACGAATGCAACCGCGTCCATCCGCAGAATGCTGATGCCCTGGTTCGCGAGGAAGAGCATTTCCTCCGCCATCGCCCGGAAGACCTCGGGGTTCGAATAGTTCAGGTCCCACTGGAAGCTGTGGAATGTGGCCCAGACCCAGCGGCCGTCGTCGAGCTGAACGAAGGACCCCGGGTGATCGTCAGGGAAGATCTCGCGGACGTGGGTCTCGAAGGCGTCCGGCATGGTGCGGTCAGGGTAAATCCAGTAGTAGTCGCTGTAACGGGGATCCCCCTCCGCCGCCTTCAGCGCCCAGCTGTGCTCGTTCGAGGTGTGATTGAAGATGAAGTCGACGACCAGCTTGATGCCTTCGTTGCGAAGCTCCGCGGCCAGTTCGCGGAGCTGCTCCATCGTTCCTAACTGCGGGTTGACCTCGCGGTAGCTCGACACGGCATAGCCGCCGTCCGAGTTTGGCTCCGGGGCCAGGAACAGCGGCATGAGGTGCAGGTAGGTGAGTCCCAGTTCCTTGAAGTACGGGATGCGGTTCCGCACGCCGTCGAGGTTCTCGGCGTATCTGTCGACGTAGCAGACCCCGCCCAGCATTTTGTTGGACAGGAACCAGGCGGTGTCCTGTTCCTCCTCGCGGTCCAGCACCTTCAGTTCGGGGGAACGGGTAGCCCAGGAGCGGGCGGCCAACAGGACCAGCTGGGTGAGCTGGTCCAGCCAGTCGCTTCGGTTCCCGTACAGCGATTCGAAGAGCCGGTACAGCCTCGGGAAGTGGGCGTCGAACCGGCGGTTGAAGTCCAGCCAGTTCTGCTCGTCGGACTCGGCATCCGAGCGCACAACTTCCCGTATATGGGTAAATGCGCCATACAGGTCGTGATCATCCATGAATGCTCCTCCAACTGCGGGCAATTGTGCGCTCCATCCTCTCAGACGAGACGCTCACCGGCTCCGGATGACGCAGGCCGGAACCGGCAGCGGGAGTGAGCGGACCTGCTCGGCATGACCGGTGCCGTCGACACGCAGCACATCGAGAGTGGACGAGTACTGGTTCGCCACGATCACGAAGTCCGCGGAGGCATCACTCGCGGGCACGACCCCGAAATGCCGCGGCCAGGCTCCTCCGACCGGCGTGTCCGACAGGTGAGTCAGCGTCCGCCCGCCCTCCACCGCGAACACGGCGAGGACGTCCGGACCCCGGGTTGCGGCGTAGAGCAGGTGGCGCGTTGCCGTGGATGCGCCCACGTCGATGTGGGACGGTTGACTCGGCTGCCCGTCCGGCACGGAAGTGCCGAGCGCGGGCTGGCTTGAGAGGAGCGACCCGCTTCCGTCAGCTGAGATCATGTGCAGGCGGGAGTCCAGTTCACCGATTACGACGGCGCCGCCCGCCAGCGCTGCCAGGTGCCGTGGCCCCGTGCCCGGCGGCAGCACCGC
Organism: Arthrobacter sp. M71 S08; assembly: GCF_059089725.1. NCBI lineage: Bacteria > Bacillati > Actinomycetota > Actinomycetes > Micrococcales > Micrococcaceae > Arthrobacter > Arthrobacter sp. M71 S08. The sequence continues at coordinate 150,631 of NZ_JBNHEY010000007.1, read as the reverse complement.
CGCAAGGCCGTCAGGACCGGACGGGGTGAATCTGCGCAACTCGTCGGTGCCAAGATCGCTTACCCACACCTCACCGTTCCCGGCGTCATGAATGTAATGCGCGTGCGGACCCTCCTGCCGCTCCGTATTGGGGCCCGCTCCAGAATTCCGGTAAACCGCCGGCACTTCGGCGGGCTCCCCATCCTCGTTGAGGTCCAACCGGCTGACGGCACCGTCACCGTAGTTGGCGACCCAGAGCGCTTCCCGCGAGGCCAGAAGGTGGCAGGGGAAGGCGCCGCCGGTGGGCACAGAGCGCAGGTGTGTCAGGTCGTCGCCGTCGACGCCGAAGGCGCTCACCTCGCCCTGCTCCGTCTCCCCCACCGCGTACAGCACACGGCCGGAAGGGTGGAACGCCAGGAAGGAGGGCGCCGTCGTCGTAATAGCGAGTTCCTCGCCGCTGAGCGCGCCGCTGCGGCGGTCCAGATTTACCCGCCAGATGCCCTCGCCTGACCCGGGCTCTGCGCCGTCCGCCGGGTAGGTGCCGATCATGAGATGTACGGTGTCGCTGTTCATGGGAACCATTGTTCACACAAAAAGGGTGCAGACGCCGCATACGTTGAGGACAACGAATGCAGTGCCTGCACCCTTTGGGGGACAGCTACCGTGCGGCTACGTGCGCGAAACTACCGATCAGGAGAAATCCGCAGTCGCGGGATTGGCTCCAATACGGCCGGCCTCTCCCTTGTCGAGGCCGTTGATCGCTTCGATGTCCGACTCAGTCAGTGAGACCTCGAGAGCGCCCCAGTTCTCGATGATGCGGGACTCAGTCACCGACTTCGGGATTACGACGGAGCCGAGCGCGAGGTGCCACGCCAGCACAACCTGTGCGGGGGTGGCGTTGCGCTCCTCAGCGATCCTGGCGAGCACCGGATCTTCCAGCAGGCCCTTGCCTGATCCAAGCGGCGACCACGACTCGTGCAGGATTCCCTTGTCCGCTTCAAAGGCGCGCAATTCAGCCTGGTTGAAGTACGGATGGGTCTCGACCTGATTGATCGCGGGCACAACGCCGGTCTCGTCGATGATTTCCTGCAGCGCTTCGACCGTGAAGTTCGAGACACCGATGGAGCGCACACGTCCGCGCTTCTGGAGTTCGATCAGCGCCTTCCAGGTGTCCACGTACTTGCCCTGCTTCGGCTGGAGCCAGTGGATGAGGTAGAGGTCGAGGGTTTCGAGGCCAAGCCGCTGCATGGACCCCTCGAAGGCCTCGAGCGTGCTCTCGTAACCCTGATCCGCGTTCCACAGCTTGGTGGTGATGAACAGCTCTTCGGGGCCCAGGCCGGAGGCGTCAATCGCCCGACCTACCCCAGCCTCGTTACCGTAGATCTTCGCCGTGTCGATGTGGCGGTAACCGGCCTTGAAGGCGCGACCGACGACGTCCTCTGCGGTAGCGTCGTCGACCTGCCACACGCCGTAGCCCAGCTGGGGAACGGTACGGCCGTCGTTGAACGTCAGGTTGGGTGAGGTGCTCATGTATCCCTTTCGATGACTGATTGCTTTGCCGAACAATGCCAACTCATGCCCGGCCTCAAGTATTCCTACTGGCCGGATCCTGAGAGCAAACGTTCAGCTTCGGTCACGTCCTCGGCGACTACTTCCGCCCGCCGCCGGACGTTGTCCAGCCCGGCCGACGCGATACCCCACCGTTCACCGTCGAGACGGGCCATCGCCGCAGCCTCGGCCGTGGTTGCAAGCGCATTGCCGGCGCGGGACAGCGCCCGGTGAACCGCCAGGAGTGCGCCGGGGATATCCAGTCCCTCGCTCGGATGCTGCGCCTGCGCTGCCACGCAGCACTCGCGCACCCGTGGCAGCAACTGGGCCAGCTCATTGGCGAGGCCGGCCAGCTCGTTGTAAACGGCGTCGTCCTCCACGCCTTCGAGGATCTGGTGGTAGCGGTCGAGGCCGCGCCGGAAACGGTCGTGGGCGCGGCGCCACACACCCGTGCCGAGCTCGGCATCATCCTTGCGGCCCTGCCGGGCCGCCGCGAAAAGAGCCACCTGCCCTACCTGCGCCTACAGGTACTGACCCGGGCCGTGGGTGTCCGGTTTCTGTGGCGCACCGGGCCGTGCCCCGGGAGCGCGTTTCGGTTCACCGTCTTCACCCACGACGACACCCGGAGCAATGACCGTGCCGGCAGGCAACTGCTTCAGCTGAAGCTGCGCTGCGAGCTGCTGGTTGACCATCTGCTGGGCGGCCAGGGCGGTCTGAATACCGTGGAAAAGTCCTTCGAGCCATCCGACCAACTGCGCCTGAGCAACGCGTAGTTCGGCGTCGGTGGGAACGGAGTCGTCGGTGAACGGCAGGTTGATCCGGTGCAGTTCCTCGACCAGTTCGGGGGCGAGGCCGTCCTCGAGTTCGTGCACGGACCGCTCATGGATCTCAGCGAGACGGCTGCGTCCGGCGTCATCCAGTGGGGCGCTGCGCACTTCCTCAAGCAACTGCTTGAGCATGGTGCCGATGCGCATGACCTTGGCGGGCTCGTCCACCAGTTCGGTCAGCTTCGTGGGCTGGCTTTTTTCGTTCCGGGAGCCGCCGTCGTCTTTCTGTTCCGGAAGCCCGCGGCCTGCATCCAGTTTTCCGAGGAGGACTGGGCTCTCCTGGTGTTCCTTTGCCGCTTGCTCGGGCGTGACAGTGAAGTGCTCGGGCTGCTGTTCGGTCATAGGTTTATGCTCTCACGCCGGGCTGAGGCTCCGGGCGGAGCACCTCAGTCCCCGCCCTCCTCAAGTTCCTCCTGGCGGCCGGTTGCGTACTCACCGGCCGGGCTCAGGCCCGGCACGCGCTGCCCGGCGTTGAGCTGTCCGGACGTGAAGTGGTCCTCGGAGAACTCGGGGCCGCCGTCGTTCTCTTCGGTGGGGATGTTGGCGTCTTCACGGAGGTGTTCGTCATCGGAGGCGTCCGCCGGAGTGGGAACGCCGATGTCTTCGCGGAGGTGTTCTGGCAGATTCTCAGTCATTCATCCAGCAAACCACGCTCGCGTTCGGTGGCGCTAGGGACGTTGAGCGCAGATAAGGCGGGTGCGACCGTAGTCGAACCCGCCTTATCTTCGGTGTTTCAGCCCTAGCAGCAGCGGCCCTCCGGATTGGCGTCCTGGCGGTCGGTCTTGTCACGCCAGAACTGCCGCTCCGTCATGGGCGGCCCGCTGTTGTGGGTGGCCGCGTGGTAGTCGAGATACTGCTGGTACGCGTTCTCGCCCATCACACCCTTGAAGAGCCAGATCAGCTCCTTGACGCTCATCAGTGGCCTACCCGTTCCGGTTTCTTGTCCTGCGGCAGGCTCGCCCACTGCTTTTCGAGTTCCTTCTCCGCCGGTGTCGCGATCAGGCTCGCCGGGGCGAAGGTGCGCGAGGGGACGGCCGGGTCCTCGGCGCTCGGCCCGCCGCCCGCGCGGTACGCCCTGATGGTAGCCATGACCGCTGTAACGATGACGATGATCGCCAGAGTCACGAAGAAGATGGATAGCGTCCCCTGGATGAAGGTGTTGCGGACCACCTTTTCCATCGCCTCGACCGTAGGCGCGTTGCCGAAGCTCTCCTCTCCTGCGGCCAGGGCGTTCCGGAACGCCATGTGGTTGGCCCAGTAACCCACGGCGGGAACCGGCGAGAAGATCTTGAGGAACGACGCCGAAATGGTGACCACTGCCGCAAAGGTCAGCGGCAGCGCCGGGATCCACAGGTACTTGAAGGCGCCCTTCTTCGCGCAGATCGCCATGCAGACAGCCAGGGCAATGGCCGCGAGGAGTTGGTTCGCGATACCGAAGAGCGGGAACAGGGTATTAATTCCGCCCAGCGGGTCCGTGACTCCCATAATCAGGATCGCGCCCCAGCCTCCCACCATGATGGCCGTGCAGACCCAGGCGCCCACCCGCCACGAGGTGTCCTTGAACTTCGGGATGAAGTTGCCGATGCTGTCCTGCAGCATGAACCGTGCAACCCGGGTGCCGGCGTCGACCGCAGTCAGGATGAACAGTGCCTCGAACATGATTGCGAAGTGGTACCAGAACGCCATCATGCCTGCGCCGCCGATGAGTCCCTGCATGATTTGTGCGATGCCGACAGCCAGCGTCGGCGCACCGCCGGTGCGGGACACGACTGATTCCTCGCCGACGTTGGTGGCAAGAGTGCTCAGCGCCTCAGGGGTGAGGTTGACACCGGTCAGCCCCAGTCCGTTGACGAACGCGACGGCGCCCTCAATGGTGCCGCCCGTTGCTGCGGCGGACGAGTTCATCGCGAAGTAGATGCCGCGGTCGATCGACAGCGCCGCCACGAGGGCCATGATGGCCACGAAGGACTCCATGAGCATGCCGCCGTAACCGATGAAACGGGTCTGGCGCTCCTTCTCGATCATCTTCGGGGTGGTTCCGGACGCAATCAGTGCGTGGAACCCGGAGAGCGCACCACAGGCGATGGTCACGAACAGGAACGGGAACAAGGTTCCCGGCACAACCGGGCCGTCTGCGCGGGTGGCGAACTCACTCACCGCCGGGACATTGATTTCCGGACGGATGATCACGATTGCCACAGCCAGCATGACGATCGTGCCGATCTTCATGAAGGTGGAAAGGTAATCGCGGGGAGCGAGCAGCAGCCATACCGGCAGGACGGCCGCGATGAAGCCGTAGATGATGATGCCCCAGGCAATGGTGACGCGATCGAGCGTGAAGAGGGCGACGCCCCACTCGGTTTCGGCAATCCAACCGCCCGAGATGATCGCGAGCATCAGCAGCGCGAACCCGATGAGGGACACTTCGGACACCTTGCCGGGCCGGATGTAGCGCAGGTAGACGCCCATGAACAGAGCGATGGGGATTGTCATCGATACGGAGAAGACCCCCCAGGGGCTTTCACCGAGCGCGTTGACGACCACGAGGGCCAGGATCGCGACGATGATGATCATGATGGTGAGGGTTGCGACCAGGGCTGCGGTGCCGCCGACCAGGCCGAGTTCCTCGCGCGCCATCTGTCCCAGCGAACGTCCTCCGCGGCGCATGGAGAAGAACATGACGAGGTAGTCCTGGACTGCGCCGGCAAGGATGACGCCAACGATGATCCACATGGTGCCGGGCAGGTAACCCATCTGCGCAGCGAGTACCGGACCGACCAGTGGGCCGGCACCGGCGATTGCGGCGAAGTGGTGACCGTAGAGCACCCGGCGGTCAGTGGCCGCGTAGTCCTTGCCGTCCGCCTTGTACTCGGCGGGGGTGGCACGGCGGTCATTGGGTTGCAGGAGCTTGCGCTCGATGAACTTGGAGTAGAAGCGGTACGCGATGAGGTAGGTGCAGGCCGCCGCGAACACGAACCAGATTGCGTTGACCGTCTCGCCACGGACGATGGCCAGCATCGTCCAGCTCACGCCACCGAGTAGGGCGATGCCTACCCAGATGGCGATTTTCAGCGGCGTCCAGCCGCGGTCTTCCTTATCCGGGTCTACCGCTGTTGGCGGTAACGCCGGATCCTGGACGAGGACCCCTGTGTCCTCGCTCCGTTGGACGCGGCTCGCCCCCGCCTGCCCGCGACCGAATTTGCTCTCACTCATGGTGCTCCCTTGAAGTTGAGTGGATTAACTTCTCGAAGGTAGCAACGGAATGAGGGCTAGATCACAGCTCGTTGGCGCGTCACGTCAGGGAATCGCCAAACGGCCCTCACTGTGAGGTGAGCGGCGTGCCCGTTAGTGGGAGGGCTCGTCCCGACCGTCGCGGGGCTTGGAACCCTCGCTGAGGCTGGCATGGGTTTCCGTCCGCGGATCAGGCCCTTCATCGGCGGTGTCACGGGGGCTGCTCTCGACGCCGTCATTCACCTGGTCGGCGAGGTTTTCCGCCCAGTTTTCCGCGGCGCGCTGCAGGCCCGACTCTTCGTCCTTGCCGTCGGATGCGCGGTCCGGTTCGCCTTCTGCCCTGTGCTTTGCCATGGTTCCTCCTTGGGATTCCGGTGGTTTCAGCTTGTCACATCGCCCGGAATCTACAAAGCATACTTAGTGTCACGGTTCCTGAAGCGTCAGTAGTACCTTGCCGGTGTGCCGGCCTGAGTCGAAGTAGTCGTGTGCCTGCACCACGTCGGCGAGGGGGAAAGTCCGGTCGACAGGCACGGAGATCGACCCATCGGCGATAAGTGGCCAGATGTGCCTGTACACGCCGGCCATGATGGCCGCCTTTTCCTCCACAGACCGCGCACGCAGCGTTGTTCCGCTGACGCACGCGCGCTTGGCCATGAGGGTGCCCAGGTTGAGTTCAGCCTTCGCACCGCCCTGCAACCCGATAATCACGAGCCGACCCCCGGTCGCCAGCGCTTCAACGTTGCGGCTGAGGTATTTGGCTCCGACGACGTCGAGAATCACGTCCGCACCGCGGCCGGCCGTGGCCGAGCCCACCTCCGCGACGAAGTCCTGTTCCCGATAGTTCACGCCGACCTCCGCGCCGAGGGACCGCGCGAAGGCAAGCTTCTCCGGCGTTCCCGCCGTCACGATGGTCCGGGCACCCAACGCGCGTGCAAGCTGGATGGCCATGGTGCCGATTCCACCGGACGCGCCGTGAATGAGGACCGTTTCCCCACGGCACAGTCCAGCAGTCAGGACCAGGTTGGAGTACACCGTCGCCGCCACCTCGGGCAGCCCCGCGCCCGCCACCAGGTCCACGCCGCCGGGGAGGGGAAGAACCTGCCCCGCGGGGACCGCCACCTGCTCGGCATAGCCACCGCCAGCGAGCAGCGCAACGACTGCGTCACCCGTTTGAAAATGCGAGGAGCCGGCGTCGGCAATCCTCCCCGACACCTCAAGGCCGGGGTACTCGGACGCGCCGGGCGGCGGCGGGTACACGCCTCTGCGTTGCTGCACATCCGCCCGATTCAACCCGGCCGCGACGACATCGATCAGCACCTCGCCCGCTTGCGGACGCGGTGGCTCGACTCTGGACACCTCGAGGACGCTCGGTCCACCAAACTCGCGCAGCACTACGGCTTTCATCGTTGCCTTTCTGGATCTGCCCCGCTGGTCGGGAGTTTTGTACAGCCTGCTCTGCATGAAACACTATTCCTCTGAGGAAGGTTGTCCGAGCGGCCGAAGGAGCTGGTCTTGAAAACCAGTGGACGGTAACCCCGTCTCAAGGGTTCGAATCCCTTACCTTCCGCATCGAGCTGAGCCAGGCTCACCAGTTGCACCCCCGCCCTGAAGGACGGGGGTGCTTCTGCTTCACTGAGGCTTTTTCGCGCTGGGACCGGAATTCCATCGGGTAGGCTCCCGGAAATGCAGACAACGACGAGGAGCCTGTCGATGATGATCGCCGCCCCGAGCCGATATTTTCTGCCCGTTTCCGTGGCGGCCATGGCGGCTGTGGCCGGCGGCTGCGCTGCCGGGAATGACGACGGCGTCTCACCTTCCGGATCTCCGGCGGCCGTCGAAGTTTCGAAGGCGCGGGAGGCTGCCGAGGTCAAGGCGAAGGACCTGCAGCAGGGTCAGTGCATGACGGATTCCGGCACGGCGACAGATCCGAACATTCAGGTGATTCCGTGTGCCGAGCCGCACGCGTTCGAGGTGTACGCCACTACCGAACTGCCCCAGGGCGACTATCCGGGCATCGGCGAGGCAGATGCGCAGGCGCAGGAGTTCTGTCGTACTGAATTCCTTGACTTCGTTGGCGTGGAGCATGACGCGTCCGTCCTTGACCTTCAATACTTCTATCCCGTCGAGTCGGAATGGACCGAAGACGGCGGACGGTCAGTGGTGTGCCTCGTCGGCAATGCCGACGGTGAGCTTTCGACGGGGACACTCCGCGAGTCCAACAAGTAGTTCCCAACAGCAAGCAGTCGTGTTTGAATGTGGAAGGTGTCTGCTGTGACCCACGTCACTACCGAGTGAGGCTGGGTCGGGACGCCGAAGTCCGATACCACCGGGCCGACGATGGGAAACACCGTTAATGGTCTCTACCCGGCTGATCTGTTCCCCGCCAGGTAACCACCCGTTCACTGCGGCGTGGTTGGCTTGCCGCGGCCGGAATGTCACCGGCAGTTCCTATAGTCACTTTCGTGGCCAGCTCCGCCGAAGCACAGCGCCGACAGCGGGCATCACTCGCGGCCGTAACCCGGCCAAAGTCAAGGAGAAGCAGAACGAATGAAAAATTCGTGGAGGGGCGCGCTGTGCTCAGCGCTTTCGGTAGGGCTGCTTGCCTCACCGATGGCGTTCTCGCCGGCCAGCGCAGAGGAAACCGTCGAGGCCCAGGCGGGCGCCGGCGTCGTCATCAATGAGGCATACGTCAACGGGGGCAGTGCCAACGCACCGTTCACGCACAAATTCGTTGAGCTGATCAACACCACTGACGCTCCAGTGAGCCTTGATGGCTGGTCGCTGCAGTATCGCTCAGCGTCGGGGGCAGCGGCACCGACCGGCGTAGCGCCGCTGAAGGGGACCATCCCGGCTGGCGGGCACTTCCTTGTGCAGGGCGGCACCAACAACAGCAGCAACGGCGCCGCCCTGCCGGCGCCGGACGTGTCCAGCGGTGCACTGAACCCGAGTGGTTCCAGCGGAACGATCGTGCTGTCCGACCAGGCCACCGCGCTGAATGAACTGGCTACGGGCTCCGTTGTGGGGGCGCCCGGCGTCGTCGACCTGCTGGGCTATGGAACATCCAACTCTTACGAGACAGCCCGTGAGGAAGGTCCGGCCGGCACGGTAACCCTGTCGATGAACCGCGCCAATGGCGTGGACACCGACAACAATCAAGTGGACTTCACCGCTCTCGACGCCGTAACGCCCACCAACGCCGCTGGTGAGACAGCCGGAAGCGAACCCGAGCCCCAACCGGAGCCTGAACCTCCGGCTGCCGGTCAGGTTATTCCGATCGACCAGATTCAGGGAACCGGCAGTGCAACACCTTACGCGGGTCAGGTCGTAACCACCCGCGGCGTTGTGACCGCTGCCTACCCCTCCGGTGGATTCGACGGTTACTACATCCAGACTGCGGGGACCGGCGGAGACCTCGGGCCCGATCATGCGGCATCGGACGGCATCTTCATCTACTCCCCTGAGACGGTTGCTGACATTGCCGTCGGTGACTTCGTTGAGGTAACGGGCACAGCGGGTGAGTTCTTCAGCCTCTCGCAGATCACCGTGCCCGCCGGCGGAATGACCAAGCCCGCCGAAGCCGCCGAAGCGGTCAAGGCAGCCTCCGTTGCCTATCCGGCCGACGACGTCGGGCGTGAAGCGCTGGAGGGAATGCTTGTCCAGCCGACCACCGGCTTCACCGTCACCGACAACTACGCGCTGAACCAGTACGGTGAGCTCACTCTCGCCGCAGGAGACACGCCCCTTGTCCAGCCGACGGAAATTGCACCGCCGGGAACCGCCGAGAACGCTGCCGTTGCTGCTGACAACTCCGCACGCCGCGTGAAGCTCGACGACGGCGCCACCACCAACTTCCTCCGCGGCGCCATGGACCAGCCGCTGCCGTACCTCACACCGGAGCAGCCGGTGCGGGTCAGTTCATCGGCAACCTTCACGTCGCCAGTCGTATTGGACTTCCGCAACAGCTCCTGGAAGTTCCAGCCGCTGGCCGCCCTCACCGCCGCAAACGCGGCGGAAGTACAACCCGTCACGTTTGACGGCACGCGTCCCGACGCGCCGGAGATCGTAGGCGGCAACGTCAAGATCGCGTCCTTCAACGTGCTGAACTACTTCACCACCACCGGTGACCAGCTCACCGGATGCACCTATTACGAGGACCGCGCCGGCAACCCCATCACGGTCCGCGGCGGGTGCGACGCCCGCGGTGCAGCAAACGCGGAGAACCTTGAGCGCCAGGAAGCGAAGATTGTCGCGGCGATCAACGGCCTCGGTGCCGACGTCGTGTCCCTCGAAGAAATCGAGAACTCAGCGAAATTCGGCAAAGACCGGGACGTTGCCCTCGCCACGCTGACCGCCGCGCTGAATGAAGCTACTCCCGGCGTGTGGGATTACGTCCGTTCACCGGCGCAGCTGCCCGCTATCGAGAATGAGGACGTCATCCGCACCGCCTTCATCTACAAGAAGGCAGTCGTCGAGCCGGTAGGCGAGTCGGTCATTCTCGATGACAACGTGGCGTTCTCGAACGCCCGCAAGCCGCTGGCCCAGTCCTTCAACGTCGTCGACGGTGAAGAATCCACCAAGTTCCTCGTGATCGCGAACCACTTCAAGTCGAAGGGATCGGGCTCCGGGGAGAACGCTGATCAGGGTGACGGTCAGGGCGCCTCCAACGCCGACCGCGTTGAGCAGGCAACGGCTCTCGTGGCCTTCGCTGATCAGCTGAAGACGGACGCCGGCACTGACAAGGTCTTCCTTGCCGGTGACTTCAATTCCTACTCGGCTGAAGATCCCATGCAGGTTTTGTACGACGCCGGTTACATCAACCAGGGCACAAAGACCGATGGATACTCCTACGTATTCTCGGGCCTCGTCGGGTCCCTGGACCACATTCTTGCCTCTCCCGCCGCGGACGCGACGGTCTCCGGTGTGGACGTGTGGAACATCAACGCGGTGGAGTCGGTAGCACTGGAGTACAGCCGCTACAACTACAACGCGACTAACTTCTACGAGCCCAACCAGTTCCGGGCGAGTGATCACGACCCTGTGATCGTTGGCCTGAATCTTGCGCCCGCAGACACCACGACCGAGCTCAACCTCATGGGCATCAATGACTTCCACGGGCGAATCGATTCGAACACCGTGAAATTCGCTGGAACCATCGAGGAACTGCGGGCACAGTACGGCGAGGAGAACTCCCTGTTCCTTTCCGCCGGAGACAACATAGGAGCTTCGCTCTTCGCTTCATCAGTCGCGAAGGATCAGCCTACAATCGACGTCCTCAACGCGTTGGACCTCAGGGCTTCGGCGGTGGGAAACCACGAGTTCGACGGCGGTTTCGCTGATCTGAGCGGCCGTGTAGCCGACGCCGCAGAGTTCCCCTACCTTGGCGCCAACGTGTATCAGAAGGGCACTACAACTCCCGCCCTTCAGGAGTACGAGATCGTGAACGTGGGCGGAATCGATGTTGCCGTCATCGGTGCAGTCACTCAGGAAACGCCGTCGCTGGTGAGCCCGGGCGGGATCTCGGATCTTGACTTCGGTGATCCGGTCGAGGCCGTGAACAGGGTTGTACAGCAGATCGAGGAGCAAGACCTGGCTGACGTCATCATTGCCGGGTACCACGAGGGGGCCGGAGATGGTGCCAGCGGTTCCTCGATCGAAGAGGAGATCGCCGCCGGCGGAGCGTTTGCGAACATCGTCACCAACACCTCGCCGCAGGTGGACGCCATTTACACCGGTCACACGCACAAGCAGTACGCGTGGGATGCCCCGGTACCCGGCGTTGAGGGTGAAACCCGTCCGATCGTTCAGACCGGCTCCTACGGTGAGTTCATCGGTCAAATCACGCTCACCGTGGATAACGCCACGGGCGATGTTGAGTCGTATACCGCGCAGAACATCGCGCGTACGGCCACCGATCCGGCAACTCTGGTAGCCACCTACCCCCGCGTCGCCGAGGTGAAGTCGATCGTCGATGCCGCGCTCGCTGAAGCGCAGGTTATCGGCAGCCGCCCGGTCGGCTCAGTGACTGCCGACATCACCACCGCCTTCGCTGACGGCGCCCGGGACGACCGCAGTTCCGAGTCGACGCTCGGGAACCTGGTCGCCGATTCCCTGCGGGCATCGCTTTCATCTGCTGAACGGGGTGGAGCGGACATCGGGGTCGTCAACCCGGGTGGGCTGCGCAACGAGCTGTACTACGGCGAGGACGGCGTCATCACCTACGCGGAAGCGAACGCTGTCCTGCCCTTCGTCAACAATCTATGGACTGTCACGCTGACCGGCGAGCAGTTCACGACGATGCTGGAGCAGCAGTGGCAGCCCGAAGGTGCCTCCAGGTCCTTCCTGGCGCTCGGGCTCTCGGACAACGTTTCCTACACCTACAACCCGGACCTCGCAGCCGGCTCCCGCATCACGTCGGTTACCATCGACGGCGCACCGCTTGATCCAGCCAAGGAGTACCGGATCGGGACGGTCAGCTTCCTGGCTCAGGGCGGTGACAACTTCACTGTCTTCCAGGAGGGAACCGACGTCCGCGACTCGGGGCTCGTGGACCGTGACGCCTGGATCAGCTACGTCGAGCAGAACAGCCCGCTGTCGCCGAGCTTCGACCGTCGGGGAGTGATCGTGAAGGATGCGCCGACCACAGTCCAGGCTGGCGATTCCGTCGCCTTCAGTGTCGCGAACCTGAACCTGACCTCGCTGGGCAGCCCTGCAAACACCAGCCTGTCGGTAAGTTTCATTGACGGCGCCGGCAATGTTACCGAACTGGGCACCACGCCCGTCAGCGACGGCACAGCTGAGGTCACAGTTGCAGTTCCTGAAGCAGCGCCGGGCGCGGGGACGATTGTCCTGGTTGCGAAGGAATCCGGCACTACGGTGAAAATTCCCGTCACCGTCGAAGCCGCCGCCGGAACCGGGTGCGTCGCCCCGGTCAAACCGGAGCGCGGATCTGGTGCCGAGAAGCCGAACAGCTTCGGGCAAGCGATGGCTGAGTACCGAAAGTGCCTTACTGACGCTCGCCGCGGCTAGAACCACCGGTGGCTGATGTAAAGCTGTAGAACAAAGGAAAGCGCTCCTCCGCAGTCGGCGGAAGGGGCGCTTTCCTTTGCTCTTGCACTGATTGCGCCAGCTCAGCGGCCAAACCGCCCGGCGCCCAGTCGGGACGTCAGGAGAGGATCACACGCGCGATGTCGTCAGCGTCGCGCAGCGTTCGGCCTCCTCCGTCAAGGGACGCGCCCGCTTCGGCGGCGATCGCGGTCCCCCACTGGACGGAAGTTAGCTGCAAACCCAGGACGAACAGATTTTCCTGCACCAGGCCGTTCGCACCCACAGCCCGGTACGGCGGCTTGGTGACGTCGAGCCCATGGGACATTTCCGGCACGCCGTCCTCGGACATGGTGGTTCGGGCACGCACCAGTCCGTCCTCAATCAGCCGGCGGAGCAGAGCCGAACGGTTCTGAGCCACCCGGTTGGCCGGCATCATCGCCTCGACGAGCACACCGGCGTCGTACTTTCTTCCCTCCACCCACGGCGAGGACACGGTGAACCGTCCGAGCTGCGCGTTGAGCTCGAACCGCGGGGCCGGACCGGCAAAACGCACGATGCCGGCGCGCGCCAATGCGGCGAGCTGCTCGATCCGGAGGGCGGGCGGGCCACTGGCTAGACCTTCGACAAGGGGCTCGAACCAGCCCCGTAGTTCGCCGGTCCATGACGCCTGCGTGATACCACCGTCGGCGACGATCTGTTTAATCACCGTCCGTCCCGCGTTCATGGCACCGATCGCCATCTTGAGGGGATCATTCTCGCCGCGGTCAGCCCCGGCGGCATCCTCTTCGAGATAGTGCAGCACGGCGCCGTTGTATTCCTCCGCCGAGGCAAACCGGTGCCGTCCGAACGGCCGGGCGAGCGCTTCGAGATTCAGTCGATCTGCGACGGGTACCGCGTCGGCGAGGAATTTCTCCAGTCGGCCGGGCCAGGCAGTGTCTGGGTCGTCAAGCACGTCCTGGAGCGACCTGAGGAAGGTATCGGGCAATGCCGATACCCGGGCAAGCGTGCTGTAGTAGGCCCAGATGGCGTCACGGTGCAGCAGTGGCCAGAGGTCGTGGTCGAAACCGGGCTGGATCCCGTTCGCCGCGAAGCTGCCGGCCCGCTCCAGTGTGCAGTATCGGAGGTGGACACTGCGTGGAACGTAGCTGTCCAGTTTCGCCTTCGCGCGGTACGGTGTGCCCCGACGGGACCCCGCGATAACCAGCGGCTCCCTCCCCGAGGGCCGGTACGTCAGCGCCTTACCGGCTGGTTCGCCGCTCGGAACAAACGTCCCGCCCCGACCTTCCGTGAGATGGGTGATGATGTCGAAGAAATTCAGGCCAAGCCCGCGCACCAGCACGGGCTTGCGCGCCGGAAGCCGGTTCCAGTCGACGTCAGCCGGCACATTCGGCGGCCAGTACTGCAGCCCGAGGCGGGCTGCGCCGTCACGCAGCGCCTCCTGCTCAGGATTCAGTTGAGCGGGGAGATGGCCCAGCGCCAGCACGACGGCGTCACTCATCACCGTGCCTCCATCGCTGAGCTCCACCCGGAAGCCCTCCGACAGAGACTGGACGTGCCGTGCCTCGGCACGGTGCTCAACGACGGAAAACCCGTCACCAAGGCACCCGGCCAGCGAGGCGTAAATCCATTCGAGGTAGCGGCCGTACAGCGGCCGGCTCGCGAAGTCCGCGGAGGTGAGCGACTCAAGCTCCTTGCGATCCTCATCACTGAGCCGGTCATCCGGTACAGCGGCCATCAACTGCCGCCAGGCGTCGAAGGACAGGGGAACAAGCGAGGGCGCCCGCTCCTGCGCAGCCTGTCCGACGGGAACCACGGTGGGAAACAGCGCCGGGGTGTTCATGAGGAAATGCCGCGACTGGTCGGTCCGCCACACGTGCCCCGACCCGGGGTCATGGGGGTCGATCAAGTGCACCGTGATACGTTGCCGGCGTGCCTCCGGGAGGGCAGTCCAGTTAGCAGCAAGGCGTTCAAGGACGGAAGTACCGCGTGGACCGGCGCCGATGATGGCTACCTGTATTGTCCGCGTCGTTTCCATCCATCTAGATTATCTGCCGGACAGGGCGACCTTGTTCAGCGGGTCCGCGCAGCGGAGTGCCCTCAGCCCCTGCCCACATAGGCTGCCAGATGCTCGCCCGTCAGGGAGGGACGGTCACGCTTGTGCCCGTCTACGAGCTCTGCCGGTGGTCCCTCGAAAACGATCCTGCCGCCGTCGTGCCCTGCCCCCGGACCGAGATCTATGATCCAGTCGGCGTGCGCCATCACTGCCTGATGGTGCTCGATAACCAGAACCGATTTGCCGGAGTCCACCAGCCGGTCCAACAGTCCGAGCAACTGTTCGACGTCGGCGAGGTGCAGGCCGGTGGTCGGCTCGTCGAGGACGTAGATATCGCCCTTCTCCCCCATCTGCGTGGCGAGCTTGAGGCGTTGCCGCTCCCCGCCCGACAGGGTGGTGAGCGGTTGGCCGAGGCTGAGGTATCCCAGACCCACGTCGGCCATACGCTCTAAAACCTTGTGGGCGCCCGGCGTGCGCGCATCGCCGTCACCGAAGAACGCCGTTGCTTCCGATACCGGCATGGCGAGCACCTCGGAGATATTCTTCCCACTGAGCGTGTACTCGAGCACCGAGGCCTGGAACCGCTTGCCTTCACAGTCCTCGCAGGTGGATTCCATCGTGGCCATCACACCAAGGTCCGTGTAAATCACGCCGGCACCGTTGCAGGTGGGGCAGGCGCCCTCGGAGTTGGAGCTGAAGAGCGCGGGCTTGACGCCGTTTGCTTTGGCGAAGGCCTTGCGGATCGGTTCGAGCAGCCCGGTATAGGTGGCCGGATTGCTTCGCCGTGAGCCGCGGATGGCGGCCTGGTCGATCACCACAACGCCGTCGCGCTGTGCGACGGATCCGTGGATCAGTGAGCTTTTGCCGGACCCGGCCACACCGGTGATGACGCACAGCACGCCGAGCGGAATGTCGACGTCGACATCCTTCAGGTTGTGCGTCGATGCCCCTCGCACTTCGAGAGACCCCCGGGAAGAACGTGCGGCCTCCTTGAGCTTCGCGCGGTCGTCAAGGTGTCGGCCGGTCACGGTGTCGCTCTTCCGCAGTCCTTCCACGGTTCCCTCGAAGCAGAGCGTTCCGCCGCCGGTACCGGCTCCCGGTCCCAGGTCGATAACGTGATCGGCAATGGTGATCGTCTCGGGCTTGTGTTCCACCACGAGCACCGTATTGCCCTTGTCCCGTAGCTGGAGCAGCAGTTTGTTCATGCGCTCGATGTCGTGAGGGTGAAGACCAATGCTCGGTTCATCGAAGACATACGTCACGTCAGTGAGAGAGGAGCCGAGGTGCCGGATCATCTTGGTTCGCTGCGCCTCGCCGCCGGAAAGAGTGCCTGCGGGGCGGTCTAGCGAAAGGTAGCCCAACCCGATTTCCGCGAAGGAGTCCAGGAGGTGCTGCAGGCCCTTGAGCAGCGGTGCCACCGACGGCTCCTTGAGATCCCGCAGCCAATGCGCGAGGTCGCTGATCTGCATGGCACACACTTCGGCGATGTTCTTTCCCGCGATCTTCGAGGACAAAGCCTCCTTCGTAAGCCTGGTGCCCTCACAGTCCGGGCAGGTCTGGAAGGTAACCGCACGCTCAACGAACCGCCGCACATGCGGCTGCATCGCTTCCGGGTCCTTGGACAGCATCGACTTCTGGATTTTGGGGATGATGCCTTCGAAGGTGAGGTTTACGCCTTCGACCTTGATCTTGGTCGGCTCCGCATAGAGCATCGTGTCGAGCTGCTTCTTTGTGAACTTCGCGATGGGCTTGTCCATCGCCAGGCCCATTCCCTCGAACAGCCTCCCGTACCACCCGTCCATCGAGTATCCGGGCACAGTGAGTGCGCCCTCCGAGAGTGATTTTGACTCGTCGTACAGCGCGGATCGATCGATGTCGCTGACGTGGCCCATCCCCTCACACCTCGGACACATGCCGCCGAGGTAGACAGCCTGGCTGACTACGCTCTTCTCCACGCGGCCGCCCTTGTCAGTGGACATGACGCCGCTGGCCTTGCGGGTCGGCACGTTGAAGGAATACGCGGTGGGCGGACCGACGTAGGGCGAGCCGAGTCGACTGAAGAGGATGCGGAGCATCGCGTTGGCATCGGTGGCCGTACCAACGGTGGAGCGCGGGTTGGCACCCATCCGCTCCTGGTCAACGATGATCGCCGTCGTGATCCCTTCAAGGAGGTCGACTTCGGGCCTCGCGAGCGTCGGCATGAATCCCTGCACGAAGGCGCTGTACGTTTCGTTGATCATCCGCTGGGATTCGGCAGCGATGGTGGCGAAGACGAGGGAACTTTTGCCCGACCCCGAAACCCCGGTGAACACCGTCAGCCGCCGCTTGGGAATGTCGACGCTGATGTCCCTCAGGTTGTTTTCCCGGGCGCCCTGCACACGGATCAGGTCATGGGTGTCCGCAAGATGCATAGCCTCATCTAACCAGTTCGTCTCTTCGATGGGCAGACCCTGGTGGAGAGGGTGGAAAGACGTTTGACCGGCAGGTTGCCTAAGATAACGGTATGACGTCCACCACACAGCGGCATGACCAGGCAATTGACGACGAGTTCCTTTGGCTTGAGGACATCTACGGGGACAAACCCCTCGAGTGGGTGCGGGGCCAAAACGCAGTCACCGAGGAAGTTCTTGTCAACGAGGCGTTCCTCGCCGGCGAACAGCGCCTGCTTGAGGTGCTCGACTCCACAGACCGCATTCCCATGGTGGGCAAGCGCGGCGAACACTACTACAACTTCTGGCGCGACAAGGACCACCCCAAGGGGCTGTGGCGGCGGACCACCTGGAACAGCTACCTCACCGATGCCCCGGAGTGGGACGTCCTTCTCGACGTCGATGCCCTGGCGGCAACGGAAGGCCAGGAGTGGGTGTGGGGCGGTGCGCTCTTCCTACGCCCACCTGCCGGCGAGCCCTACCGGCGTGCGCTGATTGCTCTCTCCCCCGACGGCGGTGACGCGCAGCGCTACCGCGAGTACGACGTCGTCGACCGTTCCTTTGTGGAGGGCGGCTTCGACATTCCGGTGGCAAAGAGCAGAATCAGCTGGGCCGGGCCGGATGCGCTGCATGTCGGCACTGACTTCGGGCCGGGGTCCATGACCACGAGCTCCTATCCGCGGACGGTGCGGACTCTCCGCCGTGGTGAGCCGCTGGAGGCTGCCCAGCTGTACTTCGAGATTCCTGAGAACTCAATGATGGCTGCCGTGATGCACGACCAGACACCGGGTTTTGAACGCGACGTAGCTTCGCACATTGTCGACTTCTATTCCAGCCGAACCTATCTGCGCCGCGAGAACGAGTGGGTGCACATCGACGTCCCCGACGACGTCAATGTGTCGCTGCACCGGGAATGGCTGTTGTTGCGTCCCCGAACCGATTTCGAACTCGACGGCGTGACCTACCGCGGCGGTTCCCTCCAGGCTGCACTGTTGGAGGACTTCCTCGCCGGGAACCGCGCGCTGACGCCGCTGTTCGAGCCGGATGCGCACACCGCCCTGCAGTCCTGGAGCTGGACGCGCGATTATCTTCTGCTCAACCTCCTCAAGGACGTCTCCTCGGAGATCCGTGTGCTCACCCCGGCCGACTCCTGGTCGGTTGAGCCGCTGGACGCCTGCCCGCCTCTGCACTCAGTGGATGCCTACGCGGTGGATGACGAGGACGACGACGCCGGCAACGACTACTGGCTCATCGCCACCGGCTTCCTCACACCCACCACGGTTGTGCGCGGCACCATCGGTGGGGCGCACCAGGAAGTGAAGGCGTCACCGTCGTACTTTGACGAGTCCTCCTTCACCGTCGAACAGCACTTCACGGTATCCAGTGACGGAACGCGGGTGCCCTACTTCCAGGTGGCGTCGAAAGACCTGGTGCTCGACGGCGGGAACCCGACTCTGCTCTCCGGGTACGGCGGATTCGAGCACGCCATGACGCCGGTGTACAGCGGCGTCACCGGCCGCGGCTGGCTGGAGCGCCGGACGGATGATGGGCGTCCTGGCGTGTACGTGTTGGCCAATATTCGGGGTGGCGGGGAATACGGTCCTGCCTGGCATCAGGCAGCCCTGCACGCCAACCGGCATCGGGCGTACGAGGATTTCGCGGCAATAGCGCAGGATCTGGTGGATCGTGGCGTTACGCGTCCTGACCTGCTTGGCTGCACGGGCAGGAGCAACGGCGGGTTGCTGGTGGGCAACATGCTGACACAGTATCCGCACCTGTTCGGGGCCGTTTCGTGCGGCGTACCGCTGCTGGACATGAAGCGGTATACCAAGCTCTCCGCCGGGTACTCGTGGATCGCCGAGTACGGTGATCCCGACAAGCCTGAGCAGTGGGAATACGTCCAGACGTTCTCGCCGTATCACCGGTTGCGGGAGGGTGTGACGTATCCGAAGACGCTGATCTGGACGGCGACCAGCGATGACCGGGTAGGCCCCGTCCAGGCACGCAAGATGGCGGCCCGGATGAAGGCGCTCGGAGTCGAAAACGTATGGTTCCACGAGGCGCTTGAGGGTGGGCATGCCGGGGCATCGGATAACCGACAGGCTGCCCGTATGCACGCCATGTCCTACGAATTCGTATGGAAGGCGCTCACCGGCCAACTGTAGGCCTGGGTTATTTTGCTCTTGCCCGGAGGTTCTGGGTAGTCTTGGGTGGCTAGTAATAGCCGCTGGAGACGTGCCAGAGCGGCCGAATGGGCTTCACTGCTAATGAAGTGTGGGCCTAAAGCCTACCGGGGGTTCAAATCCCCCCGTCTCCGCATTGCGAAAGGCGCCCCGGTTTCATCACCGGGGCGCCTTACCTTTTATCTTCAGCCGATTGTCTTCAGCCGGTGCCCCCGCACCGGCCCTGCACGTCAGGCCTTCAGTGCGAGCACGAAGGGAAGTACTTCCCGAGCGCCGGCCTGACGGAGCGCCCTGCCGGCTACCGTGAGGCTCCAGCGGCTGTCTGCAAAGTCATCGACCAGCAGCACCGGCCCCGGGTTCGCCTCAAACCAGGCACGGCCCTCTTCAGGCACCGCGAACCTGTCCCACACCGCAGCGAGACGGAACGCACTGTTGCCGCCCGAGCTCCCACTTGGCCATCCCTGAGGCAACTGCAGCGCCCCGAGGTACGGAATGCGGCCGACGCCGGCCAGTCCTTCGGCGAGCGAACGGATAAGGAGGGGCCGCCGTCGTGACGGCATGCCGACGACGGCGACCGGCCGGGCGTCCCACTTCCACTCGGACAGCACCCGGACACAGGCCTGCAGGGAAGCCGGGTCCAGAGGTGCGTCCTGGGATGAGTCCGCGAGGAGTTCACGCACCCGGTTGCCCCAGCCCAGGTCAGTCATGCGTGCGAGCGCACGGCCGGCGGAAACCTGCTGGTCTGCAGCGATGCGCCCCTTGACCGGGACGCTGAGTTTGTCCATCCCGGAAGGCCATTGCCCTCTGGGCTCAACCAGTACACCAACGCGCCCGAGCGCACTACCGGCGCTTTCGGATGCATCGTGGGACACCTCATCCGAGTACCAGGGCCCTGCGCAGTTGTCGCATCTTCCGCACGGCGCCGCAGAAGGATCGTCCAGCGCTGCGGCGAGGAACTCCATGCGGCAGCCACCGGTGTTCTCATAATCGAGCATTGCTTTCTGTTCCTGCACACGGGCTTTGGAGATGCGCGCGTACCGCTCGCGGTCGTAGGTCCAGGGTTTCCCGGTGGCCTGCCAGCCTCCTGTGACCTTTTGGACGGCGCCGTCCACATCAAGCACCTTCAGAAGGAGCTCGAGCGGCGAGCGCCTCACGTCCACCCGGGTTTCCAATGCCGGCGTGGAAAGAACTGCGCCACCGGCCAGCTCCTCCAGGATGCGCTGGGCCTTGTCTTCAGCGGGCATCGATGAGGTGGCGAAGTACTCCCAGATCTCACGGTCCTCGTTCCCGGGAAGCAGAAGAACGTCGGCATTAGGGGTCCCACGACCGGCCCTGCCCACCTGCTGGTAGTAAGCAACCGGGGAAGATGGTGCTCCGAGGTGAACCACGAAACCGAGGTCTGGCTTGTCGAAGCCCATACCGAGCGCGCTGGTGGCAACCAGTGCCTTCACCTCATTGCTTTTCAGTGCCTTCTCTGCCGATTCGCGGTCTGCCGGATCGGTGCGCCCCGTGTAGGCCAGCACGGCATGACCGCTTTCGCGCAGGAGCCGTGCCGTGTCTTCTGCGGCCGAGACTGTGAGGGTGTAAATGATTCCGCTTCCGGGAAGATCTCCGAGATGAGTCAGCAACCATGCAAGTCTGGAACGCGGGCTGGGAAGACGGAGCACACCGAGCCGCAGCGATTTGCGCGCAAGCTCACCGCGCAGCGTGTAGACGGCAGTGCCGTCTGTGCCGAGTTGATCCTCAACGTCCTTGACCACCCGCGAGTTCGCGGTCGCCGTGGTCGCTAGCACGGGCACGCCCTGCGGCAGGGCAGTAATGAGATCGCGGAGACGGCGGTAATCCGGCCTGAAATCGTGGCCCCAGTCAGAGATGCAGTGGGCCTCGTCGATCACCAGCAGCCCCGTGCGCCGGACAAGTTCAGGCAACTGGTTCTCCCGGAAGGCCGGATTGTTCAGCCGTTCGGGGGATACAAGCAGAACATCGAGCTGGTCGGCGTCAAGCAGGGCGGTGATTTCCTGCCATTCCGTCTGGTTGGCCGAGTTGATTGCCGCGGCCCTGACGCCCGCTCGTTCAGCCGCCGCCACCTGGTCCCGCATCAGGGCGAGCAACGGGGACACGATGAGAGTTGGCCCGGCACCCGCAGCGCGCAGCAGAAGGCTTGCAACGAAATACACCGCCGACTTCCCCCAGCCGGTGCGCTGGACCACAAGGGCGCGACGGCCACCGTTAACCAGTGCCTCGATCGCCTCGAACTGGCCCTCGTGGAAGACAGCATCCTCACGCCCCACGAGCGTTTGAAGAATCGAGAGTGCCCGCTGGTGGAGGGTGGTTGTTTCAGCCATGCGCCCCAGTATGGCAGTTGCCCCTGACGCATTCGCCGGTCTTTTTCGCAGTGTGGACAACCACCGTCGTCCATTGCTCCCCTGCCCGTGGACGGACCTGCCCGAGCGGTTAGACTTTCCAGCGTGAACACAACCATCGACCTTTCCGCATCGTTCAAGGCCTACGACGTACGGGGGATCGTCGGTGAGACCATCACCGTGGAGTCCGTCCGGGCGGTCGGCGCGGCGTTCGTCGATGTGCTGAAGCTTTCCGGGGAAACGGTTCTGGTGGGTGGAGACATGCGTCCCTCCTCCCCCGAGTTCTCCGAGGCGTTCGCCGAAGGAGCCACCACCCGCGGTGCTGATGTCGTATTTCTTGGGCTGATCTCTACCGACGAGCTGTACTACGCCAGCGGAACCTATAACGCGGCGGGGGTTACCTTCACGGCCAGCCACAATCCTGCCCAGTACAACGGCATGAAGATGTCCCGCCCCGGTGCGGTTCCGGTGTCTTCGGAGACTGGTCTTGCCGAAGTGCAGGAACTGGCTGAACGGTACCTTCTGGAGGGCGCCATTCCCGCGGCCGACCGGCAAGGTTCCACCTCCTCCCGCGACGTCCTGAAGGACTACGCCGAGTACCTGCGTTCACTCGTGGACCTCTCGGGAATCCGTCCGTTGAAGGTGGTCGTGGATGCCGGCAACGGCATGGCCGGACTCACCACTCCCGCGGTACTCGGTGCGGAGTACCTGGACGCGCTGCCGCTGGACATCGTCCCGCTCTACTTCGAGCTTGACGGGACTTTCCCCAACCACCCCGCGAATCCGCTCGAGCCGGAGAACCTTCGCGACCTGCAGCAGGCAGTAGTCAGCAACGGAGCGGACATCGGTCTGGCGTTCGACGGGGACGCCGACCGGTGCTTCGTCATCGACGAGCAGGGCAACCCGGTATCGCCCAGTGCCATTACGGGCATGGTTGCGAGGCGGGAGATCCGCCGGGCGCAGGCAGCCGGCGAGCAGAAGCCGGTCATCATCCACAACCTCATCACCTCGCGCGCCGTGCCGGAACTCGTCCGCGCCGAGGGCGGGCAGCCGGTCCGCACCCGGGTAGGCCACTCGTTCATCAAGGCCGTCATGGCAGAGGAAGGCGCGGTCTTCGGCGGGGAGCACTCGGCTCACTACTACTTCCGGGAATTCTGGAACGCCGACACGGGAATGCTCGCGGCGATGCATGTACTCGCCGCACTCGGCGAACAGGGTCAGCCGCTGTCAGAACTGGGCCGGGAATACGAGCCCTACTTCGCGTCCGGTGAAATCAACACCCGGCTCCAGGACGTCAGTTCCGCCACAGCGCGGGTACGGCAGGAATTCGAGAACGACGGCGTCACGGTGGATGAGGTTGACGGCCTCACGTTCACCGCCGAAGACGGCTCCTGGTGGTTCAACCTCCGTGCGTCCAACACGGAGCCGTTCCTGAGGCTGAACGCTGAAGCGGAAGATCCCCGGACCCTCGAGAACCTCACTACCGCTGTGCTCGTGCAGATCCGCCAGTAGCAGCCGGTCCGGAAATGCGATGTGGCCGGCTCCGCGTTGATCGCAGAACCGGCCACACTACGCACTCAATTACGCGTCCGTCAGACGGCGAATCGCTCCTTCAGCCTCTGCAGCTCGCTGGAGAGCTCGCCCGGCAGCGAATCACCGAACTGCTGGTACCACTGCTCGATGCCTTCGAGTTCGGCCGCCCATTCGTCCCGGTCGACGCGAACCGCCTGCTCAACGTCAGCGGGGCTGAGGTCCAGGCCGGTCAGGTCGAGGGAATCCGGTGCAGGCACGTACCCGATCGGTGTTTCAACTGCATCGGCTTCACCTTCGAGCCGCTCAATAATCCACTTCAGGACGCGGGAGTTGTCGCCGAAGCCCGGCCACGCAAAGCCGCCGTCCGCGGTGCGGCGGAACCAGTTCACCAGGAAGATCTTCGGCAGACGGGCCTGATTCGCCTGCCCGCTGACCTTCAGCCAGTGGCTCAGGTAATCACCGGCGTCGTACCCGATAAAGGGAAGCATCGCCATCGGATCGCGACGAACCCTGCCGACCGCCCCGGCAGCGGCGGCCGTAGTCTCCGAAGACAGCGTGGAGCCCATGAAGATTCCGTTGGTCCAGTCTCGCGACTCGGTGACCAGCGGGACCGTGGTCTTGCGCCGGCCGCCGAACAGGATCGCCGACAGCTCAACACCTTCCGGATCATTGAACTCCTCGGCGAGCATGTCGATCTGGTCAATCGGCGTGCAGAACCGGGCGTTGGGGTGCGCGGCAGTTGCGTCGGAGGCGGGCGTCCACTCATCACCCTTCCAGTCCGTCAGGTGCGCAGGCACTTCCTCGGTCATACCCTCCCACCAGACACCGCCGTCGTCGGTCAGTGCCACATTGGTGAAGATGGAGTTCCCCTTGGCGATCGCGCGCATGGCATTGGGGTTGGTTTGCCAGCCGGTGCCGGGCGCAACGCCGAACAGGCCTGCTTCCGGATTCACTGCCCGTAGTTCGCCTTCCTTACCGAAGCGCATCCAGGTGATGTCGTCGCCGAGTGTTTCGACCTTCCACCCCTCGATGGTCGGATCAAGGAGGGCGAGGTTCGTCTTGCCGCACGCGGAGGGGAAAGCCGCCGAGACATAGTAGGTCTTGTTCTGCGGCGAGGTGAGCTTAAGGATGAGCATGTGCTCCGCGAGCCAGCCTTCGTCGCGGGCCATCACGGAGGCAATGCGCAGCGCGTAGCATTTCTTGCCGAGCAGCGCGTTTCCGCCGTATCCGGAGCCGAAGGACCAGATGGAGCGTTCTTCCGGGAAGTGCACAATCCACTTCTCGTCATTGCACGGCCACGCGACGTCCTCCTGCCCGGGCTCAAGCGGCGCACCGAGGGAATGCAGGGCTGGAACGAAGTCGGCTTTGAGCTCCGTCAACCGGTCCAGAACCTTCGTGCCGATGGTTGCCATGATGCGCATGGAAGTCACCACGTAGGCGCTGTCTGTGATCTCGACGCCGAACTTGGGGTGCGACGCGTCGAGGTGGCCCATCACGAACGGGATCACGTACATGGTCCGGCCGCGCATGGAGCCGGCGAACAGGCCGCGCAGCTTCTCCTTCATCGCGTCGGGGTCCATCCAGTTGTTGGTGAACCCTGCGTCACGCTCGTTACGGGAGCAGATGAACGTCTGCTCTTCGACGCGGGCAACATCGGCCGGGTCGGAGAACGCCGCGAAAGAATTAGGGAAGATCTCAGGGTTGAGGCGTGTGAACGTGCCTGCGGAGACCAGCTCGTCAGTGAGCTGGTTGTTCTCCTCTTCGGATCCGTTGACCCAATACACCCGGTCCGGCTGTGTCAGCGCGGCAGTCTCCTCAACCCAGTCCAGCAGTCCCTGGTGGGTTGTCGGTGCAGATGTTGCTGCATTCCGGTCAGTCGCTCGGTCTGCGAGCAGCGGCTGTCGCGCGAAATCGCCCATTTCTCTTCCCTTCGTTGGGTGGATGGTGTGTATTGATGCTAGGGGTGGGATCCCGGGCGGTTTCAGTGGCTGCGCGCTCTCACTTCGACCCCGGTTCCGCTTGATCCGCGAGTTTCTGCGGAATTCAATAGACCACCGGAACAGGGGGTGTGACGAAGGTCACATAGACCGGTCTATACTACCTGTGAGTAGAAGACACCCCCACCGGCCAATTAGCATTAGGTTCAGAATGGCTGTAAAGTTATCTACGGCCAAACGGCCATGAAGAAGTCACTAATACGGCTTTTGAATTGCGTGCGTAGCTCAACGGATAGAGCATCTGACTACGGATCAGAAGGTTGGGGGTTCGAATCCCTTCGCGCGCACCAGACCAACCGCCCCGGGAAACCGGGGCGGTTCTGCGTTTAACCGCCTTCCCAACGGACTTAAGCTAACTGCTTGCCCACCCGACGGTCGGGTGGAAAGCTCAGGACCATGAGCGCTGAACAAACCACCGACGTCGTTGTTATGGGAGCAGGCGCCGTCGGTGAGAACGCTGCCGCCCGCGTAGTCCGGGGGGGACTGTCCGCCGTGCTCGTGGAGGCCGAACTGGTGGGAGGCGAATGTTCCTACTGGGCATGCATGCCGTCCAAGGCATTGCTGCGGCCCGGGTCCGCCCTGCAGGCTGCACGTGCGGTGGCCGGCTCGCGTGAGGCCGTCACCGGCACTCTCGACGCACCGCAAGTGCTCTCCCGACGCAACGAGTTCACGTCCCACTGGGACGATTCCTCGCAGGCGGAGTGGGTAAGCAACACCGGCATCACGCTGATCCGCGGAAGCGCGCGCCTGAGCGGCGAGCGTCGGGTGGAGGTGACCACCGACGACGGCGCGGCCACCCTCGTTGCCCGCCACGCCGTGGTGCTCGCCACCGGATCCACCCCGTTCATCCCGCCTATTGACGGACTCAATGGGCTGAACTACTGGGGCACACGGGAAGCGACGGCCGCCATGGAGGTCCCAGAGAGCCTCACTGTCCTGGGCGGCGGCGTTGCGGGAACAGAGCTGGCGCAGGCGTACGCGCGGCTCGGTTCGACAGTAACCCTGGTTGCGCGAAGCGGGCTGCTCGGTAATTACCCGGAACCTGCTGCACGCCTGGTGCAGCAGGGACTGGAGCGCGACGGCGTCACCCTCCATCTGCATTCGGACACCGAATCTGTCGCCTACGACGCCCGGTTCCGTGTGAGCCTGGCCGGCGGTGCCATCGTGGAGTCGGAGAAGTTGCTGGTCTCCACGGGCCGCCGTCCGGCGCTGGCCGATCTTGGCGTCGAGCAATTCGGGCTGGAACCCAAGGCGATCGATACGGACGATTCCGGGCAGGTCAGTGGCCATCCATGGCTCTACGCTGTCGGCGATGCCGCCGGAAAGGTGCTCCTCACCCACCAGGGCAAGTACGAGGCGCGGATGACCGGCGACGCCATCGTCGCGCGGGCCAACGGTTCACTCATGGGAAAGCCGGAACCGTGGAGCCCGTTCGCAGCGACCGCGGACACCCACGCAGTTCCCCAGGTTGTCTTCACCGATCCGGAAATAGCCATGGTCGGCAGAACCCTCGAGGCCGCAAGGAAGGACGGACTGAACGTCAGCGAGACGTCGCTCGATCTGGCGGTCGCCGGATCCTCGCTCCACGCCGACGGGTACGAGGGTTGGGCGCAGATGGTGGTCGACGAGGACCGGAGAGTGCTGGTGGGCGTGACCTTCGCCGGACCCGACGTCGCCGAGCTCCTGCATGCTGCGACCATCGCAATCGCCGGCGAGGTTCCGCTGGACCGCCTCTGGCATGCGGTGCCCGCCTATCCAACGATCAGCGAGGTATGGCTGCGCCTGCTGGAGGAGTACGGGCTCTAGGCGCGGCGGACTACGAAGTCGGTCACGTCGGCATCGCGCCCGTCCAGCTCAGCCCACTGGCCGGCATGGTTGAGGACGGTGAGCCCCGCTGTCGGATAATGGGTGGCAAGGTCAACGACGGAGTCCTCGTCGGAATCCACTGACGCGAGCCGCATCGCGAGGTTCTGGATGCCGGGCAGGTGCGCGATCACCAGGACGCTGGTGGCCGTTTCCGGCACGTGGTTGATTACGGTGAGCATCTCCGTAGCGCTCGCCGCATAGAGTTTCGGCTCGAGCCTCGGTGTCGGTGCCTTCTCCCCCAGTTCCTGGCATACCCAGATGCAGGTCTGGCGCGCGCGCAGTGCCGTTGACGTGATGATGAGGTCAGGAACGGCGCCGTTATCCACCATCCACCGCCCGATCAGCGGCGCATCCCGATGCCCGCGTGCGCTCAGGGGCCGCTCATGGTCGGCCACATCGCCATGCCAGTCAGACTTGGCATGCCGCATGAGCATCAGGCGCTTCAGATGGTGCGAGGACATCCTCTCACCCTACTTCGTGCAATGCGGCAGATTAGATGGAGTACTCCGGAGCGGCCCAGACAACGACCTCGGGGTGCTCGTAGAAACGGTAACCCTGTCCGCGGACTGTACGTACGGTGTTGGCCAGGCGACCGAGCTTCGAGCGCAGGCGGCGGATATGTACATCGATGGTGCGCTCGTTTGGCACCTCGTCGGCATTGCGCCACAGTCCGCAGAGAAGTTCCTCGCGTCCGACGGTCCGCGACGCATTCTCGACCAGGTAATTGAGGAGCTCGAATTCCTTGAACGTCAGGTTCAGGATGTCTCCGTCAAGGTGCACTTCGCGCCGCGAAAGGTCGATCAGGACGCCGGTAGGGCGGGGGGCCGGCGGCGGGGTGGGCTGCTGGTCGGTGCGCGGCCGACGGTTCACCGTCGGGTCTCCGAGCGCCTGCCGGACAACGTCGATATCGGTGCCGACGGCGTCGGCGGGGGCAAGAGCAACGGCGGCGTGGCTCTGTGCGCCGGGGACCAGGGTGCGGACGTAGGCACGCACGTCCTGCGCAAGCTTGCTCAGCGTTGTGTCATGCTCAGCGGCGGTGTCCTCGTCCAGCGCAACGTAGAGCACGAAGCCGCGTGCGGTTGTGTCCCCCGTAACCGGCTGCGGTCCGGGAATCCCGTTGGGAGTCACCACCGGAACGGGTGCGGTAATGGGCTGCTGCGCTGCGTCAGCAGGTGATGGTACGGATTGCAGCTGTCCGTAAGCCGGAGCATACCCAGCAGCAGCGGGCTGGGTATAACCAGGAACGCCGGGACGCTGGCCGTAGGCCTGCCGCTGAGCGCTGGCGCGGTTCTGGGCGTTGCGGAGGGAAATGTGGACGTATCCGGAAGAAAGGGTCATGTCTAAACAACCTCATGGTGAATCGCCGTCATCACGGCTCGAATGCAGGGGTGTGCCCGGTCGAGATGGAGCTTCTGTGGAGCCCGCCGTCGGGCTAGTAAATGCGTAACAGGTGGGGTAATCCGTTACGCGCACATTCGACAACAGCGCGATCCCTGCGCGGACATGATGCCCGGGGAATATGCTGCGGCTGCAGATGCTGCTGAGTTGGTGTTCACAATTCGAATTATTGCACGTAACAATCGGCTACGCGCAAGTAACAATGGTAAAGCGTCCGCATTCTGGACTGGTCCTCAAGTGGACGAAATGTCAATGGCGACTCCCTGACACACCACACCTGAAGACGGATCGAAGTCAAACCCCCCTGCACGAGGCAAATCGTCCAGCAAGTGAACCGGTTGCACTGCAGGGTCTCATCCCGCTGCCCGAATAATGGACAGGGGTGGCCTAGCCCACAACGCCGTAAAGGCGATCACCCGCATCTCCCAGGCCAGGGACGATGTAGGCATTTTCATTCAGCTTTTCGTCAATCGATGCCAGGACAATGGTGACGTTGGCGCCCTCAAGTTCCTGTTGGAGTGCCTCCAGGCCCTCGGGCGCAGCGAGAAGGCAGATGCAGGTGACATCGGCTGCGCCGCGGCGGAACAGGAACTTGATCGCCTCACGCAGGGTGCCTCCCGTAGCAAGCATCGGGTCGAGCACGAACACCTGACGGCCGGTAAGGTCATCCGGCAACCGCTCGGCGTAGGTGATAGCTTCGAGGGTTTCCTCGTTACGGGCCATGCCGAGGAAACCCACTTCGGCGGTGGGTACCAGACGCGTCATTCCCTCGAGCATGCCCAGTCCTGCGCGCAGGATGGGGACCACCAGCGGCGTGGGTTTCACCAGGCCGGTTCCGACGGCGGTAGTCACCGGGGTCTCGATCCGCACAGGTTGAACGCGCACATCCCGGGTTGCCTCATAGGCGAGCAGGGTCACCAACTCTTCCGTTAGCAACCGGAAAACCGGTGACGAAGTGTTCTTGTCCCTCAGGACCGTCAGTTTGTGGGACACCAGGGGATGGTCGACAACCAGAACGCGCATTGGTCAAAAGTATCATTGGCACATGACTGCCCACCCTGCCCCCGTACAGCGGGATCACGCCGCGTGGATGGAGTTGGCGCTGCGGGCGGCCCGTCGCACAGGCGAGACGGCGGATGTGCCGATTGGCGCCGTCGTCGTTGGTCCTGACGGCACGGTGCTGGGCACCGGTTGGAATGAACGCGAAGCGACCGGTGATCCCACCGCCCACGCCGAAGTGCTTGCAATCCGCCGGGCGGCCGCTGCGCTCGGGACATGGCGGCTGGACGGGTGCACGCTCGTGGTGACTCTTGAGCCGTGTTCGATGTGCGCGGGGGCCAGTGTGCTCGCGCGCATCCCCCGGGTTGTCTTCGGTGCCTGGGATGAGAAGGCCGGCGCTGCCGGGTCAGTCTTCGACGTTCTGCGCGAACGCCGCCTGAACCATTGGACCGAAGTGTTCCCCGGCGTCCTCGAGGACGAGTGTGCTGCGCTCCTGAAGGAGTTCTTCGCTATTCGCAGACGCTGACGTACGGTGGTTGATAAGCGTGCTTACCAACCACATGGAGGGTCCAGTGAAGCGCGGGAAAAGTATCAAGGGCGCCGTCGTCGTCATCACCGGTGCCAGCAGCGGGATTGGGCGGGCCACCGCCCGGGCTTTCGCCGAGAAGGGTGCCCATCTGGTTCTTGCTGCGCGCGGTGACGACAACCTGCAGGAAGTAGCGAGCGAGTGCCGCGAGCGCGGGGCCCGCGTGATCTGCCTCCCGGCGGATGTCTGTGACGAAGCACAGGTGGCGGCGCTGATGCAGGCGGCTGTTGAGGAATTCGGCCGGATCGATGTCTGCGTGTCGAACGCGTCGGTGTACGCCTATGGAACCTTCGAAGCCACTCCATCGGAGGTGTTCAGGAAGGTCGTCGAGACCAATCTTGTCGGTGCCGCCAACACCGCCAGGCAGGCGCTGCCGCACATGCGGGAACAGGGCGCCGGAACCCTGATCTTCATCGGCTCCGTCTATTCGAGAATCACCTCTCCCTATGTATCCGCATACGTAGCGAGCAAATTTGGGCTGTACGGCTTTGTCCGCGTACTTCGTCAGGAATTGCGGAAGGCCCGCGGCATCCACGTCTCGCTGGTGCTTCCCGCCACAATTGACACGCCTATTTATCAGCACGCCGCGAACTACACCGGGCACCATGTCCATCCCCTGCCCCCGGTAGTCCATCCCGAGCGGGTGGCGCAGGCCATTCTTCGCACTGTCAAAACGCCGCGGGCAGTCACGATTGTGGGAGCAGTGCAGCGAACGCTCATCCCCGTGCACGCCCTGTTGCCGCGGTTGTATGACGTGGGCGTTGGCCCATTGATGAACCTCCTTGCCCTTCGCCGCGGCCGCGTAGCTCCGCACCCGGGAACGGTGTTCGCACCTGTCCGAGGCGCAAACTCCGTGACCGGCGGGTGGGGCAAGCTAGGACGCCTCCATCGCAGCGCTCCGCCGAACCCGTTAGATCGCTCGTCAACGAATCAGCCGACAAATAATCACACAACTCATCACAAAGGAGCAGAAATGAACTCGCAGCAGGACGGCATGAAGGAACTGGCCAAGATCGTGAAGGATGCGGACATCGCCATCCTGACGACGGTGAACGCCCACGGTCAGCTCGTAAGCCGACCGCTTGCGGTGCAGGACACCGACTTCGACGGCGACCTGTGGTTCTTCACGGACGACCCGTCCCCGAAGGCGGACGAAATCCGAGCCAACCCTCAGGTGAACGTGTCCATCAGCAGCGGCAAGGGCTATGTCTCGATCGCCGGCACGGCCACACTGACAAAGGACCGCGCCAAGATCGACGAACTGTGGAGCGCATCCGTGAAGCCCTGGTTCGATGGAAAGGACGACCCGAAGGTTGCCCTCATCAAGGTCGACGGCGACACGGCCGAATACTGGTCTCTGGACACTCCTCGCGTGGTCGCCGCCATCAAGATTGCCAAGGGCATGGTCTCGGGCGATCGCCCAGATCCGCGCAAGAACGACGTCGTAGACCTGTAGGTTCTACCCATTTTGGGAGTGGAGCACCTCAGCCGGTAAAGTGGCACCGTTGGTGACGTGTCCGAGCGGCCGAAGGTGCAACACTCGAAATGTTGTTTGGTGTAAAAGCCAACGTGGGTTCAAATCCCACCGTCACCGCCATGGGCGGATTCTTGATCCGCTGAACTGCAGTAACAGGTTCCCCCTCCTCGCCAGGCGAGGAGGGGGAACCGTTCGTTTAAGCGTGAGTGGCCCGAAACGCGTAGTCAGGTGTAACTGAGCCCAGGTGCCCTACTCGTCAGAGCGCTCTGCGGGTGTGCCGCAGAGAATTGGGCGTGAGCCTTCCCGAGCCCGAATGCGGCTTCAACCTTCGTCACCGCTTCTGGGAGCCGATCGGCGGGGATAATTGCTGAGAGCGACAGCTCCGAAGTCTCCATTAGCTGGACCGGGATGTCGGCATCTGAGAGAGCTCTCACAAACGCATAAAGCACCTCCGAGGAGGAACGCAGCCCGAGCCCGGAAACGGTGATCTCACCCATATGATCCTGAATCAGGACGCGTCGGAAACCGATGGTCGCCTTCATCTCGGTGAGCGTCATGAGCGCTGTGGCCACGTCAGTGCCAGGAATCATGAATACCACGTCCGAGCTCGAGTGATTCTCCGTATGGAGGGATTGACTAATCGTATTGACAGCCAGCCCGGATTTCGCAAGATCCTCAAATATTCGGGCAGTAATTTCCGGCTTCGCCGGCACGTCCGTGAGCGTTACGGTGGCAGCCGAATTGTTGCTCGTTACGGTCGAAATGACGGGCCGTTCCCTCGCGGAGGTATCACGGCGTCCTTCGAGGCAGGGTAGGACGAGGGTTCCGGCCGCCTGAGTGAACGATGACCGCACGTGAATGGGAACGTCGAACCGGCGAGCGTACTCAACACACCTCAAATGCAGGATCTTGGCACCCGAAGCGGCGAATTCGAGCATCTCCTCGCTGGAGAGAACGTCGATCTTGCGGGCAGTCGGCACAATCCGCGGATCAGCCGTGTGGACTCCGTCGACGTCGGTGTAGATTTCACAAAGGCTTGCTTCCAGTGCCGCGGCGAGTGCAACAGCAGTCAGGTCCGACCCTCCCCTTCCAAGGGTGGTGAGCTTCCTCTTCTTCTTCCGGATGCGCCCCTGGAAGCCCGCGACGATGGCAATCCCTCCCTGTTCAACGCAGGCTCGGACACGGTGTGGTTTGACGTCAATGATGTGTGCATGTCCGTAGACATGGTCCGTGATCAGGCCGGCTTGATCCCCCGTGAAGGTGCGGGCCTTAATCCCCAGATCAGCAAGAGCAATGGCCAGCAGCGTCATCGGGACAAGTTCACCCGTAGTCAGCAGCGCATCCAGATGACGCTGCTGTGGATGTTCGGACACAGAGTGAGCCAGTTCCAGCAACTCATCCGTGGTGTCGCCCATCGCGGAAACGACGCCCACCACCTTGTATCCGGCCAGGTGTGCGCCCGCAAGCCGCTGAGCGGCGTTGAGGATGCAGGCGGCATCCTTGACTGACGAACCACCGAACTTCTGCACAATCAGGCTGCCGCGGGGCGGCAAATAGCTTGAGGGGCCGACGTACGGGGGGTAGAGGGGGTCCCCGGCATCATCCGGCGGGCTTATCGCGTCCGGCGAATCGACGTCCGAAGTCATCGGAGATCAGCTTTTGCAATCGAGTCGCCGGTTACCGACATGGCCGCTTGCGCAAGGATGTCGAGCCCGCGGGAGAGGTCCTCTGCGGTAATGGTCAATGGGGGCATTGCCTTGACCACTTCGCCCTGCGGACCGGAGGTTTCCACGAGCAGACCGGCGTTGAAGGCTTCGGAGGCAACCTTCCGTGCCGTTTCCGGATCTGGGTAGAAGATACCGGCGACCATTCCGCGTCCGCGAACCTTCGCCCCCTCTGTGCGGGCCGCAATGCCTCCGAGTCGTTCATGCAGTTCTCCTGCGCGGGCGGCTATGTGCTCCTGAAGTCTTCCGTCGGCCCAATATTCCTCGAGCGCCGCAGCTCCGGTGACAAAGGCCGGGTTGTGGCCGCGGAAGGTTCCGTTGTGCTCGCCTGGTTGCCAGATGTCCAGCTCCGGCCTGAACAGTGTCAGCGCCATGGGGAGTCCGAAACCGGAGATGGATTTCGACAGGCAGACGATGTCGGGGGTGATGCCGGCCGGCTCGAAACTGAAGAAGGATCCGGTTCGTCCGCATCCTGCCTGCACGTCGTCGACGATCAACAGGACTCCATGCGCGTGGCAAAGTTCTGACAGGCCCTTGAGCCACGGTGCTCGTGCTGCTCTTAGCCCGCCTTCGCCCTGAACAGTCTCGACGATGACGGCCGCCGGCTTGTCCACGCCCGACCCGCTGTCCTCAAGAACCCGGCGCAACCAAATGAGGTTATCCGCCTGTTCAGGAAGATACCCGTCGTACGGCATGCTGGAGGTGTTGTTCAGCGGGATTCCGGCTCCCCCACGCTTCATGGAGTTACCGGTGACTGACAGGGAGCCGAGCGTCATCCCATGAAATGCGTTGGTGAAGCTGAGGACATGGTGCCTGCCTGTGTTTTTACGCGCAAGTTTCAGGGCGGCTTCCACGGCGTTGGTACCCGTCGGGCCGGTGAACATCACCTTGTACTCCAGCCCGCGCGGAGCGAGGATGAGATCTCGGAAGACTTCCAGGAATCTCCGTTTGGCAGGAGTCTTCATATCGAGTGCGTGCACAATGGCGCCGGACTGCAGGTACTGAATGAGCGGGGCGAGCAGAGCGGGATTGTTGTGGCCGTAGTTCAAGGCTCCAGCCCCGGAGAAGAAATCCACATATTCTCTCCCGTCCTCGGTGCGTACATGGCTTCCCTCCCCATGGGAGAAGACCGTGTCCCAATTCCGACAGTAGGATCGAACGTTTGATTCAAGGTTTTCGAAAATATCCATCACGGGTCCCCTTGGTTCGTCTAACAACCCCGAGTGGCGGTTGATGATCGATATAGAAGGCTCCGGCGAGCCTGAATACGGCAACAGGAGATTGACCTGCTGTTCGCGGGTGCACCTTTGCACCTGTACTGAGTGATGCTTCGATTCTGAACTCCGCACCTTGTGAAAATCCTCGACTCGCGCACACATGCGCCGGCGCTAGCGTTGTCCTATGGCATTACGCGCGCTGGCTGTCGGCCGGAAACACGAGTCCTGGGTGGCGGAGGGCATCGCCCGTTACGAGAAGCGGCTCAAAAAGCCCTTCGAGCTCACCTGGCAGCTCATCCCGCATTCCGCCCGCGAGGGCGACGGCGCGCGGGACGAAGAGTCGGCACGCCTCCTCGAACGGCTCGGGGGGAAGAGCGCCACTGACTATGTCATCCTCCTCGATGAACGCGGCAAGGCCGTGGACTCCCCCACACTCTCGGCCAGGCTTCAGCAACCTCTCGACAGCTCGCGCAACATCACCCTGATCATCGGAGGTGCCTACGGGGTGAATACTGAAGTGCATCAGCGAGCAGACTTCGTGTGGTCGCTCTCGCCGCTTGTCTTCCCGCACCAGTTGGTCCGGCTCATCCTGACTGAACAGCTCTACCGGTCCCAGGAAATCGCGGGGCGCCGCCCTTACCATCACGAGTAGGCAGACGACCGAGCCAAACCGTCGGCGGCAACGAATACAGTAGGACTGCAACACCACTTCTACGTGATGTAGAAAGAAGTGGAAGTCCTGAGAGGGGGAGACTGATGGCCGGCACCCACGTGCGCATGGTGCGCGCCGCAGCGACCGCCGTCGTCGTCTTCTTTCTTGCCGCAGGCGCGCACCTCGCCGGTGGAGCGTCGCTTCCCAACCCCCTGATCCTCGGCACGTTGGCCGTCACCACGCTGCTTGGTGTCACCCTCCTGTCGCGGAGAAAACTCCCGCTCCCCTCCGTCCTCGGCATCCTGTGCGCCGGTCAGGTGCTCCTGCATGAAGCATTCATGACGCTTACGATGACGGCGGCATGCGTCCCTGCCCCGCGCGGCCACTTCGGTCCGCAGCAGGTGCACTGCGCGCCGACGGGCAGACTTGAGCACGCGCACGCCTTTTCGATGTTTGATAGTCCGCTGATGCTCGGTACCCATGCTGCCGCCGTCGTCGTCACCGCACTGATGCTGTATCACGGGGAAGCGGCGCTGGAACTGGCTGCGCAGTGGCTGCGGCCTCTCGTCGCGCTGCCGCAGCCTGTCATCCACCCGCCGTTGGCAGACCTGCCGCTTCTTCCCGAGAGTCCGGTCCGCAACTACCTCGATCCGCTGCTGAACATCAGGCCGCTGCGCGGCCCACCCCTGCCTACCTCTCACTAATCACATAGGCGCTGCTGCTTCCAGTTGCGTCGATTTCCACTTCAGCTGTCCCTGGGGCAGCACCGTTGAGAGGTAACACCATGAAGACTTCAGTTCGCCGTACCCTGACCGCCGCTGCCGCAACGACCGGCATGGTGAGCCTTGGCCTCGCGGGCGCCGCTGCGCACGTCACGATCACTCCCGACACAACGGCGGCCGGGGCATACGCCCTGCTGACCGTTGGGTTCTCCCACGGCTGCGACGGCTCGTCGACCAACAAGCTCACCATTTCACTGCCGGAACCGCTGGTGGACGCAAAGCCGGAGATCGTGCCCGGCTGGACGGTGGAAAAGGTCACCGAAACGCTCGATGAGCCGCTGACCCTGGACAACGGGAGCAGCGTCACCGAACGCATCGGACAGATCATATACACGGCTGAGACTCCTGTGGAGGACGGCTACCTGCAGCAGTTCGACATCTCCGTTCAGCTCCCGGCCAGCGAGGGTGAAACGATCGCGTTCCCTGTCCTGCAGACCTGTGAGAAGGGTGAAACCGATTGGGCGCAGATCCCCGCCGAGGGTGAGGACCCGCACACCCTCGATGCTCCGGCACCGACCATCACGCTGACGGGCGCTGAGGAGCACGGTCAAGCAGAGGAAGCGGCAGCCGAACCCGAAACCGCCGCTGAACCCACCGGTCTGGAGAGTGCGTCCGCCAGCAATGACACATCGGGCGCAGCGACCGCGGGCTACGTTGGACTGGGGGCGGGGCTTCTTGGCCTGATCGCCGGCGTCGCGGCCCTCCTGCGCACACGCAAGGCCAGGGCATAGGGAAATAACGATCCCTGCGTCAATCAGCCACGCACCGTCGAGGCTGTTTGACGCAGGGAACCTTCCCCATGAAGGTGGTCCTATGACTCCCCGCGCATACGCTGCCCGCCTGCTAGCTGCCTCGGTCGCCCTTGGAACGCTCACCCTCACCGGGTGTGCGCCCAGCGATCCGGCCGGGAAAGGGACGCCGGCGACATCGTCGGCCAGTGTCGAGCCGACGACCGCGGAAGCCGATCCGACGACTGAACCCACTGGATCGGAATCAGCATCGGCGGAGCCCACCGAAAGCAGTGAGCCGACCGCGTCAGTGACGGCCGGCACGACAGCCAGCCCGACGGCGACGCCCGCGGAGGGCGTGTGTACCGCCGACATGCTGAGCGCTGTCCTCGAAACGGAAATGGGCGGCGGAGCAGCGGGAAGTGTCTACCGGCAGATCATCTTCACCAATCTGGCTGAGGAGGAGTGCGAGATCACCGGTTACCCCGGGGTTTCCTACGTCGATGCGGCAGGCAACCAGGTGGGCGCTCCTGCAGACCGGGATCCGGGTGAGTCCGCCGAGGTGATTCTGGCTCCGGGCGAGTCCGCTATAGCACCCGTGAAGCAGACCAACGCCGAGAATTACGGAGCGGAGTGCCGGCTGACGGAGACCGTGGGGCTGCTCGTGTACCCGCCGAACGAAACCGCTGCGCTGATCGTCGACCAGGTAGGCACCGCGTGCGCGTCCGAGGACATCGTGCTGATGACGGTGGCCCCCACCAAGCCGCTGGCACCCTAGCGGCGCAGCGCACCGCCGCGCTCCTCCCCCACCTGACAAAATGTCGGAGGGGTAGGAGATGATGAATCGATGACATCGGTGCTTGAGAAATTCACGCCCGCCACGCGCCAGTGGTTCGAGGGCGCTTTCTCCGCACCCACCCCCGCCCAGGAGGGTGCATGGAACGCCGTGTCCGCCGGCTCCCATGCTCTCGTCGTCGCACCAACGGGCTCAGGCAAAACCCTTGCCGCGTTCCTGTGGGCGCTGGACAGCTTCATTGCACGGCCGGTCGAGGGCAAACGGTCAACCCGTGTCCTATACATCTCGCCGCTGAAGGCGCTCGGCGTCGATGTGGAGCGGAACCTGCGCGCTCCCCTCATCGGCATCACGCAGACCGCGAAGAGGCTCGAACTGCCGGCTCCGTCCGTCACGGTGGGCGTGCGCTCCGGGGACACCGCGCAGGCCGAGCGGCGCGCTCTGCTGACGCGTCCGCCGGACATCCTGATCACCACACCGGAATCGCTCTTCCTCATGCTCACGTCCCGCGCGAGGGAAACCCTGATGGACCTGGACACGGTCATCGTCGATGAGGTCCACGCCGTCGCCGGCACAAAGCGCGGCGCTCACCTCGCCGTTTCCCTCGCACGGCTCGATGCAATGCTGGACAGGCCAGTGCAGCGCATCGGCCTGTCGGCGACGGTTGAACCGAAGGAGACGGTCGCCCGTTTCCTTGCCGGCGATGCACCCGTGGAAATCGTGTCCCCGCCCTCGAAGAAGTCGTGGGACCTTACGGTCACCGTCCCTGTGGAGGACATGACGGAGCTTGGCGGCGCCCCCAGCAATGACAACGACGGCGGCCCCACTCCCTCGCCGAGTATCTGGCCTCATGTGGAGGAAAAGATCGTCGACCTGATCGAAACCAAGCGGTCCACGATCGTCTTCGCCAACTCCCGACGGCTGGCTGAACGTCTGACCGCCCGCCTGAATGAGATCCACGCCGAGCGCCTCGAAGCGGCAGCGTTCTGGGATTCACCGGGTGAGGCGGCTCCGGCCGAGCAGGCGGAACCGAAGCGAACCCCGGCCGAACTGATGGCCCAGGCCGGACAAACCGAGGGAGCTGAGCCGCTGCTTGCAAGGGCCCACCACGGCTCCGTGTCAAAGGACCAGCGGGCCCTCATTGAAGATGACCTGAAGTCAGGCCGTCTTCGCTGCGTGGTGGCGACGTCGTCGTTGGAACTGGGCATCGACATGGGCGCCGTGGACCTCGTGATCCAGGTCGAGTCACCGCACTCGGTGGCCAGCGGGCTTCAGCGAGTGGGCCGTGCGGGGCACCAGGTGGGTGAGATTTCCGAGGGTGTTCTCTTCCCGAAGCACCGCGGAGACCTCGTGAACACCGCGGTCACCGTCGAGCGGATGCTGGCGGGGCGGATCGAGCCCCTTTACATTCCCACCAACCCGCTGGACATCCTGGCCCAGCAGACCGTTGCAGCCGCTGCCCTGGGCACTATCGACGTCGAGGAATGGTTCGACATCGTCCGCAAGTCAGCTCCCTTCGCGACCCTCCCCCGGTCCGCTTTCGAAGCCACCCTTGACCTCCTCGCCGGTCGGTACCCATCGGACGAGTTCGCGGAACTGAGGCCCCGCATCATCTGGGACCGCGTCGAA
Organism: Arthrobacter sp. M71 S08; assembly: GCF_059089725.1. Lineage (NCBI taxonomy): Bacteria > Bacillati > Actinomycetota > Actinomycetes > Micrococcales > Micrococcaceae > Arthrobacter > Arthrobacter sp. M71 S08. The sequence continues at coordinate 111,593 of NZ_JBNHEY010000007.1, read as the reverse complement.
GGGACCATCACGGGACGGCCGGGCGCTCAACGACTGGCTGTCACGTCCGGCGGCACCATCCCCGACCGCGGATTGTTCGGTGTCTACCTCGTCGGGTCGGAAGATGCCGGTTCGAACCGCGGCGGCCGGCGGGTCGGTGAGCTCGACGAGGAAATGGTCTACGAGTCCCGGGTGGGTGATGTCTTTGCCCTAGGGGCTACCAGCTGGCGTATCGAGGACATCACCCACGACCGCGTGCTCGTCTCCCCCGCATTCGGGCAGCCCGGCAAGCTTCCGTTCTGGAAAGGCGATTCGCTTGGGCGACCGGTGGATCTCGGTCGGGCACTGGGAAAGTTCGTCCGGGAGCTTTCCAGCGCGTCGGATGACGACGCCGTTTCCCGGTGCCGCGCGAGCGGCCTGGACGAATGGGCGGCCGGCAACCTCCTGGCCTACCTCCGCGAGCAACAGCAGTCCACGGAAGTGGTGCCGAGTGACCGCACGCTGGTGGTCGAACGCTTCCACGACGAGCTCGGCGACTGGCGGGTTGTCCTCCACAGCCCGTTCGGCATGCCGGTGCACGCACCGTGGGCGCTCGCGGTCGGCGCCCGGCTCGAGCAGCGGTACGGCATGGACGGCTCCGCCATGGCCTCCGACGACGGCATCGTGCTGCGGGTGCCCCTCATGGAAGACGAACCGCCCGGAGCGGACCTCTTCCTCTTCGATGCGGACGAGCTGGACGGCATCGTCACCGCACAGGTGGGCGGCTCCGCGCTCTTCGCCTCCCGCTTCCGCGAGTGCGCGGCACGCGCGCTGCTGCTGCCGCGGCAGAATCCGTCCAGGCGCAGCCCGCTCTGGCAGCAGCGGCAACGCTCCGCCCAGCTGTTGGATGTGGCGCGCAAGTTCCCGACCTTCCCGATCATCCTTGAGACGGTCCGTGAGTGCCTGCAGGACGTTTACGATCTTCCTGCGCTGAAGGACATTGCGGGGCAGATCGACCGCCGCGAACTGCGGATCGTCGAAACCACCACCTCGCAACCATCGCCATTCGCCCGCACCATGCTGTTCGGCTACGTCGCGTCGTTCCTCTACGAAGGGGATTCCCCGCTGGCGGAGCGCCGTGCCGCCGCGCTCTCCCTCGATCCCACGCTCCTGAACGAGCTGCTCGGGCGCGCGGAACTGCGTGAACTGCTCGACGCCGGCGTCATCACCGACACCGAGCAGGAACTGCAGCGCCTCGCTCCCGACAGGAAGGCGCGGGGGCTCGAAGGCGTAGCCGATCTGCTGCGTCTCCTCGGACCGCTCACGCCCGCGGAAATCGCCGACCGATCCGAAGAGCCCGAAGAAGCCGCCACCCACATTGACGCGCTCGTCAAAGCCAACCGCGCGCTGCGGGTCAACGTCGCCGGTGCCGAACGCATCGCCGCGGTGGAAGATGCCGCCCGGTTGCGCGATGCACTCGGAGTGCCGCTGCCCATGGGCGTTCCCCTGGCCTTCATCGAGCCGGTCCCGGACCCGCTAGGTGATCTCGTCGGCCGCTACGCCCGCACCCATGGCCCCTTCACCGCAGCCGAAGCCGCCGCCCGGCTGGGACTGGGCGTCGCCGTCGTCGTTACCGCCCTGCAGCGGTTGTCAGCGGACGGGCGCGTGGTGGAAGGCGAGTTCCGGCCCACCGCGGCCTCTCCCGGGCATGAGGCGGCGTCCAGCGAATGGTGCGACTCCGAGGTTCTCCGGCGGCTCCGGCGTCGTTCACTCGCTGCGCTGCGGCACGAGGTGGAGCCGGTGGACCCGGCAGCGTACGGGCGGTTCCTGCCCGCATGGCAGCACGTCGGCTCCGGGCTTCGCGGGCTCGACGGCGTGGCCACGGTCATCGACCAGCTGTCCGGGCTGCCTATTCCGGCGTCGGCCTGGGAACCGCTGATCCTGCGTTCGCGGGTCTCAAACTACAGTCCCGCGATGCTCGATGAGCTTGCCGCGACCGGCGAAGTTGTGTGGTCCGGCGCGGGATCGCTGCCGGGCAACGACGGCTGGATCTCGCTCCACCTCGCCGAGAACGCACCACTGACCCTGCGGCCAGATCCCGAATTCGAGCCCACAGCCCTGCAGCAGGAACTTTTGGAATTGCTCGCCGGCGGCGGCGCGTACTTCTTCCGCCAGCTCGTTCAGGGCCTTGCCAACGGCGATCAACCCGGCGACTCAGCCGTGACTGCGGCACTGTGGGATCTGGTCTGGGCCGGCCGTATCGGCAACGATACGTTCACCCCCGTGCGGTCCCTGCTCGCCGGAGGAAAAACGGCCCACAAGCAGCGCACCCCCACACCGCGGGCGCGGACGGCGCGGATGGGAAGGCTTGGCAGGGCGCCTGCACTAACCGGCAGCAGCCTGCGTGCGTCCGGAATGTCGGCCGGGAACGACGGCGGCCCCGGCTACCAGCGCAGCACGCCGCCCCAAGTGGCCGGCCGGTGGTCACTGCTGCCCGCCGTCGAGACTGACACCACCATCCAGGCCCATGCCACCGCGGAGCTGCTCATGGACCGTTACGGCGTCCTCACCCGCGGCTCCGTTGCCAGCGAGGGCATCCCCGGCGGGTTCGGGCTCATGTACAAGATGCTGTCCCGGCTGGAGGAAATGGGGCGCTGCCGCCGCGGGTACTTCATCGAGCACCTCGGCGCCGCGCAGTTCGCGGTGCCGGCCACCGTTGACCGTCTCCGCTCGTTCAGCGCCGACGCGCGTCCGGACGCCGCCGTCGTCAGGAAGCCCACCGCCGTCGCGCTCGCCGCCACGGACCCGGCGAATCCATTCGGCGCGGCGCTGGGCTGGCCCCAGCACAACGGCGGGCACCGGCCCGGGCGAAAAGCAGGCGCCCTGGTGGTGCTCGTCGACGGGCAGCTCGCGCTGTACGTTGAACGCGGCGGAAAAACGATGCTGACCTACACCGAGGACTCCGACTCGCTGACGGCTGCGGCAGCAGCGCTGGTGGCCGTGATCCGCCAGGGGGCAGCGGACAAGATGGCCGTCGAGAAGATCAACGGTGAATCGGCGCTCGATTCCGCAGCCGGCCGGGCACTCGCCGACGCCGGTTTCTACAGCACACCGCGTGGATTGAGAATCCGTGCCTGAGGGAGATACCGTCTGGCGGGCCGCGCGGGATCTGGACCGGGCACTGCACGGCAGGGAGCTCACCCGCTGCGACATCCGGGTACCGCGCTTTGCCACCGTGGACTTCACCGGGCGTACGGTGCGCGGCGTTATTGCGCGCGGAAAGCACCTCCTCATCCATGTGGAGGAAGAGTGGAGCATCCACTCGCACCTGAAAATGGAGGGCCTCTGGCACGTCTACCCGAAGGGTGGAAAGTGGCGGCGCCCGGCCTTCAAGGCCCGCTGCATCCTGGAAACCGCAACGTCCACGGTTGTGGGTTTTGAGCTCGGTTTCCTCCGTGTGATCCCCCAGGACCAGGAGGACGACGCCGTCGGGTACCTGGGCCCCGATCTGCTCGGACCGGACTGGGATGCGGAAGAAGCGCTGCGTCGATTGCGCGCTGACCCGGACCGTCCGATCGGCCTGGCACTGCTTGATCAGCGGAACCTCGCGGGCATTGGTAATGTTTACCGGTGCGAACTGTGTTTCCTGGCCGGTGAGCACCCGCTCACCCCGGTGGGCGAGGTGAAGAACCTCCCCCGCATGGTGGAACTCGCACACCGGCTGCTTGACGTGAACAAGGAGCGGTCCAACCGGGTCACTACCGGCTCGATGCTGCGTGACCCGCTATGGGTGTACGGAAGAACCGACCGGGGTTGTCTTCGGTGTGGAACGCGGGTGGTCCGCAGCGAGCTCGGCGACAACGAACTTGAGCAGCGGGTGCTTTACCACTGCCCGCACTGCCAGCCGGCGCGGGTTCGCGGGTGACCCCGAGGCGCGCCCGCACCCGGCCAACCGTCCGTACCGCCCCGACCATCCGAATTACCGACCGAGGGAGACCATGAGCTGGCTCAGCACGCTCCCGGGCTTTCTCATCGCGCTGTTGGTGCTGGTCGGCCCCGGCCTGCTCTGGGGTGCGCTTTTCGGGCTGCGGCGCCTCACCCTGCTGGCCCTGGCTGGTCCGCTGAGCGTCACCGCCGTCGTCGTTGCATCCGAAGCGGCAGCGTTGGCGGGAGTCCGCTGGTCGCTTGTTCCACTGACCGGGGCCACCGCCGCCGTGGGAATCGTGCTCTGGCTGATCCGTCGACGGCTGGGTGACGCCATAGCCACCGATCCCGGCGGGCCGTTGCGGCCGGTCCTGATCGCCTGGGCCGTTGCCGCGGTCCCCATCGGCCTGATCACGCTGTGGATCTTCGGCGACCCGGAGAACATCGCGCAGTCACACGACAACATCTTCCACCTCAACGCCATCCGCTACATCGCCGAGACCGGCAACGCGTCCTCCCCGGACCTTGGGTACCTGGGAACGCGCACCCCTGTCTTCTACCCGGCTGGCTGGCATGCGCTCGTTACCGTAGTCATGATGTCCTCCGGGTTGTCCATACCGGCGGCCATCAACGTGGTGAACCTCGCCATCGTGCTGGCGATCTGGTGCGTCGGCTGCCTCTTCCTCGTCACCCGGGTGACCGGCGAGCGCCGCAGGGCCCTGTTCAGCGCCGCCGTGCTGTCCGGCGCCTACAGCAGCTTCCCGTACCTCCTGTACGAGTTCGGAGTGGTGTACCCGTTCATGCTCTCCATCGCCATGCTCCCCGCGGTGCTCGGGCTGGTGGTGCAACTGATGCGCGTCGGTGCACCCCTGCGTACGACGGCGGCCGCGAACCTCCTGCTGCTGCTCGGCGTGCTCCCCGGGTTGGCGCTGGCGCACCCGTCATCGCTGGTCGGCGCAATAGGTCTCAGCCTGCCGATCGTTCTGGCAGCCGCGTACGGCAACCTGCGCAGGGGCGGCGGATCAGCGTGGCGCACGCTTGTTCCCATGGGCGTTTACCTGCTGGTCCTCGCGTCCGCGTGGATGCTGCTTCGGCCCGCCCGCAGCAGCTCCGATAACTGGGATGAGCTCGGCAACGCGGGCTATGCCCTGTTGGAGGTAGTGCTCCAGTCTCCGCTCTACCGCCCCCCTGCCTTTCTCGCAGCCGTCCTGATGTTGGTCGGTGCTGTCGTCGTCCTCCGACGGAAGCGGCACCGCTGGACACTGGCCCTGTACGCGCTGGCCGCGATGCTCTTTGTGACCGGGAACTGGAAAGAGGCGCCGGACCTGCGGTGGATCGTGGCCGGCGTTTGGTACAACGACTACTTCCGAATCAGCGCCATGCTGCCGGTGGGCGGGATCATTATCGCGTCGATCGGAGCGGTGGCACTCATCGACGCCATAACCCGGCACCCGAAAGTGCGTTCCTTCGGCCGTAACAGGAGCGGCAGGCACGTGACGGCGGCCACCGTCGTGCTGGTTCTTCTGGGTGTGGCGTTGGCGCCGCTGGGTGCGGTGCAGCGCGGAGTGGCAGAAGCTGCCTGGAAATACCGGTTCACCGACAACTCGGACCTGCTGACCGCCGATGAACTCGCACTGATCGAGCGGCTTCCGGAGACTGTGGAGGAGGGTTCAGCCATTGTGGGGGTACCGCTGACCGGCGCATCGCTTTCGTACTCCTACACGGGAATTCCTACGCTGCTGCCTTATGGAACCCTCCCTGCGTTGCCTTCCGGCAAGATCATCTACGAATCCCTGGACGAGCTGACCACCAACCCCGAGGTCTGCCCTGCCGTCGAGGAAACGGGGGTGCGCTACGTGCTTGACTTCGGGACCAGCTCGGTGCACCGGGGAGAAACGGAAGTGGCGCCGGGGTTGCAGGACCTGACCCGGGAGAACGGGTTCGAACGCGTGGACAGCGAGGGGACGGCCGCGCTCTACCGGGTCTCCGGGTGCTGAGTGTGAGCGAGGGCTGTGAATGCAGGCCGCAGTCCGTTCGCTACCCTTGAGAGGTGATGCAATCCCCGCTCCCGGTCCGCAACGGCGTCAATGCCACGCGGCTTCGGCTCCCCTCGGAGGGCCCCTGGGGCACTGCGTTGGAGTACATCCTCGACCGGTGGAACCATGTAGACCCGAACGGAATCGCCGAGCGCTTCGACCGCGGTGAGGTTGTTGCCCTCGGTGGCGAACGGCTGACCCGCCAGACTCCGCTGAGCGCACACACCTTCATCTGGTACTACCGTGAACTGCCGGTGGAGAAACGTCTTCCCGTCGAGCTGAGCATCCTGCACCAGGACGAGAACCTCCTAGTGGTGGACAAGCCCCACTTCCTGCCCACCACGCCGGGCGGGATGTATGTAGCGGAGTCGGCGCTCGTGCGGCTGCGGGTGCAGCTCGACCTGCCGGACCTAATTCCCATGCACCGCCTCGACCGGATGACGGCGGGCATCCTGATGTTCTCGACCAACCCCGCCACGCGCGGCGCCTACCAGCTGCTTTTCGAGAACCGCCGCATCCGCAAGGAGTACGAGGCCGCTGCCCGCATCGATCCGACGCTGGAGCTCGACTCGCATCCGCGCACGGTCCACAGCCGCATCGTGAAGTCCCGGGACTATCTTCTGGCGCAGGAGGTACCCGGTGAGCACAACGCTGAAACACGCGTGCAGCTTCTCGAAGAACGGAACGGTGTGGGCCGCTACCGGCTCCAGCCGCACACCGGCAAGACGCACCAGTTGCGGCTGCACATGGCGGGCCTTGGTCTCGGCATCCTGAACGATCCGTTTTACCCCGTCCTGCAGCCCCAGCGAGAGGACGACTACTCAAAGCCCCTGCAGCTCCTTGCCCGGCACATTGAATTCGTGGATCCACTGTCGTCCCGGCCGGTGTCGTTCACAAGCGGCCTGGAACTCTCCACGCTCGCCTGATGCCTCAGGCGGGACAGGTCATGAAGGGTATTGCGCTGTAAATTGGTGCAGGTGGACCTGTCAACGCTCTCAGAGTGGTCCCTGATGATCCACCCACTCACGCTGCTGGTTGTGGTGGCTGACGTTTTCGCGCCCATCATGCCGTCCGAGTTCCTGGTCATCGCCTCCGGCTCGCTGGCGTCCGAAGGTTCCGTGCTGCTTCCCGTATCCCTCCTGGTCGCCGCAACCGGCAGTCTGTTGGGAGACATCGCGCTGTACCTGCTCTTCCGTAAGAAACTTACCCACTGGCTGGACCGCTTCCGCTGGGGACGCAAAGTCCACCGTGGAATCCGGAATGCCGTCGAGAAAGCGGGAAAATCCCCCACTTACGCGGGTCTGGTTGCACTGCGTTTCCTTCCGGGCGGGCGGACCGCCGGGATCGCCGCCGCCGGAATAGCCGAGCTGCCCCTCCGCCCGTTCCTCGCATTTGCGGCACTGGGTGGGGTGTTGTGGGCATGCTGGCTGGTGGGCCTCGGCTACGTCTCGGACGTCACAACGGGGTTCCCCATGTGGGCCAGTGCACTCCTGGGAATGGGGGTGGGTACTCTGGTGGGACTGATCATTGCAGCGTTCTTTGCGCTGAAACAGCGCCGGGAGGTCCGAAAGACACATGAGCATGCCGACTCCGTCCAACCACCGGCTGCCCCAACCCCCGCACGAGCCACCCCGGAAGACCACCGAAGCACCTCCTCCGAATCTACCGACGGAAACGAGCAGCGTCCTTGAACGGCTGAGGGCCGCGAGGCCCAAGGCGGCAGCTTCTTCCGGCGATGAAGATACCGGAAGGACGACGGCGGCCGCCCAGTCCGCACCGACCGAGGCCCAGTCGGCACCGACCGAGGCGCCCGGCCAATCGTCTCCCGCACCTGCAGATTCCGGGTCAGGCCCCGAGGGAGATCCTCAGTCGGCCTCAGCTAAAGCGGAGGAGAAAGCCCACGTCGAGAGGCTCAGGGCAGCGCGTGCGGAAAAGCTGAGGGCAGCGTCCGCCGCCGCCTCCACCTGGGCCATAAATTCAGGAAAACGAACGGCCGCCTGGACAGCGACCGCATCCCGAGGCGCTGCCAGAAACGTCCGCTCCTGGAAGGCCGAACTGATTCGGCAGATCCTGGTCACCCTCACTGTCATCGGCGCACTCGCTGCGACAGCCTACGCGGCCGGACTCCTCGGCGAAGGGCCCGGGATCTGGACCGCGGACCTGCTTGCGCCGGACCTCACACTGGTCTCTCCCAATCTCTATTCGCTGTACATCTGGGTCCTGATCGGACTCGGCATGGTGGGGTACGTGGTCCATCAGTGGCTGCCGAGCCAGGCGCACAGCCCCAGGCATCGCCGCCTCGGTTGGGTGGTGATGGCCTCGCTGCTGTTGAACCTCACGCTGGCCTGGGTGATTCAGGCGGACCTTTACGCGGCCAGTGTGGTGCTGCACGGTGTCCTGCTGGTCCTGCTTATGGTGTCCCTGCGCTGGCTGAACCGGTGGTCTGCGGCCACGCGGCTGGAGGGAGCGCTCGTCGATGTGCCTCTCGGACTGTTCCTTGGCTGGACCGGCTTCACGGCGTTGAGCCACACCGCAGCGGCGCTTTCGCTCAGCGGTTTTTCCTGGCTCACGGAGGACGCGTTCGTCTGGGCGCTCGTTGGACTCGGCATCGTCGTGATTGTCGGGAGCGTTGTCTGCTCGACGGACCGCGGGCGCATCGCCGTGGCGCTGGCGCTGGTGTGGGGTATGGGCTGGGTCATGGTCGAGCGGGTGTTCGGGCAGCCGGCATCGATGCCGACCGCCGCGGCGACGGCGCTGGCGGTATTCATTGTTCTCATTACTGCCGGTTCACGCCGCCACCGCGTCGATCACTCGTACCGCCGGGCTTTGCGCCGGCGCCAGACTGCCAACCTGCCTCCGATCAACCTGGCAGATGAGGACGACGACGAATACTACGAGGACGAGGACGAACTGCCCGAGGACCCTGGTACCGAGCCTCGAGTCAGCAGGAACGACTAGCTCTCTTCGAGCGTGCAGCCATCCCTGCTGACTCGACCTGGCTCGATGTCAATGGGGTTGGGTCGAACGGTTAGTCGGAACCGACCGTAATCGCGATCTTCCCGCGCGTGTGGCCGTCCATGTTCGCTGAGAACGCGTCGGCGGCCTTCTCCAGCGGATAGGTTTCGGCGAGCACGGGCTTCACCCTGCCTGCTTCGATAAGGTCAGCCAGGGTGGAGAGATCCTCAGCGACCGGCCGCACAAAGATGTACTGCCCGCCGTGCTCCTTCACCGCTGCATCGGCGATCGAGGCCACGCGCCCCTCCCGCGTCAGCACCTTGAGGGACGCCTGCCAGTCCTCGCCGCCCACGAAGTCGACGACGGCGCTGACACCGTCGGGAGCGATCTCACGGACACGGTCGACGACGCCGTCACCGTACGTGACGGGTTCGGCGCCGAGTTCCCGGAGGAAGTCATGGTTACCCTCGGAAGCGGTAGCGATCACGCGGGCCCCACGGGCACGTGCAATCTGGATGCCGAAGGTTCCGACGCCACCGGCGCCGTTGTGGATCAGCACGGTGTCGTCGTCGGTCACGTCCAGCGCGTCCAGGGTTTGAAGCGCGGTAAGGCCGGTCAACGGGACCGTGGCCGCCTCCGCCCAGGAAAGGTTCGAGGGCTTGCGCGAGAGCGTACGCACCGGTGCGGAGACCCGCTCCGCGAAGGTGCCCTGGCCTACGGTGTCCATCCGCACGTACCCCATCACCTCGTCACCGGCAGAGAATTCGGGCACCGCGGGCCCCGGCTGGATCACGACGCCGGCAACATCCCAGCCCGGAATGACCGGGAAGTGCGCGGTGATCGCGCCGTCAAGGTATCCCGCCATGACCTTCCAGTCCACGGGATTGACCGATGCTGCCTTCACCTCGATGAGGACCGTGTCCGGACCGACCTTGGGTTCCGGCTGATCGCCATACTCGAGGACTCCCGGGTCACCGTACGTTGAATAGAACGCTGCTTTCACTGCTGTTTCCTCTCATCGGCACTATGGGTTCTCTCGGTGGAACCTCAGGACCCCGCCGCAACATTCCGCACGCAGCCGTGTGACGGGTCACAGTGGCCGTTCGTGAACGAACGGGCCCTTCAAGCGTTATCCGTACACTCGTGTTCATGGACCTGTTGGACGCGGGACGGATCGTCGCCGGGCTGGTGCTGCTGGTACTGGGCGGGGAATTTCTGGTCCGAGGGGCGTCAGCCCTGGCCCGACGAGTGGGCATTTCCTCTTTGGTGGTCGGACTTACGGTTGTTTCGGCCGCCACCTCGGCCCCGGAACTCGCGGTCACCATCGGCGCTGTTCTGCGCGAGGAGCCCGGATTGGCCGTGGGCAACGTAGTCGGCAGCAATATTGTCAACATCCTCCTCATACTCGGGCTCTCCGCCCTTGTCATCCCCTTGGCGGTCAACCAGCGACTGGTGCGCTTCGATCTGCCCCTGATGGTGATTCTGTCGGTCGGGCTACTGCTTGTGTGCCTTGATGGGCGGATCAGTTCAGTCGATGGGCTGATTCTGTTCTGCGCGGTGGTGGCACATACGGTGCTGACCGTGGTCATCAGCCGCCGCGTCGCCGGGGAGACTGTTCATGCGGCGGGAATGACCGGGGGCTCGCCCGGCGCTGAGACCGCCGGTACAGATGAGGAGCCGCCTCCGGCTTCTGTCGGAAGATCCGTTCTGCTGGTGGTGCTCGGGGTGGCCTTGCTGGTTGCCGGAGCCACGTTGCTCGTCGAAGGTGCGGTGAACATCGCCACAACCCTGGGGGTGAGCAGCCTCGTCGTGGGTTTGACTGTGGTGGCTGTTGGGACCTCGCTGCCCGAACTGGCGACCTCGATCATCGCGGTGCGTCGAGGCGAGCGGGATCTGGCCGTGGGCAACGTGGTCGGCAGCAACATCTTCAACATTGGAGTGGTGCTCGGTCTGCCCGCGCTGATCGCGTCCGGCGGCATCCCGGTCTCAGACGCTGCGGTGGCGTTTGACATCCCAGTGATGCTGGCCGCCGCCCTGGCCCTGCTGCCCATCGCATTCACCGGGTTCGCAGTCGCCCGTTGGGAGGGCGGCTTGTTCGTGGCCCTATATCTGGCGTACACCGGCTATGTCCTTCTGGCTGCTACCGCCCACGACGCGCTCGAAGGATTCACCGCTGTCATGGCGTGGTTCGTCCTGCCGCTGATCGCAGTAACCCTGATCGCGTTTACTTCCTACGAGATCGGATTACACAAGGGGCGTCAGGCAGCAACGGGCGCGTCAGAGGATCGCTGACACTCCCGTAACGGCCCGGCCGACGATGAGCGTGTTGATCTCGAAGGAACCCTCGTAGGTGTAGATGGCCTCGGCATCCGCGAAGATCTTCGCCATCCGGTAGTCAGTCACGATGCCGTTGCCACCGAAGATCGATCTGCCCAGTGCCACAGTTTCCCGCATCCGGGCCGACGTATAGGACTTGGCGAGTGCTGCCTGGGCCATGTCGGCTCCGCTGTGCTCGAGGTCGTTCTGCACGCTGTGCAGTCCGCGGTCTTCGTCCTGCTGCAGTTGGGCCACACGCGTCATCATGCCGAGGCTGGCAGTGGTGTTGCCGAGCATGCGGACCAGCTGTTCCTGGATGAGTTGGAAACTCGCGAGCGGGCGGCCGAACTGGTGGCGTTCCACCGCGTACGCCCGCGCGGCATCGAACGCGGCGAGCTGCTGTCCCACCGCCTGCCAGCCCACCAGGATGCGGGAGCCCCGCAAGAGGCGCTTGGTGTCATTGAAACTGTTGATTCCGGCGAATCGGTCTGCTTCGGCCACCCGGACGTTGTCCAGCAGGATGTCCGCGTTCTGCACGGTCCGCAGCGCGATCTTGTTCTCGATTGCCGTCCGGGTCACACCGGGAAGCGTGGCGTCCAGGATGAAGCCGCGCACCGAGCCATCCGCTGTGTCACGCGCCCACAGCAGCATGTAGTCACAGAACGTTCCGTTTCCGATCCAGCGTTTTGCGCCGTTGAGGAGCCAGGTGTCGCCGTCGCGGGTTGCCGTGGTGGTCATGCCTCCGGCGACATCGGACCCATGCTCGGGCTCGGTGAGGGCGAAAGCGCCGGTGGTTGTGAGATCCATGGCGTCGTGAAGCAGCCGCGCCTTCTGCTCCTCGGTTCCGAACTCGTGCAGGGCCTCAACGAAGAGGTCGTGGTGCACCATGAAGAAGGTCGCCAGCGACGTGTCGGCACGGGTGAGCTCAGCGATCACCATGCCGCTGAACAGGTGACTGTACCCCTGCTGGACCGGGGTGCTGAGGTTGAGGGCGGCGAGTTTCGGCAGCACCTCAAGCGGGAATTCAGCCCGGTTCCACCAGTCGGTCGCGTACGGAGCCACCTCCTTGGCGAGGAAGTCGCGAACGTCCTGAAGCTTCGCCCGTTCGGCGTCGCTGAGCAGGGACTCGAATCCGTAGAAGTCCGCGGAGGGGAGGCTGCTCTCCATTGAGCTGTCCTTTCGGGGGGTATCCGTAGTCAAAACGATCTATTTGGGAGCCATGCGAATGGCGCCGTCGAGGCGGATCGTTTCGCCGTTGAGCATCTGGTTCTCGACGATGTGTGCAACGAGGGACGCGTATTCGGAGGCCTTGCCGAGCCGGGACGGGTGCGGCACCTGCTTGCCAAGCGAGTCCTGTGCCTCCTGGGGCAAACCGGCCATCATGGGTGTCTCGAAGATTCCGGGGGCGATCGTCATGACCCGGATAAACGAGCGCGCAAGCTCGCGCGCAATCGGCAGGGTCATCGCTGCGACGGCGCCCTTCGAGGCGGAGTAGGCGGGCTGCCCGATCTGCCCGTCGAATGCGGCAACCGATGCCGTGTTGATGATGACGCCGCGCTCCGGCGTCCCGGTCTCGGTCTGAACCGGGTCCGTGGCCGCCATTGCCGCAGCGGAAAGTCGCAGCACATTGAACGTGCCGATCAGGTTGATGTTGATGACCTTGCTGAATTGCTCCAGCGGCAGTACGCCGTCGCGGCCCAGCACCTTGCCGGGCGTCGCCACCCCTGCGCAGTTCACGACGATCCGCAGCGGACCAAGTTCGGACGCTGCATCCACCACTGCCTGGACCTGCTCATCGCTGGTCACGTCAGCCGGCACGAAGCGCGCCCTCTCTCCCAGGGAGTCCGCGAAGCCGGCCCCTTCCGACTGCGGCAGGTCGAGGATTACCACCGCCGCACCGTCCACGTGCAGTCGCTGCGCCGTTGCCTGGCCGAGTCCGGATGCCCCACCTGTCACCAGTGCCACCGTTCCTGCACAGTCCATGACATCTCCTTTGCGTCGAGGGTTGGATCGAGAAGTAATGCGACGAACACGCTCTCCTGCGAGCCTACTGTGATGCAGCGCACTGCAGCATCCATTGCTTGCAGCGCTGTGCACATTGCTCAAACAAGACGATGGCGCCGCGGTTTAGGGTGGCTCTATGCCCACCACTGAGCCTGCCAGAGAACCAGCCGACGCACGTACCGCTGCCGCCGCCGCTTCCGCTTCTATACCCACGGCGTTCGGCCACCGACTGCTCGGTCTTCCCGGAACTCATCTTGCGCGGGTCACTCTCCCGAGCCGGACCGGAGGGCCCTGGCACTACTGGTGGCAGGCGCACTACGTCGATTGTCTGCTCGACGCCGCGGAGCGGGAAGGCGCCAACGACGAAGGCGCGGCGCACCGGATGCGCGCTCGCCGGCTCCTGCGCACGATCCGCCTCCGCAACGGTGGCCGCTGGACCAACTCCTACTACGACGACATGGCCTGGCTTGCCCTCGCGGCCCTGCGCTCAGCCGATATCGCGGGGACCCGGCCACTCTTCACGCTGACGCCGGTCCTGGCGTCGGGGCAGACCCCGGACCTTGGCGGAGGCATGTTCTGGAACACATCCCGAAGCTTCAAGAACACGGCGGCCACTGGGCCCGCGGCCCTGTACTTCGCCCGCATCGGGCGACGTGACGACGCGGCCGGCCTGGTCGGCTGGCTTTTCGCCCGCCTGCAGGACCCGGACACCGGCCTCCTGCTCGACGGCATCCGTATACCCGGCGCGCGCGTGGTTTCCGACATCTACACCTACAACCAGGGCCCGGTCCTCGGGGCGCTCCTCACCCTCGGTGACCCGCAAAGCCTTTCGCGGGCTGAAGACCTCGTCACCGCCGTGGCGACCCACCTTGTGCACCCGACCGGTGCGCTGCGCACGCACGGCGGCGGCGACGGCGGACTCTTCACCGGGATCCTCGCCCGCTACCTCGCCCTTGCTGCCGCAACACCCGCGCTCCCGGAGTCGACCCGCACCACTGCGCGCGCGCTGATTACGACGACGGCGCGCGCCCTGTGGGAGGGGCGCAGTGAGCGTGAGGTCGGGGAGCGCCGTCGTCCTGTCCTGGTCTTTCCAGCTGCGCCCGGGGAATCGGCCGGCGAGGGACCGGTGGATCTGTCCACCCAGCTCCAGGCATGGATGATCCTTGAGGCTGCATCCCGGGTAAGCGGTGAGGTCAGGACCGCTACCGCTCACGGGGCCGCGTGAGCCGTGCGAGGAGAATGCCCGCGGCCAGTGAGCCCAGGGTGGCGACCGCGAGGTCGCCCAGAGTGTCCGGGTAAGTGACGTAGATGTCATCATCCACCCACGCGTTACCGGCCCACTCGGCGAACTCCCAGAGGACGCTGAGCGCCATGCCCAGGAGCACCACCTGAAGCACCACGCCCACCCGGTCCCGTCGTGTGTGCCCTGCTACCGGCAGCAGGCGCACATGCGCAGCCAGGACGTATGTCATTCCGGCTACCGGCCCTGTGCAGAGGCAGTGCACCAGCAGGTCCCACCAGGGAACAACCTCGTACAGGTTCAGGACGCTGCTCCAGCACGCGAAAAGCAGCGCGCATCCGTACACGGTGTCGAATACGGGGTGGGGACGCGCGTAGCGAGACAGGGTGAGTCCGCCGAGAGCCAGGAAGAACACCGCCACGTCGACCGGACCCCACCAGATCACCATGGCAATTGTGCTGAGTACGGCGATACCCCGTACACCGTCCGCGGCGACCTCGGCAGGCGTAGTGGGCCTGCGGATGAGGTCGGCGATCATGGAATCCAAGCCTACTGGCCGAATCCGGCTACGATCGGGGGCATGCCGTCCCTGTCCGTGGTGATTCCCTGCAAGGACGATGCCGGCCCCCTGGCACGCTGCCTCGAAGCCCTCTCCGGGCAGACCGCGGCTCCGCTGGAGGTCATTGTGGTCGACAACAACTCCACCGACAACAGCTCGGAGGTCGCGGCGAGGTGGGGAGCAAGGGTACTCACGGAAACGGCCCCCGGTATTTCCGCTGCCGCTTCGACGGGCTATGACGCCGCCCGCGGCGACATCATCGTCCGGTGCGACGCGGACACCATCCCGCCCTCCGACTGGCTCCAGCGTATCGGCGACCGCTTCACCAGCGAACCTGATCTCGCCTTCCTGACCGGGCCCGGTGACTTCTATGATGCCGGTCCCATCCGTGCCCGGATCGCCGCACTTGCTTACATGCAGGCGTACTTCGTCTCCATGTATCTGGCGATGGCACACTGGCCGCCGTTCGGTTCCAACTGCGCCTTCCAGCGCTCCGCCTGGCAGACCGTCCGCGAGCGCATCCACCGCTACGACCTGAACGTGCACGACGACGTCGACCTGGGCTTCGTGCTCGATCCGACCCAGCGCACCGCTTACGACCTCTCGCTGCGGGTCGGCATCTCGGCCCGCGCCCTGGCCGGGGGTGCGGCCGGGCGCCTGCGTGTTCAACGGGCGTTCCACACACTCGCACTGCACTGGCGTCAGGTGCCGCCGTGGAAGCGCTGGAAGCGAGCAATCAGCGCACGCCGGGAGCGCCGTCGTCGTGCGTTGCCGTACTGATCTCCCGTTACGCGGGTGAGGGGAAACGCTCCGGATAGAGCAGGGGCAGCTGCAGGGTCAACCACGGGCTGAAGGCCCACGGCGCGGCCGCGACCGCTGTGGTGATCTGCAGCGGGTCCGCCCACTGCCATTCCATCACCTCGTCCTCACGCGGAGCTACCGGGGAGGCCGCCCTCGCGGTGTAGACGGGGCAGATCTCGTTCTCCACCACACCGGAAGCGTCCACGGCCCGGTAACGGAAGTCCGGCAGCCGCAGTTCCACCAGCTCCAGCCGAAGCCCGAGCTCGTGCTCCGCCCGGCGCACCACGGCATCCTCCGTAGCCTCGCCCGGGCCTGGATGCCCGCAGAAAGAGTTGGTCCAGACCCCGGGCCACGTGCGCTTGGACAGGGCACGGCGCGTGATGAGGATGCGGCCGCGGTCGTCATAGACATGCGCCGAAAAGGCCAGGTGAAGAGGTGTCGAGGTGGAATGAACCGTCGCTTTGTCCTCGGTGCCGAGCGGCGTTCCGTCGTCGGCCGCCAGGACAACCAGCTCTGCCATCGGGTTCATTTCCCTCCAATGAGTTGCGCGTGTTTACTTTACCTATGGACAAGGACACCACATTGGCTGGTTCCATCGACAACCAGCTGGTGAACGATGTCCTCACGTCCTTCTTTGCCCGGTCCAAGAACCGCGCGGAAGCGCTGCACCCCGATTACCGCACCATGTGGGAGCACCTGGAAGCCTCAACAGCGGGAGGGAAGCGTTTCCGGCCCCGCCTCGTCATGACGGTCTACGGGCTGCTCGGCGGCACCGACCGTATGACGGCGGCGACCGTCGCGGCGTCCTTCGAACTCCTCCACACCGCGCTGATTGTGCACGACGACGTCGTGGACCGCGATTTCGCCCGCCGCGGCGTGCCGAACGTTTCCGGCACCTACCGCAACCGCGCTGCTGCGAGGGGAAACAGCCCGGAGCGCGCCGAACACGCCGGCCTGTCGGTCGGAGTGATTGCCGGTGATCTCGCGCTGTCGAACGCACACCGTCTCCTCGGCGAGGTCGATGCTGACCTCGCGACCCGGCAGCGATTGAGCGATCTTCTCGACGAAGCCATCTTTGCGTCCGCGGCCGGCGAACTACTTGATGTGCTTGCTCCCCTCGACCCCACTCCCCAACCCGTCGACGAAGTTCTCGACATGGCACGCCTGAAGACGGCCGTGTACTCCTTCGAAGCGCCGCTGCAGGCCGGAGCTGTTCTGGCGGGTGCGGAGGAGCGGCTGGTGAACGCGCTCGGAGAGTTCGGCCGCTGCCTCGGCACCGCCTATCAGGTGGCCGATGACCTGATAGGTGTCTTCGGCGATGAAAGCCGGACCGGCAAAGTCGGCTGGGGCGACCTCCGTGAGGGCAAACGAACCACACTCATCTCCCACGCATCTGAACAGCCGCAGTGGCCGCGGATCGCCGAGCTCATGGCGGGGCCGGAACTGACCGCTTCAGGTGCAGCGGAGGTACGGGAACTGCTGATCGAATCCGGTGCCCGGGACCGGTCCATGCAGCTCGTCGCCGACCTTATTGACCGATCCCTGCAGTCCCTGCTCGATCCCTCTGTGCCGCAGGTCCTCCGCGACAGCCTGGCGCCCCTCTCCGATGTGGTGACTGAGCGGGTCCGCACGTGAGCCGGGACCGCGACGCACTCGCCGATTATACGAATGCCGCCCTGAAGTCCTCCGCCGTGGTGCTGCACGCCTACTCCACCTCGTTTGGGTTGGCGTCGCGTCTTTTCGAGGGCGGCGTGCGGCGGCAGGTCGAGTCCGTCTACGCGCTGGTACGCGTTGCCGATGAGATCGTCGACGGCGTCACCTCTGCCGCGGGGCTGTCACCCGAGGAAACCCGGCGGCAGCTCGACGAGTTCGAGCGCGAGACGGAGCGCGCCATGGCCCTCGGGTACAGCGCCAATCTGGTGGTTCATGCCTTCGCCGACACCGCCCGCCGCACCGGTATCAACACTGATCTGACCAGACCGTTCTTCGCCTCGATGCGTGCCGACCTCGGCCAGGTGGAACACACGCCCGAATCCTTCGCGCAGTACGTCTACGGCTCCGCGGAGGTAGTGGGCCTGATGTGCCTGAAGTGCTTCCTGTTTGGGCACGCAGTCAGTGCGGAGGAAACGGCGCGGCTCGAACGCGGGGCGCGGCACCTCGGCGCCGCCTTCCAGAAGGTCAACTTTCTGCGGGACCTCGCCGAAGACTTCACCTCGCTGGGCCGCAGCTACTTCCCGGATGTCTCCCCCGCCAACTTCGACGAGACGCACAAGCGGCTGCTGCTCGAGGACATCGACAATGACCTGCGCGAATCCCGCGCCGTGCTCCGGGGCCTGCCGCCGTCCAGCCGCAGGGCCGTCGCCCTCGCGCAGGAACTGTTCGCTGAACTTGCCGCGAGGATCCGCGCGACCCCGGCATCAGAGCTGATCCGGACCCGCATAAGCGTTCCGAACACCGTGAAGATGCGGATCGCGGCCGCCGTCCTCACCGGCAGGCGGGGACTTGTCCCCTCCGGTCCCAATCCGTCCCATGTGGAGGCACAGTGAAGGCACGCATTCCGTCCGGACGCACCGTCGTCGTCATCGGAGGCGGTATCAGCGGCCTGGCGACGGCGGCGTTGCTGGCCACGGAGGGCCACCACGTGACCGTGCTTGAGAAGCAGGACGCCGTGGGTGGCCGCGCCCACTCGTGGAGCGAAGACGGCTTCACGTTCGACGCCGGTCCCTCGTGGTACCTGATGCCGGAGGTGATCGACCACTACTTCCGCCTGCTTGGAACCTCCGCCGACGAACAACTGGACCTGGAGAAACTCGACCCGGGCTACCGCTTGCTGTCCGAGGGCTTCAGCGAGCCGGTGGACGTTCCCGCGGAACGACACCGGGTGGTGGAACTTTTCGAGCGGCTGGAACCCGGCGCGGGCGCACAACTGGAGGCATACCTCGATTCCGCGGCCGAGACCTACACCATGGCCACCCGCCGATTCCTCTACTCCACGTTCGAGTCTTTCGCCTCACTGCTGACGCCGGACATCCTGTCACGCCTGCCGCGCCTTGGCCGCCTGCTGCTGGAACCGCTGCACAGCTACGCACGGCGCTACGTTTCCGACCCGAGGCTGCAGCAGATCCTCGAGTATCCGGCCGTCTTCCTGGGAACCTCACCGTTCACCGCGCCGAGCATGTACCACCTGATGAGCCACCTGGACCTCGACGACGGCGTGCTCTACCCCATGGGCGGCTTCACCCGGCTGGTGGAATCTCTGGAGCGGCTTGCGAAAAACGCAGGCGTCACTATCTCCACAGGCGCCGAGGTCCTGGGAATCGACACCACCTCCACAGCCTCCCGGAGGCGTCCCGCCGCGGTGCGGGGAGTCCGCTACCGCTCCGGTGACGGAACCGAGCACAGCTTGGCCGCCGACGTCGTCGTGTCCGCTGCCGACCTCCACCACACCGAGACCACGCTGCTCCCCGCCCACCTGCAGACCTACCCCGAACGGTACTGGTCCCGCAGCACCGCCGGGCCGAGCGCCCTGCTGCTGTACCTGGGCGTCCGGGGTGAACTGCCCCAACTGCGGCACCACACCCTGCTGTTCACCGGGGACTGGGAAGAGAACTTCCGGGCGATCTTCGGCCGGACTCCGTTCATACCCACACCCGCATCGATGTACGTGTGCAAGCCCAGCGCCACCGACCCCACCGTGGCGCCCGAGGGCCACGAGAACGTCTTCGTCCTGGTTCCCATCCCCGCGGATCCAAGCCTTGGCGGCAGCGGCGGCGAGCGCATCGAGCGCGTGGCGGACGCCGTCATCGAACAGCTCAGCGAGTGGGCCGGGATACCGGACCTCGCGGACCGCATCGTGCTGCGGCGCAGCTACGGCCCCGCGGACTTCGAACGCGACTACCACTCTTGGAAAGGCACCTCACTGGGCCCGGCGCATACCCTCCAGCAGAGCGCGTTCTTCCGCGCAGGAAACGTCAGCCGGAAAGTCCAGGGCCTGTACTACGCAGGCGGCTCCACCATCCCGGGCATCGGCATCCCGATGTGCCTCATCAGCGCCGAACTCGTCATCAAACGGCTGCGCCGGGATGTGAGCACCGGACCATTGCCGGTACCGTTGCGCCCGGACAATGTCCGGGAAAACACGGTCGTGTGATGGGCGTTGCCTATTTGCTTTTCCTGCTGGCGTCACTGGGCTGCATGGTGCTCCTCGACCAGCGGCTGCGCCTGTTTTTCTGGCACGACGCCGGCCGTGCCGCTGCCGTCCTCGTTACCGGCGTGCTGTTCTTTCTTGCCTGGGACCTTGCCGGAATCGGGCTGGGCATCTTCTACCGGGGGCAGACCGAGATCATGCTCGGAATCACGCTGGCTCCTGAACTCCCGCTCGAGGAGGTGGTCTTCCTGACCTTCCTCAGCTACCTCGTCATGAACCTGTTCCTGATGTTCAGGCGCGCCTTCGAGACGCGGGGCCGGGACCTCCTCCGCGAGCGCACGGGCGATGCGGGAGGACCCTCGTGACGTACTGGACGCTCAACGTGGGATTCCTCGTCCCGGCCCTCGCGGTGGGAATGGCCGCCGTGCTCATGCTGAAGGGCCGCCGACGCAAGGTTGCGCTGGCAGCAGCGGGGGGTGCCGCCGTCGTCGTGCTGGTTTTGACTGCTGTGTTCGACAACATCATGATCGCTGCCGGTCTCTTCAGCTACGCACCCGGCCTCATCTCCGGCGTCACGGTGGGGCTGGCCCCGCTTGAGGATTTCGCCTATCCAGTAGCTGCTGTTCTCCTGCTGCCGGGCCTCTGGATCCTCCTTGGCGAACGTCGACGGAAGCGGCAGCCATGAAAACCCTACGTACCCTGCTGGTGTCCTCCCGCCCCCTGTCCTGGGTGAACACTGCATTCCCCTTTGCGGCCGCCTATCTGCTGACCGCCGGGCAGGTCGACCACGCCTGGGTGATCGGCACCGTGTACTTCCTGATCCCCTACAACCTGGCCATGTACGGGATCAACGACGTGTTCGACTACGAGTCCGACCTCCGCAATCCCCGTAAGGGCGGCGTTGAAGGTGCAGTGCTCGACCGGACCATGCACGCAGCCACCCTCCGTGCGGCGATCGCCACCAACGTGCCGTTCCTCGCGGTGCTGGTTCTGCTTGGCGGGCCGTTGTCCTGGCTGGTACTGGCCGTCAGCGTCTTCGCGGTGATCGCCTACAGCGCCCCGAAGCTCCGGTTCAAGGAACGACCGTTCCTGGACTCCGTTACCTCAAGCACACACTTCGTGAGTCCAGCGGTCTACGGGCTGGTGCTGGCGAAGGCCGAGTTCACGCCGGCGCTCTGGGCGCTGCTTGGATCGTTCTTCCTCTGGGGCGTGGCGAGCCAGGCGTTCGGTGCGGTGCAGGACGTCGCGGCGGACCGGGCCGGCGGCATCGCCTCCATCGCCACGGTCACCGGCGGTCGTGCGACCGTGCGGTTCGCTATCGCCGCCTACCTTGTCAGTGGCGCGCTCATGCTGCTGACCCCGTGGCCGGGCCCGCTGGCGTCCTTCCTGGTTCTGCCGTACGTCATCAACATCGTTCCGTTCGCATCCCTGGAGGACGACGACGCCGAACTCGCCCACCGCGGTTGGGGCCGGTTCCTGTGGTTGAACTACCTGACTGGATTCTTCGTGACGATGCTGCTGATCTGGTACGCGGCAATCCGCTGACTCCGTCATTTTCGGAATACATCACGCTTCTCTTGCGTAATGTTTTACAAGACACTAAGGATCGCCTTACCTTAGTCGAGTGACTCTCACCGAACCCGTGCTCCGCCCAGCGCCCTGCACCTCACCTGTCGGTCTCCACATTGCCGATGTCAGCATCTCCTACGGGCGCCAGACCGCGGTTCGGGATGTGTCCTTCTCGCTCGAACCCGGGACGGTCACTGCACTGATCGGGCCGAACGGCAGCGGAAAGTCGACACTGCTCAGGACAATTGCCCGGCTCCACACGGCCGACGCCGGACGCGTCACCACCTCCGACGGCGCCGACGTCTTCGCGCTCTCCCCTAAGGAATTCGCCCGCAAGGTCACCCTTCTCGCCCAAAGCCGCCCGGTGCCCGCGGGGATAACTGTGCGTGAGGTCGTCGACTTCGGCCGCCATCCGCACCGCAGCCGCTGGACCGGCAGCGATGCGCAGGGGGCCGCCGTCGTTGCGCACGCGATGGAGTTGACCCGTACGGCTGAGCTTTCGGACCATCCGGTGGCCGCCCTGTCCGGTGGACAACTGCAGCGAGTCTGGCTCGCGAGCTGCCTGGCGCAGGACACGGGCATTCTCCTGCTCGACGAGCCCACCACCTATCTGGACCTCCGGTATCAGGTGGAGATTCTCGACGTCGTACGCGACCTGGCGACCCATCACGGGGTGACTGTCGGGGTCGTCCTGCATGATCTGGACCAGGCAGCGGCCATCGCCGACCACGTGGTGCTGCTCGAAGGTGGCTCTATCCGCGCGCATGGTTCCCCAGTGGAGGTGCTGACCACCGACCACCTTTCGGCCGCGTACGGAGTGCGCGTTGACGTCACGGTCTCCGGCGGCACCGTCCATACCCGTGCCGTTGGGCGGCACAACGCCGTCGGAAACTCCTCCGAAACGGTTCTTCAAGCTTCCTGATCTCATCCTTTCCACCTCCAGTTGCGCGTCCGCGCCCTCATAGAAATGACCCCAATGAAACAACCGAAGATTTTTGCTGCCCTCGCGGCGGCAGCCCTGCTCACGCTGTCGGCCTGCGGCACCACCGAGCAAGCGGCAAGCAACGTGGAAGTGACGGGCGGCGCAGCCGGCGAGTCCATCACCATCACGGACGCTCGAGGCAAGGAAGTTGTGCTCGACGGACCTGCCGAGCGGATCGCCGGCACCGAGTGGAACGTCGTCGAAAACATTGTTTCCCTGGGCATCATGCCGGTCGGCCTTGCGGACGTTGAGGGCTACAACACCTGGGTGAGCTCAGCACCGCTCGATGACACCGTGACCGATATCGGTGTACGCGGCGAACCGAGCATCGACACCCTTGTCTCCCTCGAACCGGATCTTGTCCTTGTCACCGACCAGCTGGTTGAGGGCGCCATCGAGCAGATCGAGAAGACCGTGCCGGTGATCGTGGTTCCGGGCGGTGATTCCTCCGACAGCATCGGCCAGATGTTCGAGAACCTGGACCTGATCGCCAAGGCCACCGGAACCGAGGACAAGGCAGCTGAGCTGAAGACCAGCTTCGAGGACAAGGTCGATGAGGGACGCGCGGCTATCGAGGACGCGGGAGCCGCCGGAGCGCCGGTTGCCTTCTCCGACGCCTACGTCGACGCCGGCAGCGTCTCCATCCGTCCCTTCGCTACCGGGTCGCTGGTGTCCGATGTGCTCACGGAACTTGGCTTCGAGAACGCCTGGGAGATGGAAGGTGATCCCGTGTACGGTCTCGCGCAGACCGACGTCGAAGGCCTCACCGCGCTCCCCGAGGAAACCCGCTTCTGGTACATCGCCAACGACACCTTCGGCGATCCCTACCAGGACGAACTCGCAGACAACGCCATCTGGAAGTCCCTGCCGTTCGTCGAGGCCGGCAACGTCCAGCGTTTCCCGGACTCCATCTGGATGTTCGGCGGCCCCACCTCGATGGAGCAGATCATAGACAGCGCAGTCTCGGCTGTTGCTTCCGATACTGAGAAGTAGAACGCACCATGACGCCGGAAACCCTGACCCGCGCCGCCCCCGCCTCTGCACAGGGAGCTGATGCGAGGCCAGGATTCCGGCTCGCGGTGTTCGGCCTTCTCCTCGGCACCGCCACCGCTCTGCTCGCCCTCGTGCACATCACCCAGGGCACCTCTGCGGTCAATGCCGCCGACATTCTCGGTCTGATGTTGGGCAACGACGACGCCGGTACGGCCGCCATTGTTGGGGCCAGCCGGGTGCCGCGGCTGGTAGCCGGGGTACTGGTGGGCGTGGCGCTCGGCGTTGCGGGGGCGGTCATGCAGTCCGTTTCGCGCAATGCACTGGCCTCCCCCGACACCCTGGCCGTCAACGCCGGTGCGCATCTTGCAATCGTGGCCGTCGCGGCGGTCGGCCTGCAGGTTCCGTTGCTTGGCGCCGTCGGGGTGTCATTCCTGGGCGGGATCGCGGCTGCGGCACTGGTGCTCGCGCTCGCGGGCACCGGCCAGTCCGGGAGCGTTCGGCTGGTTCTTGCGGGATCAGCCATCGCGCTGGCCTTCGCAGCCCTGACCCAGACCCTCCTCATTCTGTTTGCGCAGGAAACCCGTGGGCTGTTCGCCTGGGGCGCCGGTTCCCTGGGGCAGAGCGGGATGGACAAGTTCATGGTGCTTGCTCCGTTGATCGGGGTTGTGCTGATCGTCCTGCTGATGAAGTCCCGCGCGCTGGACATGCTCACCCTCGGCGACGATCAGGCCCGCGTGCTGGGCATCAACGTCCGCGGCACGCAGGTGCTGGCCATTGTGCTTGCCGTCCTGCTTTCAGCCGCGGCGGTGACCATCTCCGGACCGATCGGTTTCGTTGGTCTCGCCGCTCCCGCCGTCGTCCGGTTGGCCGCAGCCAGGATTCCCGGACTGCACCGGCACATTGCACTCATCCTGGCATCTGCACTGATTGGCATCTTCCTGGTACTGGGTGCGGACGTCCTGCTGCGCGCCCTGGTCGGGGCACAAAGCGCGGTAGAGGTTCCGACCGGGGTGGTGACCACCATGTTCGGCGCGGTCTTCCTGGTGGCCCTCGCGCACCGGATGCGGACCTCAGGTCCCACCCGGGAGGCGCGTTCAGTGTCCCTGCGGGGGACCCGCCCCGGAGCCGGGGCCGTCGTCGTTGCAGTTCTCGCGGTGCTGCTGTTCGCCGCGATGGTTTCCGGACTACTTCTCGGCGACGCGAAGCTGCTGCTTGGTGACGTGGCGAACTGGATAGCGGGTCAGGCCGGGCCGGTGGTGTCCAGTGTGATGGACGCACGCTTCCCGCGTGTTGGCACGGCGTTGCTTGCCGGTGCCTCCCTCGCGCTGGCAGGAACGGCAATCCAGGCGGTGAGCCGCAACCCGCTGGCTGAACCTTCAATTATTGGTGTGTCCGGCGGTGCGGGAATCGGTGCGATCGCTGTCATCACCTTTGTGCCGCTGGCCGGGTTCTGGGTTATCGCCGGAGCGGCGGGCATCGGCGCGGCGGTGGCTGCCGCGGTCGTCTTCGGTCTGGCGTTCCGCGGCGGGTTGCAGACCGACCGTTTTGTGCTCGTAGGAATTGGTGTCTCGGCGGCGGCGATGGCTGCAATCACTCTGCTCATCGTGTTGACGGACCCGTGGAATGAAGCCAAGGCCCTGACCTGGCTGTCGGGATCCACCTACGGGCGATCCATGGATCACCTGATTCCGATGACCGTTGCACTGTTGCTGACGGTGCCGATTATCGGCTCGCTGCACCGCACCCAGGACCTGCTGGCGCTTGATGAGGACACTCCGAAGCTGCTCGGCATTGCGGTGCCGCGAACGCGACTGATCCTGCTGGTCTGTGCGGTGGTGCTGACGGGCTCTTCGGTGGCCGGGATCGGTGTCATCGGGTTCGTGGGGCTTGTTGCACCGCATGCGGCCCGAGCCCTGGTCGGCGCACGGCACAAGCTTGCGATCCCCACGGCCATGTTGCTCGGTGCGTTGCTGGTCTGTGTCGGCGACATGATTGGCCGGACAATGATCGCGCCGGCGCAGCTGCCGGCAGGCCTGCTGACCGCGCTGCTCGGTGCGCCGTACTTTGTGTATCTGCTGTTCCGGAGCCGGCTTTCGCGGTAGGAGAATTTTCGTTTCTTCCGAAACGCTTGAAACAATGTCTGTGACGGCGGCCACTGGTCGTTTCCGGCCTCATCATCCGCCCAGGGGAAACCTTCTCATTCTGGAACCTCGTGGCAGGTGCACCGAGGCCAAGGGTTACCGCGAGGGCCTCG
The DNA here is from genome assembly GCF_059089725.1 of Arthrobacter sp. M71 S08. Classification (NCBI taxonomy): domain Bacteria; kingdom Bacillati; phylum Actinomycetota; class Actinomycetes; order Micrococcales; family Micrococcaceae; genus Arthrobacter; species Arthrobacter sp. M71 S08. The sequence goes on along the minus strand of NZ_JBNHEY010000007.1, from coordinate 85,855 downwards.
TGATCAGGCATCGCCGGAGGCCTGTGCCAGTTCACCAACCTGCTGCACTGGATGGTCCTGCACAGCGAACTGACGATAGTAGAGCATCACCATCACGGCGAAGTCGACCTGTTCCCGGACTTCAACCGCCAGATTCGAACAATGCCCTCGTCACCTACGACCGTGAATTGATCACAGCCCCCATTCTCCCTGACCCGGCGCTTCCAACCCAGAAGGCAGCACCGTCCCCATCCCCCCGCCTGAGGTGCTGCCCCTTGCTCGGGTCCCGCCGGCACATGATGTCGTGACGTCGCTGCAGGTAGGTGCCGTCAGGGCTTGAGGCACCACGCCTATTGGCCTACGGTGTGGTCCATGTACCTGGAGAATCTCGTCATTGACTCAGCCGAGCCCCAACGGCTGGGCCGATTCTGGGAGGCCGTGGTCGGAGGTGAGCGGCTCACAGACGAGGTTGATGCCTTCGAAACCCGGCTCACCATCGAGGGCGGACCGGTGCTCGATCTATGCTTCCAGCGTGTCCCCGAGCCGCCATCCTCGGCGCCCCGGCTCCACCTCGATCTTCGAGGCGGGGCCCACCAGACCGAGGAGGTCGACCGGCTGCTCGGCCTGGGCGCACGTCACCTCGACATCGGTCAGGGCAAGACACCCTGGGTAGTGCTCGCTGACCCGGAGGGCAATCCGTGCTGCGTGATGGAGGAGCGGGCCACTTACGTTGACACCGGCCCGATCGCAGCGCTGCCACTCGACTCTGCCGACCCCGAGCACGACGCAAAGTTCTGGTCATGGTTGACGGGCTGGACGCAGGTGGCAGGGGCGATCCCAACTCTCCGCGATCCATCGTTGCGGGGGCCCCTTCTTGAACTATGCCCCGAGCCGGCTCCAAAGGGCACGGTGAAGAACCGGCTGCACCTCGACATCCGGCTTGAGGGAGACGATCCCGGTGAAGTCGCGGCAGGGATCGCCGAGCGAGGTGGCCGGGAGCTGCGGCCGGACTGGGGTGAGCTGCCGTGGCGCATCTACACCGACCCGTCGGGCAACGAGCTGTGCGTGCTCCCGGCGCTGTCCTGCGACTGTGCCATACCCATGGAAGAAAGTGTGGCAATTTTCCAGTGAAGTGTTGATGCACCTAGGTCAATAATGGAGTGATGACTAACCGACTGGAGAGCCAGAACCCCAAGTCTGAGAATTTACCCGGTTCTGTCGGCGATGACTTGGCTGGACCTATGCGTGACCTCGCGCGCTCCCTCCACGCTGAGGATGGGCAGGAAGCCGTGCTCGCTCACATGGTCCGCGCTGCGGTCGACATGATTCCGGGGGCCGAGGAAGCATCGATCAGTGTTGTGACCCGCCGATCCAAGGTTGAATCCCATGCCCCTTCGAGTGATTTGCCCCGCGAGATCGATGCTCTCCAGGAAAAAATGCGACAGGGACCGTGCATAGACTCCGCCTTTGACCACACGACCGTGTCGGTGCCGAACCTCCGCGAGGAGGAACGCTGGCCCGAGTTCAGCAAGGGCGCAGTCGCCCTTGGAGCAGCGAGCATGCTGTCATTCCAGCTGTACGTGGCAGGTGACAACCTGGGAGCCTTGAATTTACTCAGTCGCAAACCCCATGCATTCGACGAAGAATCGGAACACATTGGGCTTCTTGTCGCAGCGCACGCCGCCATGGCGTTCTCCGACACGCAAAAACTCGGACAGATTCATGATGCCCTGCTCTCACGGGACCTGATCGGGCAGGCCAAGGGAATTCTCATGGAACGCTACAAGATCACCGCTCATCAGGCGTTCATCGTGCTGACGAAAGTCAGCTCCACCACGAATCTCAAGCTGAGCAAAGTTTCCGAACACATTGCTACTACCGGGGAATTCCCTCAGGCCGGTTCCACCCCTGAAAAGGCGTGAGCCCCAATCTAGTAAGCTTGCTTTGCTTATGTGTTCGTCTACCCATAGTGTCTGAATCGCAGAGGTTACCCGTGTAGCAAAACGCGGCGAATCTGAACCTCTCCGCCGGAGCGCATCTCTAGCGCCCGGCATCGGCATTCAGCCAATCCACTCACAGGAGACACCCTTGTCTACGAGTACGTCCAACAACGCTGCCAGCACCACCGAGCACACCACCAGACGCTCACCGTGATCAAGCCCGTTCGTAACGCACTGGGTAGCTAACTGTCGGCCGGTATGAGAAGCAATACGCTTCCCATACCGGCCATTTTTTCACGGGTAGAGCCCCTCAGAACCCGCGCACACCTTCTTGCTGTACCGTGTGGAAGGAGGGGAGTCGAGTTGCCCCTCTTGCAACAACGCTTCACAACCCGTCTGACCGCACGGCGAGCTACCGCAAAGGCCTCCCGTCATGTCCAGACCATGTACTCAACGAATCTTCAGCAAGCAGGATCCGTTGCCATGCGCACCACATCCGAACTGTGGCTGCCCACCCAACCTGATCCGCTTCGCTAGCCGTACGGCAGCCTGGCTTCTTGGACACCATCCGGGCATCGCCCGGCGCACTCTCGCGACCCTGAAGAATTCTCTCGATGCTCAGCCTCGAAAGACCCAGGGCGCAAGGCCCAACAGACAAGGAATGCAATCGTGAAGTACAACAGCAGAATCCACCCCAATGACTCATTCCCCGACAATCTTCGCGACCTGGATGACTCCGCCCTGCACGTGCTCAACAGCAAAGTACATCGTGAGCTGGACGCTGAGTACCTGTGTGGAGCCCCGGAACCGGAGACCGAATTCCGTAGGGAAGAACTCACCGAGGAATTGGATCGGCGTGAGAACAACGAACCGTCTCGCCTGATGTCCGGCTCGCGCCTTACCCTGGTGAGCGCCATCTGATCGGTGAACCGCGCGTCGTCGAGTTCGACTTAGCTGCTTCACTAGTCTTCCGTACGTATCTATCGTAAAGATAAATGGGCGGAAGGCACGAGGATATGGAAGCAAACCGGATTCGGCAGATCGGCGTGACGGTTGCTTTCGCCCTGTGCATCATCGGCACTGCTATCGGCTCAGGGGCATTCGGCGGCACTCCGATCGATGAGGCCGCCGGAGGCGCTCTCAGCGCGAACGCCACACTTCTGGCCCCGGCCGGCGCAGCGTTCAGCATCTGGAGTGTCATCTACGCTGGCCTCGGCGCCTACACGGTGCACCAGTGGTTTCCGTCGCAGCGGTCCTTACGCCGCCAGCGCCTCCTAGGCTGGTGGGTTGCCGCCTCCATGCTTTTGAACGCGGCCTGGATCCTATCCGTTCAGGCGGGTTTACTCGCCGGCAGTGTGGTGGTCATTTGCGCCCTGCTCATAGTGCTGGCCGTCAGCTTTACGATTTTCACGTCCGAGAAGCCGACCTCCGCAGTCGACGGAATAGTCACAGACGGCACACTCGGCCTCTACCTGGGCTGGGTGTGTGTGGCCGTCTGCGCAAACATCACCGCAGCGCTGGTCGCCGGCGGCTTCGGCGGGTTCGGATTGGCCCCGGACTTTTGGGCGGGAACCGTCCTGGTAGCCGTCGCAGCTATCGGCGTACTCCTCGCGCTATATGGCAACGGCCGCCTTGCGATTGCCGCCGCCATTGGTTGGGGTCTTGTCTGGATCACGGTAGGACGCGTCACAGGTGCCCCGGAATCCACGACGACGGCGGTCACCGCCGGCCTCACGGCCGCCATCATCGTCATCGCCACACTCGCGATCAGGCTCCGGCGGCGATCACATCCGGCAATGTCCCCGGACCGTCCAGCGTGTGCCAAGCCGTAAGCACCAGTCCCTCGCGCAGGCCCTGTACGCCGATTTCGTGCGCCCTTGCGAGGGTGACCCCACGGCCTCTTGTGTTAGTCCCGCCACGATACCGCGTTCTTATTATGAATTACTCAGAAATACCTGTTAGCATTCAAAGCGCGCAAGGAAGTATCCGAGCAGATTCTTCGCCGCCGTGAGACGCATAGCCGCGACGGCGCCCGGTCACCAAGGACCGCAGCGTCCCACTCCATCAGCAGGCGGCGCCGCCACACCGGGCACCGCCTTTTCTGGCCTGAGTAAGCCTTTGCCACCGCGACGACTTCCTTGCCGGATTCAGCCACCGGCCTTTATAGCTTCCTGGGACAACGCGCCCAGACAGACCTACCCATATCGACAAGGAGACCACATGACAATTTTCACGGACCGACCCATCCAAACAACCGCAGGCCGACCCGCTGCATACCTGGCACCCCAGGGCGGCACGTATGTGACAACGAATTCACGCCCGACAACTGTTGGCAGCTACGTCACCGCCGGGGTCAACGGAACTGCGCCTGCCGGAGCTATCCGCGGCCGATACGTCTCCCTCGGTTACGTACCCGCGAATCAGGCGGAGGGCCAATACACCGGACGCGGCTGAAGCACCGCCCAACGCAAACGGGAGGTCCCGGGCCATGCGCCCGGAACCTCCCGTTTCCGTTAAGGCTTCCGCTTCTGCGGGTATGGCGCCTCATGACGGGCAAGCATGTCCACGAAGGAGGTAATCCTCCTTTCCCGTCCCGCCGCAGTCTTCAACTGGCTGAGGCGGAAGATGAGCGCATACCGGTTCTGTGCGGTGAGCACGTCGAACATTGCCTGCGCGTCCGGGTTTGCTGCGATCGCAGCCGCAAGATCCTCAGGAACGACGGCGGTCGCCGACCCCGCGTAGGCCCGTTCCCACCGCCCGTCCGCCTTGGCCTGCTCGACGGCGGCGCGACCGGCGTCGTGCATTCTGCCTTCCGCTTCCAGCCGCTCAACGTGCCCGACGTTACGGAGGGACCAGATGCTGCGCGGGCCGCGAGGCGTGAAGCGCTGGAAGCTGCTCTCGCCGTCGCGCCTTTTGGCCTGTCCGTCTATCCAGCCGAAGCACAGCGCCTCGTCCAGGGCAGTAGCGTAGGTCAGGGCGGTCACCGTGCCGCCCTTCTTGTGGAGGACCAGCCACACTCCGGGGGACGACGCGTGGTTTTCCTCCAGCCACAGGCGCCATAGGCGCGCATCGGGCAGCAGCAGTTCGGGCAGGTCGACGGCCATGCGTTCAGGGTACTGCTGCCAGCCGTTGGATTCAGCCGATGGCCGAAGTACAGCGAGTCAGAGTCGCTCGGGCCTGAGTCTGCTATAAAACAGAGGGTATGAACCTGCGCACCCCAGACCCTAACCCCGGCTGGCTCAACGAGGATGATCTCTACGAGGCACGCCGACGATTGCCCATGGTCTATGTGGAGGCCATTCCTGTCCGGTGCGATTCGCTTGGATACGTCACCGAAGTAGGGCTCCTGTTGCAGGCCAGCGACCAGGGCGAGATGGTGCGCACCTTCGTCTCCGGACGCGTGATGTACCGCGAAACCATCCGAGCGGCTCTGCTGCGGCATCTTGAGAAGGACCTTGGGCCCTTCGCACTCCCCCAGCTGCCGCCCTGCCCCGTGCCGTTCACTGTCGCCGAGTATTTCCCCTCTCCCTCGGAGACCGGGCTGACCGACGACCGGCAGCACGCCGTCGCACTGGCCTACCTCATTCCTGTGACCGGTGAATGCAACCCGCGGCAGGACGCGCTGGAGCTGACCTGGCTCACGCCGGAAGAGGCTTTGAGCCCTGCAGTCAGCTCCGAGTTCTCCGGCGGCCGCGACAGTCTGCTGCGTCAGGCGCTCGCCTACGCCGGTTGGGGCCGCTGAGGCGTTACCGTTCTTATAGACCGGTTTCTTTACAGACCCGGGGCAACAGCGCAGTGAGGTAGGACGTTCCAATGATCGACAGCGATGTGGACGCGCGGGTACAACCGCTTGCCGCGGAGGCAGTGAGCGCGGGCCGCAGGCTTCTCCTTCCGGGAAGCAAGCGCACCAGCGAAGTGGTGGACACCGTCGTCGAGCACGATGATTTCGGTGTTCCGGCCATTGTCGTGGCCACTCTGGAATCCGGGGAGACGGTGCGCATTGCAACAGGATCGACGGTCCAGGCGGAGGCTCCCGAGGAACTCGCCAAGATCGCTGCCGACGAGGGCTCACCGGAAGCGCTGATCGCCCACGTCGCGGCTATCCACGCTGGAAGCTCGCGCGTGCAGGAGCTTGCCGAGCGGCTCATCCGCGGCGTCAACTTCAAGTCCGGCAGCAGCCTGCAGGACATCCGCGACCTGGCGTTGACGCTCTATGTCGATCTCTCCGACGCAGGAAGCGCGCTCAAGGTCTGCGATCTGCTCACAGACCAACCGTTTGACGGAAACTTCGGCCGCTGGAATCTCATCGAGGGCTGCCTGGCGTTGGCCGTCCACCTGACCCAGAACGACGGCGACGGCTCCCGTGCCGCCGGCTACTCCGCTGCTCTGCGAACGGCCGAAGAGGCCGAAACGGACCCGCTGAAGGCGAAGGTGGCAGCAACGGTGCGCCAGCGCCAGCTCAACGAGCCGAACCTGTATGACCGGGAAATTGCGCGAGCGGCCAACAACCCGGCCGCTGAGAAGGACTGGCGGGGATTGCGTCTGGCGGCACTGCTGTACCTACGGGCACACGGCGGTTCGGAGACCCTGAGCGCTGAAGCGCTTGACCGGCGCATCGGCCACGAACTGCTCGCCATCCGGGCACTCAACGGGAGAACAGTCACCCCTAGTTAGCTCGCAGCCGCGGGAGTAGAGTGGCGCGCATGAGTGACTCGACAGGTCCCTTCACACAGTCCAGCACCGAAAAGCACCCCGCTCGCAACGTGCCGGTCGCAGACCCAAACCCGCTGCGCGTCCACATCAACGCTGACGCACGTCAGGTGTGGCTCATGCTTCGTGAACCCCGGCTGATCCGGCAGTGGCACGGGTGGGATGCCGAAACCCTGGACGAGGAAATCCGCTCCATCTACTTCGCTCCGTCGGTGGTTGAGGGGCCGGATCACACCTCCCTGACTGTCGAGGGCGGTGACACCTTCCAGATCGAACCGGTCAGCGACGGCTGCGTCGTCACGCTGGAGCGGGTGGAGGCCGAATCCGACGAAATTACCGAAGGCTGGATTACCTTCCTCCAGCAGCTCCGGTTCGCCCTTGAACGCCACCCCTCCGGTATCCGGCGCACGGCGTTCTTCTCGGGTGAATCCGACGACGGCGAGTCCATAATCGAGAAACTGAACGCCGAACAGCTGCAGCAGCCCGGCGACTCCTACTCACTCAGCCTCCCGGGCGGGCATGAACTGACCGGCACTGTCTGGTTCCGCACCGAAAACCAGCTCGGCCTGACAGTGTCCAAGTACGCAGAGCACGGTGAGGGACTGGTGATCGTCGCGGATGAACCGTCGCTCCAGAACCGGTCCAGCCGCGCCATCATCTCCACCTACGAGCTGGGAGCGAACGCGTTACGCTCAGCCTGGGACAGCTGGGACACCTTCCGCCGGCAGCATTTCCCGTCCTCGGACCCGTTGGAGACGTCGAGTCTCGAAGGCTAGGTTCGGTCCTGCTCCGCGCGCCTCTGCTCGGCGTTCGCGAGTATCAGGCGGGGGCAGTGGCCGATTCCTGAGAAGATGGGTTGGTGCCACAATCAGACTTCTCGTTCTCCATTGGTAAACGCCTCAGCGAGACAACCACCGCAGGCGAGGGCCTGCACGGCCGGACCGGGACTATCACCACTCCCCACGGCGAGATCCAGACTCCGGCGTTCATCGCCGTCGGAACCAAGGCCACGGTGAAGGCGGTCCTCCCGGAGTCCATGGACGATGCCGGCGCGCAGGCGCTCCTGGCGAACGCCTACCACCTCTACCTGCAACCGGGGGCTGACATCCTCGACGAGGCCGGCGGCCTGGGAAAGTTCATGAACTGGCACGGGCCCACGTTCACTGACTCCGGCGGCTTCCAGGTGATGAGCCTGGGGTCCGGATTCAAGAAGGTCATCACCATGGACTCCGCTGCCGCGTCCGAGCACCCCGGTGATGACGACCGTGTTGCGGTGGGCAAGGAGCGCCTGGCCCACATCGACGACGACGGCGTGTGGTTTGTCTCCCACCTCAACGGCGACCGACACCGGTTCACTCCGGAAATCTCGATGCAGGTCCAGCACCAGCTCGGGGCCGACATCATGTTCGCGTTCGACGAGCTGACCACCCTGATGAACTCGCGCGGATACCAGGAGGAGTCACTGGAGCGGACCCGGTTGTGGGCTGAGCGCTGCATCACCGAGCACGAGCGGCTGAATCTTTCCCGCGCTGACAAGCCGTACCAGGCGCTGTTCGGCGTAATCCAGGGCGCACAGTACGAGGACCTCCGACGGAAAGCCTCGCGTGACCTCGGGGCGATGAACTTTGACGGGTTCGGCGTGGGAGGTGCACTGGAGAAGGAGAACCTCGGAACCATCCTCGGTTGGTGCGCGGATGAGCTGCCCGAGGACAAGCCGCGCCATCTTCTCGGTATCTCGGAGCCGGACGACCTGTTCACGGGTATCGAGAACGGGGCCGACACCTTCGACTGCGTCTCCCCCACCCGCGTTGCCCGGAACTCCGCGTTCTATACGCCGGACGGTCGGTGGAACCTCTCCAACGCCCGATTCAAGCGTGACTTCACCCCGCTCATGGAGGGCTGCGACTGCTACACCTGCACCCACTACACCCGGGCGTACATCCACCACCTCTTCAAGGCGAAGGAAATGATTTCGGCGACGCTCATCTCCATCCACAATGAACGCTTTGTGATCCGGATGGTCGACGACGCCCGCGCCGCCATCGAGGACGGGACGTACTTCGATCTCAAGGCCGAGGTGCTGGGCCGCTACTACGCCGCGTCCCGGTAGCCTGCTCCGCGCATAGTGGCACGATCGTGGGCAAAGTTCCACGATCCTGCCGCAATGCGGCAGGTTTGACCCTAGGCCGCGGCGTAGCTCGGTTCCCGGCGCTTCACCCAGCGGATGGCCGCCGTCGTAATCGGCAGGAAGAGCACCTCCACCAACGTCTTATAAAAGAAGCCGAAGAGGAGGTAGTTCAGGAACGTCGGGAAGTCCGTGATTCCGATGACGGACGCGGCGATGGCGCAGAAGATGAGCGTGTCAGCGAACTGGCCCACTCCGGTCGATGCGACGAGACGCGCCACCATGCTCCGCTCCCCGAACCGGGCCTTCATTCGAACCAGAACCAGGGAGTTGAGCAGCTGGCCCACCAGGAACCCGAGCAGCGACGCGAACACAATCAGCGGAACCGGACCGAGCGCAAGCTCCAGGGCCTCCTGCTTGGCGAGACCGAAATCGTCGTCAAACCCTGGCAGCGCGATGATGATGGCGTAGGCCAGCGACGCAAAGGCGGAGAGCACAAACGTCACGATGATCCCGAGCCGCGCAGCCTTGAACCCGTACACCTCGCTGATTACGTCGCCTAGGATGTACGCCAGTGGGAAGAGGAAGAATCCGCCGTCGGTGATGATACTGAAATCACCAACGATCGGCCCGAGGACTACACCCTTCGAGGCACCGATGTTGGAAAGGATGACGACGACGGCGAGTACCGCCAGCATGATCGAAAAGATGGGGCTGCCCAGCGTTGCGTATCGGGCGCGGGCGTGGTCCTGCAGTTGAGTCATGGTTCTCATTCATAGAAGTGGTTCGCGTGGCCCGGAGGGCCCGCTGTATTAGCACTGTTGCCCGGCTGTCCCGGGCCATCAATTGTCCCACGCTCGGCCGCCGGCGCATCGGGCCTCCCGCACCTTCTTCGGCGTCAGAGAGAAAGCTTCAGAACGAGTAAAATATTGAACACGTTCAAAAAGGAGCCGTCCATGCAGCAGAAGAAGAGCAAAGCAACCCGCGAACGGCTCGTCACCACTGCACTCCGGCTCTTCCGCGAGGAGGGTTATTACCGAACCACCATGCGGGCTATTGCCGCAGAGGCAGGCGTCTCGACAGGCAACGCCTACTACTACTTCGAGTCCAAGGACGACCTCGTTCAAGAGCTCTACCACTCCCTCCAGGACGAACACCGATCAAGGTCCCTGCCGCTCCTGCGTGATGGCCAGAACCTCGGCGAACACCTCCGCGCCATTCTGCAGACCGCCATTGACGTCATGGGCCCGTACCACGACTTCGGTTCCAGCTTCATGAGCGTTGCGATTCAACCGTCTTCCAACCTCAGCACGTTCCGCAGCGATTCCTCCGTGGCCCGCGCAAAGTCCATTGCCCTCTTCAATCAGGCCGTCACCACGGCGAAGCCGCAACCGCCGCTGGCGATCCGCGCGGATCTACCCGAACTGCTCTGGCTCGTCTATATGGGCGTCACGCTCTTCTGGATCTATGACCGCTCCCCCGGGCAACAGCGAACCCGACGCCTCATCGACAATGCTGCCCCGCTCGTCGCCAAACTCGTCATCCTGTCTCGTCTGCCGGTCGTGCGGAAAATCGTCGACGACGTGGTCCAGCTGATCAAGAACGCCAAGCAATAGTCAGTTTCCAGCACGACGACGGCGCGGCTTGCGTAGGCACGGTAGCCGTTGGCGTATGTCGCGAGGCGTCGGGCACACTGGTGCAATGGCTACTGAAGCACCAGCAATTACCCTGACCATCGCCGGATCCGAGGCCACGGGCGGCGCGGGCGCCCAGGTGGATCTGAAGACGTTCCAGGAACTGGGTACGTACGGCATCGCGGCGCTCACCTGCATCGTCTCGTTCAATCCGAAGGACAGCTGGAACCACCGGTTCGTTCCCGTGGACGCGAATGTCATCGCGGACCAGCTCGAGGCCATTCAGTCCTGTTACTCGATCGGCACCGTCAAGATCGGCATGCTCGGCACACCCCAGACCATCGACACGGTAGCCGGTGCGCTTGGATCCCAGGAGTGGCAGAACGTGGTGTTGGATCCGGTCCTGATCTGCAAAGGGCAGGAGCCCGGCTCCGCGCTCGACACCGACAAGGCGCTCAAGGCCAACATCCTCCCGCTGGCCACGTTCGTGACGCCGAACCATTTTGAGGCGGAGTCCCTAGCCGGGATCGAGATCCGTTCGGTGGAGGATCTCAAGGACGCCGCCCGGCGCATCCATGAGGCAAGTGGCGCCGTCGTGCTCGCAAAGGGTGGTGTGAGGCTGCAAGGCAGGGACGCCGTCGACGTCTATTACGACGGCGAGACGCTGGAAGTACTCAGCGCCCCCAAGGTGGGCGATGTCGCGGTCAGCGGCGCCGGCTGCACGCTGGCAGCGGCGGTGGCGGCGGAGCTGGCCAAGGGTGCGACACCCCTCGAAGCGGCCCGTACCGCGAAGGCTTTTGTCACCGAAGGGATCAGGAACAGGGTCTCCTCGAACGCACCCTTCGACGCCGTCTGGCAGGGTGGCGCAGCGGGAGTTTAAAGTCCTGAGCTACCCGGCTGCCACCGATTCCGTCGTTTGCCCGCATCATGTACTCCGGATTCGTTGACTTGTGACATAGAACGCATAAAGCTGTAACCGTGAAGCTCGCGCGAGCTTCACGTTGCTGCTGGCACCCATCGCTATACAGGAAATCTCACTCACACCGGTCTTAGGCCGAGCCAGCAGTACTGCGGGGGGCTAGCGATGGACTCAAGCGGTATGGCCTTGACTCTTCCTTCTTAAGGAGCAGCATGAGCAAGTCATACCGCCGGAGATCAGGAAGGGCTGTGTTGGCCTCGCTGACCGGCCTCGTCCTTGCCTCCAGCATGTGGGCACCGGCGTCAGCAGTGGAGGCGCCGGATTCCGGAAGCCCCGCCGCCGACGGCATTGCACTTCAACCGGCATTCGATGCCAAGGTCAGTCGGGAACTCGCCGAGAAGACCGGCCCGACGGCGGCCTACGTCCAGTTCGCAGGCAAGGGAGCCTTCGAACAGACGCAGCCCGCCGCGGTCCGCAGAAATGGGTTCACCACGCCGGTTCAAAGGACCGCCCGGGTTCTGGAGATCCGTGCCGGTATCCAGGCGAAGGCGTCTGAAGTCGCGGCACAAGCTGGGGCTTCTCAGCTGTACACCACCACGAACGCTCTCCCCGGCGTTGCAATTCAGGGCGATGCTGAGGCAATCAAGGCGCTCGCTACCCGGCCGGACGTCGTCAAGATCACCGCAATCGTACCGAAAACCATCGGCAACAAGGGCGCGGACATCGACACCCGCGCGCTGGAGGCGTGGACCGCCCGGGACAACACGGGCGAGGGAATCACCATCGCCGTGCTGGACACCGGGCTCGACTACACCCATGCGGGGTTCGGTGGCCCGGGCACCGTCGAGGCGTATGAGCAGGCCAAGGCAGATGCCGAACCTGATCCTGCGCTCTACGATCCGGCCAAGTTCCGCGGCGGGTATGACCTGGTGGGAGACGCCTACAACGCCGACGACCCGGTGCGCTCAACACCTCAGCCGGATCTGAACCCCCTCGACTGCGAGAGCCACGGCTCACACGTTGCAGGCACGGCAGCCGGTTACGGCGTCAACGCCGACGGCACCACGTTCGAAGGTGACTACAGCACGCTGAGCGCGGATGATGTCAACGGAATGCGCATCGGCCCGGGCTCTGCCCCCGAGGCCGGCATCGTTGCCCTCCGCGTTTTCGGTTGTGAAGGTTCAAGCCTCGTTGTGGGGCAGGCCCTGGACTACGTTCTCGACCCCAACCGCGACGGCAACTTCGACGATCGCGCGCAGATCGTCAACATGTCGCTGGGATCCTCCTTCCCCGCGTACGACGACCCGGAAAACGACATCGTCAATTCCCTGACCGCGCAGGGCGTCCTCTCGGTCGTATCGTCCGGTAACGACGGCGATGTCTACGACATCGGCGGCTCCCCCGGCAGCGCCGAATCCGCACTCACCGTTGCGGCCAGCGTGGGTTCGCAGGTCACTCTGGACCGCGTCGATGTGCTGGCGCCCGAAGAGGGAACCGCCACCGGCCAGTACAGCGCGAACTTCAACTACGTCGAGGCGACAGAGGCCCAGCTGACCGGGACCGTTGTGAAGCCGCCGGCCAATCTGGACCGCTTCGGCTGTGAGGCATTCCCGGCAGGCACCTTTGACGGCGAATGGGTGTGGCTGGATTGGGAAGACCTCGGCACCCCCTTTCCCTGCGGTTCCGCTGCGAGGTTCAACAATGTCGAGGCCGCAGGTGGAGCAGGCGTGGTCCTGAGTTCACCGCGCGACGTCTTCGAGTCCGGCATCGCCGGAAACGACACCATTCCGGGCGTGCAGCTGAACCGCGCCTCCTCGGAGGCACTTGAAGGTGCTGCCGAAGAGGGCACTCTCCAGATCCGCCTCGATGCCTCCTACCAGGCAACCGCCACGGGCCCGTCGAACGCACAGGACACGCTCGCCGCGTTCTCCTCGCGCGGTGTCCACGGCTCCAACGGTGTGGTCAAGCCCGACGTCACTGCTCCCGGAGTCTCCATCGGTTCAGTCCAGGTGGGAACCGGCGACGGCGCCTCCGTGAAGAGCGGCACCTCCATGGCCGCGCCGCACGTTGCCGGCATCGCTGCACTGGTCCTTTCCGGGAATGAGTACAACCCGTACCAGGCCAAGAGCGTCATCATGAATACCGCGACACACGATCTCCTGACCGACGGCGGGGTTGCCTACGCCCCGAACCGTGTTGGTGCGGGCCGGGTGGACGCCATCCAGGCTCTGGATACCTCTGTTCTGGCGTACGCGACGGACCAGCCGGCGCTCACGTCGGTGAACTTTGGTGTGCTGGAGCTCGGGACCGAAGCCCTGACGGTGACCAAGCAGGTCACGGTTCAGAACAGGTCGAACGCTCCCATCACCTATGACGCCAGCTACGTCGAAGCATCGACCATGCCCGGCGTTGCCATCTCGGTGTCACCGGCGGTGATCACCGTTCCAGCCAACAACCCGGCCACGCTGGACGTCACCCTGACAATCCAGGACCCGGCGGCCCTCGCCAAGACAATCGATCCCGCTGCGGAACGGACCCAGGCCGGAATCCCGCGCCAGTACCTCGCGGACGCATCCGGCCGGGTGCAGCTGGTTGGCGCCGACGGACAGGAACTCCGTGTTCCCGTCTACTCGGCTCCGAAGCCCACCTCCAATATCTCGGCCGGTCCGGAGATTGTCTTCGACGATCCTTCGGATCTTGTGAGCACCATCGCGCTCTCCGGCCGAGGACTTGACCAGGGGGTTCCAGGCGATTCTGCCTACCAGTCGATCATCTCCCCGCTCGTTCTCGGTGCTGAAAGCCCGAAGGCAGCGGAGCGTCCGCTCGAGTCCCTGTACTCGTTCGACCTGCGCACAGTCGGTGCCGCCTCAACGGTTCCGGCACTGGTCGATGCAGCAGGGGATCCGACCGCCGGGGTACTGAACTTCGGTATCAGTACCTGGCAGAACTGGGCTCAGTTCGGGGGCAACAACGGTGTATCGATTGATATCGACACCGACGGCGACGACACCGTGGATTACATAGTTCAGACCCTGCGGGCTGGGGACCTTGGGCCTGCGGCCCCCACGCTGGACCTGATCCTGTTCGAAGTGGTGACCATCGACGACGCGGGTAACCCCGTCTTCGACACCGACCTCTACTTCGCCAACGGGGTGGACGGCAGTGTGGACACGAACACGTTCGACACGAACGTCATCACCCTGCCGGTTCCTGTTACGGAGCTCGGCATGGACGCTGCAGCGCTGGGCGCCTCCGCGCCGATCAAGTACCGCGTGTCGACCTCGAGTGCGTTCAATGTCGATGAGAACGGCGTTTCGGGCGGGCCGGTGGACACCACCGACTGGATCAACTTCAACGTCACGGAACCGGCCCTGTGGTTCGAGGGAGGGGCGCCGGCATCGGCGTCCTTCGTTTCGGCCGACGGGGTAACGCTCAACGTCAACCGCCAGGAGAACGTCACCGACGCGAAGGCACTCTTCATCCACCACCACAACGCGACGGACAAGAAGGATGAGATTGTTCCGATCTCCGTCGTCGGTGCGCCCGCTGTCAACAAGGATATGGACGGTGACGGCAATCCTGACGTCGTGGTCCGCAACTCCGCGGGACAGCTGCTGCTCTACCCGGGCAACGGTTCCGGCGGCTTCCTTGCCAGCCGTGTGATCGGTACGGGCTGGAACAGCATGAACGCGATCCTGATCCCCGGCGATTTCAACGGCGACGGCATCTCCGATGTCGTCGCTCGGGACAGCGCGGGGCGGCTCTGGCTGTACACGGGAACCGGGAACGGTTCCATCAAGCGCGGCACCCAGATCGGTAGCGGATGGAGCAGTCTCGGAATCGTCACACCCGGTGATTTCGACGGTGACGGCAATGTGGACCTGATTGCCCGAGCCAGTAACGGAACGCTGCACCTCTACCCGGGCAACGGCTCCGGTGGATTCATGACGCGGTCGCAGATCGGATCCGGCTGGAACGGTTTCACCATCGTTGGCCCCGGCGACTTCAGCGGTGACGGTAACACTGATCTGCTGGCACGCGATTCCACCGGGAAGCTCTTCCTCTACCCCGGCAACGGAACGGGTGGCTTCGGCACTCGCACCCAGGCCGGAACCGGCTGGAACGGCTTCACTCTCGTCGGCCCCGGCGACTTCAGCGGTGACGGCAACGCCGACCTGGTGGCCCGCGACTCGGCGGGACGTCTCTTCCTCTACTCCGGGAACGGCACCGGCGGTTTCGCCGGCAAGGCCCAGATCGGCAAAGGTTGGGGCGGATTCACCTGGATGGTTCCGTAACACCCGCGTGAAGTAACTACGACGGAAGCCCTCGGTGTAGAAAACACCGGGGGCTTCTTCGCGTTCGGATCCGCGGATGACTCTAGGCCGACTCCGCGCGCTCAGCCAGCCGTGCGCGGTACGCCGCGACGGCCGCCCGGTTCCCGCAGCCTGATTCGCAGAACCGCCGGGACCGGTTCTTCGACAGATCCACGAGCACGTTTCCACAATCCGGCGATGCGCAGGTCCGGAGCCTCCCCAGCTCCTTGCTGCGCACCAGGTCGACGAAGGCCATTGCCGCCTCGACCGCCATGCGGGCAGACAGCGGTGCCTCCCGTGGGGTCGCGTGAATGTGGTAGTCCCAGGAGTCGTGGCGGACCAGTTGGGGCAGGGCATTGAACTCTCGCAGCAGCGCGTTGACCGACTCCACCACAAAGTCCTCATCCCCGCTCCACAGCTTCCGGAGACGGGGGCGAAGGCGGCGGACGGCGTCGAGCTCGGCCTCATCAAGCGCGAGGTTGCCGGTCCAGTTCCAGTCGCGTGCGAAGCGGACAAGGGTTTCGACGTCGGAAAGCTGCTCGCCGTCCTCGGTGTTCACGAGCGCGGCGGCACTCCGCAGCCCCTCTTCGGTGTCATTGGCAAAAAGCATGTGGCTCCTGTTCGAGTGGCTCCACTGTACATGCGCTAGCCCGAGTGGGTCTGGAGGAAGGAATAGACCTCGGTCTCGTCCACGCCGGGGAAGGCACCCGGGGGCATGGCCGCCAGCAGGTGCGAATGCGCCCGTGCGCTCGGCCACGCGAAGCCGGACCACTCCTGCGCCAACGACGACGGCGGCAGCTTGCAACACGATTCCTCCGGACAGCGGGACTCACCGCGGATGGTGGTCTCCCGTCCTCTGAACCACTTCACGTGCGCATAGGGCACCCCGACGCTGAGGGAGAACTCACCGGCCGCGGCCCGCTCGGTCCGGGCAGTGCACCAGTACGTGCCGCTCGGTGTATCGGTGTACTGGCTGTAGGCCGAGAACCTGTCGGGTACGTCGAACACCACCCGAGAGGTCCACTTCCGGCACGAGGGCTGGCCCTCGATCGCGCCGGTGTGGTCCTGCGGGAACGTCACGCCGTCGTTCTCGTACGCCTTGTAGATGATCCCGCTCTGATGGGTCTTCTGGAAGTGGGTTGGGATGCCGAGGTGCTCGGTTGCGAGGTTGGTGAAGCGGTGGGCTGCGGTCTCGTACGAGACGGCGAAGGCATCCCGGATATCCTCGACCGCGATCTCCTTGCCTGCCTTCGCGGTCTGAAGGAACTTGACGGTGGCCTTCTCGGGCAGCAGCAGCGCCGCCGCGAAGTAGTTCGTGGCCACCCGTTGCCGCAGGAATTCCCGGTAGCTCTCCGGGGTCTCATGCTTCAGAACATAGTGGCCAAGCGCCTGGAGGAGCACGGACCGCGGGTCATGGTCGGTGCGCTGGGACTGCGTCAGGTAGATGCGCCGGTTCTTCAGGTCAGTCACTGAGCGGGTGGAGTGCGGCAGGTCGCTCACATGGTGCAGCGTGAATCCGAGATGGGCTGCGATGTCGGCGATGAGATGCTGCGAGAGCGGCCCACTGGTGTGGCCGACCGATTCCAGAACCTTCTGGGCCTCGGCCTCGATATCGGGGAAATAGTTATTCTGCCGGCGCATGATGCCTCGCAGCTCTGCGTTGGCGCGACGGGCCTCCTCCGGCGTGGCCACCTGCTCATTCATCCGACGCTCGAGTTCCGCCTGCAACCCGACGAGCGCCTCGAGCGCCTCCATCGGCAGCCGCGCCGATGTGCGCACCTTCGGCAATCCCAGCGATTCATACAGCGGCCCGCGTTGGGCCCGCTCCAGCGCGATTTCCAGCGCGGCGCGCCGGCTCGGCGGCTCTGCACCCAACAGCTGGTCAACGCTCACCTCGAGCGCCTTCGCGAGCGATTGCAGCATCCCCAGCCGCGGCTCCCGTTTCCCGTTCTCCATGAGCGAGAGCTGGGACGGCGCGGTCCCAACGACGGCGCCCAGCTCCTCCAGCGTCATGCGCCGGCTCTTGCGCAGGTGCCGCAAGCGGCGCCCCAGGCTGATGGCGTCCTCACCCTCGGGGGTCTGCTCCCCTTCGGGGGGCCGGGTGCGAGTCCAGCTCGAAGTCGTCATTTTTTGACGATACGCGAAGAAGCACACTTCTTTCCAGAGGATAACTCTAGTTCGGGCACGCAGGATGGCGAATTGTTGATTCCATCAGCAGTTACCGCAGAGGCACAGTCGCCTCACGGAAGGAGAAAAGCAATGACGCAGGACGCCGCCAACCCGATCGAAAATGATGCACGCGCTGAATCCGTTCGTGAACTCGAGCTCGAGTGGGCAGCCGATCCGCGCTGGGAAGGGATCCAGCGTGATTACTCGGCCGCCGACGTCGTACGCCTCCGGGGCCGCGTACAGGAGGAGCACACGCTCGCCCGTCGCGGAGCAGAAAAATTGTGGCAGCAGCTCACCACCCAGGCACCATCAGGCGAATACACGCATGCCCTCGGTGCCCTGACCGGAAATCAGGCTGTGCAGCAGGTGAAAGCCGGGCTGAAGGCCATCTACCTGTCCGGCTGGCAGGTCGCCGCGGATGCCAACCTGTCCGGTCAGACCTATCCCGACCAGTCGCTGTACCCGGCGAACTCGGTTCCGCAGGTTGTGCGGCGGATCAACAACGCGTTGCAGCGTGCGGACCAGATTGAATGGGCAGAGGGAGTTCGGTCCGTTGAAGACTGGCTGGTGCCCATCGTCGCCGACGCGGAAGCCGGTTTCGGCGGGCCGCTGAACGCCTTCGAACTGATGAAGTCGATGATCGCAGCCGGCGCCTCGGGAGTTCACTGGGAGGACCAGCTCGCGTCCGAAAAGAAGTGCGGGCACCTCGGCGGCAAGGTCCTCATCCCCACCCAGCAGCACGTGAGGACACTGAACGCGGCGAGGCTGGCGGCCGACGTCGCCGGCGTCCCATCGGTGATCGTTGCCCGGACGGATGCGGAAGCAGCCACGCTTATAACATCCGACGTCGACGAGCGGGACCGGCCTTTCCTGACCGGCGGTCGCACGCCCGAGGGGTTCTACGAGGTACGCAACGGGATTGAGCCGTGCATCGCCCGCGCCCACGCCTACGCACCCTACGCGGACCTGATCTGGATGGAGACCGGCACCCCGGACCTTGACCTGGCCCGGCGCTTCGCCGAAGCAGTCAAGGCCGAGTTCCCCGACCAGATGCTCGCGTACAACTGCTCCCCGTCATTCAACTGGCGCAAGCACCTCGACGACGCGGCCATCGCGAAGTTCCAGCGCGAGCTCGGCGCCATGGGCTTCACCTTCCAGTTCATCACCCTGGCCGGTTTCCACGCCCTGAACTACTCGATGTTCGACCTCGCCCACGGCTACGCCCGCGAAGGCATGAGCGCCTACGTCGAGCTCCAGGAAAAAGAGTTCGCCTCCGAATCCCGCGGTTACACCGCCACCCGGCACCAGCGCGAGGTCGGCACGGGCTACTTCGACCAGGTAGCCGGTGCCCTCAACCCGACCGGCAGCACCCTCGCCCTCGCTGGCTCCACCGAGACCCAGCAGTTCCACTAACCCTCGCTCTCCCCCGTGAGTTGGCAGGACACACCCCTTATGGACACCCATTCACGGTGTGTCCTGCCAACCCAACGCAGCTTTTGAAGGAGTCTTTCCATGGACATGAACGGCATCACTCTCACCGCCCTGCCGATCCCCCGGCAGAACGAAATCCTCACCCCCGAAGCGCTGGACTTCCTCCGCGAACTCCACGCCGTCACCGAGCCGCGCCGCCAGGAGCTGCTTCAGCGCCGGCGGGAGGCCCGCAACCGCATCGCCCGCGGCGAGGACCCGCGCTTCCTTGCCTCCACCGCGCACATAAGGAACGACGACGGCTGGCGTGTCGCGCCGCCGGCTCCCGGTTTGGAAGACCGCCGCGTGGAAATCACCGGACCGGTGGAGCGTAAGATGACGATCAACGCCCTGAACTCCGGCGCAAACGTGTGGCTGGCAGACCTCGAGGATTCGCTGACCCCCACCTGGTCCAACGTCATCAACGGGCAGCTGAACCTGCAGGATGCGCTCAACCGCCGGATCGACTTCACCACCGAGGAGGGCAAGGAGTACCGCCTCGGGGAGGAGCTGCCCACCGTCGTCGTACGTCCCCGCGGGTGGCACCTGCCCGAACAGCACATCCTGATCGACGGCGAACCCATCTCGGGCGGCATCGCGGACTTCGGCCTGTACCTCTTCCATAACGCCCACATGCTCATCACGCAGGGACGCGGACCCTACTTCTACCTGCCCAAGCTCGAGAACTACCTCGAGGCCCGGCTGTGGAACGACGTGTTCAGCCGTGCCCAGGAACTCCTCGGCATTCCGCGCGGGACCATCCGCGCAACTGTGCTGATCGAGACCATCACCGCGGCCTTCGAAATGGAGGAGATCCTCTACGAACTTCGCGAACACTCCTCCGGCCTGAACGCAGGCCGGTGGGACTACATCTTCTCGATGATCAAGAACTTCCGGTTGCGCGGCCCCCGGTTCGTCCTACCTGACCGCACCATGGTCACCATGACCGCACCGTTCATGCGCGCCTACACCGAGCAGTTGGTGCGCGCATGCCACCGCCGCGGCGCACACGCCATCGGAGGCATGTCCGCATTCATTCCGAGCCGCCGCGATGAGGCGGTCAACGCCGTCGCACTGGAAAAGGTGCACACGGACAAGATGCGTGAAGCCGGTGACGGCTTCGACGGCTCCTGGGTGGCCCATCCGGACCTCGTTCCGGTTGCGCGGGCGGTGTTCGACGTCGTGCTCGGCGAGCAGCCCAACCAGCTGGACAGGCAGCGCACCGACGTCGTGCCCGATGACCGCGCGCTCATCGACCTCACCGGCACGCGGGGCCTCATCACCGAGGCGGGAATCCGTACCAACCTTGAGGTGGGAGTCCGCTATCTCGAGGCCTGGCTGCGCGGCAACGGCGCGGTGACACTGAAGAACCTGATGGAGGACGCCGCCACCGCGGAGATCTCCCGCTCGCAGATCTGGCAGTGGATCCACGTCCATGCGGTCACCGACACGGGCGAAATCATCACCCGCGAGTGGGTCTCGGAACTGCTGGAGGAGGAATTCGAGCGGCTCCCCCGCTTCGACGATGACCGGTTCGACGACGCCCGCCAACTGTTCGAAGAAGTGGCCCTCGGCGAGGACTTCCCTGAGTTCCTCACGCTTCCGGCCTACAGCCGGCACCTCTGCGCAGGACGGCGTCCTTCGCCGGCGCTCCAGCGGTAGCGCCTCCCCTCGAGTTGGCAGGACGCACCCCTTATGGGTGCTTATTAGGGGTGTGTCCTGCCAGCTCAATGCAGCTTGCAGCGGCACGACGACGGCGGCGCGCGGGAATAGCGCGCCGCCGCCCTTCCGTTGCGACAGGTATGCACATCGAAATCTGGTCAGACGTTAAATGCCCGTGGTGCTTCGTCGGCAAGCGCCGCTTCGAGAAGGCCCTCGCCGAGTTCCCGCACCGTGACAAGGTGGAGGTCACGTGGAAGAGCTTCCAGCTCGACCCCAACCTCCCCGAGCACTACGAGGGCACGGAACAGCAATATCTTTCCGAACGCAAGGGCATCGCTCCGGAGCAGGTCCGCCAGATGTGGAACCAGCTCACCTCGTCAGCCAGCGATGTCGGGGTGAACTTCGACTTCGACTCCGTTGTTGTCGGTAACAGCTTCACCGCCCACCGTTTCCTGCATCTGGCCAAGTCGCAGGGTCTGGGCAACGAGGCGAAGGAAGCAATCCTCTCGGCCCACTTTGAACAGGGACTGGACACATCCGATATCGACGTCCTCGTGAAGCTGGGCCAGGACCTTGGCATCGACGATCAGTCGGTCCGCGAGACCATCGCCGGCGACCGCTTCGCCGACGACGTACGGCACGACATCAGCGAAGCGCAGACCCTGGGCGTCAGCGGCGTGCCGTTCTTCGTCATCGACCGGAAATACGGCATCTCCGGCGCGCAGCCGGTCGAGCTGTTCCGGCAGGCGCTGGACCGGGCGTGGCAGGAAGCCCACCCTCTGATCCCCGTCTCTGCCACGCCCGACGGGGAGGCCTGCGGACCGGACGGCTGCTAGCGAACCGGCCGCGACCGTCGTCGTTCGTGCGGCCCGGCTCGCCTCAGGCGCTGGTCAGGGAGCCGACGGCTACGGCGACGGTGTGGCGCTCGCCGTGGACGGCAGCTCACAGGTGAGCGCACCCGGTTCGGTGTTGACTTCTTCCGCGGGTACCAGAGCCTCGAACTCGGAGCCGAGGACCACGTCCACGGTGTCGTCCGGCCGTTCGTCCTCGACATAGGTTGTTCCGGGGATGATCCGCTGCAACGTGAATGCCTGCGCGTGCCCGGTCGGCCCGGAAACGATGATTGCGGTCATGTTGGTCTGGCCGACCGAGCGGTTCCCAATGGCCCCCAGCACGAACCCGCGTTCCTCGAGAGCGGTTGCCGCATTGCCGGCGAGACCGGCAATGCTGGTGCTGTTGAGGATATTCACGGTGACAGTGGCTGGATCAACGAGCTCGAATGGTCCTTCAGGGCACGCGCTCACCGGGCTTGGCGTCGGCTCGCTTATAGGGAGCTTGACGTCCCCCCTTGCCAGTGCGAGCGCAAAGTACACAGCCGCTGCCAACAGCGCGACGAGCAGGACCAGAACCACGCCATGCCGCAGCCTGCGCATGTAGACGTGCGGACGCTCGACATTGCCGTCGTCAGCGAAGACCGTTTCGAGATCGTTCTCGGTAACGATGCGGTGACCGTGCCACTCAATCGGGTTCTTCTTGGACCGGATGGGCTTTCGTCTTGGAGGCCTATTCATCGATGACCAGGACGCGTGCGTGGAGGATGGTGCGCTGATGCAGGGCCGTACGCACGGCTCGGTGCAGTCCGTCCTCGAGATACAGCGTGTCGTTCCACTGCACCACGTGCGGGAACAGATCGCCGAAGAATGTGGAGTCTTCTGCCAGCAGCGCCTCAAGGTCGAGGGTGGTTTTGGTGGTGACAAGTTCGTCCAGGCGCACCTGACGTGGGGCTACGCCGGCCCAGTCCTTGGGCGTCACGTGTCCGTGGTCGGGATATGGGCGTCCATCACTCACTGCTTTGAAGATCACCAATACAGCCTAGGCAAGATATCGCCCCAAGGGAATGTGACGCTCTGGAGGCGCGCCCGTCGCCGCCGAATGGTTACCGGTATTTCCGGACAGGTCAGGTCGCGTCTATCGGAACGGACCGCTTTCCAACGACAGCCCCGGTGATCCAGTCCTCCCACTCGATGTGAAGGTAATACCTGCCGGGCGCCGGCGGGTGAAGCAGCATGTCGAAGCGCTCAGCGGCGCCATAGGCGAGCCTGCTGGTCATCAACGGGTAGCCGGAGTCCCTGCAGCTCAGCGCGGGTGCGCCCGGCACGGAGGTATCCCGGAACGGGCGCCCGTCATGGGAAATCAACTCGGCGATGGGGACTTCCACTCCTGCTGCGTCGGTGAAGGTCACCAGATTGGGCAGATAGTTGGCATTCACCGTCCGCAGCAGGGTCGGCTTCTTCGGGCCGCCCTTCACGTTGGCGCGCAGTTTGGACAGGCTCCACACCCGCTCATCCCCCGCAGGGCGCCGCGCCAGTTCGCCGCCCAGGAGGTAAAAATGCCGGGGTTCGAACCGGTTGAGGCCGGCGTCTTCCCCGGACAGTCCATCCGCATGGTTCATCTGGTGCCAGCGCGGATCCAGGCAATAGGGAGCGAAGAGCGCCTCGGTGTCGATGTCGTACTCCGGCCCGTCCACGAAGGCACGGCGGGCTCCGGGAGTCACCGGATAGTCGGGGTGCACTACGGGGTCGATCACGAGTGGACCGAACATCCCCATCTGTACATGCAGCGGAGTATTGACGTGGCAGTGGTAGAAGTAGGTTCCGGCTGCTCCGTAGTTGGGGTCAGCGGGACGGCCGGTTTCCGGTTGCATCTGGTAGGTGTACCGTCCATCCACCTCAAAGGATGTGTGCCCGACGCCGTCGTTCCGGGGATCCGGCTCCATGCCGTGCCAGTGGATGGTGTGCGGCCCCTTGCTGGGATGCACCGTGGCGTGGAATACCTTGCCCTCCTGAACCCGGAGGGTTGGCCCGGGGAACCCACGCCTGAACCGGTCATCCTCGAAGCTCCACATCTCGAACACCGCGCGGTCGTCCATGCGAAGGTCACGGCTATGGAACGCGAAGTCGACGGCGACGGCCGGGGTCTGAGGGAACTCGGTGACCGGGTTCAACACCTCCAATTGCGCGGAACTGAAGTCCACCTGGCTCTCGAACAGGTGATGCTGCGTCGGTTCCGGTTCCGGTCCCGGTGCGGTTGTGGGCGTTGGGGTAGGTGACGCGGTCGCCGTCGCGCTGGCTGATGCGGAAGCGGACGGAGAGGCGGTGCTTGGGCTGGGAGAAGGGCTGGCTGTCGCGCTCGGACTGGTCGTCGCAATCGGTGACGGGGAAGGTGTGGGTTTGCGGGTCGGTTTGGTTGTTTTCCGTGCCGAGCGACGGTCAGAACGCTTCCGGTTGAAAATACTCACTGCGTGGCTCCTGGATTGGGGCCCTTAAGGGTCCAGTGGGCAACAAGGCCGCCGGGATACAGGCCGCCGGCGGCGGTCTGTGACGGTTCCGCATGGCAGTGCATGGGGTAAACCCAGTCGCCGGTGCGGGCGAACCAGACGGGATCGATGGCGTCCGGCGGTCGCTTGATCGGGATGATGCAGTCCTTGCGGTCCATCGGCTCCAGTTCAACGACGTCCTCCCACTGCTGCAGGACCACGTGGCCGTCGCTGTCGACGAATCCCTCATGCCGGGGCCAGTCCGTGTTGTTCCGCCTAACGGTCCAGATGTGGTTCCCGTGAAAGTGCATCTGGTGAAAAACGATTCCGGGGTTGACCAACCGCACCAGTTGTCCACCGCGCAGGGTTCCCAGTTCGGTGCCCTCGCCGAACTGACGTACATCGAGCTGCCGTGGGTACCCCGAAATGAGGGTTTCCTCCTCCGTGGCAAGGTTGACGGCGTCATTGAACGTGATGCCGAGGGATTCGAAGCCGCTGCGGCCGTTGAGCGTGAAGTAGCGCGGCACTGCCCTCGTCTGCGCGGGATTCACGGTCTGACCTAAGGCCTCCATGGACGCCCATCGGGGTTCCACCGCGTGGGAGATCCAGAGCCACTGGCGCTCGAAGGTAGCGCCGTCCGCTGCGATGTCCCACTGGTGCTCCGGGTCCATGACCACGAGCACCCCGAAGAGGCCCAGAACCCGTTCCACCGGAGCGTTCATCGGATCGGCGAAGATGTAGGTCCCCGGCTTGGGGCAATCGAACTCCAGGATGCCCACCGAGTCGGGCGCAATGGGGCCGGTGGTGAGGTCATCGCCGTCGGGTCCTGCGCCATGCACCGTAAGGGTGTGGGGCTTGTTCAGCCGATTCTGCACGCGCAGCCGGACAACGCTCCCCAACTCGGCGATGATCGTCCGCTGCGGGAAATAGCTCGCCCAGTAGTTGCGGCGGATGAAGTACTGGCCGGGATTGGCAGGATCGGGGCCGACTGGCGTGGGTGTGCCCCGCGGAGGCAAGGGTGCCCCCAACGGATAGCTGCGGCTCGGTATCACTTCACCGGCCACGGTGATGACCGTCGGGTCCATCCCAAGGCTCGGACTGGCGTCGTTGATATCGGTGGGCCTGCTGCCGAACCCGCGATGATAGACGAGCGTGTCATCGACCATCTTGAGGTAACCCTCGTTGATGTAGAGGTCCAGCACTCCCGGCAGCGGCGCCAACGCAAGTGGGATGGGCGTGCGGGCCGCCCGCGACGGCGGGGTGTGGGGCCGCATCAGCGGCAGGGCCGCAAACCCCAACCCGGCAGCCGCACCCAGTTTCAAAAGGTCTCCGCGGGCTAGTATCTCAGGAGGCAGCTGCTCAGCCATGATTGTCCTCCAGGGAGCCGGGTCGGACGGAGATTCGAGGAAGCGCAAGCACCAGCGGAGCCGGGCCGCCCCAGGGGTCCGTGAACTGGGCCGCGAGGCTTGCTGCGCCGGTGGGGACAAGGAAGCTGATCCACAGGCTGCGTTGTGAGCCCGCGGTCAGCAGAATCTTCGACACGTCGGCTGCACGGTTGGTCACCGTCGTAGATTTTGTGACGATAAGGCGCAGCTGACCCGGCGCGAACAACACATTGCGCTCGGAGGTGTTGCGCACATTGAGCTTCACTGCCAGGTGTTCACCCCAGGTGTGATTGAAGGGCTGGGCAGCCCCTCCCGATGAAGCGGTCCCGTGCGTTGAATGTGCGCCGGGTGCCTGTGCACCGGCTGCGCCAATCAACCGGGCCTGCCGTTCAGCCGCGGCAATCCGGACGGACCCGAACGACGTCGGAACCTCCTCGGTGCCCCCGGCGGCGGAGACGATGCCCCAGCCTGCTGCGGTGCCCAGTGCACCGGTGCCTATCAGAATGCCAAATACTCTTCGCGTGATACCGTCGGGACGATCGGCTGCCTCCCCAGGCATCAGGTCAGCCGCATCCTGCCCGGCCAGCGCGATTCTTTCGATCGCCATTGCTTGCCCTTATGTCATGCGTGGATGCTGCGGATCCTCAGTTTTATCTCCAGACCTTGGAGAAACCCTTGGTGCTGGGCTGTCATCGATTTCCCCGCGGTGACCGGTTACGCCGATACTGGGGCGGTGACTTCCTCGCTGACCGGACCTGCCCCCATCGGCCTCCTTCTCGACGTCGACGGGCCGGTTGCCAGCCCCGTCACGCGGACTGTACGGCCCGAAATCATTGACGCGCTCATCAGTCTGGCTGGAGCTGGTTGGCCCGTCATCTTCAACACCGGCCGATCGGATGAGTTCATCCGCGAGGAGGTCATGAAGCCGATGGTTGCCGCCGGCATTCCGGAGGGCATCACGTTTCACGCCATCTGCGAGAAGGGCGCCACCTGGTTCAGTTTCGGTATCAACGGGGCAACCGACGTGCAGGTCGACGAGACCCTGGCCTTGTCACAGGAGTTCGGGAGCGAGGTGCGGCGCCTCGTCGAGGACGACTTTGCCGACCATATGTTCTTCGACGAAACCAAGCGCGCCATGGTCTCGATCGAGCAGCGCCTCGATGTCGAGAATGTGGATTACCTGGACCGGCAAGGCCCGTTCGACGCGGCGGTCCTGGAGATCATGCAGCGCCTCGACATGGGCGTCTGCCGCCTGTCGCACCACCTTCCGGACAGCGACGACAGCGTCGACTACCGGGTGGACCCGACCATCATCTCCACCGACATCGAATCCGTGCGCGTGGGCAAGGACCTTGGCGCCGAGCGTGCGCTGCGCCTGCTCGACGGGAACATCCCGCACACCTGGCGGACCGTCGGCGATTCACGCACCGACTACGCCATGGCCGACTACCTCCACGAACACGGCTACAGCGTCGCCCACGTCGACGTCCGGCCCGCCGATGGAGTTCCGGAGAAGCCCTACCCCGTCCTCACCGAGGGCGAACTGACCAACGACGACGCCGGCGCCGCCTTCCTCCTGCGCTGCGCCGACATCGCGGTCTCCTCCGTCTAGGACTGCAGTTCAGTCAGGACTGCAGTGCCTTTTCGATCGCCGCGACGACCTCCTCGGAGTCGGGCTCCACTGTGGGGGCGAATCGCGCAACCACAGTGCCGGCGTCGTTCACCAGGAACTTCTCAAAGTTCCACTTCACCAGTCCCGGCAGCGGCCCGGTCTTGAACTTCGTGAGTTCGGCGTACAGGGGATGCTGGTCGCGGCCCCGGACGTCGGTCTTCCTGGTCAGCGGAAAGGTGACGTCGAAGGTACTGGAGCAGAAGGCCTGGATGTCCTCTTCGGTGCCGGGTTCCTGTCCCATGAACTGGTTACTCGGTACCCCCAGCACCACCAGGCCCCGGTCCGCGTACTTCCGGTAAAGCGCCTCCAGCGCCGTGTACTGCGGCGTGAAGCCACACTGCGAGGCAACGTTCACCACCAGAACGGTCTTGCCCCTGAAGTCACCGAAGCTGCGTTCGGTGCCGTCAATCATGGTCAGCGGGATGTCGTGCAGGTTTTGCGGGGACACTGATACTCCTTGGTTATTGGTGGGCTTCCCGATTGTGGTCAGTAGCTGATTGGGGTTCGTCAGCGATGCCTGCCCGGATGTGGCCACCGGGTTCACCGCGCATACTGGTGCAATGGCGTCACCATTCACCCGTCTTCGCATCGAGCTAAAGAACACGTTCACCGGCACGGGCGCCGCGCCGCCGGCCTGGACCGAAGAATTGGCTGAGGGCGACGACGTCGGCTACTTCGCTCCCGGGTCCGCCGTCTGGTCGGTCCACAGTTCCATGACCCCTACCGTGGGCGGCATTCGTGCGCTTCTGCTGCAGGCGCTGCACCCCGGCGCGATGGCCGGCGTGTACGCTCACTCGAATTTCCGGGAAGACCCGCTTGGCCGGCTCGCCAACACGATCCGCTGGATTTTCACCGTCACTTACGGGTCCACCGAAGCCGCGCGCAACGCTTCCGGATGGGTGCGCCGCCTGCATGAGAAGGTGGTCGGTACATACGAGGACGCGAACGGCGTCGAGCATTCCTACAGCGCCAACGATCCGCACCTGCTGCGCTGGGTCCATCTGGCTTTCACCGACTCTTTCCTCAGCACGCACCAGAAGTACGGGCTCAGCTTTCCGGGCGGCCCGGACGAGTACGTCGGGCAGTGGGCAGTAGCCGGTGAACTGATGGGCGTGACCGATCCGCCGCGCAACGTCGCCGAGCTGCGCGCGCAGCTTGCCGCGTACGACGACGAACTCACCTCCAGCCACCAGGTGCAGGACGCGCTGGGCTACATCAGGCGCCCGCCTCTTCCGCGGTCACAGCGGCTGGGCTATCGGGTGCTCTTTACCGGTGCGGTGGCGACGCTCACTCCGCGGCAACGAGAGTTGCTCGGGCTCTCGCTCCCGCATATCGGGCCCGTGCCACTGCCCGTGAAGCCGGCGGTCCTGCTGGTGCTCGGGGTGCTCAAGCTCGGGCTGGGCCGCCAAGGACCCAGCGAAGCGGCTGCGCTTCGCCGGATCCGGCGGGTACGGTCCCAGCACCCGCCTACGGGCAGCTGAGCTCCGCGCCTGCTTCCTAGGTGGCCGCAGGCTTGCGGTCAGGAACCGCGAGCCGGAAGACCTTCGCCCAAGCGGAGCCGACCTGCTTGAGCAGCGGCCCCGTGGTGTACGGCAGTCCGTAGCGCTTGCAGATGTCCCGGACCTTCGGGGCAATCTCGTGATAGCGGTTCGACGGCAGGTCGGGGAACAGGTGATGCTCGATCTGGTGCGACAGGTTGCCCGTCATCAGGTGCATGAACTTCGAGCCGGAGATGTTCGCCGACCCGATCATCTGCCGGACATACCAGTCGCCGCGGGTCTCGCCGTCGACCATCTCTTCCGTGAAGGTGTCCGTGCCGGCGGGGAAGTGTCCGCAGAAAATCACTGCATGGGCCCAGACGTTGCGCACGGCATTAGCGGTGAGCGTTCCGAACAGCGCGCGCCGGCCCGACCCGGTGAGCATGGCCACCGCAGGAGTCGCAAGGTAGTCCTTGCCGAACTGCTTGGCAGCCTTGCGTCCGAGAGCCTGAAGGTCTCTCCTCATAGCCTCTTTGGACTTGAGGCCCTCCTTGTACTCCGGTATCTCCAGGTCGTAGAGGGCAATTCCCCACTCGAAGAGCGGCGCAAGAACGGCGTTGTATACGGGGTTGCCGAGGTTGAAGGGCTTCCAGGGCTGGTCATCATCCATGCGCAGGAGGTTGTATCCGACGTCGCGGTCCTTGCCCACAACGTTGGTCCAGCGGTGGTGCAGGTCATTGTGGGTGTGCTGCCAGGACCGTGTCGGGGTAACGAAATCCCAGTCCCAGGTGGTCGAGTGGATGTCCGGGTCCCGCATCCAGTCCCACTGGCCGTGCAGGATGTTGTGGCCGAGCTCCATGTTCTCCAGGATCTTGGCGAAGCTCAGCATCGTGGTGCCGGCCACCCAGGCCACCTTGTTCCGTCCGAAGAGCAGCGCTGCGCGTCCGCCGAACTCAAGGGCCCGCTGGGCCTTGATGACCCGGCGGATATAGTCTGCGTCGTATTGCCCGCGGCGCCCGAGCACTTCATCCCGGATGGCGTCCAGTTCACGGGCCATTTCCGCCACCTGTTCATCCGAGAGATGAGCAGCTGCGGGCGGCCGAACGAGCGGGTGCCCGGTTTCGGCGAGCGCTCCGGGCCGTCGGCGCGGTGCGGACTTCTCTACTGCTGTGTCCTCTGACACTTGTTCTACGAGGTTTGTCATACCCTCACTCCTTAGATATCGAGGTTCACCGGTCCGGCTGCCGCCGAAACGCACGTTTGAATTAATTGCCCCGGGTCCCCATGTATTTCGTTGGTGCGAAGGTCCCGGACTTGTCCCGCGCGGAGCGGAAGCAGACAGCTGTGGCAAATGCCCATCCGGCAGCCGCTCGGCATGAGCAGCCCCGCGTCCTCTCCCACCTCCAGGAGCGGCGTGTCACCGTCAGCTTCCACTTCCCGGTCGGAGGCCTCAAAGGTGACCAGACCGCCGTCGTTCCCACTCCCGCCCGCGAGCGTAGTGGTGAACCGTTCAATGGTCAGGCTTCCTCCCGCCAGTCTTGCCTGGCCTTCCCACAGCGACTCGGCACTTTGAAGGAACTCCTCCGGTCCGCAGGCGTAGGCTGCCCTCTCCCGCCAGTCCTCACAGAGCTCGTCCAGAGTGTCCGGGGAAGTGAAGTCGATACGGCCATGCTCGGAGGTGAACCACAGCTTCACCCGGAACTGGCGGAACTGGTCCGCAAGCTCGCGAAGCTCCTCGACGAAGAGAGTCTTCATGGGGGTTCTCGCCGAATGGATCAGAACAACGTCCGCGTCGGGACGGCGCGGAACCAGGGTACGGATCATGGACATCACCGGTGTGATGCCGCTGCCGGCGGTCAGCATCAGAAGCGGGCGTGGCCTGTCGGGCAGCACAAAGCTGCCCTGCGGCGGCGCCAGGAACAGAACGTCTCCCGGCTTGGTTTCGCGTACCAGCACCCCGGACACGGCACCCATATCCGTCACCGTGATCGCTGGGTCCTGCCCGGCTGCGGCACTCAGCGAATAGGAGCGCCAATGGCGGACGCCGTCCAGTTCGACTCCGATACGTGCCCACTGCCCTGCGCGATGGGCTTTCCACCCACGGCCGGGGTGAAAGTAAATGGTCACTGAGTCATCCGTCTCCGGCACTACTTTGGTGACAACGCCGCGCAACTGGCGCGCGGAAAATACCGGGTTGAACAGCGCCATGAAATCCTCCGGCGCCAACGGCGTGGTCAGCGCGGAAACAGCATGTTTCAGCTTCGGTCGCCGGATCATCATTCCTGCAGGTCCAATCGCAACTCCTCACAGGATCGGCACATGGCCGAAAGCTATCAGATCACGGCCGATGCCGTGTCATGTGAACTCCATACTCCACCGTTGGGACGGTTCACTCAAGAATACTTTACTCAGCAGGCTTACGATTACTTCAGAGCCCGTCCCGGAGGCGGCCTCTAAGAATACGCCCGGAGGCGCCCTACCATGAACGCATCGCAGTCATTCGACACCATCTCAATCATCTTCAACCCCAACAGCACCGGAGACGCTCCGAAGCTGGCAGCGGAGCTGCAACAGAAAATCAAGGATTCCCTGCCTTACCCGGCCAGAGTGGAACTCCATCCAACCGATCACGCCGGTCACGCCGTCGAACTCGCACGTAGTGCTGCCGACAGCGGGGGCAAAGTGCTCGTTGTGTCGGTGAGTGGCGACGGCGGCTACAACGAGGTGGTGAACGGGGTGATGGCAAGCTCCAACGCGCACGCCGCAACCGCCGTCCTAGCTGCTGGAAACGCCAACGACCACCACCGCACCATCAGCCGGCAGCCACTGGCTGACGCCATCCTGGAAGGTTCCGTCCGTAGGATCGACCTGTTGGAGATCAGCGTTGAGGCGGGTCCTGATGCCCACTCGGTCTATGCCCACTCCTATATCGGGTTCGGCCTGACCCCCATCGTTGCCATCGATCTTGAAAAAGGCAGCAAGGGTGCCTTCAAGGAGATGTTTACTGTGGTCCGTACCTTCGCGAAGTTTCGCCCGTTCGAGATCCGCCAGAAGGACGGCAAGCGCCGCCGCTTCGACAGCCTGGTCTTCGCCAACATCTCACAGATGGCGAAGTACGCAACGCTCAGCGAAGCTGACGACGACGCCTCCGACGGCAAATTTGAGGTCATCACTTTCGCCCACCAGGCAAAGTGGCGAATCCTGCTGCGGGCGCTACGGGCAACAACCAAGGGACTCGGTGATCAGCCCAGCATGGGATATTACGAGTTCACGACGCTGAAGCCGATCCCCTACCAGATCGACGGCGAAGTCCGGTCTGCCCCGGCCCACACGTCGGTGAAGATCAGGAGCATACCCCGGGCGCTGGCGGTAGTGGGCTAGCTTGACCCGCGCACAAAAAACAAAGCACCCCGGTCGTGTGGACCGGGGTGCTTGTTTACTGCGGAGGATGGGGGATTTGAACCCCCGAGGGCGTTAACCCAACACGCGTTCCAGGCGTGCGCCATAGGCCGCTAGGCGAATCCTCCTCATTTGGAGCAGGTTCCAGAATACCCGTACATGCCAGAAGTGCCGAATCGGGCGGTAACTGCCCGGGCAGGCAACCCTCCCGGCGGTTTGTGTAGACTATTACGCGGCCCCTCATGTGGTGTCATCCTGTTGAACTCCCCCAGGACCGGAAGGTAGCAAGGGTAGGCGGGCTCTGGCAGGTGCATGGGGGGTCTTTACGTTCCCTGATTGCCGTGTCTGGAGGATCCAGTGACCGCCGGCCGCTTCGCGCCAAGCCCTACGGGTGAACTTCACGTGGGGAACCTTCGGACTGCGATCCTCGCCTGGCTCTTCGCCCGCTCCACCGGCCGCCGGTTCCTGTTGCGCGTCGAGGACCTTGACCGCGTCCGCGCCGGAGCGGAGGAGGAGCAGCTTGCTGAGCTCACCGCTGTCGGGCTTTCCTGGGACGGTGGGGTTGTCCGCCAGAGCGAGCGGCAGCACCATTACGACGACGCCGTCAGCCGCCTCCAGCACGACGGGCGCCTTTTCGAGTGCTTCTGCACCCGCCGCGACATTGCCGAGGCTGCGTCCGCCCCGCATGTTCCTCCCGGCCACTACCCCGGCACCTGCCGGGACCTCTCGGAATCAGAGCGGGCAGCGGCCCGTCGGGTGAGGCCGGCTGCGTTGAGGTTGCGCACCGACGTCGAACATTATGAGATCCGCGACGTCCTCCACGGGTTGTACACCGGTGCCGTGGATGACTTTGTGGTGGTTCGCAATGATGGGGTTCCCGCATACAACCTTGCCGTCGTGGTTGACGATGCCGAGCAAGGCATCGACCAGGTGGTCCGCGGCGACGACCTGCTGAGTTCAGCACCGCGCCAGGCCTATCTCGGGTTACTGCTCGGCCTGCCTCCTGTTGAGTACGCACACGTCCCGCTGGCGCTCAACCCGGAACGACGCCGGCTGGCCAAGCGGGACGGTGCCGTCACTCTCGAAGCACTCACCGCGGAGGGCTGGGAAGTCGCCGAAATCCGGGCACTGATCCTGCGATCGCTCGGTTTGCCGGACTGCTCACTGGAGGCTGCGCTGGGGGCATTTGATCCGCACGAGCTGCCCCGTGAACCATGGATCGTGAACCCCTCCCACCTGTCCTCCACCGATGCCGCCGCTGCCCCACCCAACCGATAGAGTTCTTCTGTGAGTACAGCCCTTTACCGCCGGTACCGTCCGGAGACCTTCTCCGACGTGATTGGTCAGGAGCACGTCACCGAGCCACTGATGACGGCGATCTCCAAAAACAGGGTCAATCACGCCTATCTCTTCTCCGGCCCGCGCGGCTGCGGCAAGACCACCTCCGCCCGCATTCTGGCGCGCTGCCTCAACTGCGCACAGGGCCCCACGCCCGTCCCTTGCGGCACGTGTGACAGCTGTGTGGAGCTGGCCCGCAACGGCTCGGGCAGCCTGGACGTCATTGAGATCGACGCTGCGTCACACGGCGGTGTCGACGACGCCCGTGACCTCCGCGAGCGCGCCACCTTCGCACCTGTCCGTGACCGCTTCAAGATCTTCATCATCGATGAGGCCCACATGGTCACCAGTGCGGGCTTCAACGCCCTGCTGAAGATCGTCGAAGAGCCCCCGGAACACATCAAGTTCATCTTCGCCACCACCGAGCCGGACAAGGTGATCGGGACTATCCGTTCCCGTACGCATCACTATCCGTTCCGACTGGTGCCGCCGGAACCGCTCATGGCGTACCTGGAGCTGCTGTGCAACCAGGAGAACATTCCGGTGGCACCCGGTGTGCTCTCCCTCGTGGTTCGCGCGGGCGGCGGGTCCGTGCGGGACTCACTGTCAGTGCTGGATCAGCTAATGGCCGGCGCGGGAGCGTCCGGGCTGGATTATGAGCTGGCCGTGTCGCTACTCGGCTACACCCACGCATCCCTGCTCGACGATGTGGTCGATGCCATTGCGGCAGATGATTCCGCGACCGTCTTCGGCGCTGTGGACCGTGTCATCCAAACCGGCCATGATCCGCGGCGCTTCGTGGAGGACCTTCTCGAACGGTTCCGCGATCTGATCATCGTGAACGCCGTACCGGATGCGGCAGCGTCCATCCTGCGCGGCATCCCCGACGATCAGCTGAATCGCATGCGGACCCAGGCACAGCAGCTTGGACGGGCTGAGCTTTCCCGCGCCGCAGACATCACCAACACGGCGCTGACCGAGATGACCGGTGCCACTTCTCCACGCCTTCATCTCGAGCTGCTGTGCGCCCGGGTCCTGCTGCCCGCTGCCGACCAGTCGGAACAGGGCACCCTCGCCCGGGTGGACCGCATCGAACGCCGGCTCAGTTACGCCAGCGGCCTCCCGGACGCGAGTACCGCCGCGGCTGTGCCTGCGTCGTCTGCTTCCCAGCCGGCTCCCTCCCCGCAACCAGCCGCACAGCAGCCTGCCGCGCCGCGGGCTGCGTCGCAGGTGCCTGCCTCACAGCCTCCTGCCGCTCAAGCTTCAGTTGTTCAAGCTCCAGTCGTTCAAGCTCCAGCCGTCCAAGCTCCAGCCGTTCAGGATGCCGCTGCGCAGTTCTCCCGCACCGAGCGGGACGCCTCCGAGGCGGCCGGGTCGCAGTCCTGGGAAGCCGGGCCCGGATCCCAGCCCGCTGCACCGCAGCCCGCACCCTCCCAGCCTTCTACCGTCCAGCAGGAAGTCCCGGCCCCGGCGGAGAAGCTTGAGCGGGCAACCCCCTCGGCGCAGGAACCTGCCGCTGCGGATTGGGGCGGCGGATGGGGCATGCCGCCCGAACCGCCCACATCCGAGGAACGCAGTTCAGCAGACGCGCGCACGCCGCAGCCGTCGGAACCCTCCGCAACGCAGCAGCAACCGGCAGCCTCCGGGCCTGCCACCTCGCGCAATGAGCCGCAAGGTCCGCACGGGTCACAACCGCAGCCGTCTGCTCCCCCGCCCGCGTCTCCGCAGGCACCGCAGCCTGCGGGTGGAGCGCCGGCAGCACGGGGATCCGGTCAGATCGAAATGATCCGCAGAGCCTGGCCCGAGATCATGGATGAGCTCGCCCGCATCAAGCGCAGCACGTGGTTGAACGTCAACGCAGACGCGAAGCCGCGTTCCTTCAGCGACAACCAGCTCACACTGGCGTTCGCGTCGCAAGGTAACGCGCTCGGCTTCCAGCGTGGCCAGCACATGGACAACCTCAAGCAGGCGATCAACAAGGTGCTTGGCCTGACCTGCTCGATCGAAGCTATCCATGACGGCGCCGCGGCAGCGGGTGAACCCGACCCAAAAGTACCTACTAGCCGGAACGAGCCGGCCAAGGCGCAGGAACACCTTGACGCCAACAGTTCCCCTTCGCCCTCCTCGAACGGTGAAGCATCCGCGACGGCAGCGGATGCTGCCTGGGGACTGCCCAGCCATTCCGACCCGGCACAGGGCGTGCCCGCGCAGCAAAACCCCGCGCAGCAGAACCACGCGCAGCGCCCTACCGCGCGGCAGGCCACGCAACAGCCCGATTCCCAGCAAGAACCAGCACAGCAAGCACCTCAGCAAGCCCAGACCCAGCAGGTTCCCGGGCGACAGGCTCCTGTCCAGGACTCCCCGCGTAGCGAGCGCGTGCAGCAGCCTCAAGCACAGCAGCCCCCCGTCCAACCCACCACGCCGCAGCCGGAACCCCAGCAGGGCTACAGTCAACAGCCTCATGCGCAGAGGACACCCGTACAAGCGGTGCCTGCCCAGCAGAACCACGCACAGGTCAGTGCACCAGCAGCAACCGACGACTGGCTCAGGGTCGAACCTCCACAGGACCCTGAGGACCCGGGCCCCGAGGAACCCGCCTTCGAGGAGGAGCCGTCGGTGCGTCCAAGCCGCTACCAGCAGCTGCTCGATGAAGCCGCGCGGGCCGAAGCAGCCCGGCCGCAGCCGCAGGGACGTCAGACCGGAGCCGTAGACTTGAAATACGTCGAGGACATTCCCAGTGCAGACGACGAAACCATCGAACAGTCGGGGCTGGTTGGACGTCAGGCCATCGAACGAATCCTCAACGGTCGGCTGATCGAGGAACGCAGCCTCGACCAGTGACGGGCCGGTCAGTCCAGCCCGGCCAACTCAGCACCACCTACAGCTAAGGCAACCCCGTGTACGAAGGCGCAGTTCAGGAGCTCATCGACGAGCTGGGACGCTTGCCCGGCGTGGGCCCCAAGTCAGCACAACGCATCGCGTTCCACATCCTTGAAGCGGACGGAGATGACATGAAGCGCCTCGTCAACGCGATCGTCACCGTCAAGGAGAAGGTCAAGTTCTGCACAATCTGCGGCAACGTCGCAGAGCAGGAGACCTGCGGCATCTGCCGTGACCCCCGGCGTGATCCCTCCGCGATCTGCGTGGTCGAAGAGTCCAAGGACGTTATCGCCGTCGAACGCACGCGTTCCTTCCGCGGGAAGTACCACGTGCTCGGAGGCTCCATCAATCCGATTGCCGGAATCGGCCCCGAGCAGTTGCGCATCCGTGAGTTGCTGAACCGCCTCTCCGACGACCAGGTTCAGGAAATCATCATCGCCACCGACCCCAACCTCGAGGGCGAAGCAACAGCCACCTACCTGGTGCGCATGCTGAAGACCATCGGCGTCAAGGTCACCCGCCTGGCTTCCGGCCTTCCCGTGGGTGGAGACCTCGAGTACGCCGACGAGATCACCCTGGGCCGCGCCTTCGAGGGCCGCCGCACCGTTTCCTGATCGGCCGGAGGCCAGTCTTTTCCTGTCGTCACGCTTCGCTGCGGGCCACGGCGCGGACAGGAGCACCGTCCGCGCCCCGCAGCGGCAACGGGAAAAGACCCACCCAGCAGCGGGCTGGGAGCTCGGTAACACCGCGCAAATTCTCAACGATCAAACCGTCGCGCCCCAGAATCAGGTCATGAACCGGTAGCTGGAAAGAGTCTTCCTCCTGCAATGTGCGGTCCGGGTTCAAAGTGTCAATCCCCAGGACGCGCATGCCGCGGGTCGAGAGTTCCGCGGCCGCGCCGGGGGCAAGGTATGGGTGGTTGAGATAGGCCTCTGTTCCGTACATCCGGTCCCAACCAGTTGCCAGAATAACTATCGGCGGGACGGCATCAGCAATCTCACTCCTGAAACGGGAGAATTCGATCTCCTCTCCCGCCGCAAGTCCGCGGATCCCAATGATGGCAGCCGCTCCCGACAACTCGTCCAAACCGACATCGCTGATCGTCCGACCACCCTCAATACTGTGGGACGGCGCGTCGATATGTGTTCCGGAGTGGGACCCGAGGTGAACGGCCATGACAGACACGCCATTTTCACTGACGGTCAACGAAGGAGTGAGCGCGACCTGTGGATCACCGGGAAAGACCTGCATTCCTGAGGTGATCGGGTGGCTAAGGTCAACGTACCTCGCCAAGCCGGGCCTCCTCCGCCAAGTGACCGGCGGGTTCCCCCTCGACGTGTCGGTTCCTGAAAGAGAACGCGAGGTACAGGACAAAACTGAGAACAAAGGCCGGGATGGTTGCACCAATGGGGCTCGGCCAAAGATAGGTGAGTATGTAGGAGACCGCCGCACCGACTACCCATACGGCGATTGCCGCCCGGTTCACTCCTGCCGTGTACCAGTAGCGCCCTGGACCCTCACGTAGGATGTCGAGCGTATAGCTGCCGCGCTTGATGATGTAGTAATCAACGATCATGATCGCGAACACCGGAATGAAGAACGCGCCGATCATGACGAGGAAGTCCGTGAACTGGTTCAGAAGAGCGAGCCAGGTGGAACCGATGATCGAGATTACTCCCACCACGAGCGCGGTGGGCAGGAAGCGGAAATTCCAGTGCGCCTGGGCGTTGACGATCGACGTCACCATTCCGTACACCACCATGGTGTTGGTGGCCATGACCGACATGAAGATGACGATGGCCAGCGGGGTGCCGAAAGCGGCGACGATGACAGTCGGGTCGAAGGGCGCAGCGGGACCTCCGGACAGGATGACATAGCCGATGGCGGTGGCACCAAGCGTCATGGCGAGCACAGTGGAGACGACGTAACCGATACCGGAGCCAAGAATGCCTGCGCGGCTCGACCTTGCCAACCGGTTGAAGTCGGCAGAGAGCACCGTCCAGGAAATGGCTGTGGCAATCACAATGTCCAGCACCACAAAATTGGTAAAGCCAAGGGACTCGTCCACTTGGATGGCGGCGAATTCTGCCGGGTTGAAAGCGGTGAATGCAGTGACGAAGACATAACCCATGATTGCCAGGATGATGACGGCGAGCCACGGCTCAACCTTGGCGATGCCCTCATGTCCGAGGATGGCCAATGCGACCACCAGGGTTTGCGCAAGAACGGCGAAGAGGATCGGGTTGGAGAAGCCGGTCGCAGACTCGACCAGATAGTTGACCGTCACACCGGCCAGCATCGCCTGCACCCAGCTCCAGCCCATGAGGATGATGACATTCGCTGCTACCGGCAGAAGCGTGCCTCGCGTACCGAACGCTCCGCGGGTGATCGCCATGGTCGGCAATCCCGTGCGCGTTCCAATATTGCCGACCAGGGTAAGCACGACGGCGCCGCCGACTGTACCGACGACGATCATGAGAAGGGCGTCGGTGAAGCTGACCGCCGGCACGAACAAGGTTCCGGTCAGCAGCGTAGTGACAACAAAATTGGCCGCCAGCCAGATCATTCCAATCCGGCCAAGGGGCAGCGTGCCCCGGAGTGGACCGAAACCATCCGCGTTTTCCTGCAGACGCGTATCGAGACGCTTGTAGAGATTCATGACGCTCCTGGAAGTGGGGGCCGGGAACTACTCCGCAGAAGCGGGAGACGGCGAGAGATGTTCGTGAATTGCGATGAGCCTGTCGTTGTCATCCCAGCGGAAGACGATGGTTTCCCGCTCTCGATATGACTCGTCACCATCGCGGGTCCGCGCGGTGGTGGCCACTTCGTGGCTGAAAACTGCTCCTCCGTGGAAAACGGTGACTTGTCGATTGCTTGAAGCACAGGAAACGACGGACCACCCGCTCGAGACCCAGCCCGACCACAACTCCTCGTATGCCGCCCGGCTGTCAAGCTGATGCTGCTCCGTGTAAAAGATGAAGCTCGATTCCGGCGCGAACGCAGCGAAATATCGTTCCGTATCCGTCGCCGCAAATGCGTCCACGATGCGCTCTGCCGCTTCCAGGACTTCGCGCTCGGAGGGTTGGCGGAGCTCGAAGCTGTCCATGGTTTCCCTTTATGAAAGGTCGGAAGCAGCGGAGGTGTCACCGATGCAATAAAAGTTGACCTTAGGTAATCGAGGCGACCGTGTCAAGAGTCACACCGGACACCTCACGTCTCGCGCAGGCCCTACTGAGGCGAAGAAGGTCTCCGGATGGAGCGCTCAGGCGATACGGGTGCCCCTCGCCAGACGGCGAACCGGGGTCACGAGCTTCCGTCTACCGGCCCACAGCACCACCCCCGCCAAAAGGCCTTGCAGCGCAAGGCCGAGCGGCCAGATCGGCAGAGGCTCGGAGTCAAAGTCGCGGGAGCCCGGTCCGAACATCTGCGCCTCTTCACAGGTGACCTCGTAGTCCGGGCCGGCCTGTGCAAGGCGGACCTGTTGGCTGATACTTTCCATCACTCCGGGGGCGCGGTAGGTTTCGCCGGGCTGGCCCGTGGAAAGGTCATCAGCATCCCGGTCATAGGGAACCGCGTCCGCAACGATCACAAACGGGTTGGCGGCAAGCAGCCAGGCCGTGCGCTCGGTGTGCCAGACCGTCATGAGCACCTCATTGGTCACGCACTCAAGCTCGTCCTCGGTGGGTATCCGCCCATCCTCAAACGATCCGGGAGGGTAGTCATAGAAGGACTGGGCGACGCGCACGTCTTCCTCCATGACCAGGCTCATGCTGAGCCCGAATGCGATCAGCGTTCCGAGGCCCAGCAGCGCGACCACCATATAGGTGGTGACAATCGAGAACAGTGGCCTGCCCGCCAGGGCGGAAATGCCGACCCCTAGGGCACACACCAAACCTAGTTCAAGCGCCAGCAACACCAGCGAGACGACAGCCTCGAGCGGATTGACTCCTCCCAGTGCCAATGCCCAGAGAATGAACGGCGAACTCAGCGCGAGGAATGCCAGCGACGCTACCCAGGACGCCAGCCATTTGCCCCACAGAATCTGCCCTGGTGTCAGCAGAGTGACCTGAAGGATGGCCAGCGTGCCACCGGCCCGGTCGCCGTTTATCGCGTTCGCGGACAGGCCCGGTGCAACCAGCAGGCCAAAGAACAGGACGAAACCCACCACAAGGTCAAACAGGAACGGACCGGCGCCGTCGGTAGCCGCCGTCGTGAGCGCCGCCAGCAGGAAAACCAGGCCGATGACGAGGAACCAGACGGCCATCATGATGTACCAGGCGCGGCCCCGCAGCCGCTGCTTCATCTCCAGGCCGAAGATGGTGCGCACGCCTGATGCATAACCGAGGTCGCGTGTACGGCCCTCGTCCACTATTTGCGTGCTCATTGCCGCTCCGTATCAAGGCTCATATAGGTCTCTTCAAGGGCGCCGCCTGCAGGCGCAAAAGCAGTGACGACGACGTCGGCGAAAATGAGCGTGCGCAGAAGCCACGCTGCCTGCTCGGTGCTGCTGAGCAGCACCTGGTACTCAGTCCGGCGGGAGTCACCGCGTTCCTCGAAAGCGACGCCGTGGCTAGCCAGCGCGGCGGCGAGCGGACCCATCGGAGCGGCCTGGATGCAGTACCTGCGCAGTTGCGTTCCAGCTTCGTCCAGGGTCTGGCTTTTGACCGATTCACCCCTGTTGACGAATACGGCGCGGTCGGCGATCTCGTCCAGTTCCGACAGAACGTGACTGGAGACCACAATGGTTTTACCCTCCGCTGCGAGCCGCCGGAGCATGACGCGCAGTTCAACCCGGGAGCCGGGATCCAGTCCGGATGCCGGCTCATCCAGCAGGAGTACCTCCGGATTATGGATCAGTGCTCTGGCCAGGCTGAGCCGCTGCTGCTGGCCCCTGGAGAGAATTCCTGCCGGCGCGTCGGCGTAATCGCTCAGCCGGACCTCGGCGAGCAGTTCAGCGGCTCGGTGAGCGGCCGCCGTCGTCGTCAGTCCGTACAGTGCACCGACGGTGGTGAGGATTTCACGGGTCTTGAGGGATTCCCAGACGCCAAGTGTGTCCGGCATCCATCCGACCTTGCGGCGGACCGCGGCGGCATCAACCGCTGGGTCCGCGCCGCCAACCGAAAGGGTCCCTGAATCCGGTGCGAGGAGGGAAGCGAGGATCAGCAGCAGCGTGGTTTTGCCGGACCCATTGGGCCCGATCAGCGCTGTCACTTCCTCCGGCGGCGCCTCGAAGTCGATGTTGCGGACAGCATCAACAGACCCGAAACTTCGTTTGATACCCCTGGCAATGATTCCCCCATACCCATTGGTCATGAGGTGACAGTAGCAAGGAGGCCGGATTCCCGGCATAATTCGACTCACGATTGGGTGAGCCGAAATCCAGCGGTTAACATGGTGTGCGGTTATCGGCCGTTGATCGTCCGTTTCCAGTGTCCCAATAACCGACCTTGTTCCGGGCGCCGACGACGCCGCCACAGATCATCTCCCAAATTTCAGCGAGCGTGCGCATGGCTTTAATTGTTCAGAAGTTCGGTGGCTCGTCCGTGGCCGACGCGGAAGGCATCAAGCGCGTCGCCAAGCGTGTCGTGGAGACGCAGCTTGCGGGCAACCAGGTCGTCGTCGTTGTTTCCGCTATGGGAGACAGCACCGATGAACTGCTTGATCTTGCCGGGCAGGTCAGCACCGCCTCAAATCCGCGCGAGATGGACATGCTCCTCAGTGCCGGGGAACGCATTTCCATGGCGCTGCTCGCGATGGCTATCCACGAGGCGGGCTCCAACGCGCAGTCCTTCACCGGCAGCCAGGCCGGCATGATCACGGACGCCATCCATGGCAAGGCCAGGATCATCGCAGTATCGCCCTACCGCATCAAAGCTTCCATTGATAAGGGCGACATCGCGATCGTTGCCGGCTTCCAGGGCATGAGCCAGGACAGCAATGACATCACCACCCTGGGCAGGGGCGGGTCCGACACAACCGCCGTGGCCCTCGCCGCAGCCCTTAAAGCTGACGTCTGCGAGATTTACACCGACGTCGACGGCGTGTACACCGCTGATCCGCGGGTTGTTCCATCCGCGAAGAAAATCTCGGCCATCTCCAGCGAGGAGATGCTTGAAATGGCCGCCTCAGGTGCCAAGATCCTGCACCTTCGCTGCGTGGAGTACGCACGGCGCTTCGGCGTTCCGCTGCACGTCCGCTCATCCTTCAGCCAGCTCGAGGGGACCTGGGTGCTGCCCGACCCCGAGGACACCATCAAGATTCAAGAGGGAGAACCCTTGGAACAGCCCATCATCTCCGGTGTTGCACACGACC
The DNA here is from genome assembly GCF_059089725.1 of Arthrobacter sp. M71 S08. Lineage (NCBI taxonomy): Bacteria > Bacillati > Actinomycetota > Actinomycetes > Micrococcales > Micrococcaceae > Arthrobacter > Arthrobacter sp. M71 S08. The sequence goes on along the minus strand of NZ_JBNHEY010000007.1, from coordinate 43,157 downwards.
GTTCAGAAGCGAAGGTCACCGTCGTCGGCGTACCCGACATCCCAGGCAAGGCCGCTGAGATTTTCGGCATTGTCGCGGGCGCGCACTCGAACATCGACATGATCGTGCAGAACGTTTCCACGCACGGCTCCGAACACACGGATATCTCCTTCACCCTGCCCATCGTCGAAGGTGCGGAGGCGCTCGCCGCTCTCAAGGCCGCGCAGCAGACCGTGGGTTACGAGAGCATCGAGTATGACGAGCAGATCGGAAAACTGTCGCTGATCGGGGCCGGGATGCGCTCGAACCCCGGTGTGTCCTACAAGTTCTTCCGGGCGCTGTCCGACGCCGGGGTGAACATCGACATGATCTCCACCTCGGAAATCCGTATTTCGGTGGTCACCAGCGCAGACCTGCTCGACACCGCGGTGCGCGCTGTGCACGCGGCGTTCGATCTCGACGGCGATGCCGTGGCGACCGTGTACGCGGGAACCGGCCGCTAGGCTCCGCACTTTCCATCGCGTTGAATTGACGGGACACGCCCCGAATAGCGTGCTGAACGGGGTGTGTCCTGCTAAATCAACACACTATTCCTCCGTGTGAAGCACCGGTTTCGTGAAGTAGTCCTTGTACTTCTGGACGGGCTCCGTGCGGCGGACTGTTTCATGGTCCGGATGCCTCCGAACGGCATAGTGGTGTCCGTCGGAATCCACCTCAATGTTGAGTTCAGCGAGTTCAGCCTCTGAGGCGCTTTCGAACTCATCATGCCGGTGTACTACCGGCTCATCCAGGGCGTCCCGTTCGGCCGGTCCCAGGAAAATGGTGGCGGGGTTTTTGATCCAGCGGCGCCGGGGTCTCTCAGCCATGGGTATCGCCTTCTTTCTGCGGCTGTTCGAGTATCCACATCTTAAGTCTGCGTAGGTGAAAAAGATCCGGCAGCACGCAAAAATCCCCCGCACCGTTACGATGCAGGGGATCTCTGCGTCTTTATGGGCGTCTGTTACTTGCCGTTCGTCGGAGGGGTGCCCTCACGCGAAGCAGTGGGCAACTTGTCAGCGCCACCGGTCTCCGGGACCACTGCCGCTGAGGCTTCGCCCGAACCGTTCACCACAACCGAAATGAACGTCACCGAAGTGGATCCCTCGTAGGTCACCCGACCCACATAGGAGCCCGGCTCCAGGCCAGTCCAATTCAGCGTGACTTTTCCCGACTCACCGTTCGCCAACTCCAGCGGATTCGGCGCAATCGAGGCGTTGCCTTCGTCTGCGCCGAGGATCGCGGCGTCGAAGGTCGCAGCAGTCGCCTGACCGTTGGGGCTCGCGTAGAGGTTGACGATCGCTGTGTAGGTACCCGGGACCGGGTTCTGCAGATTCAGCGTCTCACTCGACGACGCGGTCGCCACCTGGTAGAGGCGGCCACGCGGGTCGAACACGAAGAGGTCGAAGTCAGCGCCGGGATCCGAGGAGAACACCGACATGCTCGCGAACGGAGTCCCCTCTGGGACGGTCACTTCGGTCATGTAGTTGGACGCGTTATTCTCGACAGCTACCGGCCCCGGCGTGAGGGACAGCGGCGAGCTGCTGGCCTTGGAGAGGCCCTGAAGCGTCACGTTGACCGGAGAGTCCGTACCGGATGTCACGGGGATCGTCGCGCTGCCGTCCGGCCCTTCAGAGGTGAAGGACACTTCTGACGGAGCGACCACGGACTGCGGACGCACCGCAATCGGCGAAGCGACCACCTTGTTCTGGCCTTCCCAGACGAGGGATCCCTTGGCGAAGTTGGCCAGGGGCGCCTCAGCGTTCTCGAAGGTCACTTCGAAGGTTCGGGTCTCACCTGCGGAGGTGAAGTTCAACACCGAGGGAGTGACCGTGACATTCACACCGGGCACGTTCGCAGTTGCGGTGTAGATCCCGGGGGTCAGCGCGGTGACCGTACGGGTGACGGTTACCTTGCCGGTCAGGTTGCCTACCGCGAAGGACGGCACATTCATGTCTTTGGCGTCGATGCCCTCAAGACCGTTGACGTCCGCGTAGCCGGTTCCCTCTATAAACTGCAGGTACTCGTAGCGTCCAGCGTCGTAGACCAGTCCCGGGCTCAGCACGCTTGTGGGATCGACCTGGCCCGCACCGGTTGCGAAGACGTCGCCGTCCACGCCGCCGTCTGCGTTCTTCACCGGATCGGCGGTGGTCATCATGGCTGACTTGACCGCAGCGGGTGACCACTTGGGGTTCTTCGCGAGAATGAGTGCGCCGACGCCTGCGACGTGCGGGGAAGCCATCGAAGTCCCGGAGAGGAATCCGTATTCATCGCCGCCGGTGCCGATCGGAGACACACCTGCCAGGACAGCAACACCGGGTGCTGCGATGTCCGGCTTCAGCAGATCCGAGCCGGTGGCAAGCAGTGGACCGCGCGAGGAGAAGCCCGCAATCTGCGGAACGGGAGGCAGTGCCTCACCGGTGGTGTCTTCGGGCACCAGTGCAACCTTGATGTCGGGGTTGGCTGCAACCTTCTCCTTGAGCGCAATGCTCTGGGGGGCGTTGACGTGCACGGTCGGGACCGAGTGCTTGTCCGTGTCCATTGACGAATCAACGAGGTTGACCAGGATCATGCCCACGCCGCCGGCGCGGGCAACTTCAGCGGACTTCGCGACACGGTCATACACGCCGCGGTCACAGACAACGATCTTTCCCGTCACCACCGCGGGGTCCAGAGAGTTCGGTGCGCACAGGGCAGGTTCGGTTGCTCCTGCCGCGGCGGCGTTGCCGCTCAGAACCACGGGACTTGAGGGGACACCGGCATTCATGATGCTCGCTCCGCGGAATTTCGTTCCGTCCGAAAATTCAGCGGTGCCCTGAAGTGCGTGGCTGAAGGTGCTCGCGGCAACGGTGGTCACCCAGGGAGCACCGTGGTTGACGGTGCTGGCGGTCGGACCGGAGTTGCCGGCCGAAGCTGCCACGAAGACACCCGCGGATGCCGCACCAAGGAAGGCCAGCGAGACGGGGTCTGTGGTGGTGGTTGCGCTGCCGGAGATCGAATAGTTCAGCACGTCCACGCCGTCGAGAACCGCCTGGTTGATGGCGGCGATCGAGGCGGAGGAGTAGCAACCGCCGGTGTTGGGGTTGGTGTCGGCCCAGCAGACCTTGTAGATCGACAGCTTGGCGGCCGGGGCGACACCGGAAGACTTGCCGAAGTCACGCCCGTCAACCGTCTGGGTGACGTTGCTGTTGCCCGCAGCGGTGCTCGCGGTGTGGGTTCCATGGCTATCGACATCGATGGGCGAAAGAACCTCTTCAGGCGCGCGGTCCGCCTTGGGCACGAACTCTTCGAAGTCCTCCGAGAAGTACTGGGCAGCCAGCACCTTCGAATTGCACTCGGTGCCCGAGAAGCGCACGCCGACCTGGCACTTACCGACGAACGTCGTGCCATCGGACTTCAGCATCGCGATGCCGTCCTTGGCCCGGTACGGCTGGCCGACCTTCGGCTCCTGGCCCTTCTTCAGCTTGACGACCTTGTCACCCTGGAAGAAGGGGCTGCTGGGTGTGTAACCGGTGTCGATGACGCCGACGACGGTTCCGGCTCCGGCGTTCTTTTCACCGCCGAACTGCGTATTCCACGCTCCGCCCTCTCCCCTGAGGTTGAGGATGTCGAGGCTGGAGTAGTCGTCCGGTGCGTTTTCGACGTCGGGAGCAACCAGGCGGACGTTCGGATCCTTGGCGAGTTCAACCGCCTGGTCCGAGGTCAGCCTTGCGCTGAAGCCGTTGAGCGCAGCGGTGTAGGTGCGGTTGATTTCCACACCCTCCTCGGCCGCTACAGCCTGCTGCTTCCGCTCCAGATGACTCTTATACTTCTGGAAGTCCTTCTTGTCGGTGAGCTTTTCGCCCTTCTCCGGCTTGGTGGCCGCGATCCCGGGCACGCCGCCGTCGTACGTCGCCGCAGGCTCTTCATTGAGCACTACGATGTAACGGCCGTCCGGGTAGTCCTGGGGGTCCACTTTCTCAACGGGCTGGATCTGCTGGGTAGCAGTAGGACCAGCAGGTGCGGCAGCGGCAGGTACCGCTGTCATTGAACCGAGGATCAGCGGGAGGCCAAGCATGAGAGCTGTAGCTCTGCGCAGCCCACCTGCCCGCGAATTCCTGTTGTGGGGGTCTTTCACGCGAGGTTACCTTTCATCGAAAAAGCGGCCGGCCTCAGCCGGAGTGAAAGCAGCTGGCGTGGGGTCTGTGCCCTGAATCACGACCGAACTTTCCACAGGTTACCCCTGAGTAGGGTGACCTCGGGTGGTCCTTGGGTGGTCCTGAGGAGAACCTGTCGGTAAACAGAGCTTTTGAGGAAAGTATGGTTTTCAGGACGCTCGTTCATTCGAATCGAGCGCTCGAAATGGCAGAAGGCCGTTGCCTAAGGCCATCAGGGGATAATGGGATGGTGCCTGTAACAGTCCTTGCTCCGGAAGTGTGGGAGCCGCGAGCCCTCGCCCATGCCGAACGGGTGCGCGCCTATACCGAGCCCTATCTCCGTCGCCGGGCGGAACAGCGCAAGCATCCGGTCGAGGACTTCCTGTTCACCTACTACACCCAGAAACCCGCACAGCTGCTGAAGTGGCACCCTGGTGCGCATACGGTACTGACCGGTCCGGGCGCAGTGGAACGCGTTGACTGGAAGTTCTACCGCTCACTGACCGCCGAAGAGCGGCAGTCGCTGGGACTGAACGACGACGACGACGCCGTCACCCTCGATCTCGCCGCTTTCCTGAGCGCGCGGCGCGAGGCGGTGGACTTCGCCGGAATCATCCTTTCCGGCACGGCCGCCCGTCCGGCGCAGCTCGGTTGCTTTGGCCTGCATGAGTGGGCGATGGCGTACAAGTCGGAGGAGAACTCCATCCGACACGAGCACCTGGGCCTCCGGCTGGGTGCCGGCGGGACCGACGAGGTGGTGGAAGCGAACCGCATCCGATGCACCCACTTTGACGCTTTCCGCTTCTACGCCCCGCAGGCGGCTCCGCTGAATGAGCTTCAACCCACCCGTACGGCGCAACGGGACCTTGAGCAGCCGGGGTGCCTGCACGCGAACATGGACCTCTATAAGTGGGCGTACAAGCTGACGCCCGCTCTTCCCAGCGAGCTCGTAATGGATTGCTTTGAGCTTGCCTGGCGGATCCGCATCATGGACATGCAGGCTTCCCCGTATGACCTCGCCGAGTGGGGCTACCCGCCGATCGCCATAGAGACGCCGGCCGGCAGGGCAGACTATGTGCGAGCTCAGCGGGCGTTCTCGGCTGAATCCCAGCTAAAGCGTGCACAGTTGCATCAGTACATCAATCAACTGCAACCGGGCGCCGGGCGCTGATTCGGCCGGGACCGTGCAGACAGAACATTCGAGGGCGACAAGGAGGTTCCCCGTGGGATTCGCACATGGTGCTGCAGTCAGGAGCGCCAGCATCCTTACCGGCATCATCCTTGCGGTGTCACTGGCCGGATGCGGCGCAACGGGTGATCCCGGCACCGAACTGATAGCTGCCCCTTCCAGTTCGCCCATCACCGATACACCTGAACCGTCCCCATCGCCAACCGCCTCGGAGAGCAGCATGTCCCCGGAATCGCCGAAGCCAACGCCCAGCCTCCCGTCCGACCCAGCCGCAACCGGGACCGCGATGCTGACCATCAGCATCAAACTGAGTCCCGAATCGGAACCAACCGAGTACTTCCTTGAATGCACTCCGGACGGCATCGGTGAAAATACGACTGTGCCTCACCCTGAGGCAGCGTGCGAGGCCGTCACGCGTCTTGGCGCCGCCTTCTTCAATGCCCAGCCGGACGCGGACCGGATGTGCACCCAGCAGTACGGGGGGCCCCAAACCGCCACAGTCAAGGGCACCGTCGACGGACACCGCGTTTACGCGTCCTTCTCGGCCACCGACGGCTGCGAGATTGCGCGGTGGAACGCTCTGGAATCCATTCTGGGCCCGGCCGGCGCGAGCTGAAGCGCTCCTCTCCCGTCCGGGTCACGGGACGCTGTATTCGGCCGGTAGAATGGAACAGCAAGCTCGCGGAGCGCTGGATCTCGCTTCAGGATCATCCTTGAACACACACAACATCCGAGCGTGAGACGGCACCCGTCGGGCAACCGCATTTAACCGCATTTTCGCCGTGTTTATACTTCACAGGAGTTGCCGGATGCCCCGGATCGTTGTTGACGTCATGCCCAAACCCGAAATCCTCGATCCGCAGGGCAAGGCTATCGCCGGCGCCCTCCCCCGTCTCGGGTTCACCGGATTCGCCGAGGTACGCCAAGGCAAGCGGTTCGAGTTGACCGTTGAGGGCGATGTAACCGAGGAAGTTCTCGACCACGCCCGCAGTGCAGCCGCCACGTTGCTCTCCAATCCCGTGATCGAGGACGTGACCCGGGTCGAGGTCATCGAGGACGCACAGTGACTGTCGAAGCTCCCCTGATCGGCCACTCCGCGGCCGAGACCGTGGATCCAAGCCTGTCCGATGTCCGTGTCGGCGTCGTCACCTTCCCCGGTTCGCTCGATGACCGCGATGCCCTGCGCGCGGTTCGCCTCGCAGGCGGAACCGGCGTCCAGCTCTGGCACGGTGACCACGATCTGAAGGACGTCGACGCCATCATCATCCCGGGCGGCTTCTCCTACGGTGACTACCTGCGTGCGGGCGCCATCTCCCGCTTCGCACCGCTGATGGAGCAGATCACGGCAGCCGCTTCCGGCGGCTCGCTGCCCGTGCTCGGCATTTGCAACGGTTTCCAGGTCCTCACCGAAGCGCACCTGCTTCCGGGCTCCATGGTGAAGAACAACCACCTCCACTTCCTGTGCAAGGACCAGCGCCTGAAGGTCGAGAACACTTCGACTTTCTGGACCTCCGTATATGAACAGGGCAGCGAAATTGTGGTGCCGTTGAAGAACCAGGACGGCCAGTTTGTTGCCGACGAGCGCACCCTCGACGAGCTTGAGGGCGAGGGCCGGGTGGTCTTCCGCTACGTGGGCGGCAACCCGAACGGATCCCGCCGGGACATCGCAGGCATCACCAATGAGCACGGCAATGTCGTAGGCCTCATGCCCCACCCGGAGCACGCCGTCGAGGCAGGCTTTGGCCCTGACTCCTCAGCATTCGGCGAGGTTGAGGTCCGCGGCGGCGTGGACGGACTCGGCATTTTCACCTCGGTACTGCAGAAACTGGTTAATAAGTGACTACAGAGACAACCTCCAAGAAGTTCAATATCGATACGGTCGCGCACGCCGAGCAGACACCTGAGCAGCCACTCCCCTGGGCGGAACTGGGCCTGAAGGAAAACGAGTACGAGCGCGTCGTCGAAATCCTCGGACGCCGGCCCACCGCTGCCGAACTCGCAATGTACTCGGTCATGTGGAGCGAGCACTGCTCCTACAAGTCCTCCAAGGTGCATCTGCGCCAGTTCGGTGACAAGGTCACCGACGCCATGAAGGAACACCTCCTCGTGGGAATCGGCGAGAACGCCGGCGTCGTGGACATCGGTGACGGCTGGGCGGTGACCTTCAAGGTCGAGTCCCATAACCACCCTTCTTTCGTGGAGCCGTACCAGGGCGCCGCGACCGGCGTCGGCGGTATTGTGCGCGACATCATTTCAATGGGTGCCCGTCCGGTGGCCGTCATGGACCCGCTGCGCTTCGGTGCGATTGATCACCCTGACACCCCGCGGTTGGTCCACGGCATCGTGTCCGGCATCGGCGGGTACGGCAACTCTCTCGGGCTGCCGAACATCGGCGGTGAAGTGGTGTTCGACTCCGTCTACCAGGGCAACCCCCTGGTCAATGCGCTGGCTGTTGGCGTCCTGCGCCACGAAGACATCCGTTTGGCCAACGCGTCCGGCGTCGGCAACAGGGTCGTGCTCTTCGGTGCGCGGACCGGCGGCGACGGCATCGGCGGCGCGTCAGTGCTCGCGTCGGAATCCTTCGACGACGCTGGGACTTCCGGCAAGCCGGCTAAGCGGCCCGCCGTCCAGGTCGGCGACCCCTTCGCCGAGAAGGTCCTCATCGAGTGCTGCCTGGAACTGTTCAAAGCGTCAGTTGTGGAAGGCATCCAGGACCTCGGCGCGGCCGGCATCTCCTGCGCGACCTCCGAACTTGCCTCGAACGGCGACGGCGGCATGCACGTCGAGCTCACCAACGTCCTCCTGCGCGATCCGTCGCTGACCCCGGGCGAGATCCTGATGTCGGAATCGCAGGAACGCATGATGGCCGTGGTGACGCCGGAGAACGTCGCCGCGTTCGAAGCCATCATGGACAAGTGGAACGTCGAGTACTCCTGGCTGGGCGAGGTCACGGACACGGGCCGCCTGATCATCGAGTGGGACGGGGAGAAGATCGTTGACGTCGACCCCCGCACGGTGGCCCATGACGGTCCGGTCTACGAGCGCCCGTACTCCCGCCCCGAGTGGCTGGACCGCGTTCAGGCCGACTCCTTTGCAGGGGACCGCCCTGCGGACGGTGAGCAGCTTAAGTCCGCGGTCCTGGAGCTCATGGCTTCACCGAACATGTGCTCGAAGGACTGGATCACCAACCAGTACGACCGCTTCGTCCAGGGAAACACCGCCCTGGCCATGCCCGATGATGCCGGCGTGGTGCGCGTTGACGAGGAAACGGGTCTTGGGATCGCGCTCTCGACGGATGCCAACGGACGCTACTCCTACCTCAACCCGTACGACGGCGCCCGCCTGGCTCTGGCCGAGGCGTACCGTAACGTCGCTACCTCGGGTGCGCAGCCGATGGCCGTTACCGATTGCCTCAACTTCGGTTCCCCCGAGGACCCCGAGGTCATGTGGCAGTTCGCCGAGTCCGTGCGTGGCCTTGCCGATGCCTGCCAGGAGCTCGGCGTTCCGGTCACGGGCGGCAACGTATCCCTGTACAACCAGACCGGCGGAGTGGCCATCCACCCGACGCCGGTTGTGGGTGTGCTGGGAGTGTTCGACGACGTCGCACGCCGCACGCCGTCGGGCTGGCGCGAGGACGGACAGGCTATTTACCTGCTCGGCACCACCCGGAATGAGCTCGACGGATCCGAGTGGGCCAACCTGCGCGGTCACCTCGGCGGGCAGCCCCCGGCGCTGGACCTGCAGGCGGAGAAGACGCTTGCGGCTATCCTCGTCAACTCCTCACGTGACGGAATGATCGACGCCGCGCACGATCTCTCCGAGGGCGGCCTTGCCGCGGCCCTCGCGGAAGCTGCGCTGCGCTTTGGCATAGGTGCGCGCATCGCCATCGACGAGCTCTGCGAGCGTGACGGTATCGACCCGTTCACGGCGCTGTTCTCCGAGTCGCAGGCCCGCGCCGTCGTCTCCGTACCGCGTTCAGAGGAGGTGCGGTTCAACGACATGTGCACCGCGCGCAACTTCCCGCGCACCCGAATCGGTGTGGTCGACGTGGAGAACCAGGCCCTCGACGTCCAGGGCCACTTCACCCTTCCGCTGTCGGAACTGAAGGAAGCGCACGAAGCCACGCTTCCGAAGCACTTCGCGTAAGCGTCGATCAGACAGAGCACCGGTGTGTCGTCACGCCGGTGCTCTGCCATATCGTTACGTTCCCGACCCATGGGTAAAGCGACCCAACAGATAGGGTTAATTCATGACATTTCCGCTATTGAGCGCGCTTTTCGCCATGATTGCGGGTTTGTTGCATGTGTACATCTTCGTTCTTGAGAGCGTCCGGTGGCGTCACCCGTCCGCGTGGCGGAAGTTCGGTATTACCTGTCAGGAACACGCCAACATCATCCGCCCGATGGCGTTCAATCAGGGCTTCTACAACCTCTTCCTTGCCGCCGGAGTGATCGTTGGACTGGCGCTGTCAGGCACGCTGGTCGGTTACGGCATGATCGTACTCGCGCTGGCGATCATGGTGCTTGCCGCCGTCGTTCTGGTCGTGACCAACAGGTCGCTCTGGGTGCCCGCCCTGGCGCAGGGGGTCCCCCCGTTTCTTGCGCTGATCACCGTACCGATGATGCAGGCCTGATTGGTTCGAGTCTTCTATGGTGCGCCCACTATGACGGTGTGCACGATTGACGGGCGTGCCTGAATGACGGGTGAAAGGTCGCTCAGCGCCGATCGGTTGGAGCTCGTGCCGATGGGGGCTACGCATGTCGATCTGCTCGCGCGGTGGGAGCGGGAGCCGGGTTGGGCGCTCGATTACCCGCAGCCAACCGATATGGACGCCGCGCGCCACCTCTTCGAATCCGGCTTGCTCTATGCCGACGACGGCGACCGCTTCGGCGTGTGGCTGATCGTTGAACGGACAACGGGGTCGGTGATCGGAACGATCGGCTTCGACGGTCTGCCCCAGGGCGGGATACTCCAGATCTACTACGGCATTGTGCCGTCACGACGGGGATACGGCATGGCGTTGGAAGCGCTGCATTGCCTGACCGGGTATGCCAGCGCCCGACCGGAGGTGGACCTCATTGAGGCCTATGCGCAGTCCGATGCATCGGCCGCGGTGCTGAGGAAAGCGGGCTACGGTCTGGTGAACGCATTGGCCGATCCGGCTGAAACCCCGCTTTTCGTCTGGCATGTTGCGCGGCAAGGGAATCCGGGTGTCCTGGTTTCTCCCTAGCCGGTTGCTGTCTCTACGGCTGCTGCCGCTCCCGTTCCTGCCGCCAACTGACGGGCTGCCTTGAGGTAGCGGCGCGTAACCAGTTCCTGACAGAACCGTGCCACTGGGGCTCCTGCGCGGTAGAACCAGTTCGCATGACGGCTGTAGGCGTGAAGTTCAAAGAACACCGAACCGTCAGCCTTACGTACTGCAGCGAAACTCTCCTCGCCGCATTCCGGGTGTCCCTGCAGGGTGGCGTAGCCGAAACCGGCGCGGCGGGCACCGTCGTCGTGGTCGTTTTTGTTGTTGTCTTTCAGCTCTTCAACCCACACCACTTCGCACGGGATGTTCAACCTCAAGTCCCCTATCCCGAACCCCACCTCCACGGTGCCTCCGACAACGGCTCGCGGTGCCGCCTGGACGCGCAGCCTGGCGTGGCGATGGAGTTGGAAGGTGAGGATTCCCTCGGCGAGACGCCGGAAGTCCTCCTCGCCGGCACCGACGCGGATGCGGCGATGTAGGGGACGGAACCCCATCGGCCAGGCGCCGGATTGGGTCCAGCCGATTGCGGTGTGCGTGATGTCAGGCATCGCTGCCCTGGGAGAGCCGGGACCACCCGAGCGACTCACGATCCTTTTTCGGAAGTGCTGCCACCACAAGGTCATAGGAGTCCTCAATCATGTCGCGGAGCATGTCGTCCGGCAACGCACCCGTGCAGTCCACACCGTTCCAGTGGGTCTTGTTCATGTGCCAGGCCCCTGTGATTTCGGGGTGTGCGGTGCGCAGCTGCCTGGCGAGATCGGGATCGCATTTGAGGCTGATCGACAGGGACGGGGAACCGAGGTCCGAGAGCGCGAACATCTTCGCCGTTCCGCCCGGCGCGCGCACCTTGAAGACCGACGCTTCCGGGCCGAAAGGGAAGTCCTCGAACGTGCCTGGAAAGGAGAGACAGGTCTCTCGAAGCTGGGCCGCATCCACATAGTGAGCGTACAGCCAAGCGGTGACACACTATAAGGACTCACGATCAAGGAGCGCAGATATGGGAGACCTCGGCCGACAGGCACGCAAGGTTGCCGACGGGGCAGAAGAAGCCACTGATTCCAAGCCATTCCTGATCGCTGCGCGGGCAGGGTATGTGGCAGCCGGGATCCTGCACATCCTGATCGGCGTCATTGCTTTCCGGGTAGCTTCAGGAGGATCCGGCAGTGCGGACCAGAGTGGTGCCATGGCATCCCTCGCGAGCACTCCGGGAGGCGGGATATTGCTGTGGGCGTGTTTTGTGGGCTGTGCGGCGCTGGCCCTCTTCCTGCTCAGTGAGGTCCTCTTCACTCCGAGACGCATCAGCGGTAAGGAGAAGCTGAAATTCCGTTTGAAGAACGGTGGGAAGGCCGTGATTTACGCAGGTATCGGCGTCGCCTTCGTCCAGTATGCGATGGGCGGATCGAGTGACAGCAGCTCTTCCACGCAGTCCACCAGTGCCGCGCTGATGGCCAACCCTGCCGGAGCCGCACTGTTGCTGGCCGTCGGGGCGGGCATCATCGCGGTGGGCGGCTACTTCATCTACAGCGGGATCACCAAAAAGTTCGAGGAAAATCTGAGGGGCTCGCCCTCGGGTTCTGCCGGCGAGGCATTCACCGTGCTCGGTTCCGTCGGCTACGTCGCCAAGGGCGTTGCGCTCGGTGTTCTTGGCCTCCTGGTTGCCGTCGCTACCGTTCGGAACAACCCAGAGGAATCGACAGGGCTTGACGGTGCACTGAAGTCACTTCAGGAGCAGCCGTTCGGAGTGTGGATTCTCGGCGCGGTGGCCCTCGGGTTGATTGCGTACGGCGTCTTCATGATTGCGCGGTCCCGGTACCAGCGCATGTGAAAGCTGCTTCCCGCCGGCTAGAGTCCCAGCCGCGGGGCCTCAATCGCGGGGCAGGTGTTCATCACTACCTCGAGCCCGGCATCGGAAGCCCGCTGAGCGGCCGCCTCGTCAATCACGCCGAGCTGCAGCCAGACTGCCTTGGCACCTACGGCTATCGCGTCGTCCACTACTGCTCCGACCTTCCGGCTGTTCACGAAGCAGTCGACGACGTCGATCTCCCCCGGCACGTCGGCGAGCCGTTTGTAGCCCTTACGTCCATAGACGTCGTCGCCCTTCAGGCTGACGGGAATTACGTCCATTCCAAGCTGATCGATGAGGAATCGCGATACTCCCATTGCTGCACGCCGCGGATTGTTTGAGAGTCCGACGACGGCCCAACGCGCCGGGGTGGTCAGGAGCCTTTTGATGGTGACCGGATCGTTGTGGTGGGGCATGGATCGCTCCTGTTCAGGCGGGCTGCAGGTTGGGGCGGTGCGCGTGCTGTGAATCACCGTTCTTCGCCAGGGCGGGGTGTCCCCGGAAGGTTCTCCGATAGGCGGCCGGGGACGTGCCCAGCGCGCGTTGGAAGTGATGGCGCAGGAGCACGGCCTGCCCGAATCCCGTCTCGCGGGCAATCGTTTCGACGCTGAGGTCGGACTCCTCCAGCAGGGTCTGTGCGCGGATGATGCGTTGGGCTGTGAGCCAGGCGGCCGGCGTCGTGCCCGTCTCCGCCTTGAAGCGTCTGGCGAAGGTCCGTTCTGACATGTGTGCGCGAGCCGCGAGGGCGCTGACGGAGTGCTCTTCGTCGAGGTGTTCATCCATCCAGACAAGGATGTCCTCGAGGGTGTCGCACTGCGCGACGGAGATGGGCCGGTCGATGTACTGCGCCTGGCCGCCGGCGCGGTGTGGCGGAACAACCATGGATCGGGCGATGCTCGTGGCCGCAGCGGCACCCAGTTCGGTGCGCACCAGGTGAAGGCAGGCGTCGATTCCCGCTGCAGTTCCGGCGCTGGTGATGATGTGGCCGTCCTGAACGTAGAGCACGTTTTCGTCCACGTGGACTTCGGGGTACTGCTCGGCAAGCCGATGGGCGTGGAGCCAGTGCGTTGTTGCGCGCCGTCCGTTGAGGAGGCCGGCCTCGGCCAGTGCGAAGGCTCCGCTGCAGACTGACAGCACCCACGCACCCCGCTGATGGGCGGCTTGCAGCGCCCGGTGTACTTCGGGTTGTCCTGGAGCGTCCATTCCGAACGGCGGCATGATGATCAAGTCCGCCGTTTCCGTGGCGGACAGGTCCTCCTCCACGGCGATCGAGAACCCCAGATTGGTGAGTATAAGGCCCGGCGAGGTGGTACAGATGGAGAAGTCAAAGGCAGGGATGCCGACGCCCCGGGTGGAGCGGTCGACACCGAACACCTCGCACGCAACACCAAACTCGAAGGGCGTTACGCCCGGCAGGGCCACGACGGCGACTTGTCTGAGCATGCACCCAGTGTGGCAGGTTCAGCGCTGATAGTTAAGATCCAGCCACGCTAAATCTGTGGTGCCCTTCGTGCGATGAACCGTCGGATCCAGTCGAGTGTTTCCGGATGGTCAAGATGAAAGCCGTGCCGCGCGTCCGCGACTTTCACCAGCATCGAACGCGGAATCAGTTCGCGCAGCACAAGCGCGTTTTCGAGCGGCGTCAGCGGGTCAGCGGTGCCCTGAAGAATAAGTGTCGGCGCGCGAATCGAGCCGAGGTAGTCCCGTGTGTCATGCTCTTTGCTTGCCCGGAAGTGCCGGAGTTTGGCTTGGCGGGACGCATGGGAGGTGAAGAAGGTCCGGACAGCCGAGCTGTGCGCGGCCGCCCAGTCTGCGTCGAAGAACAGCGGCTGGAGCCGGGCGGGGTCGCCGCTGGTGAGCGCGCGAGTGACGTCTGGGTCTCTGTCCTTGCCGAGGAAACCGCCTGCGGAGGTGCCGGCGAGGATGAGTGCGCCCACCCGGTCCGGGTAGTCGATGGCGAGCCACTGGGCCACACGTCCTCCCATTGAGTGGCCGTAGATGTGTGCCTGCTGTACACCGGCGGCGTCGAGCACGGCTATGGCATCAGCCGCGAATTCCCTGGTGCTGAGGTGTTCGGCTGGCCCGTCATCACTGTTGTCGATTCCCCGATGGTCGAAACGGATAACCCGGAAGGTTTTGGCCAGTTCAGGGACGACGGGCCCCCACCCGGTCAGCCCGGTAGCCTGACCGGCGATCAGCAACATGGGGCTACCGGTCCCGTCCGATCGCCAGGCCAGGTGTGTTCCGTCCGCAGCTACGGCGAAGTGCACTTAGGTGAGCCCAGTCAGTCGGTGATGTTCGACGGTGGCGTCCCCAGGGCTTCAAGATCCTGCCAGAACGACGACGGCACGTCGGTCTGGCGCATGCGCTCGAGTTGTTCGATGCGTTTGACCGAGGAGATGCCGACGATAGTGGAATCGACCAGAGACGAACGTAGTGAGAAGTGGAGCGCAGCCGTCGGGAGGTCGATTCCGTGGTCGGCGCAAAGTTTCTCGACCTGCGCGACCCACTCAAGCAGTTCCGGTGGGGAGTCGGTGTAGGCGTAGGTTGCACCGCTGGCGGAGCCGCGGGCGAGCAGCCCACCACCAAAGGGCGCTGCATTGAATACACCCATGCCCTGGCCCACTGCATCTTCGATCAGCGGGAGTGCGCTCCGGTCCACGAGTGTGAATCGATTGTGGGTGAGGAGGACATCGAAGGCTCCTGTCGCGACGTACTGCCGCATCAGACTGACGGTTCCTGCGGCGATGCCAACGGCGTCCACCAGGCCCTCTTCTTTGAGCTCAAGCATTCCGGAGATCGCACCGCCGGGTGCTGCTGCTTCTTCGAAGGTGACGGAGTACGGGTCATGTAGGTGAAGCAGTTCAAGCCGGTCGACTCCCAGGCGCTGGCAGCTTTCCTCGAAGGACCGCCGGACGCGGTCCCGATCGAACACGCCGGTTTCGGGATCCTGATCGGCTTTGGTGACGATTGACCGGCCCTCCGCTGTACCACCGGATGCGAGGGCGAGACCGAGAACAGCCTCGCTTCTGCCTTTCGCGTAGTTGTTGGAGGTATCGACCAGTGCGTACGGACCGTGAAGCATCGCCTGCGCGAGTTCGACGGCGGCCGCCTCCTCAGGGTCGCCCTGGCGTGTTCCTGCCCCGAGCGATGAGGTGCCGAGCGTAATCGGGCTTGCAAGCACTCCGGAAGCACCCAGGGGCCGTGGGTGGATGGGGCGAGCTGGCTGGTCTGGCATGGTCGTCTCCGTTTCACGGGCCGGGTTCAGTGGTTGGGGTTCACGGGTCGGGGTTCAGTGGTTGGGGTTCACGGGTCGCGTGTTGGCATCGGGCTCTGATTAGGAACTTACCCTGCGTCCGCCTTCGGTGCTCGGGGATGCTGATGCTCGCCCATGGGACCGTATGGTCGATCTCGCAACCAATCGCGGATCGGTTGCAGCCGGGATGTCTGCAGGTTCGATCACGGGCTCGCACCCAATCCTGCAGGTGTTTGGGAGGACGGTACGTTTCTCGCCCGACATCCAACACCGATCCGGTAACCGGATGAGTAAGAATTCGCGTGAACGACGGTGCGTGTGCTGCGAGGCTGGCCGCGGTGTCTGCGTCGATTGGGCCATATCCTTCGAGTTCTGCGAACTGGTTGTGCCCGCGAGCATCGGATTCAACCGTATGGGGAACGACCCCTGGGCCGTTGTCATTGCCGCTTGTGGCTGCGCCGCTGGTTCCGGAGGCGTTATCCACATAGCTGTCGCCGGTTGAATCGAGGACATCCAGCAGCGCAAGGACCGGCACCGTTACGTTCACATGTGCGGTTACCCCTTGCCAGGCCGGTTCCTCGCGCGACCCCGATGCCTCAGGTGCTTCGTCCGCGTTGGCGCTGCCAGCGAAGCCGCCGTCTGGGAGTATCTGCGGCTTACCCGGAGTGCAACGGTGTGTGAGCAGGTCTGCGAATACGTCTGCTCGAAGTTGGTGGAGGCTACGGGGTTCGTCAGGTGTCCGGTTGCCCCATCCAGCAGGGCGCGCTCGAACCCTGCCACAGCTTCAGGCGGCATTCCGAGCGACTCGTGCGCAATAAGAACCGCATGGCGACGCGAAATCGACCCAGATTCCAGCGCCTCCAGGGTGACGCGATGCTTCACTGTCAGGTGCGTGGACTCATCAACCAGCCGGCTTGCAGTGCGTTCCGGGATGTTCAAGGTGAGGGCAATTTCCGACGCCGCAACCGACCGCGCCATTTCCTCCCCACGACTACCACCCGGGGAATGCGACGAGACATCGTCCTGATTGAGATCCGCAAGTCTGGAGACGATACGCATTTCCATCGCATCGACCCACGATCGCAGTCCGGCCAAGCCCTTCAAGGCCACAGTGCTGTCATTGAGGGTCAGGTTCTCGAGCGATCAGCTCCCATACCAGCTGAGAAGGCCCCGACCCGTCCTTACCTCCGCCGGCCGCCGACGGCGCCTCCGAGTGCGGTGAATTATGGGATGAGCCTGAGAGGGCATCGGAGGGACCGGCTTTTCCCTCGGACAGCGCTTCACAGTCAAACTCCCACAAGTCCTCAGGCCGGAAGTCGAGTTCGGTGAGGAGGTCATGCCAGGCATAGTCATCAGGCTGCGCCGATGAATCCGTGAACACCGCTTCCAACGTCATGAAAACAGTCAAACAACCACCTCTGACAATTCTGCGAGAGCCCATCCCAACGTCGAAACATTCAGGAGAGATGTCTGTCAGTGGCGTCCCATATGCTTCGGTGAGAACACCTACCCGACTGGAGAACCATGGCGGAACTTCGCGTTTTTGTACCCACGCCCCTACCCGAGCCCCTGTGCGAGCTCATTGAGCAACTGGAGCCGCGGATCGAACTGATAAGGGATCAATCCCTGTTGCCGCCACAGCTTTACGCGGGTGATCACCAGGGGGATGGGGATTTCCGTCGCACGCCACCTCAACAGGTTGAATATGAGCGCCTCATCGACAGTGCTGATGCTTTATACGGTGTGCCGGGCCAGTCAGGAACGGAACTGCGCCGGGCTGTCCGTTCCAACGCGAACCTTCGCTGGGTCCACACCACTCCGGCAGGCGGCGGCAGTCAGGTCAAGGCGGCACAGCTGACTGCCGATGAACTGGACCGCATCACCTTCACCACCTCGGGCGGCGTTCATGCCGAACCACTCGCCGAGTTCGCCGTGTTCGGCGTACTCGCCGGCGCACAGGGCCTGCCGCAACTGCTGGAGGACCAACGAGCACACCTCTGGGGAGCACGCCGCCCGGTGCCGCAGGTAGCGAACCAGCGTGTCGCCGTCGTCGGTCTGGGCGGGATCGGACGTGCCGTTGCGCGCAAGCTGAGCGCGTTAGGGACCGACGTCGTCGGTGTGCACCGGCGCGACATTGAGGCAGAGGGAGTGTCCGGCATCCTCCCTCCTGGGCGCCTTGGCGATCTTCTCCCGGAGGTGGACGCCGTGGTGTTGTGCCTCCCCGCCACGGAACACACCCGGCACATGCTCAGCCGCGAATTGCTCAAGCGGGTGAAGAAGGGCATCACAGTCGTCAACGTGGGGCGCGGCACCACCATCGATGAGGAAGCACTGATCGAGGCGCTGAGCGACGGGCGTGTGGGGTTCGCTGCGCTCGACGTATTCGAGCAGGAGCCGCTTCCGGACAACAGCCTGCTCTGGGAGCTGCCGAACGTCGTCGTAAGCCCTCACAACGCCGGAACCTACGAGGAGGAGGAGCGGAAGATCGCCGAGCTGTTCGCAGAGAACGCCCGCCGTCTACTGGACGGCGAACCGCTGCTCAACATCGTCGACACTGTGGAGTTCTACTGAGCGGAGTTCTACTGAGCGAGTCACGGACGTGGCAGGAGCTAGAGCCACTTCTTGTACTTGAACGTCAGGTAGAGGCCAACACCCATCAGCAGCATCAGAGCGAGCGAGAAGGGGTAGCCCAGCGTCCACTCGAGTTCCGGCATGTGTTCGAAGTTCATGCCATAGACCGTGCCCACAAGGGTTGGAGCGAAGATGATTGCAGCCCAGCCAGAGATTTTCTTGACTTCTTCGCTTTGCGCGAGACTGGCTTCGGAGATGTGGCGCATCTCCTCGTTCTGACGCTGGGCGACAAGGGTTGTGTGAACCGACAGCGCGTTCTCCAGCAGGATGCGGAAGGAATCGACGCGTTCAACCACCCGGAATACATGATCCAATACGTCGCGCAGCCTGCGTTGCAGCTCGACGTCGAGGTCATACTTTTCGGCACCGCGCAGCAGGGCTTCGAGCATGGGCCGTAACGGATGCGTGGCCCTTTGAAAGCCGATGACCTCGCGTGAAAGTTCATAGATGCGTCGTGCAACGTCAGGAGCGGAGTTAAAGAGTTCGTCCTCGATCTCGTCTATATCGTTCTCAAGTCCGGCCACGACTGGTGCGTACTGGTCCACCACTTCGTCCAGGATGGCGTAAAGCACTGCCTGGGGTCCCAAAGCAAGGAATTCAGGATCAGCCTCGAGCCGTCGTCGTACTTTCCCAAGGTCGGGTGACTCGGCCTGACGGATGGTAACGATGAAATCGGGACCAAGGAATACATGGAGCTCCCCGAACTCGACCATTTCCTCGGCGTCGATATAACGGGCAGGACGGAGTACGGCAAAAAGCGTCTCACCGTAGCGATCAAGCTTGGACCGCTGGTGACCGTGGAGAGCATCCTCGACGGCGAGTTCGTGGAGCGAGAACTCCTCGGCCACTCTGTGGATCTCTGCGTCGTCAGGGCGGTAGAGCCCGATCCAGGCCATTCCTCCGCGATCACGTTTCAACTCGAACGTTTCATCCAGATTCACCGGGTCGGCGCTCCGGTGACCATTCACGTACACGCCGTTGTCAACGATGGCCACCGTGTTATCCCTACTCTTTGTCCGTCCAAGGCTTACGCGAGTTTCTCACACAGTGCCGCAGTGAATGGGCCCAGCGTGGCGGAGGCACCAGGGCGCGTCAGTTCTCCGTCTGCAGCTGGTAGAGAAGCGCCGCGGCGACGTCAGCAAGACGGACGTTTGTGTTCTGGGACAGCCCCCGAAGGATGTCGAATGCTTCCTCTGCGGAGCATCGCCGGCTGAGCATGAGCATGCCTTTTGCCTGCTCGATCGTGGCGCGTGTGGTGAGCGCCTCCCGCAACTGCGCCACTTCCGCTGCCAGGTCCTTGGAGTAGGTAATGCCTTCAGTGAAGGCATTGACCATGTTCTGGTGATTCTCGACTTCCTGGGAAGTCACTTTGCGGCTGTTCATGATGTCCCGGTAGTGCTCCATCACCTGAAGAGCATCGACCCTCAGCACCGACACGTCTTTGACCTGTTGGCGTATGCCTATGACGCGTCCCTCATGGAAAACAGGCGTGTTGACCGGAACCCAATGCTTTTGAAGGTACTTCCCCGACCGCGGATCAGCGATGTCGTACCTCTGGATGACCATGTTGTCGGCAATCCCCGAACTGAAGACCTGTTCAAGGGACGCGCCCATTCGCGCTACGCCATCCGCCTCCGGATCGTCCGGATTATCCGGGAAAGCTTCGAATGCATTCATGGACAAGAGCGCGTCTGCCGGACGGCCGATTGTCTTGCTGAACGATGGATTGACCGCTCGAATGACGCAATTGCGGTCCATCAATACCGTCGCCACCCGGTCAGCCCTGAATGCTTCATCTCCCGTAAGGATCCTGGTTGTCGCGGCACCTGGCCTGAACCCACTCACCCGAAGATTTTATCGTGATTCGGACTCGTGTCCTCCCCCGGATGATTGCGCAGCTCCGTCAGGTTCCCAACGCAACACATCACCCGGCTGGCAGTCCAACACCTCGCAGATCGCTTCGAGAGTGGTGAACCGGACGGCCTTGGCGCGACCGTTCTTCAGGACCGCCAGATTGGCCGGTGTGATCCCGATACGGTCAGCCAGAACCCCGACCGGCATCTTGCGCCGGGCCAGCATGACGTCGATGTCGACAATGATGGGCATCAGATCACCTCGTCGAGCTCGTCGCGCAGGTGCTTGGCTTCGGCATCGCGGGCAACTGCCTGCGCCAGCAGCATCCTCAGGACCAGCACGATCAGCGCTACACCGCCGAGGAGGAGCGATGCGCCGCAGATCAGCAGGATGATCCCCGGAGCAATTTCACCCGGCGCAAGTAGAACCGCAAGGGCGAACACCAGTACGGAAGCGGCCGCAACTGCTCCAAAAATGATGTCGACGTAGCGGAATGCGCCGTGGGAGAACACGGTGCCGCTGCGGACCATGGTGAGCAACTTCCAGACACAGACGGCGCTCACCTGCACGGTCAGGATGCCGAACACCACGATGGCGTTGAAAGTGATGCGCAACCCGGTGGGCACACCCGCTTCTTTCAGATCCGTCGATATAAGCGGCACCATCCAGAGCTGAACGAACAGCGAGCCCGCAATAACCATCGCGATGACGAACTGCAACGCGAGGATGGTAAATTTTCCCATCGGGGTTCCCTTCGATTGTTTTACAGGTGAAAAATATCGAAAAACGATAGGTCGGTCAATGCCCGGGGCTGGCTGCGCAGTCGCGGAAAGGTGCAGGACCGCGAGGAAGCCCTCACGGTCCTGCACCTGCATTTTCCTGACGTCAGCGATCAGCGACGCGACGCGAAGTGACTCACGCAGTCTCCCTGGTTCTCGAAGACCGGCTTGGTGCTGGTCTCCCAGCCGCCCTGCTTGCACTGTTCCTTGTTCTGCAGGACCGTTTCGCCTGCATTCCCATCGACGGTGAAGGTCACGCGATAGACCTTCTCCGTACCGTCCGGCGCAGTGACGGTAACGACGGCGACCGGGTTCTCCGTCGTCGCCTGAGTTACCGTTACCGCCGCCGCCGAGTCCAGCGGGACGCCCACAACTATCGGCTGAACGTCCGGTGCGACGGTCGCGGCATAGTCAGTCACAGCGGGCTCAAAGCCTTCCACCGGCACCTGATCTACGAGTAACCTGCCGAGATCAGCAACACCAGCTTCAGCGAGACGCGATCCGGCGATGGCAACTTCCGACACCTTGGTATAGGAACCCGTTGTCACCAGCGACACCCGAATGCCTCGGGTGGTCACCGGATCCAGCGACACTGTGGTCGGCGCGACTGTGCTTAGACCCGTCACTGTGCCCGCTGAGCTTTCCTGCCAGACGCCCTCGCGGTCGAGGTACTGCACGGTAAGACTCTGGGGAGCCCTCTCTGAAGGCCAGATCGTCAGCCCGTCCACTGTGTAGTCGGAGGAGAAGGTGTAAGAGAGGGAGTCGCCATTCCGCCCGCCGCTGACCCAGTTCGACCAGCGGGTTGCGGTGTTGCCGTCACACGTGTTCTCCGGACGGTAGTTGCCCTCGGTGTAGGACGCAATCACCGCCGTTACCGGATCCTCGCGGCAGATGTTTTCGTACCGGACCTGGTCCACCACAAGCACCGTCAAGGTCGCCGGCAGGGTTCCGCCGGAGAACGTCGCGGTTCCCGACACGGTGACCGTTCCGGTGGCTTGGAGGGCGGCGTCATCGACTGAGCTGAAATCCCAGGTGACGGGAAGCGGGTTGCGTGCCGGACCGGTGCCTATCTGTCCGGGAACAACCGAAGGAACCAGTTCTTCCAGTTCCGCACGGGTGGTTCCGACTTCGACGGTGACCGACACCGGATCGGTCGCGACAAATTCGCCCACTGTCACCACGACGGATGCATCATCGAACCGCTGTCCGTAAATGTCGACTCCCGATCCCCGCAGGACCACATCGCCGGCAGTCACCCAGGTGTCGGCGTCGACAGCTTCCCATTCGACTGCAACAGGCTGTCCGGACCCTGCCGCGTACAGCGGGGTCACGGTCTCCGGCAGCTCGGGTGCGACCCCGACCTCCGTGCTCACGTACGCCTGTTCGGTTCCGGTAAGCACCAGATCGGCGACGTCCTCGAACGCCCAAGCCTGATTCGGGTTGCTCCGAGCGGTTGTGGTTGTGCCGCCGGGTGCTGCCAGCGTCACTGCGTTGGCCGAAACCTGGAGGGTGCTGGCCGCCGCGGCATTGACCAAAGTCCACTGATTCCCGTTTTCGGTACTGACAATCCACTGTGCGGCCGGGTTGCCCCTGGCATCTTCGACGCTTGCTTCCAGAACGGAGGCAGTTCCTGTGGAGCTACCCGTCAGGACTCCGCCTGCACCTGCAAGCACCCCGCCGGCTCCGTTTGAGATGACCCAGCGCTGGTCATGGGAGAACCGGTCCTCAGGATCCACAGCGTGGAAGGTCCACT
This sequence comes from Arthrobacter sp. M71 S08, assembly GCF_059089725.1. Lineage (NCBI taxonomy): Bacteria > Bacillati > Actinomycetota > Actinomycetes > Micrococcales > Micrococcaceae > Arthrobacter > Arthrobacter sp. M71 S08. The sequence goes on along the minus strand of NZ_JBNHEY010000007.1, from coordinate 20,450 downwards.
GCTGCGCCGGAACAGCGTCCGACGTCGTTGCTTTGGGTTCTGCGACTACTGCGCCGTCGCGGCCGGCAAGGTACTGCCCGCTCGCCTCGCCCGGCAGGTGGTAGGTGTGGCCGTCCTCGACAGCTGCTGCGCCGTCAGCAACACCACTGACGCCATCAATCAGAAGCGTGACAACTGACGCCGCCGGAATCTGCAGCGTTGCGGTCTTTGCCTCGCGGTCGACGATGACCGGCTCCCCTTCGACGAGTGCGTTGCGCTCGATGTCCTCGAGCGGTGACTTGGTGGTCACAACGGGAGTCACCGTGGCGCCGTCTTCGATCGACTCGAACAGGCTCAGGTCGATCGTCACAGTTTCAGCCGCCGCTGTGTCGTTGAAGTGAACCAGCGTCGCTCCCGATCCGTCAGCGCGTAGGGCGCTGGCAGTCTTCGGATCGTTGTTCTGGATCAGGAAGTCACCCGGGCGGATGTAGTGGGTGAAGTTGCGTGTGGTGTTGTACTTCTGGTTGGTAAGTACCTCGCACTTCGCCTCTTCGGCGCTCTCGCCGTCGTTCAGCCTCCGGTTGGAGAGCCCCTCGCGGCCCTCGTAGTTGCAGTCGAAGTCGATGTAGATGGAACCCCAGCCCTTGTCGGCTTTCTCCTGCTTATAGGTGTCTTCAACCGGCTGCCAGAACACCCAGGCGTCAGGCTCCAGCTCGCGCAGATCATTCACCATGCGGGAGGCGATGCCGAGTCCGTTCGTGATGTTGGACCGGTCCCAGCCGCTGGTCGAATCCCCCAGTGCAGTGTTGCCGGTCCAGAAGCCGCCAACCTCACTCATCCAGAGGGGCAACTGCTCAGCCTTGGCGAGGTCCCTTACGCGGCGGCGGTCATTGGTGCCGTACGTATGAACGTTCAGTTGCTCGACGGCAGCCTTAGCCTCGGCACTGTAGCCGTTCCAGTTGTTCATGAACCTGGTTGGGTCGGTCTCGTCCATCGCGGAGATAACTGCGTCGGTAGTGCTCGTGTCCCGCTGCAGCGCGGCGTCGAGGTGCTTGATGACCCGGTCCTGTGCGGCCGGATAGATCAGCGCGCCCTCCTGCTTCTGGGTGTACGACATCGGCGGCTTGCCTGTTGCCGGATCGATCGCAGTGCCCCAGTAACCGGAATTCGGTTCGTTGAAGGGATCGATTGTGTCAACCTTGATCCCGCTACCCATTTCGAGCAGCTCAACGGAGCGCGCCATGTACGCGGCGAACTTCTCTTCCGCCTCCGGCAGCAGGTTCTCGCCCTTCCTGCGATTGTCCTGTCCCGATACGTAGCCGCTGCGGGTCATGAACCACGGCGGGGAGTTACTGAAAGCTTCCCAGTGGGTGATCTGATCCTCCGCCGCCAGGCGCTCGACCCACCAGCGCTGATTCCGGTCTGCATCGAGGTTGTAGGAGGCGTCGTTGTACGGGTCCCACTGCTCAAGGAAGGCGAGCTTGTTCGCCTGGGTGGGGTCCACCGACCCGTCCGGGTTGTACAGTTTGGAGAGTACCGGCGTTTCCTCCGTGGCCTCGGTAACCGGGTTCCACCAGCCTTCGACGGCACTCCCGTCGTGCAGGTAGTCGGTGACGTCCGAAGCGTGGCCGCCGCCCACGTTATAGCGGGCCAGGTTCAGGTTGAGCCCTTCCTCGCTGAATACCTTCTCGTACAGGTCTTCCCGCAAGTCCTCGGGGTACCCGGCGGTCGCGTTGGCGAACCAGATCAGGCTGGTGCCCCATCCCTGGAACGCATCGGTCCGGCTGGCGGGGTTCGGTGTAATGGTTACAGCTGTGGTCTCGGCGTGTGCCGCTGGTTGCAGCGGTAAGGGAAGGGCTACAAGCCCTGCGGTGGCGATGGCCGCGGCGGTGAGAACCGTTGTTCCCTTGCGGCCGCGCGTTCGGTGCGTCATGGGCAACCTCATTGTTGGTGATGAATGGTCCCGGCAAACGTATGTGACCGATGGCACACCATCAACGCGCTTGATCACTCCCGAACCAGATCGATCACACTCGGTCGGCTCCGCGCTTTGAGAGCTCGAGGGGTCGGCCCCCACCGCCCTACCCCAGGCGAAGAATCAAATCCGCCCGCTCTCTTGTGGCCTCGATCAGCCGCGCGTTCGGCTCGTCGACGCGCTCAACCCACTCCTGCGCGGCAGCATCGCTCTTCCCGAAGGTGGCGTGACGCTGAACGAGTCGCTCAATGCGCCGGCGGTCGTCCTGCTCGCAGTACCAGACCTCGGTGCACTGGCTGCGCACCTCCCGCCAGCCCGGCTGATCGAGCAGGAGGTAGTTCCCCTCCGTCAGGATGGTCCGCACTGACGGATGCACGGGGACGACGCCGGCAATCGGCTGCTCAATGGTCCGCTCGAAACCGGGCGCGTAAACCACCGAGTCACGCACCCCGCGAAGCCGCTGTAGAAGGGCGGCATACCCGTAGGCATCAAAAGTCTCGGGCGCACCTTTCCGCTTCAGTAGACCCAGCCGCAACAGTTCCCGGTCCGACAGGTGGAAGCCGTCCATGGGCACGTGTGCGTACCGCTGCCGTTCCGGATTAGGTTCATCGCGGTTCAGCAGGGCCATCAGCTGCTCAGCCAGCGTGGTCTTCCCCGCTCCCGGCGCGCCGACAATCCCGATGACGACGGCGGACTCCTGCGCCGAGATGCGCTCTATTCGGTCGACGAGTTCGGCAAGCATCACGGTGCCATCCTGACACGGGGATTTAGACGAGGGCTTCAGGCCTTCCCGAGCTCGGCAGCATACGCGTAGGACGCGTTGCTCCACACGACGAACAGCAGCGGCGCCGGAACCAGCGCGATGCCCAGGACCGGTTGCACCAGCGCGGCGCCGGCGACAATTCCGAGCAGGGCGAGCGCAGCCAGACTCAGATACCAGCGCCGCACCGAGATATAGAGGGCGGCCTTCATGAGCGCGCGCAGGCGCGCGGCGGGCAGGAGCACAGCACCTGCAGTCACCTGTACCGCCATAATCACCACCGCAGCAATTCCAAGCGTTAGCAGGGGAACCAGCAGAGCACCTGCTGGCAACGCCGCCACCAGCATCAGGTCCAGACCGAGAACAAGCAGTACGACGACGGCGCCACCCCCTGCGAGCGCAGCCCGCCGAAACACGGCCCGGTAGCCCGTAAAGAACATCCTGAACGGCCGGCTGACAGCCTCCTCACTCCTCAGCGCATCGAACGCCGCAAACGCTCCGCCCAGGGAGGGAAGCACCGTCAATGACAGCGCCAGGAAGAACGGCCAGGACGCCACCGGATCAACGACCGCGTAGAGGAAGAACACGAGAGGTGCGTTCGTGACTGCCAACAGGACGTTGACGGCCAGGAACGTGTAGACAAAGGCGGAGATGCTGCCGAAAGTCTCGAAGCCAAGGCCCGTGCGTCGCTCTCGTGCCGGTTCTGCCAGGGCTGTCACCCCTTCATTCCGCTCGTTGCAATGCCCTGGATGAAGTACCGCTGTCCGAGCAGAAAGACGATCAGTATCGGTATGACCGAGATGACCGAGCCGGTCATGATCATGGCGAACTCGGCGTCGAACTGGCCCACGAAGGACCGCAGGCCCAACTGCACTGTCCAGAGCCGGTTGCTGGTCAGGTAGATAAACGGACCCATGTAGTCGTTCCACGTGTTGACAAAAGTCAACAGCGCGAGCGATGCCAGTGCCGGCTTGGACAGCGGCAGGATAACCCTCGCCCAGATCCCATACTCGCTGAGACCATCGATGCGGGCTGCCTCGCACAACTCGTCCGGGATGGTCATGTAGTACTGGCGCATCAGGAACACACCGAAGGCGCCGAAAGCCTGCAGCAGAATCAGGGACCAGAACGTGTTCGTCAGGCCGAGGTTCTGCATCATGATGTACTGCGGCACCATGTAGGCCTGCCAAGGAACAGCGATGGTGGCGATGTAACCGAGGAACAGCGCGTCGCGGCCGGGAAACCGGACCTTCGAGAACCCGTAGGCCGCAAGGGACCCGGTGAGTACCTGTAGAAACGTGATGAAGACGGCCAGGTACAGCGTGTTCTGGATGTAGCCCAACATGGGGATGCGGTCCCAGATGTCCACGTAGTTGCGCCAGACGAAATCTGTTGGGATCCACTGGATCGGTACGGTGAACACCTGGTTGTTCAGCTTCAGTGAGGAGGAAAGCATCCACGCGAACGGGATCATCAGCGCCGCCACGAGGAGAATCAAAATCGCGTAGCAGATGAGGTTCACCCGGCGGGACTTGCGCTCCTTCAGCGAACGTCGACGGGTTTGTGACCGCTGGTCCATGGCCAGGGCAGGTGCCAGCGACGCCTCGGTCTTCAGGTCTTCTGTCAGATTGGTCATCAGCGTTCCTTCCGCTGCTGCAGTTTGAATTGCGTGACCGTCACCGTCAGCACAATGAGGAAGAGAACCAGTGAGATGGCCGAGGAGTAACCGAAGTTACCCTGGCTGATGCCTTCCTGATAGATAAGCTGCGAAAGCACCGTGGTTGATCGCCCGGGGCCACCGCCCGTCATTACGACGATTAAGTCGAAGACCTTGAAGCTGGATACCGTCAGCATGACCAGCACAAAGAAGGTCGTGGGGCGCAATCCGGGAACGGTGACGTTCCAGAAGCGCTGCCAGGCGCTGGCCCCGTCGACCTCGGCGGCTTCGTACAGTTCCGTCGGGATGGCCTGCAAGCCGGCCAGGTACAGAATCATGTAGTACCCCATGTCCCGCCATACGCTCGTGATGATCACGGCGGGCATCGCCCAGTTCGAGCTGGAGGTCCACCCCGGAGGATTGGCGATCCCAACAGCCTCGAGAAGCTGGTTGATCGGGCCGGTCGTTGGGTTGAACAGCATGTTCCAGACGACGGCGACGGCCACCAGTGAGGTGATGTACGGGAAGAAGATGGCAACCCGGAAGAAGCCGATCCCCTTCAGCTTGCGGTTCAGCAGCATTGCGAGCATCAGGGCGAGCGCCAGGGTCAGCGGCACGTGCCCGAGGGTGTAACCAATGGTGTTGGTCAGTGCAATCCAGAAGGTTTCGCTGCCGAACATCTTCTGAAAATTGCTTAGACCTGCCCATTCCGGTGCGGAGAAGGCGTTCCAATCCATGAAGGCCAAAGCGAACGCGGCAAAGACCGGGATCAGTGTAAAGGCGAGGAATCCGAGGAAGTTGGGCAGGATGAAGCTCCACCCGACGAGGGTAGTGCGCCGCGCCTGCTTGCGGTTGCCCCGTAGGCGGGCGTCCTGACGGTCGATTGTCTGAGTTGTCATGGTGTGTACCTTCTCCACAGGGGCGCCGCCGCGAACGGCGACGCCCCGACCGCATTAGTTCAATACTTCGCTTTGGACGCGACTGCTCATGTCCGCGATGCCCTGCTCGATTGACTTCTCTCCGACCATGATGAGTTGGTGTTCCTCGGTGAGGATGAGGTCAACGTCAGAGGCGAATTCGCTGACGGGCATTTCCAGAGCGGTTTTCTCCGGTGTAAAGGCTTCCTTGGAGACATCGTCGGCCGGCAGGCCCTCCAGCTGGAAGTAGGACTCGGTGACAGTTTCGGTCTGGAGCGCCGGTACGACGCCGATTTCGGCGATTGCGGCCGCCCCTCCCTCGCCGGCTGCCCACGCGATGAAGTCCTTGGCTTCCTGGCTGTGCTCGGCGTTCTTGTTCACCGCGAACGCAGTGGGCGAGCCGAAGGTGGTGACATCCTCACCCTCGGATACCTGCGGCATGGGGGCGAGACCCCAGTTGAAGTCCGCTTCGCCCGCCTGCTGGGCTGCAACGAGCGCGGCGATGTACCACGAGCCCATAGGTAGCATTGCGGTCTGGCCCGTCTCGAACATTGATTGGTAGCCCGTTTGCTGGCTCGATGCGGTTGCCCAATCGAGCGTCGCTCCGGCTTCCTGGAGATCCAGCGCGGTTTCGTACTGGTCCTTGAAGAAGCCGTACTCGCCGCCGATCAGGTCGCCTTCTGTCTGGGCTGCCGAGACGGCCTGAATTACAGAGCGCCAGTAATGGTGGTACGTGCCATACACCTTCTCTGCACCCTCACCACTGGAGAGTTTCTTCGCCGTCTCGGCATATTCGTCCCAGGTCAGTGACTCCGGGTGCTCCACCCCGGCGGCGTCGAACAGGTCCTTGTTGTAGTACAGAAGCCAGAAGTCCTGGCGGTACGGTGCGGCGAAGTAGCTGCCATCAATGTTGAACGCGTCGAGGCTCGCGGTGTTCTCGGTGTCGAGCTACTCGACGACGTCATTGATCTCCAGCAGCTGACCCCGGTTGGCGTACCGGGAGTATTCCGTGACGTTCTTCATGGTCAACACGTCGGTGGTGTCACCGCCGGCGAGCATCGTGGTGACTTTCTCGGAGTAGTCGTCGGCAAGAATGTCGACGTGCTGGATGTCGATGTCGGGGTTCTCCTCTTCATAGGCGTCGAAGAGCGCCTTGAATTCGGGGGTTCCCTCGTAGTTCCAGACAGAGACGGTAAGCGGTGTCTTGCCTTCCGCTGCTCCTTCTTCGGCCGGTCCGGCGGCGCCGCCGCATCCGGACAGGGCCAGAACGGCGGTTGCTGCCGCGGCCGCGGCTGCGAGTATGTTTCGCTTCATTGCGGTTCTCCTTAATGGATGTTCTCCAGCCGCGGTGCGGAGGGAGTGGGTGAGTGTGAGTGGGGATTATTTGGATGGTTCGGGCAGGATGAGCGTCGTGGCGCTCCGGCCGGGCCAGTGCACTGTTGCGCTGTCCGACCCGAGTTCAAGGCGCGGTTGCTGATCGAGGGAACCGGGCGTGCCAAGGCCGACAGCCACGGCCTGCCAGTTCCCGGGAACCGGTTTCGACGCCGTCACATACGGCACAGTGGTGCGCTCGGCTAGCGGGGTGGCGTCGAGATATGAACGGCTCTGCGCTTCGCCGGAGCCACTGGAACTGCCAAAGCCCCGAAGAGGAACAATGACGGAGTCAAGCTCCGAGGTTGCGGGCAGCGCCCACCCGCCCACGGTGAGCGCGCCGAGGGGTGCCTCGTTTGAAGTCGGTTCCCGGTCCACCTGAACCAGCCGCACCTCCCACGGCCCGTGTACCAGGGAGACCGTGGTGACGGGCGCTCCATGGCGCACTATCCCGGCCTGCCCGTATCCGTGGCGCGCATCCGTGGGTTCCGGGTCCACCCAGTGCGTGGCCGCGCGGGAGGCCCCGATGAGGGCCCCGGCGTCGTCATCGGTTGCCTGGATCTCCAGCGTGGTGAAGCCGGTGCGGTGACTCGGCCGGCCGTTCTCGTCCGCGAGGGTGACGGACATGTCGAGAGGGTGGGTCTCGCCGTCGTCGTCCATGATCGGGGCGGTAGCGGTCGAGTAGCCAAGCCGCGCGTACAGCGGAGAATCGGTAACGTCCGCTCCCTCCGTGGCATGGTCGGTGCCGTGATTGATCACGCGCACGACGCCGTCCGCCCTGGTGCCGCTGACAGCCCAGCCGGGTGCCGCAGCGGTGAAGGCGAAGTCGCCTTCCTCAACGGGCAGCGGCTTTTCGACGGCCGTCCAGACCTCGTGGTCCGCCGGAAGCGCGAGCCCCAGCAGGCCCTTCGATGCCCAGTACGGTGACCCCGGCCCGGAATAGGACTGGGCCATCTTCCGCCACTCGTGGTGCCAGCCGAGTGAGAGCAGTCCGTCACTGTCGGGGGCGCCGTGGTCTGCGAAGTGCCGCAGAATGCCGCTTGCAGCCCGGCGCAGGAGACCAGGTTCGACGGAGGTGCAGCCGGCGAGCGCGCCGCCCCAGAACGGCCCTGCCGCAGCGAAACGGTAGATCAGGCTCCTGCCCTGGATGAGCGGGGAGCCGTCTGCACCGACCAGGCGGACGGCGTCGAGCAGGAAGCGGTCGAGGTGCGCGGTGTCGCGGTCGCGGCGGGCGGCACCCGGGCCGCCGTCGTCGTGGCCGGCCATCCGGTGCCACAGCGCCGGGTACAGATGGAGCGCCCAACCGGCGTAGTGGTCATAGGCGCGCTGGCTGCCGTCGCTGTACCAGCCGGCGTCGCGCACGAAGGTGTCGTGGAGCGCGAGGTCCTCGTCAATGTTGTCCTGGCTGTAGTCCGCACCGACGGACTTCAGGAACTGCTGGACGACGATGCGAAACCAAACCCAGTTAATGCGCGGGTACTCGGCGTCGGTGGTCAGGGAGAACCAGTCGACGAGCTGTTCCTGGACGGTGCCGTCCAGACGGTCCCACAGCCAGGGGCGCGTCATGTCGAGCACGAGGGCCAGGGCCGCAGCCTCGACCTTTGCCTGGCCGTGCTCGTCGGGGCGTACCCAGCGCTCGGCCGAGGTGGGATCGGAGCCGTGACGCAGGCCTTCCGCATACCACTCGGCGAGGCCGAGCGGATCGTCGCCGCGCTCGCCTGTGAGGCGGAAGCCGGCGGTGAGGAACGTGCGCGCGAAGCCTTCGAGTCCGTCGATGGCACGGCCGTAGCCGCCTTCGCGTCCGGGCGGTGTGATGCGGGCGTGGCTGGGACTGGCCCACTTGCGAACGCCGAGCAGCATCGAATCGGCCTGTGCCGCGTGGTGCTCGCGGGTCCAGCCCGTATAGGGCGAGAGTTCCCGGTCCAGGGCCGGAAGTGTCAGCTTGTTCATGCGCTCAGCCCCAGGTCTTCGAGCAGGACGCGGGCTAACAGATCCTCGCCGGAAAGGTAGCGCTCCAACTCATCCAGCGCAGCGTCGGACATGCGCCGGGTTTCTGTCCCGAGGGATCCGGCGATGTGCGGCGTGATCACAACGTTGGGCAGTTCATAGAGCACGGAGTCCGCCGGGAGCGGTTCCGGCTCCGTCACGTCGAGCACCGCCTGGATGCGTCCGTAACGGCAGGCTTCTTCAAGTGCCTTGGTGTCGACCAGCGAACCACGGGCCGTGTTGATGAGGGTGGCGTGGTCCTTCATGGCGGCGAGCTGATCCGCACCGATCATGTGGCGGGTCTGCGGCAGCTCCGGCGCGTGGATGGTGACGACGTCGGCAACCGGGAGCATTTCCTCGAGGGTCACCAGCCGTCCGCCCGCTTTGGCTACTTCCTGTGGGTCGGCGTACGGGTCAACCACCAGGCACACCGCGTCCTGCAGCTGCATCATCAGTTTGACCACACGCCGGCCGACGCGGGAGAAACCGATGACACCGATCGTCCGGCCGATGTTGCCCAGGTCGCCGTGGTTTAGAACGTAGGACCAGTCCTCCCGGAATGACCGGGCGTCATTGGCGAGGAACTGTGCTTTTTTACCCGCGAGCAGGATGGTCGCGAAGGTGAACTCCGCAACCGGCACCGCATTCACGTCGGCACAGTTGGTGATCAGGATGTTCCGGGCCCACAGTTCATCGCTCACAAAGTCGCGGATGGTCCCGGCACAGTGGAAGATGGCCCTCAGGTTCGGCATCGTTGCGAGGCGGTTCGCATCGAGATGGGGAACGCCCCAGCTGGTGACGAGTATTTCGACGTCTGCCAGCCGCTCCTTCACGTGGATGGAATCGAGCGAGTCGGTCCAGACCGGCTCACCCAGTGCCACCATTTCCCCCAACCGCTCCAGCCGCGAGGCGTCGAACTGGTCGGCGAAGGTTTTACGATCCATCACCACCAGTGCCTCCGGTTTGTTCACCATGGAGCGGTCCTTTCGTGTGTCTGATGCCCGAGCGGTGTGCCTTGCATCACTTCTGGAACCAGTACATACTCAGAGTCGACGTGAAGCAATCACGTTTCTCATTACCGATCTGAATCGAACATGAACGATCAATCCAAGCTGACTCAAGAGCACCCACTGAGCGCTGCCTGGGGGAATGCAGCCGCCGAACCCTGCCTACGGGTGACTCTCGCTGACGCTCGGCAACGGGTGAAAAAGCAGTGGTCAGGCAAGCACGTGCTTCTCCCGCGCGAGCTGCAGGATCGCGCGGACGCTGAACACGGAACGGCTTGGCCCCAACCGCTGGTATCGCACTACGCCCGGTTTTTTCGGGACGGTAACCGGACGGAATACGAGGGTCTCGTCGGTGCGCGCCAGCACCGGCTCACCCGTGCGGTCCTTATGGCATGGCAGCACGCCGACCGACTCGACTGGCTCGACGAAGTGGTCGACGGCGCCTACCTCCTGTGTGAGCAGAGTTCCTGGAGCTGGGCCGCGCACGACGACGCCTTCAGCCGCAAGCGTCACGTTCTGCCTGACCGGGATGAGCCGTACTTGGATCTAGGAGCCGGCGAGGTGGTGGCGCAGCTCGCCTGGATTGATTTGCTGTTGGGGGACCGGTTGGACGGGCGAACCCCGGGTTTGCGCCGGCGGATTCGATCGGAAGCCACCACGCGGGTGTTCCTTCCGTTCCTCGAGCGGCTCGACTGGCATTGGCTCGGGTTGCATGGCGACGTCCACAACTGGAATCCATGGATCCACTTCAACGTGCTCACCGCGGCGCTGCTGCTCGAAGACAATCCACACCGGCGAGCGCGGCTGACCGCGCGGGTCATCGAGGGCCTGGACCGCTTCCTGGCCTCACTCCCCTCCGACGGTGCGATCGATGAGGGTTTCGCCTACTGGTGGAACGGCGCCGGGCGGGCACTCGAGGCCCTCGAACTTCTCGAAGCCGCAACCGACGGCGAACTCAGCGGTGACCTCCCGATCACCAGGGAACTGATCGCCTTCCCCCACCGCATGCACCTGGGCGGACGCTTCTTCCTGAATGTCGCCGACGGCCCCGGGCGGGCATCAGACGCCCTCCCCTGGGAGTTGCTCCGCCGGTGGGCTAATCGCCTGAACGACGACGACGCCGGTCGCCACGCGCGGGCAATGGTTGCCGAACAGCCGGTGACGGACGGTGGACTCCTCCGGGCCATGCACGCTGTAACGTCCGAGCGCAACGGCACCGGCGAGCCGTCGCTGATTCCCTTCACGTATCTTGCCTCCGTTCAGATCATGGTCGCGCGGGAGCACCCCGGTACAGGCAACGGTGTGACGCTGACCGCAAAGGGCGGGCACAACGGCGAGCACCACAACCACCTTGATGTGGGTTCTGTGGTCGTGGCTGTGGACGGTGTCCCGCTGCTGGTCGATGCCGGCCAGCCAACCTACACAGCTCAGACCTTCAGCCCGGACCGTTACTCGATCCGCGCGATGCAAAGCGGGTGGCATTCTGTCCCCGCCCCGTGGGGGCTGAGTCAGGGCGTGGGCGGGGAGTTCGCAGCCGTCGTCGTGCAGGAACCGTCTGCCGACAACCCCGCGATGGTGATGCAGCTCGAAGAGGCGTACGGGTTGCCCGCAGGCTCCCGTTGGCGACGGACTGCGTCGTTGCGGCGCGGCGGAGGCGGGAGGGCACTCGTCAGCGACGAATGGGCGCTGCCGGAGCCGCCGGAGAACGCGGATGACCGCGTCGACATCTCTTATCTGGTCGCCGGGATCCTCTCACAGGTGGGTGAGGGAGTAGCGACGATATCGCCCGAGGGGATTCCCGGCGTCATAGGTGGACGGAAGGCACAGCTCGGCTGGGATGCCGGCATTGCCGACGTCGGAACCGAGCACTGGGAGCTGGATGACCCGCTCCTTGCGGCGGTGTGGGGCGAACGGTTGATCCGGCTGACCTTCCGCATGAGTGCAGAACACCGCAGGAACGGCAGTTTTACCCTGGAAGTGAAGGTGCATGATGAGTAACGACGAAGCCCGGCAGGCAGGCCGGTCGATGTTTTCCCTCCAGCGGAGGGAACGGCTGATGGACGAGTTGCGGGCGCACGGCGCCATCACGGTCCGGGTGCTCGCGGCAGAGTTGGGCGTGAGTGAACTGACGATCCGGCGGGACGTAAACGCGCTAGCGGAACAGGGGCTGGTCTCCCGGGTACACGGCGGGGCGGTGCTGCCCAGCCCGCTGGAACGCGATGCCTCGGAGCAGCTCACCGGCAACCGGCATACCTTTGGCATGGTGGTCCCGTCGCTGGACTACTACTGGCCGCAGGTGATCAGCGGTGCGCGCTCGGAAGCCGAAGCGCAGAAGGTACGACTGGTGGTGCGCGGGTCCTCCTACGACGCGGAGGACAACCGCCGTCAGGTCCAGGCGCTCCTTGCGATGGACGGGATCGGCGGCATTATTGTTGCGCCGAATACGTCGGAAGAAGCGGGACACGATCTCCTGCGCTGGCTAAATTCCTTACCGGTGCCCGTTGTCCTTGCTGAGCGCCGCTCCCCCACCGCCATCCCGGCGCACCGGCTGGAATGGGTTGCCACCGATCACGCGTTCGGGGCCGGGATGGCGGTCCGGCACCTCTGGCAGGAAGGACACCGGAAGGTCGGATGCTTCACAGATTCGGGGAGTCCCACAAGCCGTCATGTAGTCCGCGGCTGGCGGCAAGCTCTGACTGCGCTCGGCATTTCTGAGAACGCCACCTACGCTGACTGCGCCGAGCACGCCCAAAGCGGCCACCAGACCGATCAGTTCGACGAGATCCTTGCCAGATGCCGGGATACGGGCACAACCGCGCTGCTCGTGCACTCGGACATTCAGGCGGTAGCCCTCGTGCAGCACTGCAGAGACAGGGGCGTCGCGGTACCCGGTGATCTGGCCGTTGTGGCGTACGACGACGAGGTCGCCTACCTTGCCGAGCCTGCCATCTCCGCGGTGCGGCCGCCGAAGCACTACGTCGGCAGGGTGGCGGTGCAGATGCTCGCCGCCCGGATCGCCGAGGGCCGGCGGCGGCCCGTCCACCGGCTGGAGCTGAACCCGGACCTGATCGTGAGGGACTCCTCGCTCGGAACCCCTCACCCGTCACCTACGGAAATGAGCTCCCCATGACAACGGCACTGCTCCTGAGCGGCACCGGCCGGTACTCGGACCCCTGGCACCCCTTCGCCGAGACATCCGCTGCCGTTGCCGCCCTGCTCGAGGGTCACGGCCTCACCGTGGAAACCGCCGACGACGTCGACGACGCCCTCGGGACTCTGCAGGACTCCGCCGCCTGGCCGGACCTGCTGGTGGTGAACGTCGGCCTCCCGCGCGACGACGGCACCTCCCCCGGAACGGATGCCGCCTCCGCGGGGCTGGACGCGTGGGTGGCAGGCGGACGACCGCTGCTGGCCCTGCACTCCAGCTCCACCAGTTTTCTGGATTCGGAGTCCTGGGAAAAGGCACTCGGGGGCCGCTGGGTGCGGGGCGTTTCCATGCACCCGGAGTACGGCCCGGCGCACATTGCGCTTGAGGGCTCCTTCCCGGTGGGCGTCCCTGACTTCACGGTCGACGACGAACGCTACAGCTGGCTGCGCACGTCACCGGACGTCGTCGTCCATGCCCGCCACGAACATGAGGGTCATTTGCATCCATTGATTTGGTCGCTGGAGCGACCGCTGGAGCGACCGCTGGAGCGGACGGCGGAACGGGGTGCGGGAACCGCTACAGCGCGGAGCTTCTACGACGCTCTCGGCCACGACGCGGCGTCGTACGCGTCACCGGAACACCGCGAGTTGCTGGAGCGAGCGGTGGACTGGCTGCTCGAGTGACCGCAGCCTGGACCTGCTTTGTTACGACACATATTGCATCGGGCCGTCATAAAAGCGTTTAGTGGAAGTCCACCATCCCGAGCGGCCGAGAGACCTGGATCGTTGACGCCGCAGCAACCCTTACCTGCATGCAGGAGAACGGGTGCTACTGCCAGGAGCGATGGAGTTATACATGAGCACCGTTCTCAGCGCGCAGCAGCAGGCACAGACTAAGGCCGCCAACAACGCCTCAAACAAGCTGGCCCTTCCCCTGACCTTCTCCTCCCTCACGCGGTCCTTCGGCGGCGGAACCAGCGAGCATGTGGTCCTCCGCGACATCAACCTCGATGTCCGGGCCGGTGAAGTGCTTGCCATTGTGGGCGCCAGCGGCTGCGGGAAGTCCACCCTCCTGCGCGCGGCAGCGGGCCTCGACGCACCGACGTCCGGCGCCGTCCTCATCGACGGAACCGCGGTCAACGGCATCGATGACCGCTGCGCCGTCGCCTTCCAGGAACCGCGTCTCCTCCCCTGGTTGTCGCTGCGGGCCAACGTCGCGATTGGCCTGCCCAGGGGGACCAGCTCAGCCACCGGCAAGGCGAAGGTCACCGAACTGCTGGGCCTCGTGGAGCTCGCCGACTTCGCCGAGCACCGGCCCCGTGAAGTGTCCGGCGGCATGGCCCAGCGGGCATCCCTGGCCCGGGCGCTCGCCCGGAACCCGGGCGTACTGCTCCTCGACGAGCCGTTCGGCGCCCTCGACGCCCTCACCCGGCTGAAGATGCAGGACCTTCTCCTGGATATCCACGCCGCCCAGCCCACTACGGTGCTGCTGGTCACGCACGACGTCGACGAGGCCCTCCAGCTCGCAGACCGCATCATCGTGCTCGGCAAGTCCACCGACCCGGCACGCCCCGGCGCCTCCGTCACCGAGGTACTCACCGTCCCGGGCGACCGCCCGCGGGACCGCAATGCCGCCGACCTCGGCCGAATGCGCAGCTCCCTGCTCACCACACTCGGCGTCAAAGGCCACTAGACACACACAGCTTGTTCCGTCGTCGTGCCCGTCCGCACGGCGACTGCTACCCCACGCAAAGGAAACCATGAACCGCACCCGCTCGCCCTTCACCCGCCGCGCCGTCCTGTCCGTAGCGCTCGCCGCCACCGGCACGCTCGCCCTGACCGGCTGCCTCGCCGGCGAGAACGCCTCGTCCACCGAAGAGGGTTCCACGGCCACCGAACTCAACATTGACTTCGCCACCTACAACCCGCTCAGCCTGGTCATCAAGGACCAGGGCTGGCTGGAAGCGGAGCTTGAGGACGAGGGCGTGACCGTCAATTGGGTACAGTCCGCCGGTTCCAACAAGGCCAATGAAGCCCTCCGCGCCGGAGCGGTCGATGTCGGATCCACCGCCGGGTCCGCAGCTCTCCTCGCGCGGTCCAATGGATCACCGATCAAGACGATCGACATCTACTCCCAGCCCGAGTGGTCGGCAATGGTCACCGTTGAGGGCACCGGTATCGAGACCCTTGAGGACCTCCGCGGCAAGTCGATCGCGGCGACCAAGGGCACTGACCCATACTTCTTCCTGATCCAGTCGCTTGAGTCCGCGGGCATCGACCCCTCCGATGTGACCGTGCAGAACCTGCAGCACGCCGACGGCTGGGCAGCACTGAACAACGGTTCGGTTGACGCCTGGGCCGGTCTGGACCCCATCATGGCTTCGGCTGAGCAGGAGGGCGCCGAGCTCTTCTTCCGCAACATCGACTTCAACACCTACGGCTTCCTCAACGCCAACGAGGAATTCCTCACCGAGAGCCCCGAGCTTGCCCAGACCGTGGTGAACGCCTACGAGAAGGCCCGCCAGTGGGCCAAGGACAACCCGGAAGAAACCGCGCAGATCCTCGCGGACGTTGCCGGCATTGACGTGGAAATCGCCAACGCCGTCATCATCGAGCGCACCAACCTGGACGTCGACCCCGCACCGGGCGAGGCACAGCGGAAGGTTCTCGAGACGGTCGGCCCGGTATTCGTGGAAACCGGCGATGTCTCCTCGCAGGAGAAGATCGACGAAGCCCTCGACACCCTCTTCGACGATTCCTTCGTCACCAACGCCGATCCGGACGCCATCAAGGCTTCATGATGACCCAGATTGGTGACCTGAATGGCGCTAATATCGGGGCCAGCGCCTACCCCACCAGCGCGGAAGGCCTGGAGGCCACCGGCCGCGCCGTGACAACAGCGGACGACGACGGCGGCTCACCTCTCGAGCCTGCGGAGACCTCCGGAGGGCTGCTGAGCCGGCGACCGGTCCGTCTCCTGCTGGGACTGGTGGTTCCCGCCATCATCCTCGTCGCCTGGCAGTTGAACTCGGTGGTGGGCGTCTTCAGCGCCGTGCAGCTGCCGCCGCCCTCCGCGGTGCTGACCGCCGCCGTCGAACTCATTGAGCGCGGCGAACTATGGATCCACATCGCCATCTCCACGCAGCGTGTGCTCATCGGCTTCGCACTGGGTGCCACGCTCGGCCTGGCGCTGGGCGCCCTGCTCGGGTTGTCCCGGCTGGCCGATGCGCTGCTCGCACCGACCATCGGGGCGCTGCGGGCGGTTCCGTCGCTCGCCTGGGTCCCGCTGCTCATTCTGTGGATGAAAATCGGCGAGGACTCGAAGGTGACGCTGATCCTCATCGGCGCGTTCTTCCCGGTCTTCACCACGCTGTTCCTGGCGTTGCGCCACGTTGACCGGAACCTCGTCGAAGCAGCACGGGCATTCGGGTTGAAGGGGATCAGGTTGTTGACCACGGTGCAGCTGCCCGCCGTCGTGCCCGCTGTGTTCTCTGGGCTGCGGTTGGCGCTGGCGCAGGCCTGGCTGTTTCTGGTGGCTGCGGAGCTCATTGCGTCGTCGCTGGGACTCGGGTTCCTGTTGACCGATTCGACCAACAACGGCCGCACCGACCGGATCTTCCTGGCGATCATCCTGCTCGCGGTCATTGGCAAGACGACTGACGCGCTTCTTGGCATCGCCGAAAGGTGGGCGGTTCGACGGTGGACATAGGCGCGGTGGACGTGAGCGCCTCTGAAGCCAGAGTTGATCCGGTTCTGACCACGGAGGAGGAGCGGATCGCGTTCTGGGAGGAACAGGCGCGCAGGCTGCACTGGTCCTCCCCCTGGCATACGGCGCACACGTTCGAGCCGGCACGCCCGAACCGGGACGGCGAGCTCTCGGTTCCCCGCATCGAATGGTTCTCCGGCGGCACGCTCAACGCTGCCTACAACTGCGCGGACCGGCACGTCGAGGCCGGACTGGGCGACAAGCCCGCCCTGTTCTTCGAGGGCGAGCCGGGAGACCGCCGCACGGTGACCTACGCCCAGCTCCAGGAGGAGGTCAGCCGGGCCGCGAATGCCCTGACCGCCCTGGGCATCGGCAAGGGTGACCGGGTGGTCATCTATCTCCCCGTGCTGGTGGAGACCGTCGTCGTGACCCTGGCCTGTGCGCGTATCGGCGCGGTGCACTCGCTCGTTTTCGGCGGGTTCTCCGCGGAGGCGCTGCGCTTCCGGGTTGAGGACACCGGCGCCAAGCTCCTGGTGACCACCGATGGGCAGTACCGGCGCGGCACTGCGGTGCCGGTCAAGGACACCGTTGATGAGGCAGTCGATGCCGTCCATAAGAACTCGATTGAACACGTCCTGGTGATCCGGCGGACCGGCAGCGACATCGCCTGGCAGGAGGGCCGCGATGTGTGGTGGCACGACGCCGTCGCTGCCGCCTCCCCCGTCCACGAGGCTCAGGCCTTCGACGCCGAAACGCCGCTGTTCATCATGTACACCTCCGGCACCACTGGGAAACCGAAAGGGCTGGTGCACACAACCGGCGGCTACCTGACGCAGGCGTCGTGGAGTTACGAGTACCTCTTCAGCGACCCCGACCCTGCGAAGCGGGCCGACGACGTCCACTGGTGCACCGCCGACCTCGCCTGGGTCACGGCCCATACCTACGAGATCTACGGCCCGCTTTCCAACGGTGCTACCCAGGTGATCTTCGAGGGCACGCCGAACACCCCGCATCCCGGTCGGCACTTCGAGATCATCGAGCGGTACGGCGTCACCAGCTACTACACCGCGCCCACGCTCATCCGCTCCCTGATGGGCTGGTTCCCCGACGGCGTCCCCGACTCCTACGACCGTTCCTCCATCAAGGTCCTCGGCACGGTCGGTGAAGCGACCAACCCGGAGGCATGGCGCTGGTTCCGCGAGAACGTCGGCTCCGGCGCCGCACCCATGGTCGACACGTGGTGGCAGTCGGAAACCGGCGCAACCGTCCTCAGCCCACGCCCCACGGATGCCTCCTTCAAGCCCGGCTGTGCCTCGCGCGCGCTTCCGGGAGTGAGCACCCGCATCGTGAACGACGACGGCGCCCCGGTTGCGCCCGGTGAACAGGGCGTGATTGTGGTTGACCGTCATGCTCCGGCCATGGCCCGCACCGTGTGGGGCAACCCGCAGCGATACCTCGATTCCTACTGGCGGAAGTTCGCGGACAAGGGCTGGTTCCTTGCCGGCGACGGCGCGAGGTACGACGAAGACGGCGACACCTGGATCCTCGGACGCGTGGACGACGTCATCAACATCTCCGGCCACCGGCTCTCCACGATCGAGATCGAGTCCGCGCTCGTCTCGCATCCGCGGGTGGTCGAGGCCGGAGTCTGCCCCGTGGCTCATGCGGTGACCGGCCATGCCATCGCTGCGTTCGTCGTCGTGCACGGTGGTGCCGGAGACGACAAAGTGCTGCAGACTGAGCTACACACAGAGTTGCAAAACCACGTGGCGAAGGCAATCGGGCCGATTGCCAAGCCGTCCGCCGTTGTCGTCGTGGAGGACGTCCCCAAGACGCGCTCCGGGAAGATCATGCGGCGATTGCTGACCCAGTTGTATGAAGGAACACCGCTGGGTGACACCACGAGCCTTCAGAATGAGGCCTGCGTTCCCCGGATCGCTGAAGTGCTCGCCGCCCGATAGGGCGATACTTGAGAAGAGTCAGAAACACCCTCCAGGAAAGGTGGCCGTTCAATGGCTGACCGCACTTTCGGCTTCCGCACCCGCGCGCTGCACGCCGGCGGAACCCCCGATGCCACGCATGGCGCCCGGGCAGTGCCGATCTATCAGACCACGTCCTTCGTTTTCAAGGACACCAACGACGCCGCCAACCTCTTTGCGCTGCAGAAGTACGGCAACATCTACTCGCGCATCGGCAACCCCACCGTCGCGGCTTTCGAGGAGCGCATCGCTTCCCTTGAAGGCGGTATCGGTGCGGTAGCCACGGCGTCGGGCATGAGCGCCGAGTTCATCACCTTCGCAGCCCTGTGCCAGGCCGGCGACCACATCGTCGCGGCCTCCCAGCTGTACGGCGGCACCGTGACGCAGCTCGACGTGACACTGCGCCGCTTCGGGATCGAGACCACTTTTGTGCCGGGCACCGATCCGGCCGACTACGCCGCGGCGATCCAGGAGAACACCAAGGCTGTCTATGCCGAGGTGATCGCCAACCCCAGCGGTGAGATCTCGGACATTGCCGGCCTGGCCAAGGTGGCGCACGACGCCGGCCTCCCCCTCATCATCGATTCCACCCTGAGCACGCCTTACCTGATCCGGCCGATCGAACACGGTGCGGACATCGTGATCCACTCGGCCACCAAGTTCATTGGCGGCCACGGCACCACACTCGGTGGCGTCGTCGTTGAGAGCGGACGTTTCAACTGGGGCAACGGCAAGTTCCCCACCATGACCGAGCCTGTCCCGTCCTACGGGAACATCCAGTGGTGGGCCAACTTCGGCGAATACGGGTTCCTCACCAAGCTGCGGACGGAACAGCTGCGGGACATCGGGCCGTCGCTGTCGCCGTCGTCGGCCTTCCAGCTCCTGCAGGGAGTGGAGACGCTGGCGCAGCGCGTTGATGAACACGTCGCCAACGCCCAGGCCGTCGCCGAGTGGCTTGAGAAGGACCGCCGCGTTGAGTACGTGAACTACGCGGGCCTGCCCTCACACGTTCACCATGAGCGCGCCAAGCAGTACCTGCCGCAGGGTCCCGGCTCGGTCTTCAGCTTCGGAGTCCAGGGCGGTCGGGAAGCGGGTCAGAGGTTCATCGAGGCCCTCCAGCTGGCGTCCCATCTCGCCAACGTCGGAGACGCCAGAACCCTGGTAATCCACCCGGGGTCCACGACGCACCAGCAGCTCTCCGCCGAACAGCTCGCAGCAGCGGGTATCCCAGAGGATCTCATCCGCATCTCGGTAGGGCTCGAGGACCTGGAGGACATCCTCTGGGATCTCGACCAGGCTCTGGACATGGCGGTGGCCGGGACACCCGCCCACCTGGAGGAAGCGCTCGGATTCAAGAATGAGGGAGTGAAGGCATGAGCACGCAGCAACGTACCTGGGAAGGTCCATCCGCACCGGAGCGCCTGAACATCCTCCGTAACGCCGGGTCAATTGCCATTGTCGGGGCTTCAGACAAGCCGTCCCGGGCGTCCTATTTCGTGGCGACGTACCTGCAATCCTCGGCGCCGTACCGGCTGTACTTCGTGAACCCGACAGCCACCGAGATTCTGGGGCAGCCGGTCTACAAGTCGCTCGCGGACCTGCCGGAACAGCCTGACATTGTCGATGTCTTCCGCAAGCACGACGATCTCCCCTCGGTCCTCGAGGAAGCCAAAGCCGCCGGAGCAGAGACTCTGTGGCTGCAGCTGGGCTCCTGGCACGAGGACGTGGCGCACGACGCCGAAGCTGCCGGCATGAACGTGGTGATGGATCGCTGCGTCAAGATTGAACACGCGCGCTTCCACGGCGGCCTCAACCTGGCAGGTTTCAATACCGGAGTGATCTCCTCCAAGCGCCAGGTCACCGCCTAGCTGTACCCGGCCAGGACGTTGGTAGCGGCGAGCCTGGTTGAACTAGGGAGAACCTCCGAGTGGGATGTGGCTTGTCTAAGGCCCACTCCAACTCGGAG